>JAPKAY010000043.1 GCA_028825045.1 Halioglobus sp.
TACTCAATCTGGCGGCCTGTAGCACAATTTCCGATTGGTTTGATTCCGATGAAGATGATCCGACCGCGCCTGTGCCGCTGGTGGACATTGACGCGACAGTTGAATTTGACGAACTGTGGTCTGTTGATGTGGGTAATGGCCAGGGGCAGGGTTTGTATCGATTGCAGCCAGCTATGAATGGTGATGTCCTTTATGCTGCCTCCGCCGATGGCGAGGTTGTGGCTGTTGATCGGAGCAATGGTAAGACGCGATGGGAGGTTGATCTTGAAACTTCTCTGTCTGGAGGTGTGGGAATCTTTGAGAACACGGTGCTGTTGGGTAGCAGTGAGGGTTTTGTCATTAGGCTGGATGCAAGCTCCGGTGCGCAGCTATGGTCTACGCCCTTGGGCGGGGAGATTTTGTCTGCTCCCCAGAGTGATGGAGAACTGGTCATAGCGCAGACCTACAATGGCAAGCTGCAGGGTCTGGATTTTGACACGGGAAAACTACTGTGGACTTATGATAGTAATGTTCCGGTATTGACTGTACGTGGCACCAGTACGCCGATCATGCGCAATGGCCGGGTGTTCGTTGGGTTTGCCAACGGCCGAGTACTGGCGTTCGATGTGGCTACGGGTGCAATCGTGTGGGAAGTGCGCGTGGCGATTTCCCAGGGCCGTTCTGAAATCGAACGTATTGTCGATGTTGATGGCACCATGGAGTTGGTGGGCAATGAGCTCTACGCGGCCAGCTACCAGGGGCGCGTGGTGGCTATCGATGTGGAAAGCGGCAATAAGATGTGGAAGCAGGACGTGTCGTCATTTTCCGGAGTTTCTCAGGGCTTCGGCAATGTCTATGTCGCCGACGAAGACGGCACAGTCAACGCCTATCTTCGCAATGGACAGGGTTTGCGCTGGGCTCAGGGTGCCCTTGGGTACCGGGGATTGTCGCGACCAACGCCGGTGAGTAGTTATGTTGCCGTTGGCGATTTGGAGGGATATGTGCATCTTCTCACGCAGGTTGATGGCGCACTAGTCGGGCGAGTTCGGGTCGATAGTGACGGCGCAAGAGCAGACATGTTGAGCGACGGCAATGTTCTATACGTTTATGGCAACAGTGGCGAACTTGTTGCTTATGAGATCAGTGCAAAAAATTAGTGATTCCTGTGATCGCCCTGGTGGGGCGCCCCAATGTCGGCAAGTCGACGCTGTTCAATCAACTGACTCGCAGCAGGGACGCACTGGTTGCGGATTTTCCGGGCCTTACCCGGGACAGAAAATATGGCGAAGCTAAAGTGGGCAGCCGCCCCTTTGTCGTCATCGACACTGGTGGTATTACCGGTGATGAGGACGGTGTCGATACTTCAATGGCCCAGCAAGCGCTCACTGCGATCGAAGAAGCCGATGCCGTACTCTTTATGGTGGATGCTCGTGCCGGACTGACGGCAACTGACGAGGCATTAGCTATGCGCTTACGGCAGCTGGGCAAGTCATTCCACATTATTGTCAACAAGGTTGATGGCTTAAGCGAAGATGTCGCCGTCGGTGAGTTTTATGCTCTAGGTGTCGATAGCCTATACGCTATTGCCGCTTCTCACCGTCGTGGCGTGAGTAATATGATCGAAAGTGTACTGGATACCTTTCCCGGCATCGAGGAACAGTCTGAATCAGAACCCTACCCAGACAGTGTTCGTGTAGCCATCGTTGGCCGGCCCAACGTCGGTAAGTCGACTCTGGTAAATCGACTGCTGGGAGAGGAGCGCGTCGTCGTTTTTGACCAGCCTGGAACCACCCGCGATAGTATTTACATCAACTACCAACGCGATGATCGCGAATATACACTTATCGACACCGCGGGCGTGAGACGAAGAAAAAATGTGCGGTTAGTTGTTGAGAAATTTTCCATCGTGAAGACATTAAAGGCGATAGACGATGCTCACGTGGTGATTCTGGTGATGGATGCTCAGGAGGGTATCGTGGATCAGGACATGCATCTTATCGGGCACTGCGTCGACAAGGGGCGAGGTCTTGTTCTGGCGGTGAACAAATGGGACGGCATCGATTCGGATCAAAGGGATTGGATAAAGACGGAATTGGATCGGCGGCTGCGATTTGCTGATTACGCTGATATGCATTTTATATCCGCATTACATGGAACCGGCGTCGGTCATCTATACAAGTCGATCAATAATGCCTATGCCTCCGCCACGCGTAAGCTGAATACGAATGCACTGACCCGTATATTGGAGGGCGCGGTGTTTGATCATGCTCCACCGATGGTCAACGGTCGGCGAATCAAACTGCGATATGCCCATGCTGGCGGGCAGAACCCGCCCCTGATTGTGATCCATGGCAATCAAACTGGCAGTGTTCCCAATAGCTATCAGCGTTATCTGGAAAAAGTTTATCGCCGCGAGTTAAAGCTGGCGGGTACGCCGGTGCGCATTGAGTTTCGTTCAGGTGATAATCCCTTTGCGGAAAAGCGCAGCAAGTTGACGCAACGTCAGGTGCAGAGAAAGCGGCGGCTGACGGCAAACGCAACAAAATCCAAGAAGAGTAAGAAGAACTAAACTTATGACTGCTGGCCAGCACAAGCCAGATTTGGACTCCCGCGAAAGCATAGAGTTTTTTGTCGACCTTTTTTACGAACGTCTACTTGCCGATGACCTGCTGGCACCGATCTTCATTGATGTTGCCGAAATTGAACTGATGGTGCACCTCCCTCACATCAAGGACTATTGGTGCAAGCTGTTGCTGGGAGAAAAGCGTTACCAGCGACATACCATGAATATCCATCGTCAACTTCACGCCAAACGTCCCTTGCAGAGTATGGACTTTCGGCGCTGGTTAAATTTTTTCACCTCGACGGTGGATGCGAATTTTGCCGGTCAAAAAGCCCAGAGGGCAAAACAGGTGGCGGCCAGTATCGCCGCCAATATGGAGCAGGGACTGGCGCCATGATCAACGTTCAACACTGTGTCTGCCTGCCACAGTGTCCAGGCCAAAGGTGTCAGTCACTGGTTACTCATGGACAAAAAAATGCTGATGATACCCGCTAGTTTGCCAATGAATAATAGTCTGAACGACGCCTTCGCCTATTTGAAATCAATGGCCCGGTTATCCTAGGGAGCCGCAAGGGATGATAGTGAGATTGCTTCTACTCTTGCTGGTTACGTTGACATTTTCGGTCTGCGCTCCAGCGTCTTCAGAGTTTGTGTTGCGGGAGAATTGTCCGCCAAGCTTTGAGAAAGTTGAGGCGGGAACGTGCAAACTGCGGACTCTGTATGAAGCTTATGATTCTGTGCAGGGAGCTGGGCTTGGCGGAACACAGACATCTTTGCCGGATCACCGGGATGGATTCACTCCAAGACAAATCGACCTTGGCCGCTATTTATTTTTTGACCCGATTCTGTCCCGGGACGGTTCCGTTTCCTGCGCGAGTTGCCATCACCCCGATCATGGATTCAGTGACAACTTGCCGCGCTCGATAGGTATTGGCGGGCACTCGGTGGGTCGGGCATCGCCTAGTTTGTGGAATGTTGCGTTCCTCAATAGTTTTTTCTGGGATGCGCGCGCCGACACCCTCGAAGAACAGATGGTGGGGCCCTTGTATGACCCCTTGGAAATGGGCAACACACCGGAGAGCTTGCTGACTACTCTCAACGGAATTGAAACCTATCGAGATCTGTTCCGCCAAGCATTCGGCCAGCGGGCGGACGATACAATTTTATTGGCGGAAATATACGCGGCCCTTGCTGCATTTCAAACCTCTCTCATCTCGTTGAACAGTCGCTACGATCGTTATGCCCATGGCTATCATGCTGCATTGTCGAAGCCTGAAATCGAAGGCTTGAATATTTTCCGTTCCTTTGTCGCTCGTTGTGCGGAGTGCCATACGCCGCCGCTTTTCACCAATCAGCAGGTGGCAGTTATCGGCGCCCCGGAGCCTTTGGGGAGGCCCGTTGATATCGGAGCAGAGAAAACGTTTAATGCGCATGAACTCAAGGCGGGATTCAAAGTGCCAACGCTGCGTAATATCGATCTTACTGACCCCTATATGCACTCTGGAAGGTTTAAGAATCTCCGCGAGATCGCTGATTTTTACAACGGTGGCAGGGGTCATGCCGTGCCACAGGGTGTCGATTTGACGCTGCACTGGCATATCTCATCGCCAGACCTTACCGACTATGAGTTAGATCGGCTGGTCGACTTTTTAGGTACGCTGACGGACGAGAGTTTAAAGCCTCAGGTACCGAGGCATTTACCATCCGGGCTGGCGCCAATCGATCAGCTGTCAAATACCCCTATCGCAAATTTAAAAACAGTTTCGGGTGAGTCCTTATGAAGGCATGGAATGTACTGGGTGTAGTCCTAATTCTAGCGGCATCACTTGCTGCTCCTGTGATGGCTAAGGAAAATAATAGTCCCGCGACGAAGGATAAGAGCACTTTTTATAGCGGCGGTTTTACGCGCGAGGGCAACGCAATTACACTCAGTGGCAGCAGCAAATCCGTCGCGGGTCCGCCGATGTCCGATGTGGTGGTGGTCGTCAAAGAGGGGGATTCAATTCAGGCGGCGGTACAAAATGCCGAGCCGGGAACTACCATTCGAGTAATGCCGGGCATTTATAGGGAAACTGTCTACATCGACAAAGACGGTATACGCCTAGTAGGTGTGATACGGGAAGGTGAGCGCGCAATTCTCGATGGCGAGGGGAAATTGAATGATGCCATTCTGTATTCCGGTAACAACGTAGTGGTCGAGAACTTTACCATCACCCGTTATAAGGGGAATGGGATTATGAGTCAGGCCGGAAATAACTGGGAGATACGTAATAACCTGATTATCGATACCGGTGTGTATGGCATCTTTCCCCAGTTGGGCCAGAACGGGGTGATCGAACATAACGTTGTGTCGGGAATTGAGGACGCTGCCATTTATGTCGGCATGAGCGACAACGTACATGTTGCCTATAACGTAGTGTTTGACAGTGTTGCGGGTATTGAAATCGAGAATAGCCGGCACGCGATAGTAGAATCTAACCACGTGTACAACAATGCGGGTGGCATCCTCGCCTTCATTACCCCAGGCCTCCCTATTAAAACCACCTTTGATGTGATTATTCGCAACAACTTCATCACGGCGAACAATCATGTAAATTTTGCCGCGCCTGGATCCACTGTCGCTGGAATCCCCTCCGGTACGGGAATCCTGGTAATGGCTGCCGATGATGTCGTTATTGAAGGGAATATCATCAGAGACAACAAAAATGCGGGGATCATAATCACCGATCACGGGAACGCGGACAACATCACTGTCGATCCGGACTCAGACCCTAACTCGGACCGTGTCAAAATTCTGAATAACACAATGCTGAATAATGGCTATGATGCGATTGGAATGATAAAAGCCTACATGCTCACAGAGCTGAAAACCGGTCACCCGGACATTGTGCGTATCGGACCAACGACAGGCAGCTGTATTTTAAACCCAGACCGCTACGTTACGGTGGGCGTCAGTGATTTTACCGAATGTGATTTTCACAGCACGTCAAACATTGGCAACTATCTGCTTGCACCTGTGCCACCTCGAGAGATATCTGCCCAGGACCGGGGTAAGATCGCATACCTTGGTATTTGCGCGGGTTGTCATGCTTATGCTGGCCGTCTGATTGGACCACCGGTGCAAGTGATTCAGGCCCTGTATATGAATAATGCTAAGGGGCTCGCGGAGTATATTGCCAAGCCAACCAAGAAACGGAGTGATTACCCCGAAATGCCTCCGCAAAATTACCTTGATGAAGAAACTCGCTTAGCGGTCGCCCAATACATGCTCGAGTTAAAAAATTAGCCTCAGGCCAAGTGCTCAAAAGCTGAATGAGAGGGTTTCTCCGGCGCTCTTTTTTGGTACTGTCGTTGGCTCACAAATTTGCGTAGAGAGATTGCTATGGCACAACTGGATAATAAAGTCGCGATCGTCACCGGTGCAGCGCGCGGTTTGGGTCGCGCCTATGCGGAGGCCATGGCGCGCGAAGGCGCCTCTGTATTTGCCTGCGATGTGAACAACTGTGACGAAACCGTCGCTGCAATTGTAAAGGCCGGCGGTCGAGCTGAATCAGCGAAGACCGATATTGCCAGCATGTCCAGCTGCACGGCGATGGCCGATCAGGCGGTTTCTGCGTTCGGCAAAATTGATGTGCTGGTCAATAACGCGGCGCTCTACGGCGGACTCAAGGGCGCGCGGTTCGAAGAGTTGGACGAGGCGCAGTGGGATGCTGTAATGAATATCAACATCAAGGGCGTCTGGCAGTGCTGTAAGGCGGTGGTAAACCCCATGCGCGCCGCTGGTGGCGGTTCAATTATCAATATAACGTCCCTGGCAGCGGTATACGGCCTACCGTATGGTCTAGATTATGTCGCGTCAAAGGCGGCAGTCATTGGTATGACGCGTGGCATGGCGCGAGAGTTGGGTAAGGACCTCATTCGTGTGAACGCGGTGGGACCCTCGGCGGTGATGACTGAAGGAACCGAAGAGTTTTTCGGCGAAAAGTTTGAAAAAGCCAAGGACGTCATCGCTTCTGGACAGTTGATCCAGCGCAATCTGCAGACAGAAGATCTGACTGGAACCATCGTCTATCTCGCATCTGATAGTAGTGCTTTTGTAACCGGGCAAACACACATGGTTGACGGTGGTTCATGGTTTCTTTAATGCTTGATTCACTGCAGTCTTTCTAGTGTCGCTTCCTCTTGAAGGTGTCATGGTGATCGCACTGGAACAAGCTGTGGCGGCACCATTTTGTACCTCTCGATTAGCCGATGCCGGAGCGCGCGTTATTAAGATTGAGCGCGACGAGGGCGATTTTGCCCGCGATTACGATACGGTGGCTGGTGGCGAGAGCGCCTACTTTGTATGGGTCAACCGTGGGAAGGAATCGATTTGTCTCGACATCAAAAAGCCCGAGGACGCTAGTCTTTTGCGGCGCATGCTGAATGATGCGGATGTGTTCATCCAGAACCTGGGCCCCGGCGCTGCAGCACGTGCCGGCTTCGACTCAAAAGAGTTGCGCGAGGCAAACCCCAGACTGATTACCGTTGATATTACTGGCTACGGTGAGATCGGCCCCTATCGTGACATGAAAGCTTATGACCTGTTGGTGCAGTGTGAAAGCGGTCTGGCCTCCATCACTGGTGCGCCTGAACAGCCGGGGAGGGTGGGAGTATCTGTGTGTGATATCGCCTGTGGCATGTATGCGCACGCCGGCATACTCGAGGCTCTAATCGAGCGAGAGGCAAGCGGCTGCGGTAAGAGTCTGACGGTATCCTTGTTCGACTCCCTGGCAGACTGGATGACCGTCCCACTACTGCATCAGGAGGCTACCGGCGAGGCGCCGGCGCGAGTAGGCCTCAATCATCCGTCAATCGCTCCCTATGGGTCTTATGCCTGTAGCGGTGGTGATCAGGTGGTGATTTCCATTCAGAACGAGCGGGAGTGGACGCACTTTTGTGAGTCCGTACTCGCGCGGCCTGACCTGACTGACGATCCACTGTATCTAACAAATATGGCGCGCTGCGAGAATCGGCCTGAGTTGGACCGGGAGATTATGCGTGTCTTTTCCATGTTGACCAAAGCAGAATTGGTGCAGCGATTGTCGCTGGCAAAAATTGCGTTTGGCGCAGTGAATTCTGTCGCTGATTTGTCGCGGCACCCACAACTGCGCCGGACATCGGTGGCCACGTCATCCGGATCAGTTGATTTGGTGGCGCCACCGGTGAGGGCTGGCGCTTCAGATTCTCGATTACAGGCCGTGCCTGCGCTGAACGAGCACGGCGCGGTTATTCGCCGGGAGTACCAGGACAAGGCCTGACAGGCCAATAACAATTTGCGGCTCCGCGAAGAAAAGTCCCAAAAGCAGGGCGAGATACTGATTCGTTCAGTGAATAGTAAAAATACTTTCTATTGATTTCAATTATGATCTCCCGGTGTCTACACTTATCCTGATTCAACCGCCGGGTGCGCGTGTCGCGCCACCCTGTGACGATCATATGCAATTATCGCAACGCAGTATGCGGAGGTACGACCATGTCTACATTTCAAAATGATGTTACTGAATTGACCCGGCTTCGGGATCAGAACGGCAGCGCCTGGGATCATATCAATCCGGAATCTGGTGCGCGAATGCGCATGCAGAACAGGTTCAAGACGGGTCTGGATATTGCCCGCTACACGGCCGGATTGATGCGTGAAGATATGGCGGCTTACGATGCAGACAACGCCCAGTACACCCAGTCGCTGGGATGCTGGCACGGCTTTATTGGCCAACAGAAACTGATCTCTATCAAGAAGCACTTCGGCGAAACCAGCAAGCGTTACCTGTATCTCTCCGGTTGGATGATTGCTGCCCTGCGCTCTGAGTTTGGTCCACTGCCGGACCAGTCAATGCACGAGAAGACATCTGTGTCTAGCCTGATCGAAGAACTCTACACCTTCTTACGGCAGGCAGATGCGCGTGAACTCGGCGGCCTTTTCCGCGAGCTGGACAGCGCCCGCGAAGCTGCTAATGAGGTTGAGGTTAAGGCAGTCCAGAAAAGGATCGATAACTTTCAGACACATGTGGTTCCAATCATTGCCGATATCGATGCCGGATTTGGCAACGCCGAAGCAACCTATCTGCTGGCAAAGCAAATGATTGAGGCGGGTGCTTGCGCTATCCAGATCGAAAACCAGGTATCGGATGAGAAGCAGTGCGGCCACCAGGACGGTAAAGTGACTGTTCCCCATGAGGATTTCCTCGCCAAAATTCGCGCTGTGCGTTACGCGTTTCTGGAACTGGGTGTTGACGATGGCGTGATTGTCGCGCGCACTGATTCACTGGGTGCCGGTTTGACCAAGCAAATCGCAGTAACTCACTCGCCGGGTGATTTAGGTGATCAGTACAACAGCTTCCTGGACATGGAAGAGCTTAGCATCGAGGAAATGAATCACGGCGACGTCGTTATTAAACACCACGATCAATTGATGCGTCCCAAGCGCCTGCCGTCCAATCTTTACCAGTTCCGCAAAGGTACCGGGGAAGATCGCTGCGTGCTGGATTCCATTACTTCCCTGCAACACGGTGCGGATCTGTTGTGGATCGAGACCGAGAAGCCCCATATCGGTCAGATCGCCGGAATGGTTAATCGCATCCGCGAAGTGGTTCCCAATGCCAAGCTTGTCTATAACAACTCGCCTTCCTTTAACTGGACACTGAACTTCCGTCAGCAAATATTTGACGCGTGGAGTGAGGCTGGCAAGGATGTTTCAGCATACAACCGTGACGGGCTGATGAGTGTTGACTACGATGATACCGAATTGGCTGCTGAGGCCGATGAGCGAATTCGTACCTTCCAGGCCGACTCGGCCCGGGAAGCTGGTATTTTCCACCACTTGATCACGCTGCCGACCTATCACACCGCGGCATTGTCGACGGATAACCTGGCCAAGGAGTACTTTGGCGAACAGGGTATGTTGGGATACGTTAAAGGCGTTCAGCGTAAGGAAATTCGTCAGGGTATTGCCTGCGTCAGGCACCAGAACATGGCTGGCTCTGATCTTGGTGATGATCACAAGGAGTATTTTGCCGGTGAAGCCGCCCTGAAAGCGGGCGGCAAAGACAATACTATGAACCAGTTTGGATAAACATTCGGTGCCTCCCGGGTAGCGTTTTGTTACCCGACAAAAAGGGCGGGGTAAATCCCGCCTTTTTTTTGCGCGCAATAACTGGGTTCCAGATCGGAACGAATATGGTACATTTTGCCCCTGAGTCCTCGCTCTGCAGGACGAATTCAGGAGGGTACGATGCGCTGGGACGATATCGATAAACAAATTTGCTCGGTAGCCAGAGCGCTTTCGGTGGTGGGCGAGCGCTGGACCATGTTGATCCTGCGTGATGCTTTTCTTGGCACCCGTCGGTTCGACCAGTTTCAAAGTAACCTGGGGATCACCCGTCACCGGTTGTCGGAGAGATTGGGAAAACTGGTGGATCAGGGGGTTCTGGTGAAGGTCCCTTACCACGATCGTCCGTTACGCCATGAGTACCGCCTGACCCGTAAAGGTCTGGGCTTGTACCCGGTGCTAATGAGTCTGGCCCGCTGGGGAGATGAGTGGATGGACAAGGGAGAGGGCGCTCCCCTGGAGTATATTCACCAAAGTTGCGGGCATATGACGCGGCCAACGCTTACCTGTAGCGAATGTGCGGAGCCGCTGCGGCCAGAGGAAGTCCGGCCCCGATTGGGTCCGGCGCTGCAAGACCCAAACCTGCCGCCGCAACAAGCTTCTCTGAAAAAAATCCCCTCGTTGTTGAAGCCAGTCGGTTAGGGTGTGTTTGGGCCCTGACTTATTACTTTGCCGCTGCCAGAGCCTGATCGATGTCCGCAATAATATCGTCAATGTGCTCAATCCCAATCGACAGCCGCACCATATCCTCGCTGACTCCTGCTGACGCCAACTCTTCTGCATTGAGTTGTCGATGGGTCGTGCTAGCGGGATGGCAGGCCAGTGATTTTGCGTCGCCAATATTGACCAGACGCAATATCAATTGCAGCGCGTCAATAAAACGCGTACCCGCCGCGATGCCGCCGTGTATACCAAAGCTGAGAATCCCGGCCGCCTTGCCATTGCAAAATTTCTTACTGTTTTCGCGGTAAGGGCTGTCCGGCAGTCCGGCATAGTTTACCCACTCTACCTGCGGATGCTGTTGCAGGTGCAGAGCGACTTTTTCCGAATTCTCACAATGCCGTTCCATCCTCAGGCTCAGTGTCTCGAGCCCCTGCATGATTTGGAACGCGCTTTGTGCTGAAAGTGCGGCACCCGTATTGCGCAGAGGCACCACGCGACAGCGACCAATATAAGCCGCTTCGCCCATAGCCTCGGTATACACCACGCCGTGATAAGAGGGATCTGGATTGTTCATAATGGCGAAGCGGTCATTGTGGGCAGCCCAGTCGAATTTACCTGAATCGATAATGGCGCCGCCAATGGTTGTACCGTGGCCGCCGATGTACTTGGTCAGTGAATGCACTGATATATCCGCACCGTAATCAAACACACGGCACAGCATGGGCGTCGCCACCGTGTTGTCGACAATGAGGGGAACCCCGGCGGCATGGGCGATATCGGCCCAGCGCTGAATATCAACAATGTTTCCCGCGGGATTGCCAATGGATTCACAAAACAGGGCCTTGGTATTCTCATCGATCAGCGAGGCGACTTTGTCGAAATCATCTGCGCTGGCAAAACGTGTTTCAATTCCTTGTCTGGGAAACGTATGGGCAAACAGATTGTAGGTGCCCCCATAGAGCTGCGATGTACTCACGATATTACTACCCACTTCAGAAATCGCTTCGATGGAATAGCGTATCGCTGCCATGCCTGAGGCCACCGCCAGTGCGCCGACGCCGCCCTCCAGTTCCGCCAGTCGCTGTTCCAGTACGGCGTTGGTGGGATTCATGATGCGACTGTATATATTGCCCGGCACCGCCAGGTTGAATAGATCGGCCCCGTGCTGGCTATCGTTGAAGGTAAAGGATGTCGTTTGATAGATGGGGGTGGTGGCCGCATTGGTAGTCGGGTCGCCCGCATAGCCGGCGTGTAGAGCAATGGTCTCTGGTTTCATTGTGGTGTCCTTGTATTAAAACTTGAGGTCAGTGTTTCTCGATGATAAGGAGCTTAACAAACGGACCTTAAGAGGCAAAGGCGAGTCTGTACATTAAGGAGGACATCACTGTTAAATTTCCCTCAACGAATCTGGTCTAGCAGTTGGCAAAGGCGTTGGGCACCCAACAAGATGCGGGCGGTGGGGCGCTGTACATGGTCCGGATTAATAAAGAACAATGCGTCTCCCTTAACGGCCTTAAGCGACCCATAGGCTCGCCATTGATCCAGCCACTCGGGCCGAGCTTCGCCCATGCCGCTGGCAACGATGGCATCCGGGTCGCGCAATAGCACCGATTCCAGGCTAACTCTTGGTGCGAGCGTGCTGGCATCGCCGAAGACATTGTAGCCACCACAAAGGGATATAATCTCACTGATCAGGTGGTCCCCATTGACGGTTTGTAGGGGGTCATTCCAGATTTGGTAGAGCACAGCAAGCGAGGGTTTCTCGCCGTAACGGGCTTGTAAGGATTCGAGTTCTTTTTCGATACGGCTGGCTTCTACTTCACCAACGTTGGCGGTTCCTGCCAGCTGACTGAGATTGCGGATGCTTTGAGGAACATCCGAAAGTTGACGCAGTTCGCTGATGTACACCGGAATGTGCAGGCCTTCGAGTTTTGATAAGGTTTGCATGCCATTACCGGATCCCCACATGACCACCAGATCTGGTTCCAGAGCTAGCACTTGCTCCAGACTAAAAGCGTTGTAGGATCCCACCTCAGGGATTTTCTTTGCTTCCTGCGGATAATTACTGTAGCTCACCACTCCTACAAGAGCGTCCCCCGCTCCGGCACTGTAGAGGTTCTCCACGATATGTGGTGCCAGTGCCACAATGCGTTTGGCGGGTTGTTGCAGTGTTATC
Organism: Halioglobus sp.; assembly: GCA_028825045.1. Taxonomy (GTDB): domain Bacteria; phylum Pseudomonadota; class Gammaproteobacteria; order Pseudomonadales; family Halieaceae; genus Marimicrobium. Next base: position 12,529 of record JAPKAY010000043.1, read on the forward strand.
TCGCGTCCGGCGAAGTCCTTTACCGTAATCGCCTCTGCGGGAAGGCTAATTGCGCAGCAGATGAGAAATGCACGGGCCAGTTTCATCAGCACGTGAGTCGGTGGGGAGTGATCATAGGGTAGCCCTCTGTTGGATGGCTACTGACGGTGACGTCGACCGTGAACACTTCCTTAAATAGTTCAGTGGTGAGCACCTGTTTTGGTCTTCCTAATGCGGCCTGTTGCCCCTTGTTCAATACCAGTATCTGGTCTGCGATACTGGCTGCCAGATTGAGGTCGTGTATTACCAGCACGACGGCGCAGCCACGCCGGGCGAGCTGACGCACCGCCGATAGCACTTGCTGTTGATGGGCCAGGTCCAGTGCCGAGGTGGGTTCGTCCAGCAACAAGAGCCTGCCTGTCAGTGACTCTTCTCCACAGACCTGCGCGAATATTCGAGCCAGTTGTGTGCGTTGTTTCTCTCCGCCGGAGAGCTGCGTGTAGAGCCTGTGTCGCAGGGTCGCCGTGTCGGTGAGTTGTAGCGCCTGCTCAACGACATCCCTGTCTGCCTGGTAGCCGCTGCTATGTGGCGTGCGGCCAAGCATGACGACTTCTTCAACCGTGTAGGGAAAGCTGAGCAGGGACATCTGTGGTAGAAAGGCCATATGACAAGCACGCTCATGCGTTGACCACTCATGCAGCGCGCGATCATCGAAGATCAGCTGTCCACTGTCGGATTCGATATCGCCTGCTATTAAGTGCAGCAGGCTGGACTTGCCGGAGCCATTGGGTCCGGCAAGTCCCATTATTGTCCCGGGCTCAAGGGTGAAGGTGATGTTTTTTAATAGCGCCTCCCCCCAGGGAGACGCACAGACATTGCGAAGTTGTAAACTGCTCACAAGTAAACGCTAGTTCGAGTGTCGGGGCGATTCACTATTGCATTCCGTACTGGTGGCGTTTGCGCAACAGGGAAATGAAAAAAGGTACGCCAACAATAGTGGTTATCACGCCTACGGGTAGTTCGGTGGGCGCCACCAGTACACGGGCCAGTGCATCTGCCACAACCAACAACAGGGCGCCGGCCAGTGCTGACGCTGGCAGCAGGTAGCGATGATCGGGTCCCGCCAGCATGCGCACCATGTGCGGTACCACCAGGCCCACGAATGCGATAGTCCCCACCAGGGCGACTGAAGTCCCCACGCCGATAGCAACCCAGGTGATGAGAGCCATTTTGATAGTGTCGACCCTGATTCCCAGATGCCGCGCCTCGGATTCGCCCAACAACATCGCGTTCAGGGCCTTGGCATAGCGTGGCAGAGCCAGCAGCAGTGCGGCACCGACCACCGTGGCCAGTAGCAGGCGAGGGTAGTTGGCACCGTCCAGGCCGCCCATTTTCCACAGGCTGATGCGGCGCAGCATATTATTGTCCGCAAAGAACTCCAGCAGACTGCCCATAGCGCCGGACAAAGCGGTTATGGCGATGCCTGCCAGCAGCATGGTGGCAACCGATGTGCCATTGGGCGATGTAGCCAAGTGATACACGAAGAGTACGGCAATCACGCCGCCTGTAAACGCCCCCGCAGATACCAGAGTGAGCCCGATATAACCCTGCAGTAAGCTGCCGCCCATGACAATGACCAGTGCAGCACCCAGCGATGCTCCTGCGGTCACACCGATCAGCGAGGGGTCGGCCAATGGATTGCGAAACAGGCCCTGCATCGCAGCGCCACTTATCGCCAGCGTGGCACCCATGACGGCTGCCAGCAGCACGCGCGGTAGACGAATCTGGCCTACAATTAGCGCGTTCTGATTGCTGGACTCTCCCACCAGTGTGTCGAACAGGCCTTGGCCAACGTCGGGCAGCGACAGGCTCACTGCACCACTGGCCAGACCCAGCGCCATGGCGCAGGGCAGAATGACTGCCAGTGTACCGATAAGCAATCGCGCGCGCTGTTGTCGATGTGAATACGGGCCGATGCTAATAATCGACGCCCTTGCGCGCCATGATGCCCGCTTTGAAAGCGTGTTTGACTTCTTTTACCTCCGAGACGGTATCCATAATTTCCTGGAGGGCGGTGCCGCCACCGCGACCGGTAACCACCACACTTTGCCTGGCGGGACGTTCGCTGAGGGCGTGGATGATTTCATCTTCGGGCAGGTAGTTGTAGGCAATCATGTAGGTCAGCTCATCCAGCACCACCAGGTTGTAGCTGTCGTCCTGCAGCAGGTCTTTGGCCACTGCCCAGGTTCTGATGGCAGCGACGATATCGCCACTGCGGTCCTGAGTGTCCCAGGTAAAGCCGGTGCCCATCTGGTAGAACTTTACCTGAGGGCACTGCTCCTTGAGGTAAATTTCCTCGCCGGACAGCTGCTCGCCCTTGATGAACTGCACGACGCCTACTTTGTGGCCATAGCCCAGCGCGCGCATCACCATGCCAAAGGCGGAGCTGGATTTGCCCTTGCCATCGCCGGTGAGCAGAATGCCTACGCCGCGCTCGGTGTCGGCAGCGTCGATACTGGCATCGACGCTGGCTTTCTGTTTTTCCATGGCAGCCTTGTGCTTGGCGTCCTTACGGCTGTCATTCATGGCGTATCCTCTAAAAAGTGTATCTCAGGCCGGCGTAAGCGGCGGCCCCGCTGGTTTTAAAACCGGGCACTTCCTCGTAGTCTTCGTCCAGCAGGTTTTCCACCCTTCCGTAAACGTCCAGCCCTTTGACCAGATTGAAGCTGGCGGTCAACGCAACTACTTCGTAGTTGTCCAGATTCTCACCGTCAATGCCCTTGGCATCGCGTGCCATGCGCACGAACAATGCCAGCACCAGTCGGTCGGCCAGTGGCTGCCAGGTCAGGCCCAGGTTAGCTAACTGCTTGGGTCTGAACACCCGGTTGGAACTGTCGACGTTTTCCGTGTCGTTATAAGTGTAGTTGCTGTTCAGCGACAGTGTATCAAGAAGGGGCGCTTGTGCGACCAGTTCTACACCGGTTGATTTCGTATCACCATTGCTTTGCAAGTAGCCTGAAAAGTCTATGGGGTCAAAGAATATCTCATCGTTGACGGTCTGGTCGAAATAGACCGCCTCAAGGTACAGGCCCGACGCATTGGACCAGGACAAGCCCAGGTCATAGCCCTCGCTTTTCTCCTCAGAAAGCTGTGTGCCTAGCGCAGGAGGGGAGGCAAAGTCTCCGCCATTGTAGGCTATTTCATATAGGCTGGGAGCGCGAAAGCCGGTGCCATAGGTACCCTTGAGTTTCAGTTCGCCGCCTGACAAGTCAATCAGGTAAGCGCCGCTCACACGGTAGGAGGTGTGTGTCCCGAAATCCTCATTGTCGTCATAGCGGGCACCGGCGGTCACGTAGAGGCTCTGGTTAAAGCCGCCCTGGTACTCCAGGTAATAGCCCTCCTGGTCTCGGTCGGTGTCGTAAGTGCCGTCATTCAGGGATTCGGATTCCAGGTCAACGCCGTAGACCAGCTTCAGTGCTTCGTTACCGGTAAAGCTTCCCAGATAACCGCCGCGTTCCAGGCCTCCCTTGGGCTTGAAGAAGGAAACGCCATCCGCGTAAAGATCTTTATCGGTATCGCTGTCACTGTAGAATAGTTGATGATCGAAACGGCCGATTTCATAATCACCCTGCACGCGCCAAGCCTGCAGTTCATATTTGTCCTTACAATTATCCGTGCGGGAGAAATCAACGGTGTTGAAGCAGTTGTCATAATCGTTTTTTGCATCTATGTCATGAATTGACAGTCCCAGTCGCAAATTGTCACTGGCATTCCAGCCGAAGCGCCCATGCACGGTAGTGTTCTCGTAACCATCGTCGTCCCGGAGCACCGAGTCATCTGTGCGAGTATTAAATCCGTCGGTCTGGTAATCCGCGGCGGAGAGGTTGAAGTCTACGGTATCATTACCGCCGGAGACATTGCCTGCGAGTTGACTTGTTCCGTAGCGGCCGCCCTCGGCGCTGAGTTGGCCCCCGAGGCCTTCAGTGGGCGCGAGCGTGGTGATATTGACCACACCACCTGCGCCGGCTCCGTACATTAATCCCTGGGGGCCTCGCAGAATCTCCACCCGTTGCACCCCGGAGCTGAGGAGTTGCTCTACGCGCGGGCCAATTTGTGGTGAGGTGGTGTCGGAAATGTCTATCCCATCGAGTAACATCAGCGTTCGGTAACCGTTCTCGCCACGAATGCTCATTGAGGTAACGCCACCGGGGCCACCTGGGTTACTGACGGCCACACCGGGTTGGGTGCGCAAGACATCATACAAAGAGGTAAATCCCAGCTGAGTTATTTCTTCCTGGGTAATTACCGATACGGAGGTGCCAATCTCGCGCAAAGGCATGGGTACTCGGGATGATGTGACGACGATCTCTTCCAGCTTATCCCGGTTGGGAGTGGTCTGAGCTGAAGCCTGACCATGGGTGACAGCAGTCACCGCCAGAGCGGTGAAAATTGATAGCTTATTCATGTTCTAATCCTCAATTGCCTTATAATCAGGGGCGATTGAGGGAGGGGATCTGGGAACGCAATGCAAGCATTGAGCAACCGTGTATGAAGCCCTCCGCTCCATCGTTGCGCACGTACCAGGCAGGTGTCGGACTCACAGTCATTGACTGTATACCGTTGCGGGGGCAGCGGTGAATTAGGTATTTGCTAATCCACACTTCCCATTTAACCCGCCCAGCGATGAAGTACAAAACATCACGGCGAGCACCTGGTTACCGCCGCGACTTTAGAGAGGTGTAAGGACATTGTCAACCAATGGCATCCATGCGCCTGTTACGCTGCTGCCCGCATATCGCTATAAAGCTACCCGGGAGCCGGCGCTGCTGTTAAAGAAGGCGGCTTTGCGTAAAATACGGGTTTTCGCAACTCGAGCAGAATGATCCCTTGGTACTCACCCCCGACATCGTCAAAGAGGTTGCTGTCCTTTTGGGTCGGCAGCCCCGTGGATTAGAAGATATTGCGGTAGCCAGTCCCGCCGGTGAGCCAGTCGTCATCCGGGTGTGCTCTCTGGTTGAGGATAAGCCTTTTCCAACCTTATTCTGGTTGGTTGATCCTGCGCTGTGTTACCGCATCGATCAGGTGGAAGCGAGTGGATTGATCAAGCAGTTGCAGGGACGTGTAGACGCGGATCCTGATCTGCAGCGCAGCATGGATCGCGATCATCGCGCACATATGGTGTTGCGTGAGAGTTTTATGCAACCCGCGACCCGCCAACGCTTACAAGACCTTGGTTTTAGCGGCGCCATGACTCAAAGGGGTATTGGCGGGATTGCCGACTTTACGCGTATTCGTTGCCTTCATACCTGGTATGGAGCCCATTTGGTTGTACGCAATACTATAGGGGGTTTACTGGAGGGCTGGTGGCGTGAGCAGTCCAACAGCGAAGACTGTGTCGCGCCTGGGCCCGAGCCCGACAATCACGATTAACCCTATGGTATATTACCCGCCCCCTGAATAAGGTCTTCCCTTCAAATCTTTATACGGAAACACACATGACTGCGCGAACAGACGATCTGCGCATACAGCAGATTAACGAATTGATCTCCCCTGAACAGCTGACGAAGCATATCGGCATCAGCGAGCGGGCGGCTGCCACCGTGGCAAAGGCGCGTGAGACGATTCACCGTATCCTTCATGGCGAGGATGATCGCCTGCTAGTCATTGTCGGGCCCTGTTCCATACACGACCCGGCGGCAGCACTGGATTATGGGGCTCTCCTTAGCAAAGCCGTTGAAGAGTTGACGGAAGATATTTTTGTGGTGATGCGCGTGTATTTTGAAAAACCGCGCACCACGGTCGGTTGGAAAGGTCTGATTAATGATCCGGATCTCAACAATAGCTTCCAGATCAACAAGGGCCTGCATCTCGCACGACAACTGCTTTCCGATCTCGCTGACATGGGCTTGCCTGCCGGCACTGAGTACCTGGACCTTATTAGTCCGCAATATTCTGCTGACCTGGTTTCCTGGGGCGCCATTGGCGCGAGAACGACAGAGAGTCAAACACATCGCGAACTTACCTCGGGTTTGTCCTGTCCGGTCGGGTTCAAGAATGCGACCAACGGGGATGTGCAGGTCGCCGTCGATGCGATCAGGTCCGCGTCGCAGCCGCATCATTTTTTGTCTGTTACCAAGCAAGGCCGATCCGCAATTTTTCAGACAACGGGCAACGAGGACTGTCATATCATTTTGCGCGGCGGTAACCACCCGAACTACGACATGTTTTCGGTGGAAGATGCGGAGGCAATGTTGACCAAAGCGGCCCTGCCAACGCGTATCATGATTGATGCCAGCCATGCGAACAGTCGCAAGAAACCTGCGCGCCAGGCTGAGGTTGTCAGCGATATTGTCACCCAGGTCGCCAGGGGGAGCAGCAGTATTTTTGGCACGATGATAGAGAGTAACCTGGTGGAGGGGCGACAAGACGTAGTGGCGGGTCAGCCGCTGACCTACGGTCAAAGCATTACCGACGCCTGTATGAGTTGGGAGGTCACTCAGCCGCTGTTGCAGGATCTGGCAGCAGCAGTGCGACAGCGTCGCAGCTCGCGACCTTCGCAGTAGTCCCGCCACAGACTCATTCCGTTCGACATCTGGCTACCAATGTGAACCGCAAGCGCTGTTATAGCGCTGTTGCTGGAGCATTTGTTCAGTACCCGCTAGTCTGTGAGCTTCCCTGAATTAACGACTTGTTGAATTGTGAGAGGTAACGATTATGCACCTGGGATTCAGCTCAATGAATACCGCGGACGATCCGGCTCCACAGCTGCTGGCAAAAACACTGGAAGACGCAGGGTTTGAGTCCCTGTGGTATGGCGAGCACAGTCATATCCCGGTGGCGCGGCGCACGCCGTATCCCCCCGGCGGTGAAATGCCTGCTCCCTATCGGAAAATGATGGACCCGTATGTGTCGTTGATGGCCGCGGCAACTGCCACGACAACGTTGAAGTTGGGTACGGGAATTGCGTTGCTGATGGAGCGGGAACTGTTCTCTCAGACCAAGACAATTGCCACACTGGATCGGCTCTCCAATGGTCGCGTGGTGATCGGTTGTGGTGTTGGCTGGAACGAGGAAGAATTCGAGAATGCGACGAATTTGCCTTTTAAGCGGCGTTATTCGGCTTTGAAGGAAACGGTGATGGCTCAGCGCGTGTTGCTCACCGACCCTGAGCCTGAATTTCACGGGGAGCTTATAGACTTTGATCCGGTTTGGTTCGATCCCAAGGCTACTAGACCCGGCGGGCCAGCGGTTACTTTTGGTGCGATGGGTCCCCTGGGTGTTAAACATGCGGCGCAGTGGGCGGATGGCTGGATGCCCGTTGATGTGGCGATGCCGAATATTCGCCAGCAAATTAAAGACTTTCGGCAACTAGTGCGCGATTACGATCGGAATCCGGATGATGTTGCCATCACCATGGTGGTGATGGCGCCGGTGACAGCTGATCTGCTGAAGTCCTACCGGGACATGGGTGTTGATCGTTGTAATATCGGTGTTGGCATGGAGAACTGGGACAAGCCGGAGGTCGTGATGCCGATGATTGAGCAATTTTCGAAGCTTATTCCTGAGCTTTAGTTGTTTTTGCGCGGTTGCCGCACACATGTCCACAATACCAGGTTTGCTTTTATAGAGCGCATGTGCGGAAAGTCGGTCCCTGAGGCAACTGCCGCTGGAAACTACGCGATGGGTAAACTCCAGGAGTAAGAGCCGATTACTGCTGCGTCTGCTGCTCCAACCACAGATTCAATAACTTATAGAAAATAGACAGAATCACCGCGCCAGCAAATAGCCCAATAATGCCCGACATGATCATGCCGCCAATCGCACCGATGAGGATGACCGGCATAGGGATGTCCAGTCCCCGTCCCATCAGCATAGGCTTGAGAAAACTGTCACTGGCGCCCGCCACCAATTGATAGACGGTAAAGATTACTGCAGTAGTAGTATCTGCCGTGGAAAAAACGTAGACCATAATAGGTGCCAGTAAGATCAGTGGCGGTAGTTGTGCAATAGCGAGAAACAGAACAATTACAGTCCAAACTGGCGCTGCGGGAATACCTGCTGCAAAAAGGCCGATTGCAACCAGTATGGTTTGAATGATGGCGACGCCGACGACGCCCTGAAGGACATTTCGAACGGTGGCTACTGCCAGCGGAGCCCATTCGCCGCCCGGATTCAGTCCTCCTACGCGTATAAAGAATTTATGCGCTGCTACACTACAACCCTCGGCAAAGGTCATGAAGCCGCCGGCGATTATAATCGCTGCAAGAAACATTAAAACGCCTATCAGGCTTCCGCCAAGCCGCTTAAGTAAGGAGCCGGCCAGCTCTTTTAGCTGTGGTGCATTGGTCTGGGCGAACCCCTCTATATCGTTACTGGCACTGCTCCATACCGCGAACACGTGTTCCTCTACTAGTGGCCAGTCCTTTATTTTTGCGGACGGTGGCGGTATTTGGAACTTACCTTCTTCAAGTGCTGCGCTGGCCTTTTTCAGGCCCTCTACGGCCACTTCCATGACTGTCCAGGTGGGAATCACCAGAGCGAAAATAAAGAACAGAGTAACTAACGTGGCAGCGAGCCCGCGACGGCCACCCAGTTTTGGCTCAAGCCATTTCACCAGGGGGAAGCCAGCGATAGCAATAATTGAGCCCCAGAGTATAGGTGTTAGGAATGGCCTGAGAATATCGTAAGCTAAGGTTAGCAATCCCAGTATCAGGCCAATGCGTAAGGCCGATTCAACCATGTTGCGGACGAATAAAGGATCATATCCTGCGTTTAGGTTCTCGTTAGCCATCTGTTACTCCTGCTAAATGGTTGTTTACTTGGAATTCCTTTGGAACGCGCCCATCATGCCGGCGACCACTATAGCCATATAAAACATGCCCGTAATAGCCTGCAGGTAAGCGAGTGTTCGCGTGACGGGTACCGCGGGGGTGATATCGCCATAACCAAGAGAGGCCATTGTGACGTAGCTGTAGTAGGCGGCCACACCAAAGTTATCGTTCCAGTCCTTGTGCTCGATGCCGTTGATTCCAGTGGGCCAGAACTCCAGTGCAAGCAGATATAGTAGCGCCCAGATGAGGCCCAGAAGAAGATACAGGGCTATCGTGCCGATGATCTGGTTGAGTTCGATACCACCGGAGGAAAGTACTTGCTTTCCCGCTACATAGGCCATCCCGCAGAAAAAAATTAAACTGCCGATGAGCCCGGTCAATGGCGCCAATGACCAATCAGTAAACACGCGTAATCCGATGCCAATGAGCATTAGCAACAGTGTCATACCGATAAATTGGCGCCAATTCCGGCTGAGAGTCAGACTAAAATAGGCCACGAGCTCTGTCAAAAGGATCACATTCTGCAGTAGATGTGGGTTTTCCCCATCCCCGGTGGAGCTGATAGCGGCCGAGGCAAGTAGCAGAAATATCAGGCTTGCGGTGAAGTAGTAGAAATTATTATGCGTATTGAGTTTGTTCACGTTCGGTTCCCTGCTAGTGGTCGTTCATTGCTGGGCAGCCGCAAGAATGCCGGTGGCGCCGATTGGTGCCTGGGGCCAGTCCATACTAATAGGAATCAGACAGGCGGGCATGAGGCTGAGCGAGGTTTTGGGTGTGCACTGCAATTTGGCCCTGTTGGGATCTGTTGTTCAAATGGGGGATGGCATACCGTCCCGGATTTTTTTACTTTTTTTACTGGCGTGCCTGCGTATCGCGTGTAGTCTAGCGGAAGTACAGTTGTTCGGCGAACATAAGTATATGCGCAACTCATCCAACAGGAGTGATCTATGGTATTGCGAAGAACGGACTGTTTCCGGTGGGCATTGGCGAGTCTGGTGGGGCTACTCATTTCGGCGGGGACATTGGCACTGAATGAAGGTGATGTGGAAATGTTGGATCGTGAATGTGAGATGGCCCGGCAAAAAGCGCTCGCTCCCGTTCGGGAGCAACGAACCCAGGCCTGTATAGAGCAGCAGATGCGCACCCCCGAATCATGTAGGAGCTACTATAAAACCTATGGCAACGTGCGCAGAGGGCCCAGTGGTGCCCCGGTCGCTGGCTCCTTCTTCGATCTCCCGCCTTGTCAGGCTTGGCTTAGGGCAAGGGAAGAGCTGAGATCAAGTAACTCCCAGCCGTAATCCACTTTGCCAGAGCTTTGACTCTTGCACGTTATTAGTAAATACCTGCTGGCACTGTTTTTTTTCCTCTCCGTCGAGGCGATGTCTCAACCATTGTCGATAGGCGTTCGCGGTCATGTGGTGCAATTGGAAATATTCAGTCTTTTCGCCCACCCCGGAGAGAAATTGCGCCTGGGTCTCTCATCTTATGATGTTGGCGAGCTCCAATTATGGCTGGACGACGCGATATTTGGTGAGCCCGGTGACGGTTCCTGGTCAATAATGGCGCCCCTCACCCCCGGCCTCTATACGTTGCAGTTGAGGCGCAACAGCAGTAACCAACTTACCAGGATCAACCTGTTTGTGGGTCATAGCATTGGTGCCAGCCAGGAGGAGATTAATGGATATCAGTTGGGGCCGCCGCCTCCGGGCAGCCCGTTGCGTCCAGCTTTCTATATTCAGCCGAAAATCTATTTTGAGGTTTCGGAAGAGAATGCTGATACGCAGATTTCCCCCCATTTCACTCTGCGTCAATTTTTGTGTAAACAGGAATCTGACGCCACTAAGTATTTGACGATTAGGGAGCCTCTGCTGTTCTTACTTGAAGAGTTAGTGACGGCAGTGCAAGAGGCTGGCTACCCGGTAGAAACCTTCGGCATTATCAGTGGTTATCGTACATCGCGGTACAACGAAAAAATTGGCAATGTGCCTAACAGTCGCCATGTGTATGGTGATGCGTTGGACTTTTATGTTGATCTGGATGGCGACGGCGCAATGGACGATCTAAATGGTGATGGAAAAAACAATGCTGCTGATGTAGATCTACTTTTCGAAATAGTCGAAAGCGTGAGGCGGCAGGAGCAGAGCCTGCCAATGGGTGGTATGGGGCGTTATTACCAGGCCCCTCATCACGGTGGTTTTGTGCATGTGGACACCCGTGGATATACCGCCCGCTGGTAATCGGAACTGAACCAGGCTCTCTTTCTCAAGGGCCCGGGCCAGCTCCTCCTGCGATCGCCGGTATGCAAATTGAGTTGGGTAGGATTATAGTAGCGGCAAAGAAAATAATACTGGGGAAAAGACCTTATGGCACAAATCACGCAGGAGCAGGCGAAAGTGTACTGGCGGCGAAACCTCGCGTTGATGATCAAATTGCTGGTGGTCTGGTTCGCGGTCAGTTTCGGCTGTGGAATATTGCTGTTCGACGTTTTGAATCAAATTCAGATTGGTGGTTACAAGCTGGGGTTCTGGTTTGCACAGCAGGGCTCTCTCTACGTGTTCATAGTGTTGATTTTTTACTACGCGCGAAAGATGGCTGCCCTTGATAGGGAGTTTAACGTGGACGACAACGGCTAGCGGGCGCTGTCATGGATCTACAAACCCTCACCTACGTTATCGTTGGCCTGACTTTCTCACTCTATATTGGCATCGCATTCTGGGCCCGCGCGGGATCGACAAAAGAGTTTTATGTTGCCGGAGGCGACATCAATCCGATTCATAACGGTATGGCCACTGCGGCAGACTGGATGTCGGCGGCATCGTTTATTTCCATGGCGGGCTTGATTGCGTTTATGGGCTATGGCGGTAGTGTATTCCTGATGGGTTGGACCGGCGGCTATGTGATTCTCGCGCTGCTGGTGGCACCGTATCTGCGCAAATATGGCAAGTTCACGGTACCTGAATTTATCGGCGACCGTTACTATTCTCACGCGGCCAGAGCCGTTGCTGTTCTATGTCTTATTATTTGTTCTGTCACCTATGTCATTGGACAGATGAAGGGTGTGGGGGTCGCATTTTCTCGTTTTTTGCAGGTCGATTACGATACGGGTTTGTATGTGGGCATGATCATCGTGCTTTTTTATGCGGTTTTGGGCGGTATGAAAGGGATCACCTATACGCAGATCGCCCAGTACTGCGTCCTTATTATGGCTTACACCATTCCGGCCATTTTTATTAGCCTGCAGTTGACTGGCAACCCTATACCGCAGCTGGGACTGGGTAGTACCTTAGTCGGGTCAGATGTTTATCTATTGGATAGGCTCGACCAGGTAGTGACAGATTTGGGGTTTCGCGAATACACCACAGATGTGCGGCTCAGTGGGCTCAACATGTTTGCTTTTACGTTGTCTCTGATGATCGGTACGGCGGGGTTGCCGCACGTTATTATTCGTTTTTTTACAGTGTCCTCGGTGCAGGGTGCACGTTCTTCCGCTGGCTGGGCCCTGGTTTTTATAGCGATCTTGTATACCACTGCGCCCGCGGTCGCGGGCATGGCACGACTGAACTTTATACAGACGCTGGAGCCAGAACCTGGTCAATACCTGCGCATTGACGAGCGCCCCCAATGGTTTCGTAACTGGGAAAAAACAGGGTTGCTCGGATTTGAGGATAAAAACAACGACGGTCGAATTCAGTACAGCGCAGATGCAGAGCGCAATGAGATGACCACTTTCGATCAGGACATTATGGTCCTCGCTAATCCCGAAATTGCCGGGCTGCCCAACTGGGTGATCGCCCTGGTGGCTGCCGGAGGTCTGGCCGCTGCGTTGTCGACGGCGGCAGGGCTATTACTGGCCATTTCGTCTGCAATTTCACACGATCTGCTCAAAGGAATTTTCACTCCAGGCATTACAGAGAAGCAGGAGTTATTGGCCAGTAGGGTGACAATGGCGCTGGCGGTCCTGGGAGCGGGTTATTTGGGACTGCATCCGCCCGGGTTTGCGGCGGGTACTGTTGCACTGGCGTTCGGCTTGGCGGCTTCGTCGATTTTCCCCGCCCTGATGATGGGCATATTCTCTAAATCTGTGACCCGGGAGGGTGCGGTCGCGGGAATGATCTGTGGTATCGGTGTCACCTTGTTTTACGTCTTCCAGCACAAGGGGATTATGTTCATTCCAGGTACCGACTTTCTGGGTGACACTGCAGCGAACTGGTTTCTTGGAATCGAGCCCAATGCGTTTGGTGTTGTGGGCGCACTCGTCAATTTCATTGTTGCGCTTGCTGTGTCCAGGGTGTCGGCGCCACCGCCTCTTCATGTGCAGGAACTGGTGGAGAGTATTCGCATACCGTCGGGCGCTACAATCCATTACGAAGATAAGACTTGAGTTTGCGCAGTTAACAGATGCTGACTAACCGACATGTTGTGGTGGCGATAGTTGTGGCGCCAGTTTTGTCCCTTGCCGGCTGGTGGAGTGTCGGCGAGTACATAGGCGAGAAGGCACAGCCTGCGCGCCCAGGCGACTCCTATCCACTGCTGGAAAAGAGCAATTGTCGTTATGCTAGTGGTGCCTGCAACCTCGAAAACGGCGATTTTTCTCTCACTTTGGTGTACACGGAGGGCGTCGTTGGAAATGCGTTATTAGTCCGCTCCTCCCATCCGCTTGATGGTCTTGTCGCTAGCGTGGCACCCGCAGATGACCCGGCACAGCCTGCCTCAATGGGGGCTGTTGACGAAGCTGGTCTTCACTGGCGACTGGCATTGGCCCGCTTGCCGGATACTCGAGACCGCATTCGACTGGTAGCGGGTGCGTCGGGCAGTGTGTACTTCGGAGACGCGGGTACAACATTTATCTACCCCGATACAGTCGATGGACCTTGACCGTAAAGCATAAGCTCAGCTCAACTGGGCCACGGGCTACAAAACCCGGTGTGAACATGGTGATTGCATGCTAGACTTTCAAGAGCGGCGTGGACGATGGGCCAGGGGGATTCAGCCAATCGTCGACGTAGTTGCAGGAAGCTGCAAAAGGTTACAGGAAGTGACAATAAAAATTCCGTTGGGTTGAGACTGCCGCGACCGACATAACGGTATAGGAGGTGAGAGTATGGCACTTGCCCACGCTATTATGACCGCACTGATCGACACCGACCTTTCAGGTTATGAATTGTCTCGAGATTTTGAAACTTCCCTGGGCTTTTTCTGGCATGCCTCGCATCAACAGATTTACCAGGAACTGCATAAGCTCGCTGACAAATCCTGGTTGAACAAACGAGAAGTCAACCAGCGCGGAAAGCCCAACAAAATCGTGTATGGGTTGACCAAGTCCGGAAGAGATGCGTTGGCGGGGTGGGTGTTTAGCAAAACCAAGACTCAAACGGCCAAGGATGAGCTGGTCATCAAGCTGTACAACCTCAGTCCTGAAAATGCGTCTCACCTCGCCGCTGAGATCGCGGACCGCCGGCAGGAAATGATGCGCTTACTCTATGTATATGAAAAAATCCGTGTCCGCCATTATGATGACCCCTTCGCACTGCCTATTCGCAGCAAGGGAGCTTATCTGGCGTTGACTCGTGGCCTCGGACAGGGTCAGCAGTTCATGGCCTGGTGTGATGAGGCGTTGGAATTAATTGCCAGTGTGGAAGGCGAGCAGCGCCGGGCTAAGTAGGCGGTCTTAGTCCGTGTGCAGGGAAGACGCATCACTTCCCCATATCTGTTGCAGGCGTTGGTCGCGTCCGCAATTCCACCGATAGTATTTGTAACGTACAGGGTTTTTCAGATAGTAATCCTGGTGGTATTCCTCGACTGGCCAAAAAGCACCCCCATCCCGAATTTCGGTATAGACATGTTGACCGCTAAACCGCGCCTCAACCTTCGCTTTCGATTGCTCTGCTAAGGTTTTTTCCTCAGCGCTGTTTGGAAAAATGGCACTGCGGTAACTAAACCCCTTATCGCAAAATTGGCCTTTATTATCGAAGGGGTCCACGTTGACCCAGAACAGGTCGAGCAAGTCTTGGTAGCTGACGATGGCTGGATCATAGGTGACCTCAACGGCCTCAAAATGGCCCTGGTGATTGCCTGAGTAAGTGGGGTTTTTCAGCGCGCCTCCGGTAAAGCCCGAGATAACGCCTGTTACACCCGCACGTTTTTCGAAGTCAGATTCCATGCACCAGAAGCAACCGCCGGCAAATATTGCGGTGGCTGAGTCTGCGTTTGCCGGTGCAATGCCAGCGAGGAGGATGATTGTAAACAAAACTGAGAAACGCATAGTGTGAGGCTCCGAGACCATTGGACTGTATCTAATAGACACAACATTGTCTAAGTCGTTCAATATTAGGCAATTCGCTCGCCAAAATAAAGAAAACTGGCTGCAAGCACCTACATGCTGTGTAAGCTTGGCATTTTGCGCTTAACTGGAGAAAACGACAGTTTTTTGTCGCGTCATCCTACGGCCCTCCTCTAAGCTGACAGCTACTGGCAAATTGCGTAGATAGCAGGGGACGGAGGCAAATGAACAAGTTCATGTTGATATTGGCGGCTGCATTGTTGCTGGTGCCACAGCTCGCAGCGGCCAGGCTGTACATGTGTGTAGATCCGCATACAGGGGAGACGAGTTTTACTGACAAGGCCTGTGAGGCAGAGGCGTTGCGCAAGGAGGTACGTGTCGATCCTGCCAACCTTGATTCCGGTAATCGCTCCGCTGCTAAAGCCAGGCAAAAGACCTGGAAGAGCGAGGTGGAGACCAGGAAGACGGGGTTGGATTTTAATGCGGAACGTCGAGGCCTGCATCAGAACGGAGCTACCGCCAGTATGAAATAGCGGCAAATTGGCCTGGCGGCATCTACGCCTTAGGTTTTGCTGCTCTTTGCTGAGGAATAATCGCGCCTTCATTCACATCGAAATAAGCGGTCCCGTTCGGGAATCGCCCACTCTTATTTTTGTCCAAGAGCTATCCCCTTCTGGCAAGCGAGGAGAGGCCGGGGGAAGCCCTGGTCTTTGCACGTCAACAATTCTGCTGCTCACTAGCGACTATCGATCGGGAAGCTGGCTCCGGAACAGCGAGCCCCAAAATCCTGCGATTACTGCGGCGAGATAATTGAGGGGAGCAATTGCTGCCGCTGGGTCGCGCTAATCGTTTACACTATTTGCTCAGCTACGCTGCGTGCCATGAACCAGTGCTGTAGCGGATCGATGAATGGGTCCAGGGGCCATATGGCAGAACTCAGGAGAACGAATCTGTGAAAACACTGTTAATACTAATTCTTATTGTCCTGCTGGTGCGGGTGATAAGGCGGGTGCTGGCCAACAGGGTCTGGCCGGCGCAGCCAGGGGAGGATTTTGATGGCACGATGTTGCAGCTTGGAGACAACCTGGTTTGTCTGC
Organism: Halioglobus sp.; assembly: GCA_028825045.1. GTDB lineage: Bacteria > Pseudomonadota > Gammaproteobacteria > Pseudomonadales > Halieaceae > Marimicrobium. Next base: position 28,716 of record JAPKAY010000043.1, read on the forward strand.
CCGATCGATCGCATTTGTCCGCAGAGCTTGTCGGTAGAACGACCCTGATCTGCTTTCCTGGTTTTCTCGAGGATGCGCGCTTTTTTCTGGAAGTCCATCGGGATATCCCTGCCCGACTGATCCTGATTGGCAATGCCAATTACCAGAACCCGTTTCGCTCGACGAGTATCTCAGCCCCCTCCTGGTTTACGGGTAATCCACATCCTCTGGGTACCATTGCTCATGATGCCTACTGCGTCAATCAGGTGATTGAGCACATGACAGGCCCGGAGCGTGTTGTGTTGCACGGGCATTCACGGGGAGGTGGAGTTCTGCTTGAGGCAGGAAATCAGCGGCCGGAGCAGACATCCCAGGTGGAGGCCATCTTGGAAGCGGCTGTAGTTCCTCAGGGTCGGCTTTACGATAACGGTGAAAAAAAATTGCAGCCCGTTGGGTTTTATCTTTTCCCCTTTATTTTTTCGTTGATGCGGATGTTGCCTGAATCCTCCAGATTGAAATCACCGATGATGTGGGTCACCAATGCCACCAAGAATAGAATTGTGGCTACGATTCCCTTTACGCCAAAACAGTACGCCACCGCGGAGATTAATTCAGCAAATATTATCGAGTGGCAGGCGCAGGCAGGATTTGAGAGCTACGACCACTTTAAGCGCGTGACCCTGTATGTCGGAGAGCGTGACAGCGTGCTGTGCCGCACTGCCATGTTGGCCAGTGCGGCCCAATCCTCCGCGGTAACGGTAGTAGAGACAGCGGGCACGGATCACTTTATCAGCCTTGAAAGTCCGGATATCATTCGGGATTATTTCGCCTGATGCGATATGATTGCTGACTTCCATTAAATAACACACGCGCACGAGGCGCCACTAATGCGACGAATTGACCTGGCAGATGCTGCATTTCTTTTAGCGGAAAAGCGAGAAACTCCCATGCATGTGGGTGGAGTGTCGCTGTACACTTTGCCCAAGGGCGTTGATGTACAGGACTTTGTAGGCGAGTTGACCTTAGGCTCACTCATGGCCGAGGATTTTCGTGAGCCCTTCGGTGAGTATGTGGCCACGGGGCGCGCCGGCGCAATGGGCCCGCTGTATTGGGAGAAGGACGCGCATATCGACATGGACTATCATGTCCGCCATTCCGCTCTGCCCAAGCCTGGTCGCTATCGCGAGTTGTTTGCATTAGTGTCGCGGTTGCACAGCACCCTGTTGGATCGCAACCGCCCTTTGTGGGAGATTCATTTGATCGAAGGCCTGCAAAATCGACAGCTGGCGGTGTATATGAAAATGCACCACGCAGCCATCGATGGGGTGGCCTCGATGCAATTGGCCCAGAGTGTCAGTTCCACTGATCCCGACTTTCGGGCCTATGATCTGCCGATGTCTCAGGCCGCATACGAGCGACACCTTGCCGCTATGGGTGCGAGAAAACCACGGCGAGTTATCCCCAAAGAACGCGAGTTACGTGCCGTCGCAGAGGCTCTCAAACAACAATTTGATAGCTCCACGCATGTGCTGGGCGCGTTGCGACGGTTTGGTGGTGCTTTTTTTGGGCGCAGCGGGAATCTAGCCGTGCCATGGCACAACGTGCCGCGTACATCGATCAATACGCGTGTTGGGGGTGCGCGGCGTTTTGTGGCGCAATCCTGGGATTTTGATCGTATTCAAGCAGTTTGCCGGGCGATAGACGGCACCGTCAATGATGTGGTGCTGGCGATGTGTTCAGGCGCTTTACGTCGGTATTTGATGGGTCATCACGAGTTGCCAAAGCACTCTCTGAAAGCTATGGCGCCCGTGTCACTGCGCGAGAAGGGCGATTTTGCGGCAGGTAATGCGGTGGGATTTATTACGGCCGACCTGGCGACTAATATTGAAGACCCGGAAACGCGTATTCGAACGATTCAGGAATCTATGCGCGCGGGTAAAGAGCTTCTGCAGGGTCTGAGTCCGCGGGAAGCCATGATCTTTATGCAGCTGACCCAATTGCCAGCATTGCTGACGACGGTGCTCGGTCTGGCGGCACAGTTTCCGGCATTCAGCACTGTGATCTCCAATGTGCCGGGGCCACGAGAGCAATTGTTCTGGAACGGCGCCGCACTGAATGGCATTTACCCCGCATCGATCGTATTCGATGGTTTCGCGATGAACATCACTCTTGTGAGCTACGCCAAGAGCCTGGACTTTGGCATTGTTGCCTGCCGGCGCTCGCTACCGGAAATTCAGCGCATGATCGATTACCTGGAAGACGCGCTGGTAGAGTTGGAAGAGGTGGCTGGTTTACGGGTCAGGTCATCGAAAAGAACAGCAACAAAAAAGAGTGCGCCCCGGAAAAAGTCGCCGCGTACTGGCGCGCAAGCAAAGCGAGCCTCAGGTAAAAAAATACCGAAAAAAGATGCGGGTGCTACTAAACCTAAGAGCATACCCAAGGCAAAGCGCAAGGGTCGCGCCAGTAAGAGTACCGCAACCAAGAAACCCGGATTGTGACCGGTTACTTACGTACTTTGCTGAGCGTCCTTTACATGGGCCGGTGTAGCTCTGATAGAAAATGTCGTGGATGCATTTTTATAAGCGTGCGGTGAGCGATCATTTTTCCGCCAATTCCTGTAACTGCTTGATGTCGTCATAGGTGGATGTAGAGAGGCGCGTATTGATAATGTC
>JAPKAY010000011.1 GCA_028825045.1 Halioglobus sp.
CACTCGCATAGCCAATGAATCACCCTGAACTCCCCGCGCCGTTATAGGTGACGGCGAGCATGGCCATCGAGCACTACCAGTCAAATCGTGTGTGAACTAGTGCCGTAGGATTAACAGATCAGTGCCGGTGCGACTATTATTGATCAGGGGTGTTCTCTATCTCTTGCTTGACCTCATTGTAATACCTCTCCTCCGCAGACGTTAATGGAGGTACGATATTAAGCGTAATCTTTTCTTCCTCTAATTGTGTTAGAAGCTCTGCTCGAAAGTCTTGTGATAAAGGCAGGTCGTCAATCAAGTCGCCCTCATCATAAACATCAGCATATTTAAATGGCTCTCGAATACCTGCCAATGCAGAAAGGTATCCATAGTACGCCGGCTTTCTATTTAAATCATCATCCCACAGCAATGGCCACTCTGAACCGCCGCCCGGCGTCCGAATCGCCTTAAAAATATCTCCAAATCTTGTAAATCCGCTATAGTCACCCACGCCCCATGTCACTATTCCCCAGCGCTGCTGTTCGGGTACCGCGTCCATATAAGCACGAATTATGGTGTTAAACGCTTTTCGCTGAACAGTATGCAGCAACCTTGTTTGGCTCTGGTATTTACCCGCCGCGGGAAAAATGTTCAATGCTATATTCAGTTCAGAAATAGTTACCATGTAACCAGCGTCTGCTGCTTTCTTGAAGCGATCATAATTGTACGAGTATCCGGTGAATATCAATGGCGAAAATATATAAATCCCTTCGAAGCCAATGACATCAACCTTACCCCCTTTACGGCCTATTTCATCCGCCAGTGCTATTAAATCGTCTGTCTTAACAGCGCCAGTAGGCCCCAAAAAGAACTCATTCAAGACTAGCTTTGCATCTGGGTCTGCCTCTCTAGCCCATTGAAACGCTTTGGCATAGATGTCTTCCCCAGCTAACTCTATAAAAATGCTGCGCGCATGAGGGTCATCCAAAAGCACTCTGTAAACAGGCTCATTCAATACATCCCATGCCGCTACTCTACCTTTATAGCGACCCACTTTTTCTTTGACGTATTGCTCAAACCAATTTAGCCATTGTTCTTGCGTCCAGGTATTATTTTCCCTGTACTGAAAAATCCAATTATCCGACGTAATATCGGAATAAAACAGTAGATTGTGGCCATGCACTTCATGCCCCTGGTCTTCAGCAAAGTCTACAAACGCATCTAATCTTGTATAATTAGTTGTTTGTGGGGTTGGATGTGTTTCATGGATACGGAATATTGCATCATGCCCGACATAGTCCGCTTCCGTTTCTATGATAGAAATCACACTCAAATACTTTGATTGATAGTCGATGAATCTCGGGTCGTCTTCCAGAAAGATCACGTTTCCAATAGGAAAAGGTGAACTACTTTTCAATGTTGCTTCGCCCCCGCTCACATCAGAGGCCCTATTCCCGCCACTGTCCGAGCAACCACTGAGGGCACTCAGGCTTAACAAAACCAGGGCAATAGTGTTCTTCATCAGCATGATCCTCATAACCTTGTAATGGTGGAGCTTACCAGTTGGATTCGACCCCAGTCGACGCGCAATATAGACTCCAAAATAGCTACACAATGTCCTCTGCCAGAAAGCTCTGCAGCCAGTCGTGGAAATGCTGCACCCGCACCTCATCTTCATTTAGCAGCGCATGATCAAAACCACGGGAGTGCATGCCGGCCTGCATGTCCGACAGATAGTAAATATCCTGATCGATGGTGATGGTCAGGGAGTGCTTGCCGTCGATCACATCCGCAGCAGTGAAGCTGTCATGCTCAGGTCTTTCGTCGTGCCGAGAGACCATTAGCCTTGGGTTAAGTGACAAACCCTGCTCAGGGTCACTACCGACCTCAAGGGGGATCTGCAGAGTCCACTTGTCGAAGAAGCACTTGTCGGGGTCAGTCGGATGAGGTCTGGGACCATAAATCCATACCTCCTCGGCCTGAATAGTCATGAACATATTGGGGAAAATATCGTACTGCCAGACGTCAGTAACTTGTGCATCACTGAGCTGGGAGTAGTCAAAACCTAAGCGCTTGCCGACTTCACGTTTGCGCTTTTGCACAGTTTCTCGGATTTCCCCTACCCGACCGTGGAAATCTTCCGGCGCCAGGCCGATACCGTCCAACAGAACCACAAGGTGATCAGGCGTTTTCTCGGGCACCCGATAGCGTGAGTTTGTGACATAGCCTTCCACCATTGTGGCGGAGTGCCCATAGGGCCACAGAGTATTTTCTGAGTTGCAACAGTCCACAAGGCTTGCGTGCTGCGGGTGGATGAAATCCACATGGTATTGCTCCAGAAAATTGTCCCGCACTGTTTTCCAGTTCGCATCAAGAGCAACCGTCTGGTGTTTAGCCAGCTGCATATTCTCAAAATGATAAGGTGCAAGATTGTCAATGATCGGCCCAAGGTATTCCTCAAGCGGAATTGCCCCGGGGTCCATATTGATCCATACCGTACCGGCCCAAGTAGCGAGGTTTACCGGCTTCAACGATCGCTCTTCTTTGTCGACCGCAGGGCAGAAACGCTCTTCGTCAGGCACAATCACAAGCTGACCATCAAGGGCATAGCGCCATCCGTGATAGGGGCATGCTACCTGCTGTACCGCACCACGCTCATTAGTAAAAATGCGGTTGCCGCGATGCTGGCAGACATTATAGAACGCGCGGATTCGTGACTCTTCATCCCGCAGGATGACAATGGACTCAACACCGACGTTGTAAACAAAGTAATCCCCGACATCCGGCAAATCAGATTCCAGGCCGGCAAACAGCCAGCATCGTGTCCAGATGGCTTCCCATTCGGCCGCGACAGCTGACGGCTCGATATAACGCCGTTTATCCAGGGTTGCTCTTTCAGGCGTTCGCGCAGGCACGCCAGAGGAAAAAGGTTCTTCTACGGTGACTTGTGGCATGCGGCCCCTCCGGATTGCTCCAACAGTATTGCGATACCTTCTGCATCTACCCGTACACTATAGGTCGCCAGCGCAACAGACGCTGGCCGCGTTAACACACTGCCATCCCGCACATCGAAAGCGGCCCCGTGCAGTGGACAGAGTATGCGGTGCCCCTTCAACTTCCCATCACATAGACGCGCCGCCGCGTGCGTGCATAGATTGTCGACCGCAAACACGCCCTCGGAAGTATGGCAAAGCAATATCTCGCAACCGGCTAACTCAACGCACAAGGTTTTTCCTTGTGGAAGCGCGTCGGCTTGAGCCACTTTGTGGTAGTCCTTCGCATCCATAGGTCTAATCCAAAGAATTTTCGTGCGAGAGAAACTCTTTCAGAGTGAGGTGCACACGCCGAATACGTGCTTCCTGGTAATTTCCCAGCGTCAATCCGCGCTTGCGGCTCGTTTTGAACCCCTTTGTTTGCATAGCTAGATTGCCTGTATCCTCATCGTAGACCGGGCCGAGCCAACTAATGCCTTCCACTTCGGTATACGATTGATCAACATCCAATACGACAGGGTCAGGTGGCTCGGGATGTTCGACACCCTCTGCCAGAGGCTCCAGAATTAGTAAGTCAAAAATACTGCTGTCCACGTCCTCACCATTGGGTCGGAATCTATAGGCCATGGGAATATTGATACCAGGGAAAAAGAACATATTGGGAAACAGGTGATACTCAATGGAATCCAACATCAGACATTCGCTGACCTGAGCAAAATCAACCCCCAGTAGTTTACCAAAGTATTCGCGCAGTTCTTGTGCCACCAACGCTCGCGCCGTTTCACCTTCTGGCACAGTACCAGGGTCGAGACCATACACCCCTAGAAAAGCGAGTAATTCGTCTTCCGTCATCAGCGGCTTGCGAAATTTCTCACCGTGATAATCCGCGAGTGATTCAGGACTATAGTTGCCTATGTTATGAATAAAGCGGCTGACGTACTTGCCAAAAATGTCGTACTGGGTGTTGCCGCCGTTAGGTGAGTCGTGTGTTTCAAAATTATGGTAGGCCTCCATAAACGCTTCCTGCGCGGCTTTCCAGTTAGCGGGTAGTGTTTTTTGCACATGCAATTTTATCCGGCGTCTTTCCAATGGAAAGTGTTGGAAGTGTTCCGGCAGAACGTCGAGGTAATCAGCCAGTGGCTTCGCATCAAGGTCCATATTGATAAAAATGAAACCACCCCAGCGCTCACAATTCACTTTTTGCAGGGCGTGGGACGCTTCACTGACGTGTGGAAAATCCCAGCGGCCAGGTATATTCCGAATTGAACCATCCAGTTCCCACGACCATCCGTGAAAGGGGCATGTGAACGCGGGACTGTAACCGCTGCCCTCTGCGGCCAGTATCCGAGTACCGCGATGCGTACAACTGTTTAGAAAGGCGTCAATTTTTTCGGTAGAGGAGCGCACTATGATAATGGAGTAAGGGCCGATGTCATAAACGTAGGTATCGCCCACGTCCGGCACATGCTCTTCGCGGCAGGCCCATTGCCAGGCTTTCGGCCACAGCAATTGCATCTCCTTTTGAAAAAAATCAGAACAGGTGTAGCGTTCAAAAGGGATGTCCTCATCGCCAAGAAAGTTATACTGGCTTTTCAAGAGAGGCGATGGTGGGGGCTGACGATCGGTATTGAGCGTGTCTGCCACACTCGGGCCAGGCGCGCGCGCCTGTCCTGGCGAGAGAGTATTGTCCTGCGTCATGGGTGTTCCAGCCCCTGTGGAGTTTGTTTAATGTGTGGACTTTGATCGCACGGTAATAATACAATCAGGTTCGACTGTTTTTTTAGTATGTGCTTTTTGGGCGCCTCAATGCAAGTGTTCCGGTACCCCTCACACCTAACAAGCGAGCATTATGACAGCTGAATCAGGAATGATTCCGGATGCAGAAGAAGTTGCGAACCGTCTGGCCATCGCGGATGTATTGAACCTTCACAGCCGCGGCATCGACCGACTGGATCGAGAAGCGATTCAGTGCGCCTATTGGCAGGATGCTGAGGTGGACTACGGCAGCTATAAGGGCAGTGCTCATATTTTTGCAGATTTGGTGGTTGGCGCACTTGGCGAGACGTACGAACTCACCCGCCACTGCCTGTACAATACCCTAATAGAGTTTCGTGGTAACACTGCACTGTCCGAAACCAGTGTTACGGCGGGGCACTTGCTTAAGGATGCTGAAGAAGAAATGCTGTTCTATGGCCGCTACCTGGATACGTTGGAAAAACGTGATGGCCGATGGAAAATATTCTACCGCCAAGTTGTCATGGACTGGAGTAAACAGATCCCCGTACAAGACCAGCGCTCAAGCACAGCTTTTTTTGATCTTGCCAAGGGCACGCACATTGATTCCGATCCGCTCTATTCATTTCTCAAGACCAGCTGAAAAGGGGCATCACCGTGGATGATCGAATAACCACACTGCTAGCGAAGCAGGATATTTATGAACTGTCCTGCAATTATATGCGCGGACTCGACCGTCTTGATGAAGCGCTACTGGTGTCGGTTTTTTTCCCGGACGCCTGGTGTGACTACGGTTTCACCGAGGGTTCGCCCGCTGAATTTGCGCATTACGCCATCACCGCACTCACCTCGCACGCATCGAATCAGCACATGATCGGTAATGTATTGATCGACGTAGAGGACGATGAGGCCTTTGGCGAGGTCTATTTCCACGCGTACCATAAGGTAATGGGCGAATCCGGGTTTGAAGATATCATAATCGCTGGGCGCTACCTCGATCGGTATGAAAAACGTGAATCAATCTGGAAACTTGCGTACCGCAGCGAGCGTGTGGATTGGAGCCGCACTCAACCCACCAGTGACAGTTACTTTGATCTCGCTCCAGACTGTCTGCGCGGCGGACGACAAGATGACTTTGTCTACAACCAGGAAAATCGCCAGCGACCAGATCAATAATAGAAGGGTCCCCGGCCCTCCCTTTTTCAGTCAGGCGTTGGCGACGCCTGATGTCTATCGCTACAATTTTGCACATGACTCTCTCCATAAAAAGTACTTCGATACCCCTTAAAGTAGTAGAATCTTCCGCCCGATCGGTAAGACGAGGAGTGCTCGACAAGTGGTTACCTGCCTCGAGGGATCCGGTAGAAATAAAAATTTCAAGACCACTCTCGCCCAGAGAACTCCACGGTGAGCAATAACTGGAAACTGGGTCTTGGCTTCTCATTGATCACCGTTGTTATGTGGGGTTTGCTGCCGCTGGCGCTCAAAGTGGTGCTAGAGGGAATGGACCCGCTCACCACCAGCTGGTATCGCTTCTCGTTCTCTGCTGCAATTGCACTGCTGTGGTATGGGTATAAACGCGCGCCCCAACTGAAGAATCTTCTTTCACCGCCGCACCTTAAATTTAGCTTGGCGACCGTTTTCGCTTTGACCGGTAATTACGTGCTCTACATATGGGGCCTGGATGAAATCACCCCCGGTGCGGCACAAATTCTGATCCAGTTAGCGCCGCTCATGCTACTAATCGGCAGTGTCTTCATTTTCAAAGAACAATTTTCCATTCTGCAATGGCTGGGCGTGGTCGCTCTGAGTGCGGGCTTACTGCTTTTCTTTCATCAGCGATTAAGTAGCGCAGTTTTTACCAGCGATAGCTACTTGACTGGTATCACTCTTATGATCGGTGCGGCTATGGTCTGGTCTATTTATGGCCTGGCTCAGAAGCAATTGCTTGTAGAGCACCATGCAAAAGATATTTTGCTGCTGATTTGCCTGGCAGGAACGCTTCTGTTGTGGCCTCTGTCTGAGCCACAACAGATCGTCAATCTCACCGGAATAGAATTGGCTCTCCTGATTTTTTGTGGGGCGAACACCATCATCGCTTACGGAAGCTTTGGTCTCGCAATGAGTTACTGGGAGTCGTCTCGAGTCAGCGCCGTTATTGCCATCACACCCTTACTTACATTGTTATTTACTTTCCTAGTGAACCGGTGGATATCAACGGCCATTCCGGCCGAGCCCCTTGATTGGCTGAGTTACCTGGGGGCGTTGCTGGTTGTATCTGGTGCTGTAGTGGTGGCATCGCGCAAGCTTAGCAAAGGTCGTTGAAGTACTTTATCTAAAATTTGAGAGAGAGGTCTCAATGAGATGCCCACGTTCAAGCTTGACAACACACCTTAATGATTTGAACATTGACCCTAACCCATGCAATCTCGGCCAACCAGTAATGACAAACATCCATGAAGCGCATTAATATCGTCGCCTGGCACAATGGTGGCGGGCTCAGCCGGGATATCGATACCCTTTGCAATTCGTTTCCGCACAACAGCTATGAGGTGACGCTCAACGGATTTCCTCTCAACCGGGCACGGGTTCGCCGACGGCGAATCGTACATCGGGCATCCAATTTCGGTCATCTACTACTGCACAGTCATCGACTTGCCGCCTCCCCGTACGACATGAACCTATTTCTGGAAGATATTAGTCCTGGCTTTATCAGACATGCGCGCGTCAATGCGTTTATTCCTAACCCTGAGTGGTATAAGCAATCCCAAAATCGTTACCTGAAAGATATTGATCTTGTCTTTTGCAAATCCAACAGTGCGCAGGAAGCCTTTGATGCCCTGGGTTGTACGACTCGATTTATCGGCTTTACCAGCGAGGATCGACTCAACGATAGCCCCACCTTGAAAATGGAGCCCGGGTTCTTGCATCTGGCCGGGCGAAGTTGGCAAAAAGGAACAAGGCCATTAATCGACCTATGGCTGCAGCACCCCGAGTGGCCCCTGCTAACGGTTGTCCAGAGCGCCAAAACCTACAGTCAGTCCCGCGTAACTGCCGTCGATGCACCAAATATCAATCATGTTCTGGAGCGTCTCGATGATGCAGCACTACGAGAACTGCAAAACACAGTTCCAACCCACCTCTTTCCCTCTGAAGCGGAAGGGTTTGGACACTGCATCGTCGAGGCCATGAGCTGTGGCGCTGTCACACTAACCACCAATGCACCACCAATGAATGAACTGATCACGCCAGAGCGAGGCGTCCTCGTTGATTATCACAAGACACGCAAGCAACGATCCGGGACAAACTATTATGTAGATCCCGTTGATCTGGAACGAAAAATCGACGCAATAATGCAAATGGATCTCGCCACGCAGGAACGCTTGGGAGAGAAGGCCAGAAACTGGTTTGTAGAGAATGATCGAGATTTTCGTATTCGACTTGCAGGGGCACTAAACGAAGCCTTCAAAGACTGCTAGTCACACCGTTACAGCCACACCGTTGAAACAGTACCTTGGAACTATTTTGTTGACGCGCTTCCACGCAGGCCCGCATGCAGGAGAATATCCGCATCCTGAGAAAAGAATGGCGGCGGCTCCGCCCCAGTAGTCACGCCTGCATCAATCACTAAGGTATGTCCTGACGTATAACGAGCGTCATCACTGAGCAAATAGAGTATCCCACGGGCAATATCATCAGGCATACAGGCTATTCCCAGGGGTGAGGAAGCGGCGATAAATTCCGCTGTCGACTCCGGATTGTTGTCGCCCAGCGCATTGGTCATCGGGGTGACTGTGCCACCGGGTGCCACCGCGTTAACGCGTATTCCTACTCGCGCCAACTCGCAGGCAGCAGACTTGGTGATGCCCACTACACCGTGTTTAGCCATGGTGTACACATGGGGCCCCTGCCCGCCCACGATACCGGCGGTACTGGCCAGGGAGACAATCGCTCCCCTACCCTGAGGTTTCATTGCTCGTGCCGCGTGCTTTATACCCAGGAATACCGCCCGGGACAGTATCGCCATGGTGTGATCAAAGTCCTCTGCGCTGGTCTCCATGATGGAGCCGATCGCGCCGACAATGCCCGCATTGTTAACCATGCCGGTCAGTGGACCAAACTGTGTCTGAGCAAGCGTTATGGCGGCGGCAATATCATCCTCGCAGGTGACATCTGTCGGGTGAAAGACGGTCGCATTGCCTAGCTCTGCTGCGAGGGCTCTTCCGCGATCCTCCTGCAGGTCGGCGATAACCGCCCTACCCCCTTCGCTAACAATGCCCCGCACTGTTGCCTCCCCAATACCACTGGCTCCGCCTGTAACGACAACACACTGCGCCTCAAATCTGCTCATATTCGACTCTACTCCTTTGATTCATTGCTCTATACTGCGCTACCTAATAGATAGCGGCCTGCGCAGCGGTAGGCTCCATTCGTCCAGTGCAACGGTATCACCTGACCACTTCCCCGGTAAGTCTCGCGTATGAAAAAACGCCTTGCTAGATGGCTTTTGCACCTTATGGGCTGGCAACTCGCGGGGGAACGCCCTACGCACGACCACTATGTTCTGATTGCTGCGCCGCATACATCCAACTGGGACTTACCACTGATGCTGATTTTCGCTGCAGCGTTCGATATCAAGGCGACATGGATGGGCAAACACAGTCTGTTTTACGCACCAATAGGATGGATTATGCGTAAACTGGGCGGCATACCCATTGCCCGACACAAAAGCGGAAACATCGTTGACGCAATGGTCGAGACATTCGAGACAATACCTCACCTGGTCTTAGTAGTCCCCACTGAGGGAACCCGAGAGAAAGCCGAGTACTGGAAGTCCGGCTTTTACCATATCGCACGTCAGGCATCGGTTCCAATCGTACCTTCCTTTTTGGATTTCGGGAGGAAGCGCGGCGGGTTTGGTCCGGCTCTTGAAACTACCGGTGATATGCGCGCTGATATGCAATTTTTCCGCGACTTTTACCACGGTATGCAGGGGAAGATTCCGGCTCAGTTTGGCCCGATACGCTTAGCCGACGAGGATAATCCTCCACCGTAAATATCACACAAATCCTCGTAGTTATCAGCTCGGCTCAGGGTCTATTATCCCATCGTGAGAACCTATTCCGGTTTTTTCACCATCGCGTTAAGCTGTCAAAATCAAAATTGGAGGCCACCATGCCACAGGAAGTCACTGCCCAGTCCCTCATTGATCTGCCGCTTGCCGAATCCTGGAAAAAACTTCGGGACATTTCCCTGGCCCACAATTACGTTCCGGGAATTGTCAAAACAGAGATCGTGAGCGAACACAAAGAAGGTGTCGGGGCCAGCCGCTATGTCTACCGCACCGAAAAAAGTTACATTCAGGAAACTGTGGAAGAATGGCAGGAAGGTTCGGGATTTTTGATTAGGCTTCATAAAGGGGACAAGTCCGCACCGCCGTTTAAAAATGCCTGGTTCCGCTATAAGTTGTCGGATCATGGCGATGGGAAAACCCAATTCACTGCCAGTCTTACCTACGAAATGCCCTGGGGCAGATTGGGTGCTTGGTTGGGTGCCAGAATGCAGAACTTTGTGCAGGCCACCATTGCCGACGTCGCTCTGAGCATGAAGTTGTACTACGAAACGGGAAAACCCACAACGCGCGCCACTCTAAAGGCCTACAAGGCCAGCATTAACTAAGCAATCTACTTATGGTGGCGTGAATTGTATTTTCTTGTGATTGCGCGGCGGGCAGAGTCGAGCGTGTCTTGCCCGGTATCAGGCCCTGAGCGGGCAGATAAAAATGCTATTTGTCATAATCCACCTTGCCCACAGGCAAGGTGGAAATAACAGCAATATACCAAGGCGTCTACTTAAGAAATTAAAACGTTCGCTTCACAGTCAGGGCAACATTATCGCGGTCTTTAATGAACGCCGCTGTGCCATTAGCCTGTGGTCCAAAAAAGATATTGTAGGCAAGTGCGACATTCCAGGTTTGATCAATATCAACCGCAAAGCCGAGGCTGCCGTTTCCTACATCCTGGTTGCCACCCGCCGATACGGGCGCTTGTCTACAGCTGGTTGCGTAACTAATGCTCGACAGCATAGTAAGGTCCCATCCCGGTCGCACCTGAAACCAGGTTGGCTGGAAAATGCCTGCTACATGCGAACACAACTTGTCCTCTCGGATGAAAGCGTTGGCCTTTTCCTCAAAGTTATCATATTTCAGGAGAGTGGAAAGCGTAACCTCCACCAGGTATCTGCCGCCGTCCCAAAGCCCCCACTCCCCATCGAGAAAGCCTAATCCGTTCATCACGATGTGCGCCGTATCACCCGTAGGGCCAGGGTAGCGTTTACCGGGGTTAACATCATCTTTACTGGCATACAACACACCCGGTGCTGACAGGCTTTCTGAAAGGCCGGGGTTGAGCGCGTTGTCTTTACGATAAACAAAGTCGGCGCCCCAGCTGATCCCGAACATCTCCTTCGATAGTGACATACCCATCGTCTTGATGCCCTCTTTGTATACCCACCCGTACTTCCCGAGCAGTACAGCATTGGTTTCCGCTGCCAGGGCTCTATCTGCAGATGTTAACGTGGCGCCGGAGGTTCCATAAAGACCACTGGTCAGTCTGTCAGTGTTGTTCATGTAGATGAACTGGGTCTCCAGGTTCCAGGCATCCACGTAGTACTGCAAATTAACGCCCCAGTCACCGGAATCTCTACTTTTATAGTCAGTGGCCTTGAACCCCAGTCTTGGTGAGTTCACGCCGCCCGCTACGCCAGTCAAAAATTCGGAATTTTCCGTCAGGGCCTCATTAAGGCTGAAGTAGGTGCCACCTTCAGGCCACCGCAGTGGCTCAAACTCAAAAGCATAAAACGCACTAACCGTTATTTCATCGGTGAACTGCACCAGCGTAGACACCTTGCCATTAGGAATAAACAGTTCTTTCGCCTCAGAACCCGGCGTACCAAGGCCTTTCGCCAGATCCAGGGCCGCCATGGACCCGGCAAAGCCCTGAATAGCACCAGTGGACAGAAAACTCTGACCCCAGTAGAGGGTATGACGTCCGACGCGGACATTCGCTGCGGTATCACCCATGTCAAAATTGGCGAACACAAAGGCGTCCAGTAGTTCACCGCCGCGGTAGTGCAATTCTTTCGCTTTTTTGGTGTATTCTCCCGGCTGAACGGTGAGCGAACCCCAGGTAGAATTGGCTTCGGGAAATCCCTTGGTAGGCCCACTTTGGGGAGCGTCGCTCTTACCGCCGTAAGCAAAGTCGTACCACCCGGCCCCACTGACGCGAAAGCCAAGGGTATCCCTCCACACAACATCCATCTCCGACAAAATATCGAAACGCTGGCTAACCCAATCATTGTTATTGACCGTATAGTCAGCGTCATCTGCGAGTTGGGCAGCCAGTGCTGGATCGGCCCTCCTGGGATCATAAACGGAAGGATCCTGACCCTGGACCCGGTACATAAGGTTGCCCTTAACCGTGTTATCCCAGCGAATATCCCAGTCATTCGGGGTGTCAAACTTGAACGCATTGGCGTTCATGCTGGCAGCAGTCATGGTTGAGAGAAGCGAAATGGTGAGCAGTTTATTCATTAGGTGACCATCCATTTTTAAGGTATTTCGAGCTAACTGAACACTTTGCGCCCATCGTTTTACGGCCCAAATCTTACAGGACTCAGCCACCAATTCCAATCTGAAAAAAATACGATTGGGACAATACTGGCGCCAGCCTAATCACGGCAAGGAAGCCCTAAGGTATGCCTTAGACCAATGTTTTCGGATGGGCCCAATGGCCTGGAGATATACGGCGAAATTATCATTCCCTCCGATTTAGCGAACCCCCAACTGCGCCTCGAACTTGAAGTTCTCTGCGTCAGCACCTGCGGATAGAACAATTCGCGCCTCACCCGTGAATTTATAGTTCGCGGCTAATGCTGATTCAGCCAGAGCCGCAAGGCCCATCATCAATCCGGGTCCAGAACCCTCAAACGACTGATAGACACATTTAAAGGGTTCAGTGGTTCTAACCCTGAAGCGGCCACTACCACCGACGGCGCCTCCGGTAGGCAATCCCAACTGAATATCAGCCTGAGTCTCCTGCTCGTTTGTGTAGCGTGAAAATATGATTTGCAGCGGACCACGCACGCTACCGCCGGATTTCACCAGATTCACCGTCATGCTGACCACTGTGGACTGTATTTCGCTCGCCAACTCAGAGGGAGGACCCTGGTATTTAGCATAAAACAGGCGCATAGGCGGCACCGTTTTCATCTTGATGCCAACTGCATCCACTTCGAATTCAGACGTTCCTGCGGGCGCAGCGCCTGAAGATTCCAAAGTGCTACCGGTGGCCTCTAATCGCTTATCACGCGATCCGTAACAAATACCCACAATGCGCCGGGCTTCCTGCGCGGTGGCCGGCGTGGCATTCATAAATTCCAACCACTGTCCCGCCTGGGCGTTCACCCCTCCGATCAGAGTCGCATTGATCAACGAACGACGCGCGCCTTCTTCATCGCCTAACTTCAGTTGGCTAATACCCAATAACAGATTGGCGCGGCCCACAAAGGCGTCGGGCAACTCTTTGGCACAGGCAGCCAGCATCGTGTTGTGCATCGCCTGAAAATCCTGTCGTTCCATCTCTAATTGGGCCAAGTAGATGTAA
This sequence comes from Halioglobus sp., assembly GCA_028825045.1. Classification (GTDB taxonomy): domain Bacteria; phylum Pseudomonadota; class Gammaproteobacteria; order Pseudomonadales; family Halieaceae; genus Marimicrobium. The sequence continues at coordinate 13,370 of JAPKAY010000011.1, forward strand.
AGTTCCGTATCACCACTCAATTGAGCCGCCTGCTTCAAGGCTCGTCGTGCTCGATCTGGCTCTTGCGCCTGCAGCCAAAACTCAAACAGCCGGCGATAATTTTTGGCGCTGACAGACACCTCATTTGTCGACAGTGCTTGCTCGAGCGTTTGGGCAGCTCCGTAAGGATTGTTATTGACGGCTTGTAAACCCGCCAACAGCAGAACATCTCGCTCAACGAACGGCACAAGCTTTTCCCGGGCGAGCGCCAAATGGTCGAGCGCCTGCCGCTTCTTATTTTGCTGCAGATAGACAGATGCCAGCAGATGCCAATGCGAAGGCTCATCGGGCTGTAACTGCAATAGCTTGATCAGCATGCCCTCGCTCTGGGAGAACGCTCCCGCACGATAGTACAAGGCCAGCGCTTGTTGCATTTGCGCGCCGGGAAGCGACAAGCCATCTTTCTGCATTTGATCCAGCGCGGCCACCACCTCGACATACTGACCCATCTGATGATGCGCCCTGGCCAGAAGCAGGTAGTCCGCCGCATCGGCAACCAAATTGAGTGCAAGCGCCTTCTGCAGGGTTTCTGCCGCAGGGCCATACGACTTCTTCAGGAGATACACCTGAGCCATTTCCCGCAGCATCTCTCGATTGGCTATAGCCGACAGACCTTCAGCCGCAAGCGCCTCCTCATAGTAGGCTATGGCCTTGTCATACTCCTTGCGCTGCACATAATGTCGCGCCAAATGACGTCCGGCGCTGGATTTGGCATAGGTTTCCTCGATACTCCCCAGTTGTGCTTCCAGCTCCTTGATGGAAAGACCGGCGCCCTTGAGCCACTCGCCGTCTGGCGTAAGAAGGATTCTGCTACGATATTGTCCCTGCTCCTGGGCACTGACAGAAGATACCGCCAGCACTCCGCCCAATAGGAGACCACGCAATAATTTAGAGACAGCAATAGGCATGTTGTCAATCCACATTGGGAACGTTGCGGGGAAAGTCACTCCACAAAACCTCCACTTTCTGCGTTAGCACCACGTCGTGCTTCGCCTTACCCGAAAAGCTGATTCGGTAGGTCCAGTCCTCAACTGCCGCAATCACCTTTTCCTCAAACACACCCCTGGGGCTGGCATCGAGCACACGCACGCTGCGAGTTCTGCCGGCGGGGGTCACCGAGAAGGCCACCAATACCCACCCATTAATTTTGTTCTGCCAGGCGACCTCCGGCACGTTCGGTCTGCGTGTGTCAAAAGGCACGACTTCGATATAACCGTGCGCATCATCCCCGCCCAGACTGACATCAACCCCGGCGGCACTCAGCGGGGCACTCCAACGCTTACCGACCGCGGCAATATTTATATCTCCCACCCCCAGCTCAAGCGGCGGAAGGTCCAACTCCGCACTCGGCTTGGCGCTAGGAGGGCTCATCGTAGTCACGTCAAGAGGCGCAAGTGCTGGCTCCTCCCTTCGCTCGGGTTCGGACTCCGGCTCGGCCTGCGGCAATTTTTCAGGCTCCGCCTGCAAAATCTCTACGTTGCTAATTACCACTAGTGGCGCAACCTCGTCCCTGACTTGCATAATCAGGCTTTGCATGAATAGAAACACTGCAAGTGTGATCAGCAATGCACCAACGATAGCGGGAAACGCTCGCATTGATCGCAATCCAGCTACGGTGCAGCTCGGTCGGCGGCGATAGCGATACCCTCGACACCAGCCAGACGCACCTGATCCATAATTTCCACGAGTTTCCCCGTTGGGGCATCGACATCAGACTGGATAATCACCGACCCCTCGGGATTGTCGGCATGCAAGCGCGCGACGATCGCACGGACAGAGCGAGGGTCGACCGGTCTTCGATCGATCCAAACCTCGCCGGAGGCGGTAAGGGCAATGAAGATATTAACCTTCTCCTGTTTTGAGGCCGTTGCGGCCTGAGGCGTGTTTACCGTCACCCCCGATTCTTTAACAAACGATGTCGTAACAATGAAGAAAATGAGCATGATGAACACAATGTCCAGCATCGGGGTCATATCTAACTCTGTTTCTTCCTGCGCCGGCAGGTGCCGTTTGGCGCTCACGGCATTACTCCAGCATTTGCCTGTGCATGCAACGTAAGCCTGTCCTGCAGGCGACTGGTTTCACGACTGGCAACCCGCTTCAGTTGCACCGTAAAATAAATCCCGGTTAGAGCCACCACCAATCCCGCCATAGTTGGAATGGTGGCGCGATATACACCGCGCGCCATCGCCTGGGCATCATCATTCCCGCTGATCGCGATGACTTCGAACACGCCGATCATTCCCAGTACGGTTCCCAGTAATCCCAGTAATGGGCATAACGCTACCAGCACTTGAATAAGCGGTAACATAGCGTGTAACTGCAATCGAACCTCTGACACCAGTGCCTCACGAATTCGCTTGGCCCGCCATGAATTACAATCGTCGCGCGCAGTCCACGTTTGTATGACTGCGCGGGCGCGACGCGGCCAGGTTATACGGACATACCACAGCCGCTCTAGAATCAGTGCCCACAACAAAAAGCATGCTGCAAACAGCACCCACAGAACCGGCCCACCCTGATCAATAAAATCTCTAACCGGATTGAGAATGGCAAGCACGAAATTCACTTTACGCGGTCCTGCTGCTCGGCATTGCGCGCCAGAACGCCGGCGCACTGTTCATCCAAACGCTGAATCATGGAACGCGCAAGATAGGCAATGACACTGTGGCTAAACAGCAACGGAATGGCCACCACCAGACCAAGCACGGTAGTCACCAGCGCTTGGGAGATACCTCCAGCCATCAGCTTTGGATCTCCGGTACCAAACAAACTGATCGCCTGAAACGTGAGGATCATGCCCGTAACCGTTCCTAACAGACCCAACAGGGGAGAGGTGGCTGCCAGAAGTTTGATGACCCCATTCCCGCGCTCTAATGCCGGCATTTCTGCCAGCACCGCCTCATCCAATTTCAACTGCAGTAGCTCCTCTTCGTTGAGGTCGATATCCTTGACCGACAACAACACCCGGCCCAGTGGGTTAGCGCTGTTCGGACTCTGAAGATTTTCCAACTGGGCCCTGATGCGAAAATACACCATGCTCAGATAGACACCCCTCCAAACGGCCATTAGCAAACCCAACAAACCAAGCGCAATAATGATTAAGGCGATCATACCGCCCTGATCAACACGCTCCCGCAAGCTAGGCGTGTAGCTGAGCATGCCCAGCAGACTCCCGCGGGAGGGGTCCACGGAAATTGAGGATACTAAACCCGGCTGTTCAGCAAACTCTTTGGCCGCGTCTCGATACCTTCCCGCTGGCTGTCGACTCAACACCAGTAGTTCGCCGGTCTCCGGTACGAAGCGTAAGAAATCGCCTTCACTAAACGCTGAAAAGGGGCCGACGCGCAATACAGCCCGTTGAGTAACGGTGCCATCTACTCGAACAACCGGTGCTTCGAACCGTTCGATCCGACTGGACTCAGTCATTTCTTCTTGCACTAACAACCACAGTGACTGGATAGCCTCAATGCCAGGCTGCGAAGTGGTCGCTGCCAGTGAACGCAATTCATCGGCACGATCGGGCATTTGTGCACTGATCATCGAGTCTTGCAACACTGCGGAAAAGTCCCCGGCAAACTCTCGAAAGGTGCTGGAAAAATCACCCATATCGCCTACGACCTCCTGAAGTTGTTCCTGCAGGCGCTGAATTTCCTGACCGTTGGCTTCTGTCACTGCCAGCAAGGGTTGATTTTCTTGTTTACCCTTTTCGAAGTCGCGCTGTGCCTGCGCCAACAATGCCCGTTGTTTATTTCTCTCGCGCAAGAAGCGTTCTTCACGCTCGACGTTACGCATCCGCTGCTGCTGCTGCTTCTCCCGCACGGACTGGAGCAACTGATCAAGATTGGTTATCTGCTGATCCGGCTGCCCGTCAGCTTGCACTAAAGCCCAGCCGGGCAACAGCAAAGTCATCGCCAACAAACCCGCCCACAAAGACCTCACGATGGCTCCCCCGGTGACCGCATAGGCAATTGCAGCAATCGCGGAGCAATTTGATTCCTGGCCACCCGCAATGCCTGAGTAAGCGCCCGATTATGCTCAGGGTTCAGCTCCATCCATTCACTTTGCGCGCCATTCCAGTAACCACTGGTTGCACCATCGAGTGATTGAAAATAGAGCGCCACTCTACCCACCCGTAGGTATTCCACCGACACATCTTCACCGTTTCGTTGCAATGTTCCGCGCCAGGCTTCTATCTTATTTCCATAGTCCTGTTCCAGTTGATACGCCTCCAGTACCAACCTGAATTTTACGGCCACAGAGAGGTCTGTCTGGTTGAGACGCCGCCTCAAATTGAGCACTCCGTTGATGCGCGCCTCCTGTTGGAATGGCAGGTCAAGTGCAACAAATTTCTCCAATGCATCGACCATGCTGCGCATAAGCGGAACAATGCGCTGCCGGGTGATGGCGGCTTCAGCTATCTGGTGTTGCAGGTCTTCAATCTGCGACTGTTGCGCCTTCTCTAACTCCTCCAACTCCCGGGTATAGGCCTCCTGATATTCAGCGCCGTCCTGAAGCCGACGGTATTCCTCCAGAAGCGTTCTGGTTTCGCGAGAAAGACCGTCAATTTTTTCCTGCGAGGCAGCTGCGCTGCGATGCGTACCGCCAATCACTTCGAGGCTTTCGGTGACCTCAGCGGCAAGAATACTTGTATGACATGCCAGCAGTGCAGGGACGAGGAGCATGTACCAAAAAGAGCTAAAAAACGGCCGATTCATTATTTCCACTCGTCTTCTTACGTTATCAAACAGGTTAAAAATAAAATGCCAAAAAAAAACGGCCACCGGAACTCCTTATTGGCCGTTTGTTCACATCTGCCCTCAGCGCAGAAACACAGCATAATGCGCCGTGCTGCCGGAGTTTTTTACTCCATCAGTCGACTTTCGCAGGCTCAGCAGGCTTGATCAGGAACACTGCCAGTGCTGGCATAAGAATCAGTGCACCAATCATGTTCCAGAGGAACATAAAGGTGAGCAGTATGCCCATGTCGGCCTGAAACTTGATCGGAGAGAGTGACCAGGTAACCACACCCGCTGCCAAAGTTACACCAATCAACGCCACCACTCGCCCTGTGAAGTTCAAGGTTTCGTAGTATGCCGTGGTTAGATCTTTTCCTTCTCTTGTTTTCGCGAGGATAACCGTCAACACATAGAGTGCATAGTCGACACCTATACCCACGCCGAGTGCGATCACCGGTAGCGTTGCCACCTTCACGCCAATGCCTAACCACACCATGAGGGCCTCGCACAGTATCGAAGTCAGCATCAGCGGCAACACAGCACAAATCACGCCCGGGATAGAACGGAAGGTTAACAGGCATAGTAGGATGACGGCGCCATAGACGTAGTACAGCATTTCGCGGTTGGCTTTTTCCACTACTATATTAGTCGCTGCCTCAAAACCGGCACTGCCTGCCGCGCCCAAAAATTCGATATCCGCACTGGGCCAGTCATCATTAAATTGCTCCAGCGTGTCCACCACGCGACTGAGCGTCTCTGCTTTGTGATCCGACAGATAAATCGGCATCGCCCAGATAGAACACCCGGGGTCTACATAATCCAGGTTTGCTAATTCGGTGACCGAATAGTTGATAGTGTCCTGATTGCGAAATAGCGCCTCCCACTTGGGGAAGCCCTCGTTGAGGCCCATCATCAGATCACGGGTCCGAATACTGAGGCCGCTTACATCCTCAACGCCTTCCAACTGCCGCAGCCGCCACTCCAACTCGCCTGCCAGGCTCATCCCCTCGTAGTCGATACAACCGTTTTCTTCTGTCTTCACAATGACGGCAAATACGTCGGTGCTCACCGAGTAATTGTCGATCATAAAGGCGACATCCTGGTTGTACCTTGAGTCGGCGCGCAATTCCGGCGCGCCTGGGTCCAGGTCACCGATCTTAAGATCGCGCGCCACATAGAGGCCACCGATCGCCATCAAAACACTGAGCACAATGGCAATCGATGCAGGTCCTTTTTTGGTGAAAGAAAGCAGAAACCGCCAGAGAATGTGCATTTCGGTCGGGCTCTTTGGCGCGTGGCTCGCACGCTCTGCACAGACCTTACCGACACCGGTGTAGGACAGCGCCACTGGAATCAGAATCAGGTTGGTGAAGATGAGCACAAACACGCCAATGCTCGCGGTAATCGCCAGATCCTGAATCACCTGAATCTGGATTATCATCAACACGGCAAATCCAACACCGTCAGACAGTAGTGCCGTCACCCCCGCCAAAAACAATCGACGGAACGTATAACGCGCCGCAACGTATCGATGCGTACCACGCCCAATATCCTGCAGTACGCCATTTAACTTTTGCGCTCCGTGGCTCACGCCAATGGCAAACACTAAAAACGGCACGAGAATGGAAAAGGGGTCCAGCTCATAGCCTAACGTTGCCAGGATTCCCATCTGCCAAACCACCGCAATTAGCGTGATCAGGATGACCATTACCGTCGATCGAATACAGCGCGTGTAAAGGTAAAGCAGAACGGTGGCGATAATTACAGCCACACCAAAGAAGGCCATCACCGCGAATAGCCCATCGATGAGGTCGCCTATCAGTTTGGCAAAACCAACAATATGAATCGATTTATCCGGATCGTCGGCGGTAAAGCGGTCGCGAACCTCCTCTAGCTTATCGCTCAGATCTGCGTAGTCTAGCCGCTCTCCCGTTTCCGAGTTGTTGTCCAAAAGCGGCACTACGATCGTCATGGATTTCAGATCATTGGCGACCAAATCACCCAGGATTCCCGCGCGAACCATATTGAGCTGGATTTCACCGATAGACTTTGGTGAGTTAGGGTCATAATCTCCCGGAATGACCGGCCCCCCTTCAAACCCCTGCTCTGTCACCATCCGCCAACGAGTATTGGGCGTAAAAAGCGACTTCATCCCATTGCGGTCGACGCCGGGTATGAAAAATATCTCGTCATTCACTTTCTCAAGAAACTTGAGATTGTCTGGCGTGAAAATATTGCCTTCTTTAACCGCGACAACAATGCGCAGGTTATTTCCCAGACCCTTCAGTGCATTTTGATTGGCCTGATAGTTGAGTACATACTCATGGCCCTTGGGCAGGGTTTTCTCAAAACCCGCCTGCAATTGAATTTTGGTAGCCTGATAACCCAGCACAAGGGTAACAAGTGCGCACAAAATCATGACGATCGCGCGGTGATTGAACACAAGCCGTTCCAGCAAGGAACCGGACTGGTTATCAAATTGTGCGCGATCCGCAATAACGGGCAGATCATATTGTGTTCCATGAGCCATTACTGATTCTCCGTTGCGGTTATTGCGGTAATTTGACTTTGGTAATTCCGCTGGGGCCACCTAATAGCAGGGTGCCCTCGGAGCCTTCAGAAATAGCGTAGATTCGTCCATCCATGGTATACAGCTGTCCACCACCGGTAATCGGAACCTGGGAAAAACTGGCGCCGTTATCCGTGCTTATCAAGACCTCACCGCCAATCCCGGCTGCAATCAGCCGTCCATCTGCCAGTCGAGTAGAATCGACTATCGCGCTCGTCAGCGGCTTCTTAACTGCATCCCACGTTTCTCCAACATCCACAGTACGAAACATCCTACCGCGCAAATCTCCCATAACAACGCTGCCATCAACCGCATCTACAATAGTGAAGAAGCTGCCCTCCCGCGGAACCGTGGGCACCCTTTTACTAATCCCCCCAGGGATATCGACTTCTAATAACAGCCCCGCCTCACCACTGGCGAGAAACTTGCCTTCCCCAGGCAGTGGCGCAAAATCGAAAATGTGGAAGAAACCATCGTTGTCGACCGTTTCCAACACCGGGAGCCAATTCTTTCCACCGTCGAGAGTCTCTAAAATCATGCCGTAGGCGCCCAGCACAAAACCGTGCGTCGACGTAAGGAATTGAACTCTGAACAGGGGTTTGTCTGCGCCCTGTGATATCGCAAACTCCATTTCTTCAATGAGAAAAGGATAAAGCTCATTGTCTGGCTCTGCGGCGGCCATCTCCTGATAGTATGCGAGCCCTTCTTCGCCATAGCGCAGACCGTCGTATTGCTTGGACCAGGTTTTACCCGCGTCATCCGAGTGCAGAATTATGCCCTCATGCCCCACTGCCCAACCCAGTTCCGGCGTGGGAAAATGTATATCCAATATGCTGCTACGCACTGGCACCTCAGCCTGCACCCAGGTTTCACCGTCATCGTCCGAATAGAGTATGTGGCCGCGATGACCGGTAGCGAAATACCGGTCGCCAAATTTGTTGATGGAATGTATCAGTGTCTCGGATGCTAAATGGCTGGGAACTGCCGGCAGTTCCAAAACATCGTATTTGAAATCCTTGGCGGCCTCACTGACGACAGATGTCAGCGCCAGCGCGATCGCCACTGTAAATGGCAGCATTGCAGTTTTTAACTTCATAACACGACTTCCATTACTTATAACCACAAGAAGAAAGGGTATTCACACCGTTTTCCCCCGAAAAAATTTTAGCGCGGTGCCTTAAAGTTAGTCGGGTTAGGCGCTAACTATTGACAATTTGTAATATGAAGAGTGCGCTGGCCGAGGTGCCAGACAGCAGGAAGAACCGTCACCATCCACTTCCGCGGAGGCGCATGTCAATCCAGCAGGTGTGCAATTCTCGAAAGCTGTAGCTCAATTTCAATTACGTTATGGCGCAATCATAGCAGGTGATGGACCAGGAACAACACCTGTTGAGGGCTGATTTGGGGCAGTGTCTGGTGTCTGGCGTCAGACAAATGTCAGGCAACCACTATGTGGCGCAGCAGCGATCCATACCCAGGAAACACCGGCACGTCATCCAGTGCCTGGCGCGAGCGCAAGTGCCACCGCAACTTGGCTAACTTGTAGCAGGGCACGCTCGCCATAAAGTGGTGTTCCAAATGATAGTTTACGCCAAGGGGCGCAAAGATCAGACGCTGCCACCAGGGAGCAACCACGGTTCGGGTGTTCAGGCGGGGATCGGGGTCGAACAAATCTGGCACAGCAGCGTGTTCCGCGACTTGTCGCACTCGAATAATCAGCATAAAGACCGTCATGTAGGCAGTCGCCCACAGCAAATAGGTCCAGCCAATTCCACAGATAGCCAGAATAAAAAATAGAAATAGTTGGACCAGCAACTGCAGCACAAATGGCCTGGCCGATGCTCGTTTCTCACTGGACATCACGCCTGAAGCTCCGCGCAGGATATAGGACATCAGCTTAAATCCGGTCTGGCCGGTCAGGTCTCTTATGACTTTACGTTTAAAACTCGCGCGCGAAATAGGGTAGGCCTGATAATTTGGCAAATCAGGATCCTCCCGACTACCCGCCTTGCGGTGATGCTCCAGATGACCTTTTGCGTAGGAAGGTTGATCATTCATGACCGGCAGCGCGCACAACCACTGACCGACAATATCGTTAAGTTTTGCCGTACGGAAAAAATTGCGATGCCCGCAATCGTGCATCAATACGGATAAGGCCATCTGCCTGCTCGCGAGCAAGATGACTGCCAGTACTAAGGTCAGGGGGTTGGTCCAGGCTGCCACTGTGGCAAAAATTGCCGCAATGAATAACCAGTTTCCCAGCACCAGACTCCCCGCGCGCAGATCGCTTTTGGCCGTAAAAAATACCACGTCCTCACGAGACAAATATTCACTTACTTTCATCAGAACCCCTTATATGGCCGCTGAGTCCATCATGCTCTGACAGCAGGGTTAAATTCGATACTTAAGCATCCGCCACTGGTTATACTATAACCGCAAACCTAATACCGTATTTGTAATTATCTTTTTAAGCAATCGAAGGCGCATAACCCTATAGAATGTTGTCGAAAAAGATCGTTGAGACAATATCATCCTGTGAATATCCATTCCTGGGGACGACAGGCCCCCACTAAAAGGGACTATTCACGTTACTGCCCGGCGACCGTGAGGGACTCCATAGGCGACTTTGAGAAAACTTCTCTGTTAACCGCGTTAACGCAAAAGTTCCGGCGCCAGATTCTCGATTTGGCGCTTGATACCTTCACGCCACTCCATTTTTGTCTCGCCAATCAGTTCATGCATTATTTGAGTATCGATACACAAACTACCGAAAGCTTTGGGGTTGTCCTGGAATTTTGGCTCGAACCCCGTTAACTCGCTAATGTAGGCACACCATTCCTCAATGCTGACTTTTTGTGATCCGCCGAAATTCGTCGTCGTCACCTCAGTGGTGGCCGCACCCAGCAAGTAGGGTATTTTCTCGATGTAGTCATTGACGTGCAGTGGGTTGTAGTAATTAGGTTTTTCCGGGTGCAAGTCGATAGGGATGCCCTTCTGCATCATCAGCATGTGAAAGTACATCCAGCCGCCATTGTCGCCGTAAGGCACACTCAGGCGCGCTATGGTGGTTGGGATTTTATGCTGATGCGCGACGAAGCGACATACAGTTTCGGCTGCTATCTTGGAGATACTGTAAGTGGGGAACATAACACGGTGGTTGTCGCCCAGGGGCGCATTCTCCGCGCGCGGTTCCTGACCGACATACTCGTAGACGGCAGTAGAGGAGAAATGGAGGAACGCCTTGGCACTACGGCAGCGCATCATCAAGTTGCCGACGCCCTCCGCATTGGCGGCGAGGTCGTAATCGAAATCACCGCTTTTCACTACAGCGAAGTTCAACACGTAGTCGAAGTCATCGGGCAGAGCGTCAAGACTGGCAGCATCGGCAAGATCAGCCTGAACAACTGTGGCACCGAGACTTTCAATTCTCTCTCGATCTTCGGACTTGCGAAAACGCGCTAACGCATACACATCAGCTATCTTGGCGAAATGCTCCACCACAGGCAGCGCCACTTGTCCCGTGGGACCAGTGATAAGAATTTTCATGTCCTTGAGATCGACCGGTTTTGCAGACATGAATAAAACTCCTAGTTGTTAGTGGATTGGAAGGTCAGGCGCTTGCTCGAGGGTAGCTACAGTAGCCCTCGGCACCCGGGGAATAGAGGGTTGCCATATCAAAACTGGCCAGTTCCACACCATCACGCCAACGCTCGACAAGGTCTGGATTGGCAATGAAATTGCGGCCAAACGATACCGCCGTTAATTCGCCCTCAATGACAGCTAATTGCGCTTCATCGAAACCGTAGCTCTCGTTGCCTATCAGACGGTCTCCAAAAAAACGTTGCCCTAATGCGATATTGTCTACCCGACCCGCAGGAAAACGTATGACGTGAAGATAGGCCAAACCCATAGCCGAGGCGGCTTCGAGCAGGCACTCGAATGTCTCTTGCGGATCATCATCGTGCATATCGTTGAACGGGTTGTCGGGGCATATGCGCAGACCGACGCGATCGGCGCCGCGGACATCAGACATTGCCTCAAGAACTTCCATCGCAAAGCGCATTCTGTTGAGGGCGCTGCCGCCGTAGCGATCCGTGCGCTGGTTACTCCCCGTGGCCAAAAACTGGGCCGGAAGATAACCGCTGGTGCAGTGTAATTCAACGCCATCGAAACCGGCAGCGTACGCGTTTTCCGTTGCCCTTCTATATTGCTCAATAACCGAAGCGATTTCTCCTAGTGCGAGTTCTCTAGGCTCCTCTAAACTTTGCATTCCACTCTGATCTGTATACATTCTTCCAGCAGCTTTTACCGCCGAAGGCGCAACCGTTTCACTCCCGGGAGGTTTGTTGAGTGCACTGGCCACCCGACCCACATGCATGAGTTGAGCAACCATACAACCGCCAGCCTCATGTACTCCTTGAGTGACCAACCGCCACGCGTCAGTCTGCGCCTCATTGTATATGCCCGGAGTGCGACAGTACCCAAGACCATCTGCGCTGGGCGCAATTCCTTCTGAAACTATCAAGCCCGCACTGGCACGTTGCCTGTAATAATCTACCATGAGCGCAGTAGGAACCCCATCAACGCCGGCGCGACTGCGAGTCATGGGCGCCATCACAATACGGTTGCGCATCGACAGCGCGCCTAGTTTCGATGGAGTAAACAGATCCATAGTCATTCCTAACGCACGCGTATCTTCGGTTCTGGTGCCCCGCGCCGCATGCTTGTGAGAAATTGATCCAGCGGCGCTGGAGCCGCCACCTCAGGCTCGCTCTGGTCGGCTTGAGTGACCCAGAACTCTTTCCAGCTAGGCCACAACTCGTGGTAGGCGCCCTCATAGGACTCCCGGTCTGGCCAGCGCATCTTATTGTCCCCTACAGGGGGCTTGTTGATATCTGTGGCATACCAATAACAGGGTAGACGGCGACGAAAGTACCAACGTCCGTCGCGGCGTTCGTAATTGTCCCAGTAGAGCATTTGCATAATGACCCACTCATTACCACCCTCTTTACAGGGTGTCTCGTGCTCGTTCTTGGAATACACAACGCCGTGGGCGTGATCTACATCCCCAAACTCAATGATATGATTTCCTATATGGTGGGACGTGCCAATAAATTGCTGTCGTAGGGTATCGTCTAACCAACTTTTAAGATGCCCACGACCGACCTTATCGCGACTCACCCGAATGTCGGACACGAACAGATTTACATGCGCGTCCATATCACGCATGTCCAGAGACAGTGAGTATTTGGCTACTAGCTGACGGATTTCATCCAGGGATTCCAGTCGATCAATACGCGCAAGCAAAGTCTGATCACTCATAAACTGTCATCCTCTCAGCCCCGCCCAAGAATCATTGCGCCCGTGGGCACACCAACGCCACTGCTTACCAGCACATGCTCTACCGCTTTTTCTGGCTGGCTGGTGGAATCGCAGCGTATCAGACGGACACCCTCAGCGATATTGTTCATACCATGAATATAGCCTTCAGAAATAAGGCCACCGTGGGTGTTATTGGGCAGGCGTCCATCGACATCAAGCGCGCCTTCACGCACCAGGTACTTGCCCTCCCCGGCGCCACAAAAACCGAAGCTCTCCAGTTGCATAATAATTTCAGAGGTAAAAGCATCATAAAGACAAGCCGCATCAATATCATCAGGGCCGAGACCGGACATGTCATAAATGCGCTTGGCCGCCAGCTCCATTTCCGGAAGCGATATTAATTCATCGCGGTAGTAACTAGTCATCTGTTCCTGTCCGCGGCTGGAGGCCTGGGTCACGGCGCGAATGACGGCCGGTTTTTGTTTCAGATCCCGTGCCCGCTCTGCACTAGTCACCAGTATGGCGCAGGCGCCGTCTGTTTCCTGGCAGAAATCGTAAAGACACAGTGGTTCAGCAATCTGTTTTGAGTTCAGATACTGTTCCATTGTTAGCGGTTTACCGTAACCGTAGGCACGCGGGTTACGCAGAGCATGATTGCGCTGTGAAATTGCAACGCGCCCCAGATCCTCCCGAGTAACACCGTACCGATGCATATATTTGTTGGCGACCATGGCGATCCACGACCCCGGTATCAACATGCCGTAGGGCGTATACCAGGACCAGTGGATAAGGTCGCTGCTGCTAATGTCGCCGGAGACGCCCTGGCCCATGCGCTTGCCCGAGCGTCCATTCATTGCGCGGTAACAAACGACATTACTGGCCTGACCCGTAGCCACTGCCATCGCCGCCTGAGCTATAGTGCCCACCGCGGCACCGCCGCCGTAGTTGATCTGGCTGAAAAAAGAGAGGTCGCTGGCACCAACGGCGCGAGCCACCTCCACTTCATCACTCGAATCGAGGGTGTAGGTAACCAGTCCATCGATTTCTCCAGGACTAATTCCGGCATCGTCACAAGCGGACTTAATGCACTGCGCCGCGAGGGAAAGCTCCGACACGCCCGATTGTTTGGAAAAATCGGTTAGTCCAATACCTGCAATGGCCGCTTCATCTTTTAGAGAAATGGGCATCAAGCACTCCCCGCCAACTTAAAAACAGGCAGTTTAAATCCATCCGGATCACGCTGGATCAACATCTCAACCTGCAGTCCGAAATCTACGTCCTCAGGCTCGCATCCGACCAGTTGTGAGGTCACTCGCGTACCCTCCTCCAGGTCTACCAGCACAATAACCAAAGGATATTCATAACCTGGAAACTGAGGATGGCGCAGAACGGTATAACTGCAGATGCTGCCCTTGCCCGACGCCTCCACAGCATCCCACTCGAGCGAGTGGCAATCTCCACACATCGGACGTGGCGGATGGCGCAGTGTTAGGCACCCCAGGCAGCGCTGTATACCCAGCTTGTCATCCGCAGCCATTTTCCACCACCAGGCGTTGTCCAGGCCCATTGGTGGCTTTATGCGGGTAGCTTCGGTCACCGCTTAAACTTCCAGAGCACGAAAACCCAGTGTGTCATCCTCCGCTAACAAACGCCCGAGCCGCTCCAACTGCTGACTCGCATTGCCCAGGGAATAACCAATTTGTTTGGCCATGAGATAAAAACGATGGATGGGGTATTCGACATCGGAACCGATACCACCGTGTAAATGTTGGGAGGAGCAGACCACCCGGTGAGCCGCATCACAGGCCCACCACTTTGCCGCGCGCACTTCAGCCCGGGCATCCAGCCCTTCACTCAAGCGCCACAATGCCAACCAGTAGGTGGAGCGAATACCCTCCACATCGATGTAGCTGTCCGCCATGCGCATCGCCAGAGCCTGGAATGTGCCCAGGGGAACGCCGAATTGTTCTCGCTCACCTAAAAAGGCGGCAGTGCGCTTCATTGCCTCCTCCGTAACGCCGACCTGCAGCGCACAGTGGCCGATGTTGGCGCGCTGCTCCAACCACTCGAGAATTTCCGCGCCCTGGCCCGATGCTCCCAGCAGCGTGTTGTTTTCAACAATGACATCAGTCAGCGTTAATTGCGCTGCCAAAGCACCGGACAAACCCATCTCAACAGGCTGCAAATTGACGCCCGGTGCCTTTGCATCGACGATAAATACTGACACTTGTCCCGCGGAATCTTCCGCTGGTACCAAAATAAAATCAGCTACTGCACCATCTGGGACAACCGCTTTCGTACCATTCAATATCCAGCCACTGTCTTGTGGCGTCGCGACGACACCTGTAACCAGGGCAGCGTTCATTCCCAGTTCGGCTATGGCGGCGGTAAACTTCGCCTTACCTGCTACCAGCGCGGTGAGGTAGCGCTGCTGCTGCGACTCAGATCCAAATTCGGCGATGGGCAACCCGCCTAACACCAAAGAAGAATAAACCGGCACAGGTGCCACACGGCGACCTTGCTCCTCTAACACCAGGCATAACTCAGTCAGCCCAAGGCCGGTACCGCCGGCAGTCTCTGGAATCGCGACTCCCAATAAACCCTGCTCAGCCAATGTCTGCCAGAGTGGCTCATCGTAAGCCTGGTTTCCGCGTGAAAATTCCAACAGGAACTCATCGCTCGCGCGATCCGTAAAGATTTGGTAGGACAGTTCACGAATCGCATTCTGGTCGTCGCTAAAATTAAAATTCATGACGCTTAGTGCCTCAGTTATTCCTGACCATGACGGCCAAGTTTCGGGTGTATTTGAGTTGTTTCTCATTCGGATGGCGCAGAAACAATGCTCGATAAAACATCGTTGTCAGCAATTCGGCAATCTGCTCCACGGTAAGCTGCGCTACCCCCAGTGTTTTGCTTTCATTGATAAATTGTTCACGTATAAGCCCTTCGCCAATACCCGCAAGAGAATATACGACCATCAACGCCTGGTGCTTTTTAAAGCGCACCTCCGGGAACAGCTTGGGCATCAGATCTACCAGCCACATCAGTTGATTGCGATAGTTCTCACGCAGCATGGCAGAGAAGGCCTCGTCTTCATCCGCCAGTTGCAGCAAGCAACGCATCGCGCCGGGTCGCTTTGCATAACTGCGCACAATCACCAAATTGTGAGCATAAATGCGGGCGTACCAGTCTCCTTTGGATACGTTTTTTTCTATCTTCGAAAGATCGTTGCTCGCCATGGCAAAATCCGTTAATACTTCCAGGGTCAGTGATTTCAGATCTTTGAAATAGTGATAGAACAACCCCTGGGCGACGCCCGCCTCGCCAGTCACGTCGGCTATACGCATCTTGTGGTAGCCCTGACGCTCCAGCACGACAAGCGCAGCTTCTTTGAGTCCCGCGCGTGCGCGCTCTCCTCGGGCGCTTCGCACACCGTTTTGCTTTGCAGTTTTAGATGCTGTTGATGCCATGGAGCCACAAAGTAGTTGAATTTGAATTCAAAATCAATATTATGTCTAGCACTATCCGCAGAGGCAAATCCAATGTTCGTCGATTACACCGAAAAGCAGAATGCACTGCGCAAAGAGTTTCGCGACTATTTTTCCAAGCTAATTAAGCCCGAGCACCGCGATGAACTGCGTAACGCCGAGAGTGGGGATCTGTATAAGTCACTCATTCGACAACAGGGCCGAGACGGCATGCTGGCAGTCGGGTGGCCTGAAGAATACGGCGGACGCGGTCTAAGCCAAAGCGAGCAATTGATACGCTACGAAGAAGCCCTGCTCGCGGGCGCCCCTACTCCTTTCGTGACCCTCAATACCGTTGGTCCCGCAATCATGAGCAAGGGGACCGAAGAGCAAAAGACACGATTTCTTCCCGGCATTGCCGGTGGAGAACTGCACTTCGCAATCGGCTACACCGAACCCAGCGCCGGTACCGATCTCGCTGCCCTGACGACGTCCGCCGTTAAGCATGACGATCACTACCTTGTGAACGGAAACAAGGTATTTACCAGCGGCGCTGAGGGTGCTGACTACATTTGGCTGGCCGTACGCACGGATCCAGACGTGCCCAAACATAAGGGCATCTCTATTCTAGTGGCAGATACGACAGACCCCGGGTTTTCCTACGGCGCCATTCACACCATGGGTGGTGTGCGCACCAACGTTACCTACTACTCAGACGTGAAAGTGCCTGCAGACATGATCATTGGTGAGGAAAATCGTGGCTGGCGTCTGATCACCGAGCAGCTGAATCATGAGCGCGTTGGGCTCGCGGCATGGGGTATACAAGGCTGGAAGATCTATCGCTTGGCGCTGGACTGGGCGCGGAATACAAAAAATGCTCAAGGCCAGAGAGTAATCGACGACCCCGGCGCTCAACGCAATCTTGCGGAAGCGTATGTTCACCTGGAAGCCATGCGAGTAATGAATGCGCGCATGTCCTGGCAGCTGGACCAACACGAACTGGACCCGGTTTTCCCATCGGCTATCAAAGTGTATTCAACCGAGAAGATGCTGGAAATATGCCGCCTGTTAATGGATATGGTTGGACCACATTCACTGATTGCCGCCGGCAGCGAAGGCGCCGTACTCCATGGTGATCTGGAACATGAATATCGACGCGCCACTATTAACACTTTCGGCGGTGGCGTGGTGGAAGTATTGCGCGGCCTGGTCGCCACCCACGGCCTTGGCATGCCAACGCATCGTTAAAAACTGCAATCACAGTTAATACTGAGCACTAGGAGAACTCCCCCCAATGACAGCTAATGAGCTAAACGCCTTCGAGGACGAAATCAACGCCTTTGTGGGCCGCGAAGTCTGCCCACCCACACCGGCAAAAGACGACGTCAATACTGCAATGATCCGTCAATGGACTGAGATCATTGGCGACACCAACCCTGCTTATACTAATGAAGCCTGGGCGGCAAAAAGCACACGCGGCAAGTCGATCGCGCCGCCAGCGATGATGTATGTGTGGGGCCAGGAAGGATTTGCCGTTACTACCGGCCGACCCGCCGATGCACAGGCCGACCTTGTCAGTCTGTTCAACAAACACGGCTACACCGGCGTGCTGGGCACCAATGTCAAACAGGAGTATTTCAAGGAGGTCAGCCCGAATGACAACGTTGTCATGGAGATGGTCATTGACAATATCTCTGAGCGGAAAACTACCGGGCGTGGACCCGGCTACTTTTTTGAAACTTTGTCCACTTTTACAAACCAGCATGGCGAAAAAATTGGAACCCAGCGCTTCAAGGTGTTGAAGTTCATTCCCCAGGAGCAACCTGCCGCTCCAGCCGCCGAGGACACACTGCAGGTTCCCACGCGTATCGCCTCACCTCGTGGTCATGACAACAAATGGTGGTGGGATGCATGCGATGCTGGAAAAGTGCTGATTCAACGCTGCAAAAGCTGCCAGACACTGCGCCACCCTCCTCGGCCCATGTGCGGCGAGTGCCAATCCATGGAATGGGATTCAATCGAATCCACACTCGATGGTGAAGTCCTCAGCCACACAGAACTCCATCATCCCAAAATACCCGGTTACCAATATCCGCTGGTATGCGCGGTGATCAGATTGGGAGAGGGAACCAATATCGTATCCAATGTAGTGGGCTGCGATCCCTCTGCGGTGCATATTGGCATGCAGGTAAAAGGCAAGGTCGAGCAGGTGGATGAAAAAACTATGCTGCCACAATTCTATCCGGCGTCATCAGGAATACGATCATGAGTGACCACAAGACGTTGGGCTGCGCAGAAATATCTGTCGGCGATAAACTACCCTCTCTGGACATAGACATTACGACTGGCCTGGTGGTCTGCGGGGCATTGGCCACACGCGATTTCGAGCCGGTCCATCACGACAAGACATCTGCAGTCGCCACAGGATTACCTGATGTTTTTATGAATATTCTCACCAGCCAGGGATTAATGACCCGTTTTGCCACTGACTGGAGTGGCCCTGAAGCTGTCGTTAAATCGCTGGACCTTCGACTCGGCGCACCCAATGTCCCAGGCATGGTAATGACCATGACCGGGGCAGTCACTGCCGTCGACCCAGGCACCGGCGTCGTGGAAGTAGAAGTACTGGGAGAAAACAATATTTGGGGTATGCATATGCAGGGCTCCGTTGAACTCGCACTGCCCAAGGAGGCCTGAGCCGTGGTTGCAAACGTTAAAGACAAAGCGGTTATCGTCGGGATCGGCAATACCAAATTCAGCAAAGAATCAGGCGTATCTGAATTATCGCTGGCGGTACAAGCGGTCAAAGCCGCCATCGACGATGCTGGCTTAAAGCCCAGCGATATCGACGGCATGGCGACCTTCACTATGGACACCAACGATGAGATTGAAGTCGCTCGCGCCCTGGGTGTAGGCGAACTAACATTTTACGGTCGCTCACACTACGGCGGTGGTGCGGCAACCAGTTGTCTGCACCAAGCCACCATGGCGGTCGCCACTGGAATGGCAGAGACAGTTGTGGTTTATCGCGCCCTGAACGGCCGCAGCGGCCATCGCTTTTCCGGTGGAGTTGCTGGTGACATCACCACTGCCGACGCCATCCACTGGGGCTGGTACATGCCCTATGGACTGCTGACACCAGCAAGCTGGGTCGCGATGTTCACCGAGCGCTGGATGCATAACACTGGGGTCACCAAAGACGCACTATTTGAAGTAGCCCACTCCACACGGGTATACGGCGCCAATAATCCGGCTGCGTTTTTCTACGGCCGGAGCTTTGACCGCGCCGAGTACGATGCCGCCCGCACGATCGCCAGTCCGTTACAGTTGTTTGACTGCTGCCAGGAAAGCGACGGCGGCTCTGCCGTCATTGTCACCACACCTGAACGAGCCCGCGATCTCAAGCAACCCGGCGTCAGCGTGCGTGGTGTTGCCCAGTGTGCGGCTGACAACCAGGAACAAATGACGTCATTTTATCGCGAGGAATTTGCCGGCATCCCCGAGATGGAACGCGCTGCAGAAAATGTATATGCGATGAGCGGACTCACTGTCGACGATATTGATGCAGCGGTAATCTATGACGCTTTCTCCCCTATCGTGTTGTGGCAGCTAGAGGCTTGGGGCTTTTGCGGCAATGGTGAGTCCGGCGACTTCGTTCTCGATGGCGCACTGCGCACAGATGGCCGACTGCCCACCAATACGCACGGCGGTCAATTAAGTGAAGCCTATATTCACGGCGTGAACGGTATTGTGGAAGCAACTCGCCTGGTGCGCGGTACTTCAGTCAATCAGCCTGCCAAAGATGTGAACCACGCATTAGTAACCTCTGGTGTGGGTATTCCTACGGGCGGCGCAATATTAGGCAAAATGAACTGACCTTGTGCTGCCTGTAGCTTCATCGAAGTGATACCAAGCCCCCGCAACCCGTGAACAGTCGCAGCGTGTCGGCGCTGGCACGATCGCTTTCACCCGTGCCAGAACTCAGTTTGCAGTTGGTACAGCCGTTGAGATGACTAGCAACCCTCCTATACAGACCCTCAGGCCACCTGTGCTGGACCTCCTCCAGCAACGGCCAGGCCATGATCGACCCATCTCCGGGTAAATCGCCTTAGATTGAACCAAGGCGAACTTTCCTCACAGATCACGGTCCTAATTGGCAGGTGAGCACTGGTTTTTTGATGCCGTGCGTATACACTTTTGCCAGTTAACGACATTGCTCCCTAACAAACCTAACCGGTGATAGTTAGACCGGCACTGTCCTTTAGATGCCAACTAAAAGCCCGCTAAAGTCAGGGCTGACACCGCAGAACGCATACTCCGGACACTTTGAATCAGGGAGATTAAGACATTGACGATAAACCGCAAAAACCTTGCCCGGCATAAAATATTGCCCCCCCTGTTGATCACCCTCTCCGCGCTTCTAACGGCCTGTAGTGACAGCAACAACAATCAGCCACAGATCTCCACACTGGGCGTACCCGGCGGTGGCAATGCGAGTACCGTTGTTGTCCCCGCAGCCAACATAGAAGGGCCCATCGCTGGGGTACCGGTTCTTGTCGGTACTTTTATCAATCTTCCTGCGCTGGGTTACACCACCGAGACAGAGTTTTTTGTGTCCGGTACTGCCAATGCCTACACCAATGTCAATGAACTCGGCCCCGATGGAAAGTGGCAGGTTCAGGCCAGTGAGCAAGCTGATTACCGAACCCGAGTCGTTGTTATTCGACCTACCGATCCGGAAAATTTCAACGGCACAGTGATACTTGAATGGTTAAATGTCAGTGCCGGCTTTGATTCGCCACCCGACTGGCTTGCAGCACACACCGAGCTAATCCGCAGTGGTTATGCATGGGTCGGTGTATCTGCTCAGGCAGATGGCGTGAAAGCTCTGATGGATGGTAGCGCTGCCGCGATCATACCCGGCGGAGTCGGAGATGATCGTTACGATAGCCTCAACCACCCGGACGACAAGTACTCCTATAGTATTTTTTCGCAGATCGCGCAGGCTGTCAGAGAGCCGGGAGAAAATGCTCCGCTGGGTAACCTGGTAGCACAGCGAATGATTGCAGCAGGTGAGTCACAGTCCGCAGGACGCATGGTGACCTATGTGAATGCTTTTGCCCCTATGCATGCTCTTTTTGATGGCTATTTTATTCACAGCCGCACCGCGGGAAGCGCCCCCCTGCAGGGATCCTTCAACGACGTGACAGTAGCAACACCTGCAGTAGTTCGTATCAGGGACGACCTGGGCATCCCAAGCATGATGGTTCAAACAGAAACAGATCTTTTCGTTTTAGGCTCTCACCCCAGTAACCAGGGTGACAATGCATTCTTTCGTCTATGGGAAATCGCAGGCACCGCCCATGCCGATCTCTACACCTTTCTCGACAGTCGCTTTGACCTGGGCACAGACCCTTCCATTGCTGCTGTTGTTGAAGAGCTCTCTCCCGTTCCCGGCATTATTGACTGCACCATAGCCGTTAACGCTGGACCACAGCATTTTGTGGTCAACGCAGCAGTGAGGGCACTCAATACCTGGATTGTGGATGGCACCGCTCCGCCGATAGCGGATCGTCTTGAAGTTGCGGGTAATCCCCCAGCGTTTGTCAAAGATTCGTTAGGTAATGTAAAAGGAGGGATTCGAACGTCCTATGTCGAGACACCGATCGCAATACTAGAAGGAGAAGGGCAACCCCAACCTGACTTTTCTGAAATCGAGGAAATCAATTTGGATTCTATTGATTTTTGCTTTCTTTCAGGTACTACCGCGCTCTTTGACGCGGCCACTCTCGGATCACTTTACGAAGACAATGCAGACTATGTCGAGAAACTGAATGCCTCCACGGATGACGCTGTAAGCAAGGGCTTTCTGCTGCTGGAAGATGCACAACTCATTAAAGACTACGCAGCCAGTACCGATATCTTTGCGCCCTGAGGATTGCCGTGCATCAAGGTCTAGTCACTACATATATATTATAATCATTTCATAAATGAGTACGGGGCGCTCATCCTGCCCCACCACATGGATATGCTGCTCCATAATCAGCTTTGTACCCTTGGGGGTGCCACTCACACCCTTGACCCTGCTGCGACAGTGCACGGAACTTCCCACAGGAACAGGACCGGTGAAACGCAGCTTATCGGAGCCATAGTTCAATATATTATTGTAGCCAGTAACTTCATAATTCGGCTCGCCGCGCATTTTTGGCAACAATACCAGCGTCAGAAAACCGTGCGCGATAGTAGCGCCAAAGGGACTGTCCGTTTTGGCTTTTTCCGGGTCCGTGTGGATCCAGTATTTGTCACCGGTTAATTCCGCAAACTGGTTGATCAACTCCTGGGTGATCTCTAGCTCTTCGCTCCAGCTGCCAAACTCCTCGGAAACTAACCCCTGTAGCGCTTCTATATCGTCATACCGATACTGTTTCATACTCTGTTCTCTCGTCCGTGCATTGGTCGATCATGGTACACCCATGCGCCAGATGCCACCAATCAGCGGGCGGCTCAAGCAGCTATACCATTTACCCTTTCTGGCGGTGGCAATGCTGCCTGTATGCTGCCGAAAACGGCAAAATAGGCCAGCCAGAATGACCCAATCTGTTATTGAATCACAAAGTCTGTCTAGTACACTGGGGCGCTGAAATTTTGTCCCCGGCAGACGTATGCCATACGACACCCTATAGTGAGGATCAACCATGCGTGAAGCAGTTATCGTAGAAGCAGTGAGAACACCCATCGCCCGCGGAAAACCTGGCGTAGGGGATTTGTGTGACTTCCATGCCACGCACTTGCTGGCCTTGTCTTTGAAAGAAATTGTTAATCGCACCGGGCTGGATTATGCCGACGTAGAATACCTTGCAGGAGGATGTGTGACGCAAGCGGGTGAGCAAGCTGGCAACATCACGCGCAATGCCTGGCTGACCCTGGGCAAAGATTATACAGCCGGCGGCACCACGCTCGACAACCAATGCGGCTCCGCACAAACCGCCAACCACATGATTTCGTCGATGATCGCCAGCGGATCGGTGGATATTGGTATAGCCTGCGGCGTGGAGTCTATGAGTCGTGTTGGCCTGGGTGCCAACGTCTACAACGGCCCCGGATATTTTGTACCCGACGACTGGCCCTGGGATTCCACACCCGATCAGTTTTCCAGCGCCCAGCGCATCGCCGACAAACGCGGCATCACTCGTGAGATGGTAGACCAACTCGCCTATAACTCACAATTGCGCGCTAAAATCGCCTGGGAAGAAGGCCGCTTTGACCGGGAAGTGTTTAGCGTCGAAGCACCGATCATGGGTGAAGATGGCAAGCCTACGGGTGAGACGCGCACCGTAAGCCGCGATCAGGGTCTGCGCGAAACCAGCATGGAAGCGCTGGCCGGACTCAACCCTGTCATGGAGAACACTATTCACACTGCAGGCAACTCATCGCAGATATCCGACGGTTCAGCAGCCGTATTGTGGATGACCGCAGATGAGGCAAAAGCACGCGGCCTGAAACCGCGCGCGCGCATACTCGCAGACTGCGTGGTGGGAACAGACCCCTACTTTCTGCTCGATGGCCCAGTGGACGCCACGGCGGCTTTGTTCAAAAAAAGCGGTATGACCCTGAACGATATCGACCTGGTCGAAATCAATGAAGCCTTTGCGGCGGTCGTCCTGTCCTGGGCGCAGGTTTACGATGCTGACATGGATAAGGTTAACGTCAACGGCGGCGCCATCGCCCTGGGGCATCCAGTGGGCTCCACCGGAGCACGCCTGATTACCACTGCATTGCATGAACTGGAGCGCTCTGACAAATCTACCGCGCTTATCACCATGTGCTGCGGCTCTTCGGTCGGCACCGGTACCATCATCGAACGCATCTGACTGATGCAGCCTGCCCATGGGCGGGCTCACTATTTACACTATTACTTTTGCACCACTTTTGAACTACAAGGAGAACTTTCATGGGAGACCTGACAGGCAAAGTTGCTGTGATCACTGGCGCAGGCCGTGGGCTCGGTCGCGAAGAAGCGATTCAACTGGCGCATCAGGGCGCGCGCGTGGTCATCAATGACATCAATCGACCCGAGGCGGTTGAAGCCGCTCAATCGGCTGTAGAGGAGATCAAGGGGTTTGGCGGCGAAGCAATGGTCGTATTGGGCGACTGTGCTGACAGTACCGACGCGGAAAACCTGATGAAGTCGACACTGGATGCCTACGGAGACTTAAACATCATGGTGAACAACGCGGGCTTTTGCCGCGACAAAACCATTTTTGGCATGAGCGATGACGAGTTTGATTCAGTGGTACGAGTGCACCTGCGCGGTCATTTTGTGAACATGCGTAACGTCACCGCATATTGGCGCGACAAGGCCAAAGCGGGTGAAGACGTGTACGGCCGCCTTATTAGCACATCTTCGGAAGCTGCCATCTACGGATCAGCAGGGCAGCCAAATTATGCATCTGCCAAAGCAGGCATCATTGCTATGACCATGGGTGCTGCGCAACTACTCATAAAATACGGTATTACCTGCAACGTCATCATGCCCCGCGCACTGACCGACATGACGGCAACAGGCCAAACCGCAGAAATGTTCCAGGCACCGGCCGATGGCAGTTTCCACGCGTTCGATCCGGCCAATGTCGCTCCGCTGGTAGGCTACCTGGCTTCACCGGAAGCAAGCAAAATTTCCGGCGAGGTAATGGTGGTCTGGGGCAACGAAGTTGCCGTAGTCCAACGCCCCAGCCTTGCAGACGCCATTATCAATCCCAAGGGCGCTCAAAAATGGGACGTCGACGACCTTCATTCTGCCCTGTCCACCCAGTACGATGACAACTATGTCAGTGTATGGGGTGGGTATTCAGTACCCCCTACTTAGGCGACTATGCGCGCTTTATTGCCGGCGGGTACTGTCGTGATGGACGGGCGGCAAAGAACATTAATCGGCTACCAACTCTCACGCTTGACGAATACGAACGGGGATCCGTAACCACCAATGACAACGACAACGAACAATAAGAGCGACCTCGACCTTCCAGCCCTAACTGGCAAGCGCACAGGCCCCTACTGCAGCTTCAACCCAGTGAGCAGGGTCCAGATCTGGCAATGGTGCTCCGCCATGGGAGACCGCAATCCACTCTATCTGGACGATGACTATCGCAGCCGTGCTGGCTTCGATCAGGTGGTTGCACCTCCGGGCATGATGCAGATGTGGACAATGCGCAACGTCAACTTCGAATACGCACCGGGCACCACTGCTGACTCCACTTACAGCGTTTTTGATGTACTGGGTGAACACGGCTTACCCGATATTGTCGCTGTGAGCTATGACATTAGCTTTCACCGCCTGTTACTCGAAGGTGATCGAGCACACCACTACACTAAAGTGGAATCCATCACACCATTGAAACAAACTGCATTGGGGAAAGGACACTTTGTAACCGAGCACACAGAGTTTCTGGATCAAAACGACAGCCTCTATGCCGATGCCATGATCACCTATTTTGTGTACCGATCAGAGCAAGCGACTGCTGACGCCAGCGGAGCTGATCAACCGGCACTCACAGCACCCGTTAGTGAACCTCTCTGGAAGAGTGACTATTCGGACATCAGCTACCAGTCGTTACACGAAGGCCAGGCGCTGCCACAGTTAGTCATTCCCATTACCCATAAACTTATTGTGAGCTGCGCCCTCGCGACGCAGGACTTCATGGATGTTCACCACAACCCCCCCGCTGCTCAGGACGCAGCTATGCCCGACATATTTATGAATATACTTACCACCAATGGCCTGTGCGCTCGCTATCTAAGCGATTGGGCGGGACCCGCAAGTCGTCTGAAACGTATCAGTTTCAAACTGATGACGCCTAACGTACCGGGCGATACCATGACAATGCAGGGGCAGATTGTGAAACTTGAACAGGTCGACAATGAATCGCATGTAACGATAGATTTTGCAGGGAGAAACAGTCGCGGATTTCATGTTACAGGATCCGCCACACTGCTGTTAATGGTTAATGGTGCTGCGCCCGCCTACGTTGCCCAATAAGGGCAAAACATTCCTAAATCGTTTCCGTTAAGGATTCACCGCCGCGTCAAGACCTAAAGATCAATCACGTTTGATCTAACCATCACCCCGCCATCGACCACCAGGTCGTGCCCGGTGATAAACGAAGCACGCTCTGAGCAAAGGTAGACCACAGCGTCAGCGATTTCCTTTGGCTCCGCCAACCGACCCATCGCATGAGCGTTGAGCACACGATCACGGATCTCCGGATTTTTGCCCAGGTAGAACGTCATGCCACCTGAATCAATGCCGCCAGGACAGACCGTGTTTACTCTAACTCCGCGTTTAGCGTATTCCACAGCAACCGTTTTACTGAGGTTAATCACCCCGCCCTTCGCCGCCGAGTAAGCAGACTGAAACGCTTCACCGCGAATACCCGAAACCGAAGCGATATTGACAATCGCTCCGCCGCCCGATGCTTCTATCAAGGGTAATTGGTATTTCATACATAACCAGATGCCGCGCAGCGTGATCGACATGCAGCGATCCCACTCCTCTTCTGTCAGCTCGGTCACAGGTTTGTTAGGTGCGCCCAGAGCCGCGTTATTTGAGACCATGTGCAAGCCGCCGAAGTCCTGCTGCGTCTGCGCAAGAACCTTTTGTAGATCAGCAGCATTACCCATATCCGCCCTAACGAAAAGCCCCTCACCACCTTGCGCCTTAACCTGCTCCAAGGTTTCGAGCCCGCCCGCCTCATTTATATCGGCGATTACCACCTTTGCACCCTCGGCTGAAAACGCGAGAACTGTCGCGCGCCCTGTGCCAGCACCTCCACCCATAACAAGAGCAACCTTCTGATTCATACTATTCACCATTCCTGATGCTGTTGTAGTTGAGAGAAGCTATTCAGTTACCGATATTATCAAGCATGCCCTCACCGCTGTATCGCTCGGAAGTGTTGCGACTGCTGGCGGCACCCTGCCGTAATCTGCAGTTCGCCGGCTCACTGTATCCACTGCCAAAAACCCAATTCGTTGCGCACTAAAATACCCGGTAGCGCTTCTGCACATGTTGTTGCCGAATACGAATCTGCTCCCGCCTTTGTTCTGCAGTAACAACGCCAGTGCTCTCAGGCAGGTTTTCTCCAATCTCACTAAACTGGACTTTTTTTGCGACTATGGTGGGCCAGTCTTCTACCTCGGGCGTGTCACTGTAGGTCCATCTGGGGCTCATGAAACCCTCCCGGTGTCCTGATGTGTCAACCCAGTTGGGAACACCCGGATCATGATGAGCCAGCACAATACGCACTACGCCATCGTCATCAGCCGTCATCTGGTGCCCATTGAGACTGCCGATCTGGTTGGCATACTCGATGGACTCCCCCCACAAGTTACCCACCTGAAAGCCCATATACTGCGGCCGAAGACGAACATAGTTTTCAATAATGAGCGCTTCATCCGGTTCGAGTTCAAACACACCGCCAGCATAGAGGTTTGTGCTTTGGCCCCCACCGGTTGCACCCGAAGCCGCGTTCACATTGTTAAACCTGTTCCTGGGAAACGCAACGCCGGGAATGCTGCCCTCTCGTTCACCATAGGTTCCCATCAGGATAGTCCAAAAGGCATTCCAGAAATGTATTTGGTTGCGCACAATGTCACCAAAGAGACGAAGTTCGGCGGCAGCTATGTCAGAAGTGTATGGAGGTGCGTGAGTACCTTCGGCGCCTAGTTGAGTGAATTCAAAATGAATCGCCTCCTCGTACTCCCAGTCGTTAAACAACTGCCTCCCACTGATGTAATTTGCGTAACGCTTGGTCTCTTTTGCCGAGCCGTCTGGGGTTGGTTTCGGCGATTCGCGAAGTGTCGCGATAAAATTGCCTGTATAGCCCGAAGGGCATTGGGGAGCTAGCAATATCTCGAAGCTGCCATCATCATTCACGGTGATGGCGGAGGAATCCAACCGACCGGTTTGCGTTTTGTTTCCAGGCCTCAGCTCCATCAGTGAACCTGTATCGCCCGGCAACTCTCCACTGGTCGCTTCAAAAATAACGTAGTGCGGTGCTTTGCGGTCATCAGTAATGGGCTCACCGCCCTGCCAATGACGCGCATCTGCCGCCTGCCCACGAAGTCGGTAGCTTTTGCTACCATCGATTGGCGCAGAAAAATAGATTGCGTCGGGGTTATCGATTGTACTTCGCGTGATCACAGACAGAGCGTTGCGAAATTTTGGACGCACAGGGTCGGAATGAAACGCTCGCTCCACCGCGCTGTGCACATAACCCATGAGATAACGGTAGCCCTCTGCCAAATTGCGGTCAGTCGGGGGCGCGGGCATTAGCTCGGGCTGATCGATGGCATCCCGGGCGTCCTGTAATGCCTTTATCATTTCGTCCCAGGCGGCACGCAGTTGGTTTTTTGCGTCGGGTGATTCCTTAGACATAACTTCTCCTACTGACTTTCTACAATTTCACACCTGACTGATCATTGCTTTTGATCGCGCGGGGCTAATGCTATGAGACGCTGGGAGCCGCACCTCCAGTTAAAGAACAGGCAGGCGCGGCGATCGAGCTCGACGGTCTCCGAAGTGGTCTGCGGTGAATGCTTTCTCTCCTTGAATAAGCAGGCTACTTTCGGGATCGTCGACCGGCGACACAATCGAACCACATTGGACCAACGAAACTTACTGACCAAATACCTTACTCAAACAGTGCTATCAAGGTCCGCAGGTAAAAACGCGTCCCCTAGTAGCGCTGTACCGTCGAGGCTCATTACCTGCAATCCTAACGAATGCAAAAGCCTTCGGCTATACGCAACACGGCCCACATGCTTACCAGAGCAAAGCTCCAATGCAGCTTCAGCCATTATCTCTACCGGCTCCGCCATATCCGGACTGCGTCTGGCGATATCGCGTACGTAATCCGCGCCTGAAGTGAGCACGATATTTTCCGGTGCCAACGTATTAACACAAATTCCATCGGCGGCAACCTCGTGAGCCAGTCCCTGCGTGTATCGGTCGAGTGCCGCCTTGGTTGAGCCGTAGGCGCATATAACGTGTGCGGCAACTTGAGAATCGCGATAGGGCACCACTGGCTGCAACGCAGTGCTACTGCTGATATTGAGTATCCAACCACGGCCACGCTCGCGCATACCCACTAGCGCCTGTTGTGCCAAATCGATAGGGGCATTGACGTTCACATCGAACATCCAGCTGCGCTCCTGTGTCGACACCTCACTGGGCAGGCGCATCTTTGATGCTGCGGCGTTATTAACGACAATATCGATTGCACCGAAGTGTTCCCCGGCCTGACGCACGAGGGCCGCTCTGGCAGTCTCATCGCTGAGGTCACATGCAATACCCGCCACGCTACCAGGGCTCTCTTTGTCAATGAGCGCAACAGCTTCTTCAAGATTTCCCTTAAGCTTTCCGTGAGCGCCCCATCGGGACGCACATAACACCACCGCCGCACCTTCCGCTGCAAACCGGCGGGCGATGGCTAATCCAATTCCTCTACTGGCACCGGTAATCAACGCGGTTTTTCCGGCAAGTATTTCCATCACCTAGCTCCCACCCAGCTCATTGGACTGCTTCGCAGCTTCCACCCCAGGCCAACCGTAGTCGGTATAAAAATTACTCAATTTCGATTCAATGGTTTTCCTGGACAACCCATAGTCATCCAGACTGTAACGGAAATCAGTCTTGTGAGTTTTCTCCCGGTCTTCCTGCAATTGCAGGAACTGATCATAACTTTCAGACAGCGGCATACCGAGTGTGCGATAAATCTTGTGAACAGTTGCACACGGCTGTGTGGTCAGCTCTCGATAGTCAACCACCACTTGAGGCGTCGACGGCTGTTGCGATAGCACCTCTCGCGGATGATGATAACTTTCAAAGGATATATCCGTTAACATTTCCAGCGAACGGCCGTAATCGGCACGCGTCCAGCCTTTCCCCTTCCAGGTCAGTTCTACAAGCTTTAACACGCTGGGTATGCACTGGGCGGGATCGCGCATCATAACTACGATCCTGGCATCGGGAAAAGTCTCGATGAGTGCCTCTACCCATCCGCACATTACCGGGTTCTTGCTCAGATGAGTCTTATTCCCACCATTGCGCAATAACTGCCGTTTGATGCACTCACGATAGTGATGCATCCATCGCCGGCGTTTTTTTGCGGGCATTTGATCGATATGGAAGATATCGATAACATCCATCATAGGAATATCAAGGGACCACTGCTGCGTGACAAACGCCGCTCTCATGACAAACTGATCTTCTTCGGAATTCCACAGGCTCATATCATGCATGTGCCGGTACGGGCCAAACGTTTTATCGTCCCACGCGACTAGACGCCGGTGAATCGCTTGTCCGAACCACTTCTTATCTACATAGCCAATTACACGAATAACTTTTTTCTGTAACAGCGAGGGAAAAAACATTTCCCAGTAGAGAAAGTAACTGAAGGTCTCACCATCTGCAGCCAACAATCGGTGCACCAGCGTTGTACCGCTGCGCGCGTGACCCACGATAAATACAGGTTGCTCTACTTTTTGACGCCAAAGTGCGGGAAAAATCAGATAATCCAGCATAAAGCAGATAGCGTGGAACAAAGTTTCCAATGGCACCAGTAGTAAAAGGCGCAGCAGTGTGCGGGAGCGTCCCGACCACTGCCGTAATGACCAGACATGACGCAGAACTCGCCAGTAGTATTGGCCGTCAAAATACACGGGCAGCAACCCTACGGGCGAACGGATGCCTCACTATGCGGGCGAGAGCAACACGGGCATATCCTTAAACCCGTGAATGCTGTTGGATCGAATAAAGACCGGATCGGCACAGGGTTCGATACCTTTAAACCGCGCAAAAAATTCCTCAAAAAACACCCGAGCTTCCATGCGCGCCAGATTCGCGCCCAGACACAGATGAATTCCGTGTCCGAAGGCCATATGCGGATTTGGGCTGCGTGTAATATCGAAGTTCATCGGGTCGGCAAACACCTCCTCGTCAAAATTGGCCGAGCTGTAAAGCAACACTACCCTATCGCCCTCCCGTATCTTTTGTCCGCGAACTTCAGCATCGCAGGTCGCGGTCCGACGAAAATAGTGTAGCGGGCAGGTCCAGCGGAGCATTTCCTCAACCGCCAAAGGCAGCTGTTCAGGATTGCCCTTCAACCGCTCATAGAGCTCCGGGCGTTTAAGTAGTTCGAACATGCCACTGCTAATGAGACCGCGGGTGGTCTCATTACCGGCGACGGTCAGTTGTATGAAAAGCGAGGCAAACTCCATCTCCGATAACTGATGCCCTTCTACTTCTTGATTGATCAGCAAGGAAATCAGGTCATCACCCCCCTGATTCTTGCGCTCAGTAGCGAGCTGAAAACCGTAGGTGCCCATCTCGATACTGGCCTGATTGATCTCTTCAGGTGTACCTCCCAGATCTGGATCTGAACCTGACGTTTGTAGATCGGACCAGCGGCGAATTTGCGCCCACATGTCTCGCGGAATCTCCAGCATGGAGCAGATAACAGCAGTAGGTAGGTCACCTGCCAGACTTTCCACAAAATTTACTTCCTGTGGAGAAGATATTTGCGCCATCACTTCACGAGTAATCCGGCGCACCTGCGGCTCTAGCTCCGCCAGCATGCGCGATGTAAATCGAGTAATCACAGCGCGGCGCAAGGGACCATGCTTGGGTGGATCCATACCCAATAATTGATTGCGGGCCATCTCCAGAATATCCGGCGGCAGATCATCCACCATGACAAACCCCTTTTCCGCCGAAAAGGTTTTAGAATCCCGCGATACCGCCAGTACATCTGCGTGCTTACTCAGCACCCAGTAGCCATGCCCCGCCGGATGTTGCTGCCAGTAAACCGGAGCGTTCGCCCGCAGCCAGGCAAATTGCTCATGCGGAATACCCGCAGAGTAATTATCCGGGTTATAAACATCTATTTCCACGCTAGTCCACCAGTACGTTAGGTGTGGGCAACCCAAGATCAGCGCACATTGCCAGGTAAAATTCCAGAGTCATGGGGCCATCCACCACGCTGGTGATATTGCCCTGCTCATCGAGATTAATATTGGAACCGTACATCTGGAACCAGACTTGCGTATCGTCTTCAATGCACTGCAGTGTATGAACAGAGCCTGCAGGTTCGTACAAAAATGAGCCAGCTCGGTTGACGTAATCGTATTCCTTGTACTTCCAGGCGCCCGAGCGCGTGTAACCCCATACCGGCCCTGTATGCTTGTGCTTGTCGACCTCGTAGCCCGCCTGAAAAATATTCTCTACTATCCACAGCCCCTCTTTGGGTTTCACTTGCAGCACCCGTAGCTGGCTGCCATCACCAATATCCACGTAGGGCAAGTCGTCGCGCCCTATATGTACAGCTTCTGGATTTGTCATTCGCACTCTCCTTACATGTCAGGTTTGGTTAAGTGTAACGCTGTATAGGCCCTTTGCGATTGAGGAACCCTCTACAGAGCGCATTTATCCTTCCGCGGCATAATTTTTTACGCCTGTCAGGGCCTTCGCGCACTTGATGGTTGGTCTGAAACCGGGGTTCACCCAGCCTGCAATTGCCTGATTACTGCGGCCACCAGCTCATCATCGGCAGGGTTGTCCGGCATGGGAAAAGTGACCCGGCTCGTGAGGTCGGCGTAACGTTCTCGGAAAACGTCGGCAATGTGCGTGTAGTCTCCGCGGGGAACAAATCGATCCAGCATCTCATCAGTGACAATCTGCGGCATCTCTTCCCACTGACCACTTCGCGTCATGTCCAACAGCTGCTGTCCTTTATCCTTCCAACCAAACAGTTCGAGGCTCGGCCAATACGCAGGCGTCGAATACAGAAAACCCAGCATACTTCGCTGTTTTTCCCAGGCAGCTGCGACCTCAGCCTCGTCTTTGCCGGTGGCCGTCAGCGGACCAATTATCAGTTTGAAGTTTTGTGGGTCGCGCTCGCCCAGTTCATATCCTGCCTGCAGCCGCGGAAGACACACCTCACGAATATACTCTGGCGGCGAGTTCGTGGGATGGGTGATCATACCGTCGGCGATCCTTCCCACCATTTTTGTCATGGCAGGGCCTACCGCCCCGCATAGAATGGGGATATTAGGGTGCTCTATTGGACCTGGATTGAAAAACGGTTGTAGCTTGGTCAGCGTGTAGTGAGTGCCCTCAAAATTAAGGCGCTCACCTGTCTGGAAGCTGTGGAAGATAGCCCGCGTGGCCTGCACGTATTCCCGCAGTTGCGGCACGGGGGAATCCCAACGCGCACTATAGCGTTTTTCGATATTGGGCTTTATTTGTGTACCCAGTCCCAACTCAAAACGCCCACCCGACATAGACTGCAGATCCCATGCAGCGATCGCCGTGGTCATCGGACTGCGCGGGAAGGCCACGAGGACGGAGGTGCCCACAATGAGTGAGTTCGTGGCGTTGAGCGCCATGACCGCAAGCAGAAGCCCATCGTGAATGGCGTCAGGCACCTGTAAGCCGTCGAAACCCATCGCTTCGGCACGCGCGGCATGCACGCCAATGTCACCAGGACCCATGTCTTGCGGCGTTGAAGCAAAAACCTCGAACATAGCTTGACCTTTTTTAATTTACAAAGCTAAACTGATTATAAGATTAACTGATTATAAGCAAATTGCAATGCACAAAGACTCCCAGAGTCGCCAGGAAATTGGCCAAACCCTGATGCTCATGGCCAGAGATTTTCAACAGCGACTGGACAGTGATATGCACCAACGGGGCGTAGAGGGAATCGGGTCCCGCCACCGCGCCATTTTTCTCTTTCTGGGACGCAATGGTCCCAGTCGAGCGGTAGACCTTGCAGAGGCAGCAGGCATCCGGCCACAGTCAATGATGAAAATCGTACATGAACTGGAGTCTCTGGAACTGGTAGAACGCAGCGAAGACCCCAACGACTCACGCGCCAAGTTAATACAGTTTACTGCTCAGGGTCGACAACTCATCGTCGAGCTGTCGCACTCCACTGAAACTGTTTGGCAACAGTACGCCGACATACTCGGTGACAGGGAATTGGAAAATACATTTAAGCACCTCAACACACTATTGCACGCGGGAGAGAAAAACGGTGAGTAACCTAATCGCTTCGATCAACCGCGCCGGTCGCGGGGCTGACGCTGAGTCCCCTGTCGGCCTGACGATCGCTAAAGAATTCAACCTGTTAAAATTGCCCTCACGCCTGGAGCACTAAAGTATGAGTACAGTCCTGCTGGAAAAACACGATAGTTTTGCAGTTGTCACGCTCAATCGTCCGAATGCAATGAACGCTCTCTCGCGGGAACTGCGTAGCGATTTTGTACGTGTTTTCGCCGCATGCAGCGACGACCCCGAAATACGCGTGATCATTTTAACCGGTGCAGGCAAGGCTTTTTGCGCCGGTTTCGATCTTAAAGAGCTTGGTGCCAATGATACGGTCAACACTGCAGAGGAAGCAGACAATGTCGTGGCGCGGGCGATGGAAGATTTTCAGGGCCCCATAATCGGCGCGATCAACGGTCACTGCATTACCGGAGGTTTTGAAATGGCTCTGGCTTGCGACATCCTGATCGCATCCGAAAACGCCCGCTTTGCGGATACGCACGCCCGCGTTGGCATGCTGCCAGGCTGGGGACTCAGCCAAAAGCTACCGCGGATGATCGGCCTTTCCCGGGCCAGGGAAATAGCTTTTACCGGCGCACCAATCTTCGCCCAGCAGGCTTATGACTGGGGCCTGGTTAACCATGTGGTAGCCTCAGATGACTTACTACCCAAAGCGATCAGTATGGCGCGGGATATATGCGCCTGCGTGCCTCAGGTTTTGGCGCAGTATCAGACCCTGATCAGCGACGGCTACTCTATGCCGCTGGCAGACGCCCTGTCGTGGGAAGAAGCACGTGCAATCTGGTGGGCGGAGCAGGCTTCGGGCGCGACGATTGAACAGCGGCGCTCCGGGATATTAGAGAAAGGACGTAGCGAAACGAGGTGATATCCCCCAACATGTTAGTGACCTCTACGTTGATCTGGTGCGATTTTAGTCATCTTTGAATCGATGACTAATTTCGGTACTATCGTTATCAGTGAGTTACAGGATGGAAACATGATTCAAAAAGCAACATCACGCGTTCAACATTGCTTGCAGGAAGTGCAACCGCTCATCGAAAACGGTGATTGGCGCAGTGCCTATGAGGCACTCGCGGCTGAGAATCGCAAACATTCTGACGAGCAGTTGGAACGGGCCCTCATCGATATATTGCTGCAGGCCGCAGATTCGACCGGGGCTGTCGAACAGGCCAAACCTGGGGCTGCTCCGATTCCCCCGCCAGGCTCTGCAACATGCGGCGTTATACCCGAAGTTTCTGCCACCGAGTTAACTGCAAGCAAACTGCAGGAAGCCATCGACAATCATGGATATCTGTTGGTTCGGGGTCTTCTCTCGGCAGAGTGCTCGGCGACTCTGTGTGAAACAATTTATAATGCATTGCACGCACGGATTGCGGCGGCCAATAGTGAGTCACCCGGTTCATCAAACGGGCCCTGGTTCTATGAGTCGCCCCACTTCCCCGGCGGTCATGCCGCATTTTCCACACAGAACAATAGCCGAAAATTCAATGGGAACGGTTCCATCAGAGTCGCAGACTCACCGCGTGGAGCCTTTCAGGTCCTGGAACAGTTTCGAGCCTTAAATCTAAAGCCTCTACTGGCTGAGTATTTTGGGGAACCGGCTCACATTGCCTCCAGGAAATGGGTTTTCCGTATGGTCTCTCCCCGTATCGTGGGCGACGGTGTTGGTGGAGGCTGGCACCAGGATGGGCAATTTATGGGCGCAGATGCCAGAGCCCTGAATATGTGGGTCGCACTGAGCGATTGCGGCGACTCGACATCTGCCCCGGGACTTGCGCTCATTCCCAAGCGGATTCACAAAATTATGGAGTATGGCTCTGGCGGCGCAAACCTGGGGTGGACCGTGGGAAAAGAGTTGATCGAGGAACTTGCCGAAGAAGCCCCCGTCATCCGCCCCTATTTCGCGGCGGGCGATGCATTGTTTTTTGATCACCTGAGTTTGCATCGGTCAGGCCACGCCCAGGGCCAGGAAGGCAGTCGCTACGCACTTGAATCGTGGTTCTATGCGTCATCAGGAAACGCCGGCAACTATGTGATGCCACTCTATTGATTTTTAGCCCGCCCTCGCCGCACGGCCGCGCGTTAGAGGCATCCAGGGGGAAATTTGGCGCCATGTCTCCTGGGGTCGAATTGAAAAAACGCGATAATCGGACAAGGAGACATGGCCAAGAACAGACCAGTATTCAAATAGCCTAGGCGAAATCCCTTCGGTATAGGTCGCACACCGCGTCACAGGCAGGCCTATGAAATACTCCCAGCTCAAGAATTTCCGATTC
This sequence comes from Halioglobus sp., assembly GCA_028825045.1. Lineage (GTDB taxonomy): Bacteria > Pseudomonadota > Gammaproteobacteria > Pseudomonadales > Halieaceae > Marimicrobium. The sequence goes on from JAPKAY010000011.1 coordinate 49,906, forward strand.
GTTAAGACTACCTAAATGCGTACCGGTTCCCCAGCCCCCAAACCATCCCCCTCCCGCCTGCGTCGTTGGTCATATATGCTTTCCGGTGTACTGGTTGGCGCACTGTTTCTGTATTTGACTGCTCGCAACGTTGATCTAGACAAAGCTGCGGCCGCAATCTACGCGATTAACGGATGGTGGATGGTGCCCTTAGCCGTTGTCTATAGTTTGACTTTCTTTGTCCGCAGCCTGCGCTGGCAGCTCATGTTTCCGGATGATAGTCGACCCTCGCTACGCCACACCATAGATGCGTTCATGATAGGCAAGGTCAGCAACAACTTCCTCCCCGGAAGACTTGGTGAACTGATTCGAGCTGCCGTGATCGGTCGCATCTTACCCAAGGTCGGACTAACGGGCTCACTGGCCACAATCGTACTGGAAAAATTTTTTGATCTACTCGCTGTAATATTGCTTCTGGGTATAGCGCTTCTGTCTGCTCCCCTGCCACCTTGGGTTAGCAATGCCGGACTCGCCTTGATCGCCACTGCACTACTCATCCTCCTGACCTTAGTGGCAGCAGGCAAAGTGGGTGCTCGTGTTTCGTACGCCTCAGGCAATGGCCCCGATTCGGGGGTGGTTGATCGAGTCAAACGGTTGACACGCCAGACCTTACAAAAATTCTCGACCGGACTCTTCGCCCTGAGATCTTTGCGTCATTTGACGGCGCTGAGTGCCCTTACCCTCTTCCTCTGGTTCTGGGAGGTGATCATTATTTACATTTGTTTGCAGGCATTTTCGATCCCAGTGCCCTTTACCGCCGCTATCGTCGCCCTGGTATTTCTTTGCTTGGGTACCATGCTCCCCACCGCTCCGGGGTTTATTGGCACCTACCAGCTATTTATTGTGGCGGCACTGCAGTTATACGCTGTCCCCGAAACAAGTGCCTTCGCACTTTCCGTGTTCCTGAACCTGTTCATGATTGTTATATCCTCGATTTTGGGCGCCGTGGCCATAGTGCTCGATGGGGGCCTATTCAATTTGAAACAAGTGCTCTCCTCTCTCAGCAAGAGCGACTCCATAAATCGGCCTTGACTTTCCATTTTTGATGACAGTATTTGCCCAAAAACCGATTTTGATCATGTGACGATGGCAGGTATTTATGAAGGCAAACGAAACGAAAAATACACAACATGCAATTAGCAGGCTAAACTAGAGGAGCAACGGGCAGAAAAGTGTTTCTTGGAAAACGGCCCGGTGGTGCCATATGGTCTGACGACGTCCAGTAGAACGTAGATAGATCCACTCCACACAAAATTCAAACAATGGCACAGCATGATGCAATTCGGCAGCACGTTCTGCCTAACACGTACGGGCAACAGGGACAGCTATATAGTGTCTGCTCCTGCTGTAGGCTTTAACTTAATAAGGAGCATCTTATAGTGCAGGAGAAAATTACCGTAGTAGTTGATTACCTAAACGAAGTAAAAACGCGTTGCACGTTCAATGCGGCGGCTGAAGCAATAGGTATAACACCGCAAGCTCTAAAAAAGCTGTTAGGTGCGCCGCGCCCGGAAGTCTCCTGGTTTGTTAGCCCAACGTCAGGTGAGCCAATGCGTTACGATGACAGCGAGAAGCATCCTGAGCTTTATCGCACTAAGCGTATTATTACATCGTCAAAGGTTTTAAAACGTAATCTTGACCTGTAAAAAATTGGCCAGTTACTCAAACGAGGCAATTTCAAAAAGGGGCTTCGCCCCTAAATTGCCTCTCGGTAAATCGTTTAAATCTAGCTTTGGCGAGGGCCACTTAGAGGCGTTAAGGGGCTGCACCTGAACCCCTGAGCAGGCGATGTTTTAGGCCGCTTTCGCCTGTGCGCGGGACTTAATAGCGTAGAGAATTCTCTGGTATTATAAATACCGTTCCCGCACTCGACTAATTAGCCACCAATTCAGGATCGCCTGGCATCCAGGTCTTATCGTAGAAAGCGTCCAATGGACCATACAGGCGCAGAATAGTGTTCCAACCTTTGCCTGGATCGGTTTGAATCCAGTTGTTCTGCTGCCCTTCCGGCGCTTTGGGACCAAAGTAGACATCGTAAGAGCCATCAGCGTTTTGCTTCAACCCCTCCTTATTGCTGTCGATACCTGGAAACCGCTGATTGGTCTGGAGCATGCCACGAGTCTGATTGTCGTAGAGCGTAAACGACCAGAAGTCCTTGGCGGGAACATTTTTGGGCAGATTGACCTTGTAGGTCTTACTTCCGTCGAGGGCATTGTCATCTTCGTCGAGATAGGCAATGGCATACTGCGACCCTTTGCCGACGTTCTTGATTGCCATAGCGGGCGTGATTCCCGTCGCATAGAAGTGCATATAGATACGAGAATCCAGGAGACGCTCTCCATCCAGCAGGAAGTCATAGCGGCCCTCAATGAATGGATTGGTCCAGATACGCTCGCCGGGATAAAGGTAGTGACGCTGGTCCACTGGGCGAGCCGTGAGAGCCCGAGCAGTCACAGAGCCAATCATTGCCGCCTCGGTGAGGATTGCCTTCATCCGTGCATCGGGCTTGAATTCCTTACCCTTTTTGATGCCGATGGCAGCCAGCAGCCCACGCGTTTCTGGATCTAGCCCTTCCATGGGTTCAGCCTGGATGGTCGAATTGAGCTCATCCCAGTAGCCGTAGTCCATACGATGTATTGTATTGTCGAATTGTCCAGAGATGTTCACGAAGGTCATTTTCGGAGGGTTGTCTTTCTGAGAAAGCGGGTACATTCGAAACAGTTTCTTGGTTGCCTCCACCGCTACTTTGGGTGAGCCATCAACTTGAAATCCGCGCCAAATGACCCAGTTTCCATAAGTTGGAGTGTGCGCAACGTGATAGCCATCCGGGATATTACCATCATAGCCCGGCGGCACAATTAAAAACCTGCCACCCTTACCCTCATCTGGGCCGGCATTACCGAAATCCATCACATACTGGAACCATGCATCATTAATGAATCCCAATACATTAGGTGGAGTTTCGATAACCATTGGTTCGTCTCCCAGCTCAAGCCAGGAGGCCATGTAGACCGAGGTGGTATTTGGCGTAAGCCACAGTGCTTTAGAATCCATGAGGTCTTCAAACAGTACGGCCGTGGTATTCGCTGGCCCGTGCTTTAGCAGCCCTTGTTTCATCGCATACATGGAAGCGATTGGAATGCCGTTGAGGAATGCCTCGGTAGCCCGATTTAGGTCGAGGTTGTCGTAGACTTTTTGAGTGGTCGCAGCGTCCGGTACGCCATCTACGGATATTAAGTTGCCGATGGAAGTTTCAAGCATATCCGGCGTTTCTATTCCCTGCGGGATGGGTGTGGCCATCTTCATTTTTGGTGATTCGGCCCACGATTGGATAGTGAGCGTACTGACGAACATGCTAGTTAAAAGGTATCTAAGTTTCATGGATTTCCCTGTCTAGGTACATTTTAGTGTAGTTCGATTGGCGGTAGGTTGAGCGTAGCCTTTGACCGACGCCGCCAAAACCCCAATTGCAAGATAGTCATTACTGCCTATGTAGTCTAGCCCGATATGCATAAAATTGGATGAATTTCCGATCTATTTTAGACGAAGATCATCCCTTCGTGCGACAACCTGCTCTATACTCGGTTCTCAAACTAAGCAGGCATACACGGCAAGGAAAAACCATATGACTCGACTGGCAGGCAAGGTAGCCATTGTAACGGGCGGCGCCCGCGGTATGGGTGAAGCAACGGTCCGCTTACTGCTGGAAGAAGGTGCACGGGTTCTTATTGGCGATGTGCTAGATGAGCCCGGACAGGCGCTGGCCAATGCGCTGGGAGAGGACGTTATCTACACGCATCTGGATGTGTCGCAAAAAAGCGACTGGGAAGCGGCCGTTAAAAAAACAGCGCAACTCGGTCCGCTGACAGTATTAGTTAACAACGCGGCGATCCTATTCCAAAAAACCATCATGGATACCAGCGAGGAAGACTTTCTGAAGATCGTTAGTGTTAATCAGCTGGGCGTCTTTCTCGGCATGCAGTCGGTTTTTCCCAACCTAAAAGCAAATGGGGGCGGCTCGATTATCAACGTTTCATCGGTTGACGGCCTGCAGTCCAAAAACTCTCTGGTTGCTTACTCCTCTACCAAATGGGCCGTGAGAGGCATGACCAAAGCAGCCGCATTGGAAATGGGAAAATTTAATATCCGGGTCAACAGCGTGCACCCCGGGGGAATCTATACTTCGATGCACGGTGCTGAATTCATGACCCAGGAAGATGCAAATCAGTTTTACCAACACCATGCAATCCCCCGCGTGGGCATGCCCCGAGAGGTCGCGGCGCTAACGGCATTCCTCGCCTCGGATGAAGCGACATACAGTACGGGAGCGGAATTCATTGCGGACGGCGGCTGGAGCGCCGGACTGGTCAATGACGCCTTGCCGCAGCTTTAGTCGAGGTATGGTTAGATCAGGCCTCGACTAACCTCACGCGATACGACGGTATAGAACCATTGCTAGAGTCCCGTTCCCGGTGGGGACGACATAAACCACGGGTCGTGCTTGTCGAAGTACCCTACCCGCCTCACAGCGCGATAGGCCTCAAGCAAGCCCCCGACCTGCCGGGGTAAGCTTCCATGAAATAGCACGCCATCGGCACCAGCATCAAATTGATCATTAATGCGATTGGCACAGTGCCCTGCACTTCCCAACGCCGCCGACTCTGGCATCCAGTGATCCGGGAACAGCGAGGTCACTTCTGCTGTCTCGTAACGGGTGAAATCCTGATCGGCAGATTTTCCGCCCTCAAATAACGGATGGTTCCTGATCTTAGTCAATACCGCCGGATCCCAGTCGTTAATTTTGCACAGCAGCTCTCCATAGTTCTGCATGTGAATGTAGGTCAACAAGCGAGCGGGGCCAATCGCCAGGGTTTCCTCTTCGCTTTGATCGGCGGCAATAACCAGGGTCGCCCACACCTTGCATGCGCTTCGTTCGCGGCCAGCGTGCTCTGCAGCACCGCGCACTATCTGTGCCGATTCGGCAATGGCTTTATCTGTCAGGCAGGGATGCAATAGCACTCCGTCGTAATGACGACCGGCCAGCGCCAGCGCTTTTGGCCCCATGGCACCCAACAACATCGGCGGCGCCTCTTGGGGAGGCTCACTCATATACAGATAGGGAAAATTCCCCAGCGAATTTTCCCCAGAAAATGTCCCACCACTCCATAAGCCGCGCAACACTTCCGAAATCTCCCTCAAACCCTGAAGGTTGGCCCGTTTCGTGCCGAAGATATCGTACAAGGCATCGAAGCCACGGGCGAAACCCATTGCAAACCGATTGTCGGACAAATGGCTCATTGTCGCGCCAAAAGAGCACAGTTCCATAGGATGGTGCGTGGGGTAGTTCATCAGGCCCGTGGCAATTTTTATCTGCGACGTGATTGCGGCAGCCGCGCCGCACAACACCTCGACATTTTTAAAATCGTAGCGTTCGGCCGGCCATACCGACCCGATACCAAGCCGCTCGGCCAAGGGCACCTCCTCCAGCGTTCTTTTTGGATCACTGATCCGCCCTGGCAGTGTGTAAATACCCAGTTCTGGAAATTCCTGACTCATACGACTATTCACTCCCAAATAGATCCTGCGCACTCCAACGGATGCGATCAAAGACAGTGTAGACAAGCGCGCGCACTGTCACCACACTCGCCTTTAAAAGAAACCTTGCTTTACAAAGTACGCCGCTTGCGCCCGCTTTCATATCGCCCTATTGTTACGCCTGTTAATATTCTCACAACAATAAAATGCAAGAGGCGCACATGTTCAAAGGCATTACTTACGACTACGCAGGTGCCACCGTATTAGTGACCGGAGGCACGAGTGGAATCGGGTTGGCCTGTGCACAGGAATATCGGCACGCAGGTGCAGAGGTGATTATCACCGGCCGCAAGGGCAGCGCGAGTGACTATGACACAGACCTGATGGAGATGTCCTATAGACAACTGGACATCGCCAATCGAGATGCGCTCTTAGCGTTGGCAAATTCACTCACCAAGCTGGACATTCTGGTTAATAACGCCGGGGGATCTCAGGGCAATGAATGGGAGCCAGATGCTTTCGACGAGTCGATCAATGTCAACCTGTCCAGCGTGTTTCATTTGAGTTCCGCCTGCAAGCCACTACTGGCAGAGAGCACCTTAGCCGGCGGCGCCAGTGTAGTTGGCATTGCCTCCATGACCTCCTATTTTGGCTTCGAATGGACGCCGGGCTATGGTCCCGCCAAAGCCGGACTGGTGCAATTGATGAAAACACTGGGTATGAGCTGGGGACAATCGGGCATCCGTGCAAACGCTGTCGCGGCCGGACTCACTCGCTCGAAACTCACAGCGCCAGTACTGGAGAACATGCAAGACATGGTAGATGAGACGCTAAAGAGGCAGGGCCTGAAACGCACCGGTGAGCCAATCGACATCGCCGCTGCGGTCCTATTTCTCACCTCTCCTGCCGCGAGCTGGATTACAGGACAAACACTGCCAGTTGATGGCGGGTTCACCACCGGAATGAATTGATATTTGGATTAGCCGTGCGCGCGACGAAGTGCACTTTAAAAAGGAAACAACCTCGGCACAAGCCAGATTACCGCCACGGAATACACGATCGTAACCGGCAAACCGGTTCTGAAATAATCCCGGAACTCGTAGCCTCCCAAGTTTTGCACCATCAGATTAGTGGTATAGCCAAAAGGTGTTAGAAAACTCGCGCTGGCACCGTAGGCAACCACCATCACAAAGGGCATATAGCTAACCCCATAGCTCTCCGCCAGACCAAATGCAATTGGAAAGCTCAGTGCCGCCGCCGCGTTATTGGTCATCAGTTCAGTCAACAACAACGTGCCGAAGAAAATAGCCACAATCGCCCCATGTGGGCCCAGTACCGACAGGTTTCCCTGCAGGGCGTCTGTCAGCACAGCTACCAGCCCGGAGTTTGTCAGTGCCTGTGACAACGTGAGTGCCGAGGCAATAATAAGCCACAGTTCGAAGGGAAAACGCCGTCGTAACTCCGATCCACTGACCACACGCACGGCCAGCATAAAGAGCAACAGGAAAGCGATGCCTTTTATCAGGGGGACAACGTCGAGAGTAGCAAGGGTTATGACAACTAATAGCACTCCCGTTACAGAGTAGTTTTGAAATGAAGATGTTTGCACGTCACCAACCGAGTCGTTGATGATGACAAAATTTTTGTCGAGGTTCTTACGCTCATTAAAGTCAGGGCCCACCGCCAGCATCATGCTGTCTCCGGCCTGAATAGTGATATTCCCCAATTTACCCGAAAGGCGTTTGCCGCCGCGGCGCATACCGACCACGGCCGCATCAAACACCGATCGAAAAGCGCTCTCTTTGACCGACTTGCCCTCGATAGTTGCGTTGGGCATTACAATCACTTCCTTCATATTCTCGCGCAATAGCCCCTCATCTACCGCAAACATACTAAGCCCATCGAACGCCTCCAGGGCCTGAACCTGTTTAATATCGCCTGAAAAAATTAATCTATCACCCGCCTCGATATGCTCCTGAGGCGTTACCGGGGAAATGAGATAATTCCCGCGCACAATTTCGACCAGGAACAGATCCTCCAGGTCGCGCAATTTATTTTCCAGGATGCTTTTACCAATGAGCCCAGAAACCTCACTCACCTCAGCCTCAATCACATATTCATTGACATCGATAGTCTCGGTACTGCCCGTTGGCAAGAGGCGAGAACTCAGTAAAAGCGCCGCCATACCCAGAACGGTGACGCTCGCACCCACTACCAGAAAGTCAAAAAATGCCAGTCCTGTTCCAGTGACATCCTCTAGAAAACTACTCACGATGAGATTGGTCGAGGTGCCAATGAGCGTCATCGTTCCGCCCAGGATCGCGGCGTAAGACAGGGGTATCAACAATTTGGAGGCTGGGTGGTGACGATTATTGCGAACGGTATGCGCCAAGGTCGCCACGACTGCCGTATTATTGACGAAGGCGGAGAAAAACGCCGTCGCCGTTCCAATGCGCAACAGGCTCCCCACATAACTAGGTACAATCAATTTGTGCGACAAGCGAGTGAGCCAGGATAATTTTTCCAGGCCGGTTGAAACGAGCAGTAACAGCACCAGAGTGATGACACCGGAATTCGACGCCTTACTAAGTACTTCCGAGGTATCCACTAAGCCCGTGAAGTAAGCGACGAGCATGGCCGAGACAAAGACCCACTCTGCCGCCCATTTGGTGAAAATCAGTCCAAACAGCAATCCGAAAAATATGCATGCAACTAGCAGTTGGTCATCCATTCATATATTCCACTGTCGTATTATTATCCGAGCTTGTTAGTCGAGCCATTATATTAAGCGCAGGATACGCGCTGATGGGGTAAAACGACAATAGCAAACACTAGCCATCAAAATCAGATATAATCGACTCGCCGTTAATATTGGCCTCTAAAGCAAGCAGAAAACCAGCTTCTTATGAAAGGCACCCTTAAAATCCTCTCCATTTTGCTGCTGCTCGCAATGGCAATAATGTATTTGATTCGCGAACCCTTCAAGGAAACGGCACCTGCACACGCTAAGCAGGATATGTTCGTAGACGGGGATACCGACGATTTCGATCCCGGCCCCGCCGTTGGCTCGCAGTTTCCAGGATTGCAGGCAATATATCAGGGCCGCAAGGTTACACTGCTGAATGAATTCTCCGGCAAGAACGGCACTGTATTTATCGCCAACAGATCTTACGACTGGTGTCCTTACTGTAAGCACCAGATGATCCAGCTGCAGGAAACCAAAGCCGCGTATGATGCTGCCGGCATTGGCATGGTGGCCATCACCTATGACGACCCGGCACTGCAAAAGCTGTTTACCGACAAATTTAACATCACCATTCCGGTTCTGTCGGATATCGATGTCCTGAGCTTCAAGACATTGGGCATTCTCAACGAGGAGTATATGGCTGGCGAATTTCAATACGGCATTCCGCACCCGGGCATGATTGTCGTAGACCCCCAGGGTACGGTAGTGGGAAAGCTATTCCTCGAAGCGTTTAGCTCACGAGTCGATTCCACAGCCGCGTTAGCATTCGCAAGCTCTGCACTAGGCCTAGACCCTCTCCGATGAATGAAGACAACATCGATAACGCAGATAGCAGCAAGCGTTCTGAGCGCACGACTAAAACCCGTAGGTTGTTTATCGAGGCGGGCCAACGCCTTTTCGCACAACGCGGTGTCGGTGCTGTTTCAGTCAACGAAATCACGGGCGCCGCAGGCCAGAAAAATCGCACTGCCCTGCAATACCATTTTGGCGACAAGAACGGCCTGCTAACCGCCATCATTGAAGTACACGCAAAACGCGTCTTCGAACTGCGTCAGCAGTATCTCGATAGCAATATTTATGACAACTCAAAAGCATCACGGCGCGCCGCTCAAGCGTTGGTCAATCCACTAGTACAGTATATCGAGGAAAATAATACGGCAGTTTTTTACGTTAAAATTCTGTCCCAACTCGCTGCAGTAGACAGCCATCTTCTTCATCCCAGGACCAGCTCAGGGATCAGTAAGCTAAAAGATGACCGGCTGCATGCACTAATGCAGAGCGCCGTGGCACATTTGCAACCACCTGAAGCACAGCGCCGCCTGTTTCTGGTGGTCTCCTTCCTCTTTCACAGTTACTGCGGCATTTTACAGATGAATGACAGCAGCGATACCAGCGACATACTGTTGCAGCGTTCGGCAATGTTTAGCCAGGTAGCCCTCGCGGTCGAATCAATTCTGGAAGCGCCTCCACTGCAGTGACGGCTTAACTCAGAGCAGCCATCCAACAAAAAACTCAGCGGAGATCAGTATGAGGGATGGTTTTGGCGGTGGATTGCGCCTGAGCGGAATACCAAATAGGCGATGACCACGCCCGCTCCTGAATCACTCGCTGGTGTTCTGGTGCGCAACAATCCTCCAGGCCCTCGCCTATACTTTGGGGATTGCTGCAGTCCACCGCTTTTGCGACACAGATCTGTTGGCTCCAACGACAGGACGGGTTTTCCAGTACGCGGCTGTAGTAGTAGGCTTTTTCTTCGGGCCTAAAATTATCGTCGGTCCACACACTGCACAATTCTTTAAACCCTTTCCCACGGGTGACGCAGGTTTGGGTATTAACAGACGCACCGTTGTCGGCGTCGCCCGCCACGTCGATGACGTCCTCGCGGTACTCCCCTGCTTCGGTGAGCCAGCCTTTGATGATTTGCACTCGCTGCAACCCGATACCGGGCGCGGATGAGGTACCCGGGTCCTGCTGGGCCATCACAAGGAAACTAGGATTGCCGCCGCCGGCACTGAGCATCCCGCCCATAGGCACCCCGCCGGCATAGGCCTGCTCGATACGATCATGGTCAGAACACAGCGATGGCGAATAGTCCCAGCCACCGAAAAAGCGACTGGTAATGCGCGGACCACTGGTACTGTATGCCTCTCTGCGACGCAGGGCTTCATACAATGCATCGCGACTGTTTTCCTGCGCCCACAGCACCGCCAGCCCTCCGGGATTGTTCTCAAGTGCGCCCGGCAGCCCCGGGGGCACACGCTCCTTCGCCGGCGCATCGACACCCCCGTGACCAATGTAGTTTGCCTCCGACACGGCACCCGCAGCGCCCAGATGGGTATCAGTGCTGCCCACAAAGCCAATTTGATACGGGTTTACGCCGAACTCGCTCTCTAATAACAAACCGTCTCCCAGTGCCTTGCGAGCAAAACCGGTTTTAGGCCCAGGAGGATTATTAAATCCAGCAAGATTGTCGATAGGTTGCAGTTCGAAGTTACACAGCTCATCGCGAGTGATCCCGGCCTTGAAGTAGCACTCGGAGGATCCGCCCTTTTGCATGATTTCCAACAAAGGTTCGAAGCGCTGGCGCAATTGCGCGTATTCACGGGTCATCGCACTCCCATCGTCCCGTTTGCCATCAAACATATAGCCTGCGCTAAGATTTGCATTGTGGGGTATCACCAGCGCGTCACAGTTGCCGTCCTTCTGAACACATTGCTCATCCAGAGCACGCCACAGTTTTTCCGCTGTGGATTCATCGATAAAAGTGATGGGCAGTGGCGGAACCTCAGCGTTTCTGAATACGATATTCCGGTGCAAATTGCCGCCAGACGTTGGCTGCATACCGGTCCACTCGTATCCAACGAAGGCAGTAAACTGACACTCGGATGTGCGATCGTAGTGTCGTTGGGCAGCCTGCTGGGTGTCTGTCCACGGCTTCACCGCGGCCTGTCGGCACAGGGCATCATCGTCTCCACACATTCCCAGGTGGGCGGCCTGCATCGATGCCATGTAGTTAAACAAATAATAAGCGCCCAGGGACCAGTTGCGGTATATCCAGCACTGCCAGGACTGGTAGCCCTCCAGCTCTGGCGTATTACACATGTGGAGTTCACCGTACAACTCGGCATGATCCGCTACCATGGCAAAATCCAATGGTCTCTCGAGTTGCACAGTCCGCAGACTCTCACCTCTGTCGTTAAAGGGTTGAATGCCGATGTTCTCGCCCCTGGCGAATCGGTAAGCCTGCTCGGGCGTAGTGCGGGTTCCCTGAGTACTCGCATCGAGAGAGAGACGCGTGTGCACATGCAAATCCCCGAAAAAGGCTTGCATCAGCGGTTTATGTGAACTGCAGGGTTCGCGTTTTTCCGTATATTGGCGTTCAGCGTTGGCCAGGGCCGATGTCCACAGCAAGCCAAGCCACAAGAACATCCAGACTGATTTCACATTGCGCGACCAGAGGTCGAGCCGTACCGTTTCGCATGCGCATCCAGGGCATCAAGAATGCCCTCATGACGGCCGGCGATAATGTCCCGATAGTCGTCGTGGGTGATGACATAAAATCCACTTTCACGCACGGCATCAATCACCTGCTCGCCCACCGCAAGTGGTGGAATGCCAGCGGCGACATCCGGAGCCGGTTGCTGGTGATCGATACCCGAATCAAAGGCCTCTGGACGAACAGCGGACGACTGGGTGATCAAGTTGGTATTGACTAAACCCGGGCACAGCACGGAGACGCCGACGCCTTTATCTGCCACTTCCATCAACAGTGCCTCAGAGAGCCCCACGATGGCGAACTTCGTAGTGGTGTAGAGCCCTTCCGGAGGACCGGAAATGAGACCACCCATGGAGGCGGTATTAACGATGTGCCCTTCGCCCTGGGCCACCAACATAGGCAGAAATGCTCTTACACCGTGAATGACGCCGTACAGGTTTACATTAATGAGGTACTGCCAGTCTTTGATATCGGCATCATGCATTAGGGCCCCTATCCAAACACCGGCGTTGTTGCACAGCAGATGAACACCCCCGAAGCGTTCCACGGCAGCATCACGCATCGCCTCCACCGATTCCAAATCGGAAACGTCTACCTCAAATGCATGAGCGTTCTTCCCTATATCGGCGGCCACTACCTGCGCCTTTTTGATATCAATATCCGCTACCAGTACTTTCATACCTGCCTGGGCAGCAGCGCGGGCAATACCCTCACCAATTCCCGAGCCTGCACCAGTAACGACAGCCACTTTGCCTTCCAAATCCTGCATTACGTATCCTTGTAAAATTGTTAGTTGAAACCCATTGAATCAGGCTTGGCAGTCGACCATTACTTTTATCGCGCTTTGAGGATTTTGGGCAGTCGCAAATGCGGCACCTATGTCAGACAGCGGAAAATGGTGCGTGACCATTACCGTCGGATCTATTGCGGATGATTGCAACATCGCGATAACTTCATCGAACTCCCGGTCATAACCCATCGCAGGAATGATAGAGACTTCCTTGGCCAGCAACATAACCAGGTTAATGGTGGCCGAATCCTTGTGCACGCCTGTAAGGCAGATGCGACTGCCAGGTCCGGCTATATCAACGATATGCTCAAATACAGCGCGGACACCGGTGGCTTCGAAGAACAGCGTACTACCGGGCATGGGCATACCAAAAAAACTACTTGAACCGTGATGTTCAATTAATTTCTGCGCCAATTGAGAATCATCACCACGCAATCCAATGGCGCCCAACGCACGCGCAGCATCCAGTCGCCGCTCAGACAGGTCTACTAAAACCACATCCGTGAGACCTCGGTAAGTCAGAATCTGCAACATGGACAGACCAATGGGGCCCGCGCCGAAGATGACCGCCTTGTCCGTAGCGCTTGCCTTAACCCTGTTAGCCCCGTGCTGAGCAACCGCCAGCGGTTCCACAAGCGCGCCGTATTCGTCGGGAAAATCCTTCGGCAACACCACAGTGCTTCCAGGATCGGAGGCAGCGTTACGCACCAGCAGATAGGGAGAGAAGCCGCCCTCCGTACCACCATTGCCAATATTATTGCCGTTACTCATGGGCTGTACCACCACACGTTCACCGGCCTTTACATGCGTAACGTTAGCACCAGCCTCACTCACCACACCCCACAACTCATGGCCTACTGGCATGGGAGTGTCCGGGCCAGTCAATCCGCCCATGGCCAGATAGCCAAGATCAGAACCGCAAATGCCACATTCTCTAACCTGAACCACCACGTCATCAGGCCCGCATAGCGGCTGTGGCGCTGTACCAAGTCGTAAATCGTCCACACCGTGGATTCGAGCCTGGGGAATCGCTGTCATTTTCAGTTCCAGTAAAAGAGGAAAAAGTGCCTCGTGTGACCATAGGACCGACCCTCGCCAGGGTCAACCACCACGGCCATATTATTGAACCGACCCCCGGCATTTCTGGCGAGAACTGGTTCGCGCACCCAAGCACTGACACACTGGCACAACAAACAAGGAGCCACATGAAATGCCCGTGAACAATTCAGATCTGGAAGTGGACTGGCTGGTGGCAGGTGCCGGGGCTGCTGGCATGACTGGCGCTGTTGTTGCGAATCAGTTGGGCGGGTCGGTACTGGTAGTTGAGAAAGAAGCTGTCTATGGCGGTACCACTGCAAAATCTGGCGGAGTGGCCTGGATCCCTGCAAATCATCGCCAGGCAGAGGTTCATGTAGAGGATACTACCGAAGAAGGCTATGCGTATCTCAAAGCGCTGATCGGTGACAGCGTGAGCGATGCCCGCATCCGGGCCTATGCAGAGCGTGCAAAAGAGATGTTGCAGTTCATGATGCAACACAGCCATGTCCAGTATTCTGCGCTGCCAAAATACATGGACTACTACGAACATCTCAAAGGGTACAAAGTGGGCGGGCGGTCCATGGACAACACTCCCATCAACCTCCGCCGACTGGGCTCTGATGCGGCAAGCATCAGGCTGGGCCACTACGATGGTCTCATGCCGTTCAATGTCACCGTCCAGGAAGGCCAGCGCCTGCAGGAAATGGACGCTGGCGCCTATCTGCTTGGCATGCGCCTGCTATTGCGTTTTCTATTGGACATTCCCGCTCGGTTCAAGCACAAACGTGATGACCGACTTACCCTTGGGCCTGCGCTGGTCGCTCGATTGCGTCTATCACTACAGGACAGAAAGATCCCACTGTGGCTGGATTCCCCGATTCAGGAACTCGTACTAGACAAGGGGCGAGTCTGCGGAGCGCTAGTGCAACGTGCCGGCACCACCACACGCGTCAGTGCACGGCGTGGCGTGCTCTTGGCCACGGGCGGTTTTTCTCACAACGCGGAAATGCGCAGACAATATCAGCAGGCACCCATTGGTAATGAGTGGACCTCTGCAGCGCCAGGAGCGACAGGTGATGCGGTCGTACTGGGGCAAAAAATTGGCGCGGCCCTGGGCTTCATGGAATGTGCCTGGTGGTCTCCCACTTACACCATACCGGATGGACGAGTACTGGCACTGATCGCTGGAAAATCCAATCCCGGCTCTATCATGGTCAATCGCCTGGGTAAACGCTTTGCTAATGAAGCTCAGCCTTACGAGGACCTGGTTAAAGCGCAATACATCAGTGATGCCAAAGGTGAACAGACTATTCCCTGTTACCTGGTATTTGACGCTATTTATCGCAAAAAATACGCTGTCGGACACATCAAGCCAGGAAAAGTGGAAGATGATAAAAAGCTTGATCCAGCTAACTTCGAAACCGGACTGCTCACCAAAGCGGATAGTTTGGAAGAACTCGCGCGCAAGTTAGAGATTAACCCAGGCGTGCTACAGGATACTGTGAAACAGTTTAATCGCCATGCCCTCAATGGTGAGGACCCACTCTTTGACCGCGGCGTGAGCGAGCATGATCGGTACTATGCAGACAAATCGGTCAAGCCCAATCCATCCCTGGGCCCACTGGACACGCCTCCTTACTACGCCCTGCGCTGCGACCCGGGCGACTTAGATACCAAAGGGGGATTACAGTGCGATGAACTGGCGCGCGTTATCAATACTGACGGTGCAGTCATCAAGGGGCTGTATGCTGCCGGCAATGCCAGCGCGGCTGCCATGGGCAATACCTATCCGGGCGCAGGCGCGACCATCGGCTCAGCCATGACTTTTGCGTATATAGCAGCGCAAAATGCCTTTGCTCCCAACTCCACTTCGGAGGAATAGGCATGGCGACGCACAAATACGCTTTTCTCAAAGAGGGCCATTACGCCAGAGGGTGGCACGTTGTCCTTTTTTCGCAGGAGTTGAAAATAGGTGAGGTTAAAAAGCTGCACTATTTTGACCATGACTTTGTCGCCTACCGCGGGGAGTCCGGCCGCGCTGCGATCCTTGATGCCCACTGCCCTCATCTAGGCGCGTCCCTTGCCAGTGGTGAGGGACGCGTGCTGGGCGACAATATCGCCTGCCCGTTTCACGGCTGGACCTTCGACCCCACTGGCCAGTGTGTCGATATTCCCTATGCCAAATCCATCCCTCAAAAAGCAGCGCATGCCCTAAAGGGATGGCCGGTGTTAGAACAAAACGGGTTTATCGCTCTTTGGTACGACCGCCAAGAGAATAAGCCTGAACTCTATTTACCCGACATTCCCCAGTGGGGGCCCAACGGCTGGGGCGACTGGGTGTTTTATCGTTCGCGGATTCGGGCCCAGCCCTGTGACATCATCGAAAACATCGTCGACATCGCGCATTTCCCACACGTGCACGGTGGCTTTGTTACGTCATGGGAAAATCGCTTTGACGAACGCAGCGTAACGCAGCTATCGACAATCAAACAGGACCCAGACGCCAACATGATTATCCCGGAGGGTGTGGTCCTGGACGTTAAGGCAGCGCGCAGTGAGGCGGGTGACGACGCAGATGCCTGGGGTGACGCTACTTATCATGGGCCGTCCATCATGTACTACTATACCGAGTCGAAAAGTGCGGATATCAGTTTCAGAAGTTGGTGGGTAAACTGCCACACGCCTGTTAACGCCACTGAGGTTGATTTGTGTTCAGCGGTTATGGTCAGCGGTTTGAATGATGAGCCCCTGCCGGAGGAGTTTGCGCAGTTGTATCCACAAATGGCGCACGTGGCTTTTGGCCAGGACGTAGAGATTTGGAAAGACAAAGTGTATCGGGAAGACCCTATTTTGTGTGATGGCGACGGTCCCATCAATAAACTGCGGAGCTGGTACGAGCAGTTTTATCTACCAAAGTGAAAACCAGTGATAAAAAAAGCCCGCCCTGTAAACAGAGCGGGCTTTTCCTTGCAGCGTGGTTTAGACCGCTACAATGTTTTCAGCCTGAGGACCTTTCTGACCCTGAGTAACAGTAAACTCAACTTTCTGGCCTTCAGCCAGTGTTTTAAAACCTGAGCCAGAGATAGCGCTGAAGTGCGCGAAGACATCCGGTCCAGACTCTTGCTCGATAAAGCCGAAGCCCTTAGTTTCGTTGAACCACTTAACGGTTCCAGTAACAGTAGACATAGATCTTTCCTATATTTTCAAAGGTAATGACGCCTTTCGTTGAAGGCAAATTGTGCTTGAAGTGCGATGCAATTACTTATGAAAAACAGGGCGAGGTACTGACAGTAAGACTTCGAGAAGGAAACCATGAGACCATTAACTTACAAGCACTGGGCACTATACAGTCCTTAGCACCTAAGTCAACGGGAATAAAATTTTGTTTTCGAAGCCTACAGACAGAGGAAAACTGAGTAAATCCCAGTTTCTATTCCTTGAAACTGGCCCCTATGAGGCGGCAGTCTTGTTGCCCAACTTGATGTGTCTGTTGACGGTCATGCTGGGTTGGCCACTAATGCCGGATTGAATAACGTCGATTTTATTGCCGGATTTCAAGAACGCTTTAGTTTGCTCTTCAATAGAGTGCGAAGTTTCCACTGCCGCCGGTTGCTTTCTTTTGGCCGGCGCTCTGGTGGGTTTACGTGGCATGGTGTTTTACCTGTATCTGATAAGGCCGACTATTGTACACGAAAATATGCTTAATTGCCGAGAAAATGGTTTGACATGTTCCGTCAATTGCGGCGATTCGACCTAGCGATCGCAGTAGTCAGGTTTGCGCTTCTCAAAAAATGCCAGTCCGGCCTCCTTCACATCTTCTGTGAATGAAAGCAGGGACTGGTGACGGTCTTCTACCGCCATTGCCGCTTCCAGAGACGAGGCATCTACGCTGAGATTCAAGGCATCTTTGGTAAGGCGAAGTCCCATCGGAGAGGTCGTCATCATGTCATCAATATAGGATTGCGCCGCCTGCTCCAGACCGCTATCGGGCACCATTTCTGACACCAGGTTGACGGCGAGCGCACGAGGCGCATGAATAAAGCGGCCCGTCATCAGCAGCTCCGACGCCACCGAGGTTCCCACCAACCGCGGTAAAAAATAGCTGCTCCCCATATCGCAACCCGAGAAACCAATCTTAATATAGGCCGCGTTCATTTTTGCGCTTTCGCCTGCGATGCGAATATCCGAAGCCAGCGCCAGGCTAAAACCGCCGCCACAGGCAGCCCCTTGGACCAGCGCGATAATGGGCTGGGGACACTTGCGCATAGCAACGTAAATACGAGCAATCCTGCGCTGCAACGTCCAGGCTGTCCGCGGTATGCGCTCCTTCTCCGCGAAGGCGTCGCCAGACATATCAAGACCCGCGCAAAAGTGCTTGCCGTTCGCCTTTAGGACTACGACCCGGACTTCCTCACGTTCACGCAATCCTTCGAAATAGCTAACCAGTGAATCGACCAGGCTATCATTTAAAGCATTGCCCGCTTGCGGACGATTCAGCGTGACCCACTCGACCGAGTCACGCTGCTCGATCAATAACACCTGTTCTTTATCCACCGTAAAACTCCTTTGTAATATTGAATGCCAGATAGCACCTGCAGACCACCTTCCCGCACCAGTACGCGTTTTGGTCATTCTGGTGTGCTCCGGGTAGTTGTGCTTCAAAAAATCATCCCGTATGTTCACGCATATGTCTATAAAAGCAACACAGGAAAGACGATCTTGAGCACATATCCCCAAGGGTGGGAAGCCCTGTTGAACCAATTGCAGGAACGCACCGCTCTGGCCGAAGCCATGGGAGGCGATGTAAAAGTGCAGCGACAGCACGAGCGTGGCCGCCTGACCGCGCGTGAACGCATAGCAGGCCTCTGTGATGACGACAGCTTTAACGAGTACGGCGCGCTTGCGGGCGGCAATCATCCCGCGGGTGAAGAGCCCCTCGCTGGCGACGGCCTTGTCGGCGGCACCGGCCAGATCGACGGCCGCAGCGTAGTGATCGTCGCAGAAGATTTCACCGTCAAGGGAGGGTCCATCGGTCACCCTAATGCGGCCAAACGCACCCGGCTGGTGCGCTTGGCTCTGGAACAGCAATTACCTCTGGTGCTGATGCTCGATGGCGCAGGGGAACGCGCTGACAATCAAAGCGAGCGTTACCCCAATACGCCCAACGACTTACAATTAGTCGCCGACCTTCAGGGACAGGTACCGGTCGTTACATTGGTGCTTGGAACATCCGCAGGACACGGGGCTCTGACCGGCATGTTTGCCGATCTCATTATTATGGCTGAGGGCTCGGCACTATTTTCAGCCGGCCCACCACTGGTCCGGGCTGCCCTGGGAATCGAGGCAACACCGCAGGAGCTCGGCGGGGCCGCCATGCACACACAGCAAAGCGGTATCGCTCACAACCTGGGTCACACTGAAGAAGACTGTATCGCTATGGCGCGCTACTTCCTCTCATTACTGCCCCAGAAGTCGGGTGACCCCCTGCCCCAACAGCGGGACCATCCAACTGCAGCAAAGCGCTCGGTAGATAGCTTGATGGCGATCATACCGCCCCAGGCAAGCTTGCCATATGACATGCGCGAAGTGCTTACAGAATTGGTCGACAGCCAGAGCCTGTTCGAACTACAACCTGCGTATGGCGACACTCTGATTACCGCCCTGGCCAGAATTGGTGGAGTTCCCTGTATGTTGATTGCTAACCAACCGGCAGCGCAGGCAGGAGCGATCACCCTGGAAGGCGCCATCAAAGCCTGTCATTTCATTCAGGTTGCAGACAACTTTGGGCTGCCATTGATCAGCCTGCTGGACAACCCCGGGGTCATGCCCGGACCCGTCGCAGAAAAATCTGGTGTGCTTAAAGCCGCTGCAAAAATGTTTCTCGCGCAGCGCCGCTATCGAGGGCAAAAAATTGTAGTTACGCTGCGCAAAGCCTTCGGTTTCGGTAGCTCGGTAATGGGAATGAATCCCTGGGATGGCCAGGTCGTCAGCCTCGCCCTGCCCTGCACAAACCTAGGAGGCATTCCTGCCATAGGGGGCGCAGAAGCAGCACACGCCAGTAAGGAGGAAACAGCCCAATTGCAACACCTTCAATCTGGCGCATGGGTAGCTGCGGATGCCATGGCGTTCGACAAGGTGATTGCACCAGGAGAATTACGCAATGAAATGATTTCAGCGCTGTATCTACAGAGCAGCGGCTTTTAACGCTATCAGTTACTTATTTCTCTAGGAGCTGGTGACACCGCTAGCGATTCGTGACAACATCTGACCTCGCTCAGGGGACAATCCGGGATTCACGTGACCAGACTAAAATCCACGCAGGTTTTATTGGCCGGCTTGTGCGCACTCCTATTTGCCTCACTGGCAGGTGCCTCCGCCGTAAATGTTGAGAACTATGGCTACCCCATAACAGATCGCTTCGCTGCCACCGTCGTGGGCACACCCGAGGGATACGAGGCTCAGTTGCCGGAACACATACCGCTCAAGGAAAGACGTATTGTCATCTTTCCTGAGCGCGTAACACCCGATGTGTTTTTTTACGGCCATGAGCTGCTCTATTCCGTTGCACTACAGGACGATGAAGCACCTCTCATATTCCTCATCGCGGGCACCGGAGCCTCACACAATGGCACCAAGAATTACGATATGGCCAGAGCGTTCTACCAGGCCGGTTTTCATGTTATTGCCATTTCCTCTCCCACCTACAACAATTTTGTGACAGCGGCCTCTAAAACTGGCGTAGTAGGTGACGCAGAGAGAGATGCAGAGGATATCTATCGCGTATTTGAGATGATATGGGCCGAGGTAAAGGACGACATCGAGGTTACAGAGTTCAACGTCACCGGCTATAGTTTGGGAGGCTTTAACGCCGCTTACGTCTCAAAACTGGATGAAGAACGTCAATCGTTCGACTTCGAACGTGTCCTGTTAATCAACCCCCCTGTGTCTATTTACAATTCTATGTCGCTACTGGACCGCATGATCCAGAATATCCCCGGTGGCGTTGATAATTTTGACGCTTTTGTCAACAAACTGATTCACGCCTATACGACGACCTATAAAGAAAGCGCTGATGCGGGTGGCGACGACTTCCTCTACAAAGTTTATAAAGCGCTGGATTTGAAGGATGAGGAACTCGCCGCCCTGATTGGCACCTCTTTTCGTATCTCTTCCGCTTCGCTGGTGTTTACCTCTGACGTTGTTGCCAATTATGGCTATATCAAACCAAAAGGGCTACCACTAAACAGGTACAGTGATCTTACAATCTACAACGAAGTCGCCTTACGGCTCGGCTTTACCGACTATTACCACGAGTTTTTCTTTCCCTACTACCGCGCTGATTATCCCGATATGACCCGGGATGAATTTATCTCCGCAATCAGCCTTACCAGTATTGCTGACTACCTCCGCACTACCAAGAAAATAACCGTCATGCACAATGCTGACGACGTCATTCTGGAACCCGGGGAAATTAATTTCTTTCCCGAGGTGTTCGGCGATAGGGCGACTATATACCCCTATGGCGGGCACTGCGGCAACATGAACTACCGTGACAATGTGGCGCATATGGTTGCCACATTTACCCAGAGAGGAACACGGTGATGGCACACTTCCTTCCTCGCGTAACTGCTCTACTGTTGGTATTGGCGCTTGGCGCTTGCAGCAGCGTTCCCTCGCAACAACCACAAGCGTCTGACTATCCAGAACCTATCTTCACTGCCAAGCGACTGCTTCCGCCAGAACACGCAAATGTTACCGCCGTTTACGACCCCTGGGAGAGCATGAACAAGCGTATTTATAATTTTAATTACCATTTTGATCAGGCAATCTTTCTGCCGGTCGTTCGAGGCTACAAGGCTGTGGTGCCCAGTTTTGCGCGCACAGGGGTGACTAATTTCTTTAATAATTTTAGAGATCTGGTGACCATGTTCAATTCGGTCCTGCAACTACAACCCACTAAGTTTGTCCAGAGTACCGGTCGCGTAGTTGTCAACAGCACCATCGGCTTACTCGGCTTTGTAGATGTGGCGACCAAGCTGGAGATTCCCCGTCCGATGGAAAATTTCGGCCAAACGCTAGGTTACTGGGGCGTGGGTCAGGGACCATTCGTGGTCATTCCCTTCCTCGGGCCATCCAATTTACGCGACGGCTTGGGATTTCTGCCTGATCTCTATTTACAGAATGTCGTGGCGAATGAATTCATGTCGAACTCAGCGAGCACAGCCTCGCTCATTCTGTATCCAATTGATTCAAGGGCCAATACGCCCTTTCTCTATTATCAAAATGGCTCCGCCTTCGAATACCAAATGGTGCGCTGGATGTATTCAACCAAGAGCAAATTGGATGCGGAGGAATAATCATGGTGACTAACGTGACTCGGCACTTATTGCTGTCCATTGTATTCTTTGCCCTCACATTCTCCGGCGTTGCGCACTCAGCGAGTGACCCCGTCAGAATCGGGACCACGCAATCTCTCACCGGGCACTATAGCGAGTTCGGCATCGAGCAGTTACGCGGCATCGAGATGTGGGCTGCTGACGTCAATTCCCGTGGAGCCCTCTTAGGAAGAACCGTTGAAATTGTCTACTATGATGACCGCTCCCGCGATTCCGGCACGGTAGAAGGCTTTATAAAATTAATTGAAGAAGACAAGGTGGATCTGTTAATTGGCCCCTACTCCTCTTCACTGACTCTTGAAGCCAGCCTGGTCGCCGAGAAATATGGCATCCCGATGATCTCTACCGCCGCCTCCTCTGAGGAAATCTGGAATCGCGGCCTGAATAATATTTTTGGCGCAGACACCCCGGCGGGCGATTATCTGGATGGCATTCACCTGGCTGCAGATGTAGGCGCCAAAACAGTAGCCATTATCTACGCGGAAACCGAATTTGGTACGGAGGTAGCGGCCAGCGCGCGCCTGGCTATTGAAAGTGATCGCCTAGTGTTAATAGAGGGTTACCCACCCGAAGAACGAGATTTTAAGGGCCTGGCGCAACGCTTGAAGGAAGTTGACGCCGATTTAATATTTGGTGTTTCCTACCTGGAGGACTCCGTCGCAATAGTGCGTGATATCAGAGCAGCTGGAATAAAACCCAGGATGCTGGGATTCACCATCGGGCCGGGTTTCCGCGAGTTCGCTGATCAGCTAGAGGGTGCCCAAGAGGGTGTTGTCGGCGTCGTCCAGTGGCTGCGCGGTTCACGTGAGCCTGGTGCGCAGGATTTTGCCTACCGGTTCAGCCAACGCTACGGCTACAATCCCGGTGTGTACGCCGTTATCGGCTACAGCGCGGGAGAGATTATAGAAGCCTCAGTCCGCCTTGCCGGGACCACGGATCACGACGCCGTGCGTGAACAATTGCGAACCATGTACTTCCGCGCGCTGATCGGCACCTATAACGTCAGTGCAAACGGTCGTCAAAAAGGCAGACGCAACTATGTTTTGCAGTGGCAGGACGATAAACGCGTTCTGGTAGCACCGGAAAATATTGCAGAGAACGCGTTTGTTTATCCTTTACCTTGACGCTTAGCGCCTCATTAATGCGTCCTCAGGTGCATTACATCGTGGTATACACCCCCGGCGGCAGTCAGCAAGGCCGTTCTCGCATGTCTCGGCCATTTACATTTCCCATTTACACTTCCTAGTTGCACCTCGCTTACGTCGCGTAGCGTTCGAGCAGAAAGGATCCAGCTTCAAGCACAAATGACAGCCCTCATCATCCCGAGATCCAATGGTCAGAACCTACACCGTCGGCTGATACTGACCAGGGCTGTTCCATCTCGAGAGGTTTTCAAGCAAAGTAAACATCTGGATCAGCTACCGACGCTCAGTAGCGACCAGCGGTACTGTCCACCAATACAGAAATAATGAAGGAGCACGCCCCATGGACTTCGATATCCCGGCCGATATTGCCGCTTTTCTTCAGGAAGTCGATCAATTCATCGAGGACAAAATCAAACCACTGGAAGACGAGGACGACAACATTCGCTTCTTCGACCATCGTCGTGAGGATGCGCGCACAGACTGGGACCGGGGTGGCCTGCCTAACGCTGGTTGGGAGGCCCTTTTGCACCGGGCAAAAAAGCTCGCCATTGACGCCGGTATTTTCAGCTACCCCTTTCCCAAAGAGCACGGCGGACGGGACGGCAATAACCTGGGCATGGCCATCATTCGTGAACACCTGGCGGCGAAAGGTCTTGGGCTACACAACGACTTGCAGAACGAACATTCCGTTGTGGGAAACAATATCGGGCTGTTGTTGATGCTGGAATACGGAACACCGGAGCAGCAAGGGGAGTGGTTACACGGCATGAAAACCGCGAGCAAGGGCTTTGCCTTCGGGATCACCGAGCCCGCGCACGGCTCCGATGCCACCTACATGGAGACTGTCGGTGTGCGCGATGGCGACGACTGGGTCATAACCGGCGAAAAGACCTGGAACACCGGTGTACATGTGGCAGCGGCCGATATGGTAATGGTGCGCACTTCAGGCGAACCCGGTGATGCACTGGGTATCACCGCCTTTCTTGTGCCCATGGAGGCACACGGCGTTAAGATCGAAGAATACCTTTGGACCTTTAACATGCCTTCGGACCACGCCCATGTGACCTTTACCAATGTGCGTGTTCCCGATAGCGCTATTTTTGGCGGTGAAGGACGCGGACTGCAGGTAGTACAGCATTTTTTCAACGAAAACCGCATGCGCCAGGCAGCGTCCAGCTTAGGTGCAGCCCGATACTGTATTGCCGAGGCCGTGCAACATGCCAATGAACGGCAACCCTTTGGCAAACGGCTGTCAGCTAACCAGGGCATTCAGTTTCCCTTGGTAGAACTCCATGCCCGCGCCGAAATGCTGCAGGCGCTCATCCATAAAACTGCATGGCTGATGGACCGGGATGGTGCTTTCTCCGTTTCCGACAAGGTGTCCATTTGCAACTACCAGGCCAACCGGCTTTGCTGCGAAGCGGCCGACACGGCCATGCAGGTGCACGGAGGCATGGGCTACTCTCGCTACAAACCGTTTGAACATATTTATCGACACCATCGTCGCTATCGAATTACCGAAGGCGCGGATGAGATACAGATGCGCCGGGTCGCGGGATATCTTTTCGGGTTTATGAAACAGCAGAAACCCAAGGGCGTAAGTTAAGCGCTATGTCGGCGGATATTAGCCAAAGTATCGAGGCGGTGCTGTCCCGAGAACTCAAGGAGTTTCGATCATTACTCTCCTGCGAACAGTTGAGTGCCGGTGCCAGCCAGGAAACCTGGCGCATCGCTTTTAATACTAGCGCAGGAGGCGAAGCACACCTGGCACTGCGGCGCTCGCAGCCCACCGCCGAGAATGGCTCTGCTGTGGGCAGCATCACGCTGGACACCGAAGCGCGCCTGTTCCAACTGGCAGGCGCAGAGGGGATTCCAGGCCCAAAAATTGTCTATGTACTTCAACCCACTGATAGCCTGGGAAGCGGCTTCCTCATGCAGTGGCTTGACGGAGAGACGCTGGGACACCGCATTAACCGTTCTGAAGAACTCGCTTCAATCAGACCGGCGCTGGCACGACAATGCGGTGAGATTCTCGGAAAAATTCACGCACTAGACTGGAACAGCGCCGAACTGGATGATGCCCTGCCCTGCGCGAGCCCCGCCGATTTGGTAGACGAGACCTGGAAGCTCTACCAAGACCTTAACGTGCCCATGCCAATGATCGATTACACCTGGCGATGGCTAAAGAATAACCTGCCAACTGATCACCGCATGACATTAGTCCACGGCGACTTTCGCAATGGCAACCTGATGGTAACGCCGGACGGCATCAACGCGGTCCTGGATTGGGAACTGGCGCATATCGGTGACCCGGTCCGCGATCTAGGGTGGTTATGCGTAAACTCCTGGCGTTTTGGCAACCGCGACTTACACGTTGGCGGGTTCGGAGAAACGGATCAACTTCTGGCGGGTTACCGTGACACGTCGGGCATAGAGGTTTCACTCGAAGCGCTGGAATTCTGGCAAGTCTTTGGCTCTTTCTGGTGGGCCATGGCCACACTGCAAATGGCGAACAGCTGGCGCGCCGGTGAAACACCCAGCCTCGAGCGGCCCGTTATCGGCCGGCGCTCCTCTGAAGCACAGATGGACTGCGTGAATCTGCTAATTCCCGGCAGGTTTCCCCTCCCTGATACGGACCTACCCCTGTCAGACGGTACTCGACTTCCCATGCCCGCAGAACTGCTGGAAGGAGCCGCAACGTTTTTGAAGGAAGAAGTGGCCACTCGTCTCGACCCTCATGCGGGCTTCCTTGCTCGCGTTGCTGCCAACTCCCTGAGGATCGCCCAACGTGAATTTCAGTATGGCCCTGCCGCTGAAAAACATGAGCGGAAACGTCTTGAGACATTACTAAATCAAGAGGACGAACTGGACGTCCTGCGCTGGGAGCTAGTGAACCAATTGCGAGCGGGGTTGCCGCTGGATACTCCGGGCCTTGATGTGCATCTTCGCCAAACCGTCGCAGGACAGCTGTCTATTGACCAGCCCCACTATTCTGCATTGCACGGATCCCATTGAATTACCAATCAACCAGAAGCGCATAGACTTCTCAGGTTAGTCATTCGAAAGCTGCCTCAAGATACCCCTGGCAACCTCCTCCGCTCCCTCAGACGACGTAGACACCACAATATCGGCAGCACGATGATACAGTGGCGTGCGCTCCTCGTACACTTGCGCGTAAGTCGTGGATGGATCACTGGCGATACCTCGCGGTGGCGAGGCGGCCACTCGCCGCTCAAGCAGTGCAAGCTCTGCCTCAAGATAAACAACAGGACCAGAATCGCGCAGACGCCTCATCGCGAGCTCGCTATACACCGCACTGCCACCGGTGGCCACCACAGCACCTTCTAAGACCACGCGCATGAGAATGTCCTGCTCAACCTCGCGCAAGAATTGATACCCGCGTTGTTCCAGAATATTTTGCAGAGTGTTTTGCTCCCGCACCTGAATATCCAGATCCGTATCGACAAAACGCAAGCCCGCTAACTTTGCCAGCATAACACCCACTGTACTTTTTCCTGAGCCCGGCATCCCTATCAGACTTATGGTGGATAACATCACATGGATCTCACGGTTAGATATGCTAGGTTTTCAATGGTGCATTAAACGCGACTTCATTTCTAAACCTTTTGAGTCTATTGATCATGAAGTTATACTGTACAAATCATGCGCTCTAGATTACTGGCCAGAGCGGCAACCCAGAGACTTAATAGTCCTACAACCCTGACCGGGACGGCTGAATGAACATCAGGCGATGCATTGCGCCCTGTCTATTACTAGCACTGGTGAGCCCGACAGCGATCGCTGAGGTGCCACGCGAGAAAGTCCCCATTGAACTCCCAGCGCCGGTAACGCAAATCGAAACAGACCAAGGCACCATACTGGGCAATCTCAGTGGCAACTCAGTTTTGTTTAAAGGTATCCCCTACGCGCGCCCGCCCATCGGGCCTCTACGATGGAAGCCGCCCCAACCGGTAGCACCCCGAAACGACACCCTGTCCGCAAGGAACTTCGGTCCTCCCTGCCCGCAAGCCAGATTGGCAAAATCGGGCAGCGCCAGTGAAGACTGCCTGACCTTGAACATCGCCACGCCTGCTAGTGCCCTAATGAGCACAACTGATTCGTTGCCCGTGTTCTTCTCCATTCATGGAGGCGGCTTTGTGAATGGCAGCGGCCAACCCGTGTTTGCGGTCGCCCCGGTGCTCAATGCCAGTGGCATCATTCTCGTCACCCTCAACTACCGCCTCGGCGCATTAGGCTTTTATGCCCATCCCCTGCTCGATATGAAACAAGGCGCAAACTTTGCCCTTCTAGACCTGGTCGCCGCACTGCGCTGGGTGCATGACAATATCGACGCCTTCGGTGGCGATCCAGAACGCGTGACCATTCAGGGAATATCCGCTGGCGGTCAAGCCGTAAACATGCTGATGGTAAACCCCCAGGCGCGAGGCCTGTTTGCCGGTGCTATTGCCCAGAGTGGTTACGGTGCCTGGCCGCTGCAACCACACCTGGAAAGCCTCCAGGACGCGACAGAATCACCTTCCGCAGAACAAATTTCTGCGGCAATCGCTTCCCGTGCCAGCGGCAAGAACGCCTCCGAACTAAACGTTAAGGAACTATACGCCCTATCAGCGGAACAATTATTCGGCGCCATACTCGGCTTTCACCTTCCCATTATTGACAGTATCACCCTACCCGATGAAACGGCCGTCATGTTCGCCCGGGGCCAACAACACCCGGTACCCTATATTAGTGGCGGCACCAGTTTTGATGGTAGTGTCTTCCCCTTCTCAGGCGTTAGTGAAGAAACCGTGCTCGGCCTCACTGGCAATCAAAAAGAGCAGGCTCACGCCTTGTGGGCAGAGGATTTTTCAGCTGGGAGGAATCAGGGCATCAAGCGCCTGTTTGGCGATATCCGTTACCTCCACTCCGGCTGGAGTGCAAGTCGTAGCATGACTGCAACCCATCAACCCGGTTACCTGTATTTGTTTGACTACCTGCCGCCAGATACCCGCGATCAGCAGGCGGGCGCTGCGCATGGTTCTGACGGCACAGCGTTATGGGCCGATTATCGTTCCACTACCGCGCAAATGATGCGAAAGTACTGGATGAACTTTGTCAAAACTGGCAATCCGAATGGAGAGGCACTGCCACACTGGAAGACTGCCAATGCGGGTGTACAATCAACCAATTGGTTGCTGTTCGGAGAACAAGTAGCTCCTGTGCAGGACATCCGGAACGCACGATTACAATTCATTGATCAACTCTGGCGAGCTCGCGTGGCTGTGCCTTGATGGTGACGATTAGGCTGAGATCAATAGGACAATAACGATGAGGAGAAGGCAGCAATGATCCGATGTGTAAGGATATGGACTGGAGATGATCAAAACTCTCATTTCGAAGAAGGTTGGATTGACCTGAACCCCGGAGTCCACGGCGATCTTCTCAGCGACAAGTTATCAATCACCACCGCGTCCTTTCAGGAAACTGCTTCGGGCGGTACACTGGCATGGCACACAGCCCCAGTTAGACAGTTAGTGGTCACCTTGAGTGGCACTCTGGATTTCGAGACGCGAGCGGGTCAGCATTTTCAGCTGGCACCTGGCGATATTCTTTTGGCCGAGGATACGGTCGGAGGCGGTCATTCCTGGGAACTTGTCGACGAGCAACCCTGGCGGCGCGTTTATCTCGTGTTAGCGCCGAATGAACCCGTTCCATTCATCAAGTCTTCAAATTGAGAGTTCTACTGATGCAGAAATCGCACAACGCCATGCTTAAGGGAGATGTCTATGCACGACGTTAAAGCTGAAGAAGAGGTCGATGTTGCACTAGTCGGCGCAGGCATCATGAGCACGACACTTGGTGTGTTCCTGAAAGAACTGCAGCCTCACCTTAAACTCGAGATTCTCGAAAGGTTGCCCGGTGAAGCTGAGGAGAGTTCAGGCGCCTGGAACAATGCAGGTACCGGCCACGCCGCCAACTGCGAGTTGAACTACACACCGATGGACGCGAATGGAAACGTCGATATCGCAAAGGCGCTGGAGGTTAACGTCGAGTTCGACATGTCCCGACAGTTCTGGTCGTATCTCGTCAAAAAGGGCGCGATCGCGTCGCCGGAGGAGTTCATCCACCCAGTGCCGCATATGAGCTTCGTAATCGGCGCCGAACGCCAAGATTTTCTCAGGAAGCGTCATGCGATAATGAGCAGCCATCACTGTTACCACGGCATGGAGTATTCCGAGGATCACGCAAAAATTGCCGAATGGGCGCCGCTAATCATGGCGGGACGCGACCCACAACAACCGGTCGCAGCGACCCGCATGGTAACGGGTGCCGACGTCAACTACGGTGCACTCACTTCCAGCTTATTGGGTTATCTGAAAAAGCAGGATGATTTTGTCGTACGCTTTTCCCAAAACGTGGTAGACCTGCATCGTCGGCCAGGCGGCGGTTGGCGACTGGATGTCAGAGACGAGGCGACGGGTGCGCGGCGCACAGTAAACGCGAAATACGTTTTTCTCGGTGCGGGCGGCGGCGCACTCCCGCTCCTGCAGAAGTCCGGCATTCCCGAAGCCAAGGGTTTCGCCGGCTTTCCGGTAAGCGGCGTTTGGCTGCGCTGCGGCAACCAGGAAGTGGCTGCGCGCCACACTGCCAAGGTCTACGGCATGGCGGCTACTGGCTCCCCTCCAATGTCAGTACCCCATCTGGATACCCGCATCATCGACGGCAAGCGCTGGCTGCTGTTTGGGCCCTACGCAGGGTTTTCGACCCGATTCCTCAAGCAGGGCTCGCTTATGGATTTACCAAAGTCGATACGGCCGGGCAATATCCTGCCGCTGCTTGCGGTCGCGCGGGACAATTTTCCGCTCGAGGAATACCTGATCGGACAGGTATTTCAGAGTTCTTCCCATCGCTTCGATTCGCTGCGTGAATTTTATCCCGAGATAGATGTAGCCGATTGGGAAATAGCGACCGCGGGGCAGCGAGTGCAGATCATTCGAAAAGATAAGGCCCATACCGGAAAGCTCGAGTTCGGCACGGAGATCGTCCACTCTGCCGACTCCTCGATTGTCGCTCTGTTAGGCGCCTCGCCCGGCGCATCGACCGCGGTCTGGATTATGGTCCACATGCTCGAGAACTGTTTTCATGAACAGCTCGTCGGCCACTGGGTGCCGAAGCTAAAAGAGATGATTCCCTCCTACGGTCAAGACCTGAAAAAGGATGCTGCACTGTCCGCGCGCGTACGCGCTGAGAGTGCCGAAGTGCTGAAGCTGCACACGGTGTAGTCTCGTGTTGCGGTCTGCAAAGACTGTGTGCCTTGCGCATTTGAACCAAATACGTGTCGCACCAGTCGCGAACCGCTAGCATCCTCGACTTTATCTTGGCGATGGCCCTGGGCTGAGCATGCCTATTACGGCTATCACCCAGCAAACCAGCATTGCTAGTGGTTTTGCCGAAGGCCCGTTATCCACTATACTGTGTACCGTAAGCAACAAATTCGTATCCGAACCACACCGTTGGCTAACGCCCGCTATTTACCGGTTCAGGATTACTGGTAGCCCACCCACGTATGGCAGAATCATGAGAACTCTCTTCATCCTTCTACTGCTGACCCTCGTTACCGCTTGCTCTCATCCGCTGGAAATTGTTGGGGAAGGGGACATTAGCTCCTCTACAGGTACTAATGACTGCGCATTGGAAAACCAGCCGTGTGCCAATTATGTAGCCGGCGATTACAACCTTACCTATGTAGCACTGCCTCATGCGGGCTGGGTTTTTTCTGGCTGGGAAGGTTGCGGTGTACAATTTCCAGCTTGCTCGATCAACGTGCCGGGGGCAACTGTGAATCAGCACTGGGGCCAGACAATGCCTCCATTGCGCGCGCTTTTTGTGCAAGATGGAAACTCTCCCGGGATGACGATCTCCTCGAGTTGGTCAGCTGTCGCTGAGACTCTGACTGTTGAAGTCAGCTTCGCCTCTATAACGCCCACCACTGTGCAGCTCTACCCTAAAGGGCTCGCAGATGGGTGGGTCGAAACGGACAACTCGCCACCCTTCTCTTTCGCCCTCGATACATCTGCTTTTGAACCGGGCGACTACGAGATGCTTGTCCTTGCCGACGATGGCACCAATGCCATCAGTGAAATCGAATTAGTCACCGTCAACGGCTGCAACGGGCACTCGCATTTGTGCAGTCGCAGATACGATCAAGTTCGCTACGCCACCACGCACAACGCAATGTCCAATTTAGCAAACGGTTGGCTCGGCCCTAACCAGAATTGGGATGTTCCGGCTCAGCTGGAGGCCGGTGTTCGTGGCCTGATGCTGGATACCTACCGCGCCGGCGATCTCAATGAGCTCAGCCAGGAGATACAGATGCCCGGTGTCGACCCCGATACTGCCTATTTGTGCCACGTATTGTGCTCCATCGGCAATCAGCTGCTGGTCGATGGGTTGATCGAAATCCGCGAGTTTCTCGATGTAAACCCAGGCGCGGTGGTCACTCTTATCATCGAGTCTTACCTCAACCATGAACTTACGGCCAACGCCTTCGTCGCGGCCAACCTTACACCGTACGCTTATCAACATACCGGCGGAGCTTGGCCGACCCTGGGTCACATGATCGACGCAGGCACCCGACTTGTCGTGCTGCAGGACGTCTCGGTTGACCCATCCTACCCGTGGCTAATGAATGTCTGGGACAATGCTTTCGAAACTCAGTTTTCCGCTTCGGTTCCGGGGGACTTTTCCTGTATTGAAAATCGTGGTTCGACCTCCAACGAGCTGTTTATTTTCAATCATTTCCTCACCAACATCTTTGGCTCTCCGACGCTCGCCGCACAGGTTAACTTCAGCCCCTTACTACTTAATCGCATCAACGAATGTGAAGCATTTCACGCCACTACTGCCAATTTCGTGACTGTAGACTTTGTTGATATCGGTGACACACTGCCTACGATTGAAGCACTCAACGAGGTAGGTGTTTTTTAAAATCGCCGGGGGAGCTTCCGAGTAATCGATCTCAGCACACTCCCAGCGACATCAGGTTGTCCCGCGACCAGTATAAGCGTCTCCATATTGTGTGGCCTCAGCCTCCCTGATGCCCCTACCCTGTCGCACCTTCATTCATGCTTCCCAAACAAAGTTGGAAAACTTGCAGACCGCTATTTCCTAACTGAACTGACTTAAGCATGTTGCGTGTCTTCCCACGAATACGATTAAGAGGCCTATTTTTCCATTACGAAATCATTCAAGTCAGGCGTTCGAGTTTGCTGCCACCACTCCCAATGCGTACCCGGCCAGTTTTGCGAAACCCTGCCATCAACATTTTTATACCAACTATCCACGTGAGGTGAGCCCCAGGCTCGCAGTTCGTTTCGAGCATCAACCTCACTGTTGTATTCCCGGCACCTATCCTCTTTGACTTCCAGGCTGGCAATACCTTGTTCAAACTGCAGTTTCAGGCAGCCCATGATATAGCGCATCTCGCACTCGCTACCGAATACAATGCTGCTACCCACCACAATATTGGTGTTTGGCCCATACAGGCAGTAAAAATTAGGAAACCCGGGAACGGTCATACCCAAGTACGCCTGCGGATTGTCCTTCCAGGTCTGGTGCAACTCATGGCCGTTGCGCCCAACGATACGCATAGGAACAAGAAACTGGTTGGCCTTAAACCCAGTGCCATAAATCAGAACGTCGACTTCATGGAGCTCACCGTCTGCGGTCCGGATACCCTTTTCTTCTAAGGCTGCAATAGGCTCTGTGACCAATGTGACATGGGGCTTCCTCAGGGTACTAATCCATTGGCCGTCGTCGAGTACGGGCCGCTTACCACCCGGAGGGTAATTAGGCATGAGTGCATCCGCCAAATCTATATCGTCGCCGGCTTGCTCACGAATCGATTCCTCTAGCGCCAGACGCAATTCTGCATTGGCTGCGCTAACCGATCCGGGTTGGCCATCCCAGCCTTCCTCGCCATAGAGGTAGGGCAGCAATCCGTCGCTTGCGCGAGCACGAAACAAGAAGAAGCGATACCAGCGCGCATAAAAGGGAATATTACGAAAGCACCACAGCTCCTCTTCACTCATTGGAATATGGTATTCCTCAGTAGGTAACAACCACGGTGCGGACCGCTGAAACACCTGCAGCCGGGATGTCTGATCGGCTATTTCCGGGACAAATTGTGTCGCGCTACAGCCTGTGCCGATGACCGCAACTCGCTTACCGTTCAGATCGTGCTGATGTTCCCAGCGTGCAGAGTGAAAGGCAATGCCGGCAAATGAACCCACGCCTGGAATATCTGGCATGGCGGGTGAGTTGAGCTGCCCGCAAGCGCTTATAACACTGTCGAAACTCTCATTCGATTTTACGCCCTCAGAGTCCTGAAAATTCACCATCCAGGATTTCCCATCTTCGTTGTAGACCGCATGCTCTACTTCAATACCCAGACGCATGTGTTTACGGAGCTTATACTCCTTAACCACGCCCTTGAAGTACTCAAACAATTCCGCCTGCCCGGAGTAATGCCCGGACCACTGGTGCTTGGGTGCAAAAATATAGTTGTAAAGGTGATTTGCCGAATCAACCTGGCAGCCGGGATAGGTGTTCTCATACCAGGTGCCACCAATCTCGGGATTTTTGTCTACCACCAAAAAGGGAATGCCCGCTTCCTGCAAGCGCACCGCTGCCAAGATACCCGACATACCGGCACCTATCACCAACACCCGGTAATGATCTGGCACCACGTCTTGCGCGATGGCAACCCGCCGCCGGTCTTCACCAAATAGGTTCAATTCCTCGCGCATATGTTCCATCTGAGCGCCTGGTATGCGCACTCCAGTAACGTAGTGCATAGCCTCCTCGATCAAGTGTTCTTCCGGCATGGAAAGCTGGGGGCAGCCCGTCTGCTTATAGGAAAGTAGCTCGGCCATTGCAATCGCCCTCGCAGCTTCGCGTGCGCTCTCAGTGAGGCCGTCTTCTTCCTCCGCCAATTGCTCCACGTGGGGTCTGATGTCTGCTCGCAGATGCTCCCCGGAGGAGGCCAGGTGAATAAGTGCGGCCATTAGTGAAGGCACATGCGCCTGCTCCAGTACATGACTGAGTTGATCTTCGGTAATGTCCTGTAGTGAGGCAGTCCATTTCACTATTATCGCTTCCTCTAGTTTGGCCAGATGTTTTTAGACGTTCCCGATTGCTGCACTATCGCCTTCGAGGTCAATTTCTCCTCAGCGACTTTGCCCGCCTGGGCAGCCGTGGTCCATATGGTTTCAAAACTTACAGGAACTTCTAGGAGTTCTCCAGCTTTGCAGTCAGCGTGCTTTCACAAAAACGATGTGTCAGGATTTCTTACAACTCGATCGGGTACTGACAAGTTAACTTGAGGTCATGGGCTGAGCCGACACAATTCGGCCCTTGGCGTTGGCAATCGAGTCGCCAGCTCCCACTTTAGGTTTGTTTGTTGAGTGCAATGAATTCTAAAAATTCACTTTTCGAGCGAAACTAAGTTAACTTGTCAGTACCCTGGCGCGAGAGCCTGCATTGATGCACTTGGGATATGCGCGGGGGATTTTGACCCAATAGTTACCCCTGAGTTACCCGCAGACACAAAAAAAGGACTCCGATTTCTCGTAAGTCCTTGATTTAATTGGTCGGGACGGCAGGATTTGAACCTACGACCACCACACCCCCAGTGTGGTGCGCTACCAGACTGCGCTACGCCCCGAAATCGCCTGCGCGGCAAGGGCGGCATTATACTCAATAGAGCGGACGATACAAAGGCTATTTAGGCGGCTCGAGAACCTTGAGCACGTCCTCCAATTCCTCGATGGTTTCCTGGATCACAGACGGCAGGTCCACTGATAGGGATGAACCATTTTTCCCGCCCTCGTCTGTCATTCGCTGCCTGGCGCCACCGATCGTGTAGCCCTGATCATAGAGCAAGTCCCTGATCTGGCGAATGGTGAGCACGTCATCACGCTGATAATAACGACGGTTGCCGCGGCGCTTGACCGGTTTAAGTTGCGGAAATTCCTGCTCCCAGTAGCGCAGCACATGAGGCTTTACCGCACAGAGTTCACTGACTTCACCTATGGTGAAATAGCGCTTACCTGGAATGGCGGGCAGTTCATTGTTGTGGGTCGGTTCCAGCATATTCTTCTACTCGGGCTTTGAGCTTTTGACCGGGCCTGAACGTCACAACCCGTCGAGCGGAAATAGGAATCTCTTCGCCCGTTTTCGGATTGCGACCGGGACGCTGGCTCTTGTCGCGCAAGTCGAAGTTTCCAAAACCTGACAACTTCACCTGCTCATTGTTTTCGAGGCAACCGCGGATTTCCTCGAAGAAGAGCTCTACAATCTCTTTAGCTTCCCGTTTGTTGAGCCCAAGCTCTTCAAACAGTCGTTCAGCCATTTCGGATTTCGTCAGAGCAGCCATGTTCCCTATAACCTAGTTTCTAAGCTCGGCATTATAATTTTTTTCCAATAGATCAATGACTTGACCTACGGCCACATTCACATCTTCTTCGCCAAGAGTGCGCGATTGATCGCGGAAAGTCAAACCCAGAGTGAGACTTTTTCTTTTAGGATCAATGCCTTTGCCTGTATAGACATCAAAGAGCCTTAAGTCTTTGAGGTAAGTCCCCGCTGAAGTTCGAACATCATTAAGAAGTTGCGCCGAAACTACTGTTTTATCTACCAAAATTGATAAATCGCGGCGAACTTCAGGAAACTTGGATAGTTCCTGAAACTCGGGAAGCTTTCCTGCCAGCAGCGCGGCGAGCTCAATTTCACAGCAATATAGGGGTTCATTCAGCCCTAGCGTGGACACCACTGACGGATGAAGCGTACCTACAACGCCAACTATCTCACCCTTTCGAGTTATGTTAGCGGTCTGTCCGGGGTGCAGCGCCGGGTGTGTTGACGCCTCGAAGGCGAAACTCTCCGGCGACCGTGCCAACGCCAGCAAACTTTCTACGTCACCCTTTATATCGTAGAAATCCAATGCTTCATCTGGCACCGACCAGGCTTCAGCGAAACGCTGACCGGTGCACACCATGGCCAGCATTGGGGTCTGTTGCAAACCTGATTCGTCGGTAACGAATCGCAGACCGGTCTCAAATAAACGCACGCGGGGTTGTTGCCGATTGGTATTGCGCAGAACGGCATCTACCATTCCCGGCAGTAAACTCGTGCGCATCACTGCCATTTCCGCAGAAATAGGATTACTCAATGCAACCGGTTCGCAGTCTGGGCTGAACACTCGCTGCAACAGGGGATCAACGAAGCTGTAAGTGATAGCTTCTCTATAACCCCTGGCGCTCAAATGACGGCGCAGGTAGCGCACAGACAAGCCGGCTTCCGGTTTTACCTGCATAACCAGATCAGCGTGGATGTGAGTGACAGGTAACCGGTTGTAGCCATACACCCGCGCCAACTCTTCAAGCAGGTCTGCCTCAATGGCGATATCGAAACGCCAACTGGGAACAGAACAGTGCCAGCCATCCGCAGTGGCGGTCACGCCAAGACCCAGGCCAGAAAGGATGCGCTCGACCTCGGGAGCCTCCATATCGAAACCCAAAACCTTCTCGATTCGAGCAGCACGCAAATGTACATCACCGCGTACCGGAAGATCATCAGATGAACTGAAGTGCACAATGGGCCCCGCATCGCCCCCAACAATATCTAGTAGTAGGCACGTCGCGCGCTCGATCGCCTCTACCTGCAATTGGAAATCCACGCCACGCTCAAAGCGATGCGAGGAGTCCGTGTGCAGGCCATAGGATCGCGCCTTGCCTGCTAGCAACGTCGGCGCGAAAAATGCCGACTCGAGAAAAATATCCGTTGAACCTGCACTGACCGCTGACGACTGCCCGCCCATAATGCCAGCCATGGCCACAGGGCCCTTGTGGTCTGCTATAACCAGCGTATCCGGACGCACCTCTACGGTTTGACCGTTTAACAATTCGATGGATTCTCCAGCCTTAGCGTGGCGCACAACGATACCCCCCTCAAGTTTCTCAAGGTCAAACGCGTGCATGGGCTGGCCCAGTTCCAATAAGAGGTAATTTGTAATATCCACAATGGCATCGATACTGCGAACGCCGCTGCGACGTAATTTTTCCTGAATCAGAAGGGGCGTTGGCCGGGAAACATCCACACCTTTGATAATACGGCCCACATACCGTGGACAAGCCTCTGCCGCCTTCACATCAATCGAAAACGTGTTGCTGATCGACTCTGTAGCCTTGTCATAAACCGGCACGTTCACCGTAAGATTGTTAAGCAGCCCTACTTCTCGTGCGATGCCAGAGACACCCAAACAATCTGCTCGGTTGGGGGTGATACTGAGCTCAATCACCTGGTCATCCAGATCGAGATAACTGCGCAGATCGGTGCCCACCGGCGCATCTGCCGGCAGTTCCATCAGTCCATCTGAGGCATCCGACAACCCCAACTCCTGCTCTGCACAGAGCATCCCCTGAGACTCCACCCCCCTTAGCTTGGCCTTCTTTATCTTGAAGTCACCTGGTAGCACGCCGCCAATCTGGGCCAAGGGTGCCTTCAACCCCGCTCGCGCATTAGGGGCTCCGCAGACAATCTGAACCATTTCACCACCGACACTCACCTGACAAACACGCAGTTTATCCGCATCGGGATGCGGTTCCGCACTGAGAATCTCGGCAACGACCACACCACTAAATGCAGCCGCC
>JAPKAY010000088.1 GCA_028825045.1 Halioglobus sp.
CAGCACATACGAATCCAGTGGGCGCGGTATACCTCCAGCCTGGAGCACAGCACCGAGCCCAGGCGCATCACCGACGACTGGCGGCCAATTGCGGATGTATTTGATATCCTGCGCCTGTCGCACATTGATACAGAATTCGCCCACTCCCTACTGCCGGAGTTCATCGTATACTGGAAAGACAGCAACCAGGCACAAACCTCCTGGAACAGCAAATTCATACAACATGTAAAATATCACTGGGCAAAACGCCACCAGTTCGAAACAACGGATAACAGTCATGCCGGACAGCAGGGATCGAATACAACGGGTCGCACGAGAGATCGAAGCCTCCAGGACGACCTCACCGACACCTCCTGGGCAAAGTGAGGAAGGCCGGGCGCAGGCAACGACGGCCCACGTAGAGGCGATCAACCAGGTGTTTGCGCTGTTTCGCCTGAATTACCATAACCAGTACTACGCCGCCTATCCGGACGGCGTACAACTTAATCAAATCAAGAAGCTGTGGCTGGAATCCCTGGCCGACTATCCCGTTGAACAGATTCTCAAAGGCGCCAAACACGCCATCGAGCACAGCGATTACCTGCCCACGCTCAATCGCATGCTGGAGTGCTGCCAGCAAGGCCTTGCCGAGTTTGGCCTGCCGTCTGCCCACGACGCGTATGTTGAAGCTTGTCGGGCATACTCGCCCAAATCAGCCCAAAACTGGAGCCACACCGCGGTGTACCTGGCCGGTCGGGATAGCGACTGGTTCTTCCTGGCGAACAATACCGAGCGCACAAGTTGGCCAATTTTCAAGGAGCACTATCAGAAATATTGCGTGGCGGTACTGCGGGGTGAATCTCTTGAAGTACCGCAATCAGAGGCGTTAGAGCTGCAGCCATCTGAGCCGCTCTCCGTGTCTGAGCAGTTGGCCCAGTTGCAAAACTTGCGCACGAAAACAGGCTTGTAGGCTCGCTTCGGCCGTCCTTGGCCTCAGACGCTCCCATCAATCTATACTGGACTATACTGGAACTGAACACCTGCGCGTCGTAATTCCTGTTAAATCGGTGCCATTTTGCCTATTGCTTCACTCGTATTTCCATCGGAACATTGCGCCATATTCCAAAGCATCAATGCTCGTCGTAGGCTCCGTGCGCAAGATTTTCAAACCGCGTGTACTCGCCCAGGAAGGCCAAACGGCAGCGGCCAATTGGACCATTGCGCTGCTTGCCGATAATAATCTCAGCCACCCCCTTGTCCTGCGATTCCTCGTTGTAAACCTCGTCCCGGTAAATAAACATAATGACATCAGCGTCCTGCTCGATCGCACCCGACTCCCGCAAATCCGAGTTGACCGGACGTTTGTTGGGTCGCTGCTCCAGGGAGCGGTTTAGCTGGGAAAGGGCCACCATCGGCACCTTGAACTCCTTGGCGATGGCTTTCAGACTGCGCGAAATCTCGGAAATTTCAGCGGTGCGGCCTTCTGAAGCACCCGCCACCTGCATCAACTGCATATAATCCACCATCACCATACCCAGGCCACCGTGCTCACGAGAAATCCGGCGAGCGCGACTGCGCACTTCGGTGGGTGTGAGCGCAGGGGTATCGTCTATGAATAGCGGTACATCCTTGAGCTTGGTGACGGCCGCACTGAGTTTGGGCCAGTCTTCCTGTTCGAGTTTACCGTTGCGTAGTCGCGTCTGGTCAATTCGGCCAATGGAAGACAACATCCGAATAATGAGCGAATCTGCGGGCATCTCCATGCTGAACACTAGAATAGGCTTTTCCTGCGTGAGGACCGCATGCTCGACCATATTCATGGCAAAACTGGTCTTGCCCATGGAGGGTCGGCCAGCGACGATAACCAGATCGGAGCCCTGCAATCCCGACGTCATCCGGTCAAGTTCCAGAA
This sequence comes from Halioglobus sp., assembly GCA_028825045.1. Lineage (GTDB taxonomy): Bacteria > Pseudomonadota > Gammaproteobacteria > Pseudomonadales > Halieaceae > Marimicrobium. Next base: position 1,892 of record JAPKAY010000088.1, read on the forward strand.
AACCCGTGCTGAGTCCGGTAATATCGCCGCCGTTTTGAAATAGTTCTTCAATACGCCCGAGGGCCTGTTTCAGCAACGGATTAACGTCCTGGGGCCCACCGGCCTTTGGGCCCTCCTCGGCAATCTGCATGATGCGGCGCTCTGCCTCATCGATCAGCTCGTTTGACTGGCGCCCCTCCGGATTGAAACCACTGTCGGCAATCTCCTGCGCGGCCTCAATCAGCTTGCGTAAACTGGCACGCTCGCGCACGACCTGGGCGTAGGCCCGGATGTTGGACGCGCTAGGGGTATTTTGGGCAAGTTCCGCCAGATAGGGCAGGCCTCCGGCGGCATCGAGCTCACCCCGAGCCTGCAGTTTATCTGCCACCGTAATGACATCGACCGGTTCGTTTGCCTCGGCGAGTTGCGCAATCTGACTAAAAATCAGGCGATGCCCCGGACGGTAGAAATCAGTTGCCGTTACCGATTCGGCCACGGCATCCCAACTGTCTGCCGACAGCAATAAACCGCCCAACACAGACTGCTCCGCCTCAACCGAGTGCGGCTGCATCTTGATTCGCGCTAGATCGCCTTCGCCCCCATGGCGAAGCTCGGAAACATTGCTGGGATACTCTGGATCGGACATAACAATCAGTAATTTTGGGGGGCTTTACAGACTATAGGAAACAGGCGACTAGAAGAAGTGAAAACACTGCCAATGCTAATCTGGAATGGATTGGTCAAATCTGGAAAAAAATGCAGGGGCCTGCAAAGACCGGTGCATTTATTGTTAAACACCGCTCCCCGGAGGGAGCGATAAACGCTGTCTTACTCGGGAATCACCGCAATTGCGACCATCGCCGTCACGTCACCGTGAATCTGGATAGCAACTTCGAACTCGCCCAGCTCGCGCAGCGGTCCTTCCGGCAGCCGAACTTCCGACTTATCCACTTCACAACCCAGGGCTGCAATGGCGTCCGCGATATCTCGCGTACCCACAGAGCCGAAAAGCTTGCCCTCTTCGCCCGCATTCGCGCCGATCGAAATCTGGTCCAATGCGTTGATTGCCTCCGCACGAACCTGTGCTTCTGTCAGCTGTCCGGCAGATGTAGCTTCCAGCTCTGCCCGACGCACCTCAAATTCAGCGGAGTTGGCGGCGGTAGCCAGAACAGCCTTGCCCTTGGGGATTAAAAAGTTGCGGCCAAAGCCTGCTTTTACATCCACTGTATCGCCGAGTTTCCCCAGCTTGCTGATATTTTCCAGCAAAATGACTTCCATCTTACTTTCCTCTTTACGGGGATTGCTCCCACTACTTCAAATGTCTCGACTGTCGTCGTCTGTATTGTCGCGTTCGTGTTCGCCGCTTTTGCGCACTGCGGTTCCCGCTTTTTGCGCCCAGCGCTGGCGAAAGTTCAACCAGCTGTCGGCGATAGCAATGAACACAACCAACAACTTCACCGGGTCAAAAATAACCCAAGTGATGTAAAACACGGTCAACCAACCCGAGCCTTTTCCACGAGAATCGGCTCGTGAATGGATCAGAGCCAGACCCGCAAATGTGAGCGGGATAAAGCAGATCATCGCCCATGTGCGATACTGCATGCCCAGGCTAAAAAGTGCCAGGGCCATCACCACAAGCACTAAACTTACCGCGACAGGGTAGTAAAGCGCCTTAAATTCAACCCCAAAGCCCCCGGGTTCATACAGGGCACTCTGCCAGTAGCGCGCCAGCATTAAACACAACACTGACATCATCGCGGTTCCAGCACCGAGCATTCCCGCAATCTGACCCGACTCGGGCCTGGGCAGTTCCACCGCCTCACCACCCTGTGACAACTGCTGTTCCAGGGAGGCCAAAAACTCACCGAAGTAAGCGACAACCTGTTCGAGGTACTGACCCCCAAACGCCAGTAAGGCCAGCCCAGTAGCGAGGCCTACGCCCACTCCAGCTAACACTGCCGCCGGCAAACTCACCGTACTGCGCAGTACTATTGCCAGCACCATGGTCCCGACTAGCAATGCCAACGGCCCGCTGTCACCGAAGGTGTACATCAACGTTCCCGCCGGCAAAAGCGCCCACATGAACAACCAAGCACCCGACCCCGCGCCCTTGCGCAAGGTAACCAGCGCGAGTGCAGCGGCGCTAATCCAACAAAATAACAAACTGCCGGCGCCAGCGACGATAACCAGCAGCGCCTGCAAGCGGCCGCGCATGACAAATTCTGCCAGGCCCTTCAAGTCAATCCTCGACTGGGCATTGCGCTAGCCAAAGGATTTCTACTGGTGCGAATCCGTGTACGGCAGCAGAGACAGAAAGCGTGCACGCTTGATAGCAGTTGCGAGCTGACGCTGATACCTAGCCTTGGTGCCAGTGATACGGCTTGGCACTATCTTGCCCGTTTCGGACACGTAGGCCTTGAGCGTTTCCAGATCCTTGTAATCGATTTCCTTGGTGCCTTCAGCGGTAAAGCGACAAAACTTACGGCGACGGAAAAAACGTGCCATGGTGATACTCCTCTAAACCTCGATATTCGTTGCGGGACGGCGAAGACTTACTCTTCACTCGCCTTTTCTTCAGCGGGGGCAGCTGCATCGCCAGCGTCTTTAGCGCTGTCATCAGTTACTGTTGCTGCTACTGCTACTGCTACTGCTACTGTTTCTCTCGCTTCATCTTTAGCTGCATCGGCCGCCTGACGTTCCTCATAACGGCTTTTGCGCTCGCGATTCTCTTTTTCCGCCTTCATGATGAAGGATTCTTCGGTAACAGGCTCGTTGCGACGAATCACCAAATTGCGGACGACGGCATCGTTAAAGCGGAACGTGGTTGTCAGCTCTTCCAGCGCATCGTTAGACGCTTCCACATTCATCAGCACATAGTGTGCCTTGTGGATTTTGTTGATTGGATAGGCCAGCTGGCGACGCCCCCAGTCTTCAAGCCGATGGACCTGGCCGCCGTCTTTCTGGATAGCTGAGGCATAGCGCTCGATCATGCCGGGCACTTGTTCGGACTGGTCCGGATGGACCATGAATACGATTTCGTAATGTCGCATACATTAAGCTCCTTACGGGTTAGTGCTACCCACAGTACGTGGTATAGCAAGGAGAATCGGCTGCGATACTAGGCGCGGCCGGGCAAATTTTGAGGCTGCGAAGTCTACCCATATTGTCAGCTGACCGCAAGAGGCCTATTGCCCGAAGGAATCGGGCACCTTCAGGCCCAGTTCATTAGCCCCCTGCCGCGCGATAAGGTCGGCAGACTGAATTCCATCTTTTCAACAATTGAATCAGGCTTCAGAGACGCTGACGAACGGCCTCAAAAAGAAAAATACCGGCCGCCACGGAAACATTGAGGCTACTCACAGAACCGGCCATTGGAAGGTGGATGAGATGATCACACTGTTCACGCGTCAGGCGCCGCATACCCTTACCCTCAGCGCCCATTATCAGCGCAAGCGATGCCGTTAAGTCGCAATCATAGAGCGACTGCTCCGCCTCATCACTAGTGCCGAATAACCACACTCCTCGCTCCTGCAATGCCTGCAGTGTGCGGCTTATGTTGGTTACTCGCACAAACGGCACTACTTCGGCCGCGCCGCAGGCAACCTTGCGTGCCACCGCTGTCAGATCCGCTGACTTGTCCCGGGGTACCACGACAGCATCCACGCCCGCGGCATCTGCGCTGCGCAGGCAGGCGCCGAGGTTGTGGGGGTCGGTGACGCCGTCCAGCACGAGGATCAACAGCGGGTTACCTTTATTTTCCACCCACGCCAGTAGTTGACGCTCATCCCATAGATTGGCAGCTTCCGACCCATCTCCAGCCGAACTATCCTGATGAAGTAGCGCCACCACACCCTGATGACGGCCATTCACCAGCTTGTCGAGACCTGCACGCGGTTCCCGCAGTACAGAAACGCCCTGATTGTTGGCCAATGCCAACAGGCTTGCGATGCGCTTGTCCTCTCGCCCCACCTGCAGCAACAGATGCTGCACCGACTTGGGGTTCTCCCGCAGAAGGCTATCAACTGCATGAATACCGTAGACGTACTGCATACTCAATGGCGTCGCCTGAGCCCGGTTTTCCCTTTGGGTTTACGCGAGCCACCCGATTTTTTACCGCCTTTTGGGGGGGCGCCATCGGGACTGGCGGCCTTCTTCTTCGATTTCGCCTTCCGGGGCGGCTTGGCATCCACCAGTTCAAGATCAATTTTGCGATCATCAAGGTCCACCCGCGCGACCTGCACCCGCACTGAGCCGCCCAGCTGGAAACTCCGCCCCGAGCGCTCGCCGGTCAGCCGCTGCCGGGCCTGGTCGAAATTGTAGTAGTCGCCGGGTAGGGCCGTGATATGAACGAGGCCCTCGATGTACAGGTCTTCCAGTTCCACAAATAGCCCGAAACTAGTGACTGCGCTGATCACCCCGGGAAATTCCTCACCGACGTGCTGCTGCAGATATTCACACTTCAGCCAGGCATTTACTTCGCGCGTAGCATCGTCTGCCCGGCGCTCAGTCATTGAGCAGTGTTCGCCGTGCACCACCATGGCGTGAATATCGTAAGGAAATATTTTCGCGGCAGGAATTGAGCCTGCACCTTTTATTCGCCGTACACCCTTGGCCTCGCTCTCACTGCGAACCAAGTGACGAATGCCCCGGTGAACGAGCAAATCCGGGTAGCGGCGAATGG
>JAPKAY010000044.1 GCA_028825045.1 Halioglobus sp.
CCTAAGGCTGGCGAAGTCCTGGTGGAAATGAAGGCCACTGGCGTTTGCCACACCGACGCCTTCACCTTGTCAGGGGACGATCCCGAAGGAGCATTCCCCGCCATACTCGGACATGAAGGTGCGGGTGTGGTGATGGAGATCGGCCCCGGCGTCACTTCACTCAAGCCCGGCGACCATGTAATTCCGCTCTATACGGCCGAGTGCCGGGTATGCGAGTACTGCCTGAACCCCAAAACCAATTTGTGCCAGGCCGTGCGCTCGACTCAGGGCCAGGGCGTTATGCCTGACGGCACCAGCCGCTTCTCCCTGGACGGCGAACCGATTCTGCACTACATGGGCTGTTCCACTTTCGCCAATCACACCGTACTGCCGGAAATTTCTCTGGCCAAGGTGCGCGAGGATGCGCCGTTCGACAAGATTTGCTATATCGGCTGCGGCGTAACCACCGGCATTGGGGCTGTTGCGTTCACCATGAAAGTAGAGCCGGGCTCAACTGTCGCCGTCTTCGGGCTTGGCGGGATTGGCCTCAATGTTATCCAGGGCGCCAAGATGGTCGGTGCTACGCGGATCATCGGCATAGATCTCAACCCCTCAAAAGTTGCATTGGCGAAAAAATTCGGCATGACCGATTTTGTAAATCCTTCCGAAGTAGACAACCTGGTTGATCATATTGTGGATATGACCGGCGGTGGAGTGGACTACAGCTTTGAATGCATCGGCAATGTCAACGTGATGCGCCAGGCGCTGGAATGCTGCCACAAAGGTTGGGGCCAAAGTTGTATCGTCGGCGTGGCCGGTGCCGGCCAGGAAATCTCGACCCGCCCTTTCCAGCTGGTCACCGGACGTTCATGGCGTGGTACGGCCTTCGGTGGCGCGCGCGGGCGGACCGATGTTCCCAGAATCGTCGACTGGTACATGGAGGGGAAAATTCAAATTGATGACCTGATCACTCACACCATGCCACTGCAGGATATCAACAAAGCCTTTGACCTGATGCACAAGGGCGAAAGTATCCGCTCTGTTGTGTTGTACTAGGGCGAGGGCAACCCATGAAACAAATAGCCGAGAACAAGTCGTTCGGCGGACGGCAACTGCGCTTTTCTCACAACTCTGCGGCGCTTGATTGCAGTATGAATTTCTCGGTGTATTTGCCGCCAGCCGCCGAGCAAGGGCCCGTGCCCGTTCTCTACTGGCTTTCCGGTCTAACCTGCACCGATGAGAATTTCATGCACAAGGCAGGCGCGCAGCAGTATGCAGCCAGTCATGGTGTTGCCATTGTTGCCCCGGACACCAGTCCGCGAGGAGAGGGTGTGCCAGACGACGCAGAGGCAGCCTATGACTTTGGTCTTGGTGCCGGGTTTTACGTAAATGCAGTGCAGGCCCCGTGGTCCAGTCACTACCAAATGTACGACTACGTGGTGAACGAACTACCAGAAGTCGTCGGTCAGACGTTACCGCTTGATAGCGATCGCGCCGGGATATTCGGGCACTCCATGGGTGGTCATGGCGCCCTGACCATCGCACTGAAAAACCCTGACCGCTATCGCTCCGCCTCGGCGTTCTCTCCTATATGCTCACCCACCCACTGCCCGTGGGGTCAGAAAGCACTGGGCAATTATATTGGAAACGACCGCGAAGCATGGAAGCAGTACGACACCGCCGAACTGGTACGTAGTTGCGAAAAACACCTGCCACTGCTCGTTGACCAGGGCGGTGCTGATGACTTCCTTGCGGAGCAACTTAAGACCGAACTACTGGAACAGGCCAGCGCTGATGCTAATTACCCGATGAATATTCGAATACAGGCAGGCTACGATCACAGTTACTTTTTTATCGCCTCGTTTATCGGCGAACACATTGCATTCCATAAGGAGCATCTGTAAAACAGTTGCCTGACGCGCGCAGGGTCTGGACCTTGCTCTATAGCGTCCGACTACCCAGCCAGTCAAACCACTGCGCCCAACTAAGTAGGGCTCGATATGTCACCGCAGAAAAGTGTAAACTTCCTAATTGACATGTACAGCCAAATCTGAGGATGCCCCCATGACCGAGTCAGTCAACAGTGCCGTCATGAATATGAACGATTCAAACAGCTTTGCCCCACAACCGCAAAGTGTGGAGGAAGTACGCCAGGACCGCAAAAACAAACTGGCCGCATCCCTGCGCCTGTTTGGCAAGTTTGGTTTTGATGAGGGCGTAGCCGGACATATCACGGTACGCGACCCGGAACGGCTCGACCACTTCTGGGTCAACCCCATGGGCAGATCGTTCAAGCAGATGACGGTATCGGAATTACTGCTGGTCAGCCACACTGGCGAAGTAGTGGAAGGGAACGGCTTGCTCAACGGAGCAGCGTTTACCATTCATTCGAACATCCATATGGCCAACCCCAATGTGAACGCCGCAGCCCACTCGCATTCAGTCTATGGCCGAGCATTCTCTACTCTGGGCAAATTGATGGACCCCTTAACACAGGACAGCTGCGCATTTTATGACGATCATGTCGTGTTCGATGATTTCCGTGGCGTGGTGCTGGATAACAGCGAGGGTGAGCGCATCGCTGCGGCACTGGGGGATCGCAAAGCGGCAATTTTGCAAAACCATGGCCTGTTAACCGTGGGAGGCACGATCGAAGCGGCAGCCTGGTGGTTTATCACCATGGAACGCAGTTGTCAGGCGCAGTTAATGGCAGATGCAGCGGGAACGCCGAAACTAATAGACCACGAAATAGCGCTATTGACGCGGGAAACTGTAGGCAATCCGTTGGCTGGCTGGTTCAGTTTTCAGCCGTTATACGATGTGATTATTGCGGAGCAACCAGAACTTCTCGATTGAGGTGTTTTGAACAGCACTGCCTTGGGCGCAGCTACTGCATAAACGCGTTAGATCAAGGGGAGTTTGACGGGACTGTCTAAGACTACGGATGGCCGAAGCGAGCCTACAGGCACTTATTGACTGCGCGTCCCGACAACCCAGCCTCGATCTGGCGCCGATTCGATGGCACAGACGTTTTCTATTGTTCTCGCTTCCAAAATTTCGCCAGGTCTGACGCCAAGAAGCGCACTCTATAAGTATACGAGGAGGTCCAGGAGAGTGAAATCACTCAGGATGCGTTAGCCAAACCTTCTGCCACCAACTGGCTAGAAAGGTATTCCTCGTAAGTGCCCTGAAAGTCAACCAACTCACCCCCTCTGACATCCAGGATGCGCGTCGCAAGAGATGAGACAAACTCGCGATCGTGGCTTACAAAAATCAAGGTACCGTCATAGTGTTCCAACGCCAGGTTCAAGGACTCAATACACTCCATGTCCAGGTGATTGGTCGGCTCATCCAGCAATAACACGTTCGTGTCCATCATCATCAGTTTGCCGAACATAAGACGATTTTTCTCACCGCCGGAACAGACGCGCACCTGCTTTATAAAATCGTCAGACGAAAACAGCAGGCGCCCCAGTGTAGCGCGCACGATCTGATCATCATGCCTGGGTTTGCGCCACTGGCTCATCCAGTCAAACAAATTAAGGTCGCTATCAAAATCGCCGGTGGTGTCCTGCGGGCAGTAACCGAGCGTGGCGCTTTCAGCCCATTTGATAACACCGGAATTCGGCACAATTTCATCAATCAAACAGCGCAGAAGCGTCGTCTTGCCAACACCGTTGTCACCGATTACCGCTACGCGGGCACCGGCCTCCAAAATCAGGCTGCCCTTTTCAAACAGCGGTCCTTCATCAAAGCCATGCCCTAGCTTTTCCAGCACCACCGCCTGGCGGTGCAGTTTCTTTTCCTGCTTAAAGCGTATGTAGGGGCTAACGCGACTCGATGGCTTGATATCTTCCAGCTTGATCTTTTCAATCCGCTTGGCACGCGACGTTGCCTGCTTGGCCTTGGATGCATTCGCCGAAAAACGGCTGACGAACTGCTGCAGGTCGGCGATTTCTGCGCTCTTCTTGGCATTCTGGGATTGTTGGCGTTCGCGCGCTGCGGTGGACGCGGTCATGAAGTCATCGTAAGTACCTGGATAAACCCTCAATTCTCCGTAATCAATGTCGGCCATGTGCGTGCAGACGGCGTTGAGGAAGTGCCGGTCGTGGGAAATGATTATCATCGTACATTTGCGCTCGTTGAGAATTGCTTCCAGCCAGCGAATTGTGTCGATGTCGAGGTTGTTAGTGGGCTCGTCCAGCAACAGTATGTCAGGATCGGAGAACAACGCCTGGGCGAGCAGTACGCGCAATTTCCAGCCCGGTGCCACCTGACTCATGAGGCCTTCATGCAAGGCCAGCTCGATGCCGGCTCCCATTAAAATTTCACCCGCGCGACTCTCTGCACTGTACCCGTCCATTTCGGCGAACTGTACTTCCAGCTCCGCAACCTTCATTCCATCCTCTTCTGACATTTCTGCCAGGCTGTAGATGCGATCGCGTTCCTGTTTAATCGCCCAAAGTTCCTCATGCCCCATCATCACTGTGTCCACGACCGAATACTGCTCGAAAGCAAACTGATCCTGGCTCAACTTTCCCACTCTCGCATTGGGAGCGATAGAGACATTGCCAGCGGTGGGCGCCAGGCTGCCGTCCAGGATTTTCATGAATGTGGACTTACCACAGCCATTTGCGCCGATCAGGCCGTAGCAATTACCCTCGCTGAATTTGACCGAAATGTTTTCAAACAGGGGTTTGGCGGCAAACTGCATAGTGATATTGGCGGTAGAGATCAACGGTGTATTCCTGAGGTGTTAGTAATTTGATCAGTGCAAAAAGGGGGTTTGGGTTCAGCGGGCGTACTTTAGTGATTTCGAGGGCCTAGGTCGAGTGTGGGCAGCGGTAATAATCCATTTCGAGCATTTAGCACCGGCTGACGCCAGTAGATCGGTGCCAAACCAGGCACAACTTGCCGGGACAGGCCCTAAATACGTCTCTGCAGGCTCGCTTCGGGCTTCCATGGTCTCAGATGGTCCCGGCAAGCGATAGTTGATTTGACACCTACGCGGCGTAATTCCGGTCGCGCTGCCCGATTCTTTTCTATGACAGTTACTCAAGCAACCGCACCTTGAACTTGCGCCCCTTTATCTTGCCATTGAGCAGACGCCCAAGGGCTTTATCCGCCTCCTCACGTGTTATCGCTACATAGGCCGAGTAATCCGTCACCGTTATCTTGCCGACCGACGAACCCGCTATGCCAGCTTCTCCAGTGAGCGCGCCCAGAATATCACCGGGCCTTACCTTTTCCTTGCGTCCACCGGAAATACACAGGGTCACGAAAGCAGGCTGATGAGAATATTTCTTTGCCTCTGGTATGGTCTCCATCGCCTCGAACACTAACTCCCGTTGCAGGTATTCGCCGATGCCCTGCAGTTTGAAGCGCTGGGAATCAGTAAACAGACTCATTGCCATACCCTTGTTCCCGGCGCGCCCGGTACGACCGATACGGTGCACATACACTTCGGCATTGCGCGGTAACTCAAAATTTACCACCGCGGGCAGTTCCTCAATATCCAGACCTCTGGCAGCGACATCGGTAGCGACGAGAATACTGCAACTCAATTGCCGAAACTGAATTAGCACCTGATCGCGGTCGCGCTGTTCCATGTCGCCATGCAAAGCTGCCGCATGAATACCTTTCCGGTTGAGAAACTGACACACCTCATTCACCAACTGTTTGGTATTACAAAACACGACCGCGGAGGCTGGTCGAAAATGTGCCAGCAGCTTGACCAGCGAATCGAAACGTTTGTCCTTCGGACAAACAAAAAATCGTTCCTCAATCTGCTGCTCGTCGTGGCGTGACTCGACCACGATCTGACGGGGTGTGCGTTGAAATCGACTGCTCAAGCGCCGAATATTCTCTGGAAACGTGGCTGAAAACAGCAAGGTCTGCCGGCTGGCAGGCGTTGTGTCAACGATGGCCTCGATATCGTCAATAAACCCCATATCGAGCATTCGGTCAGCCTCATCCAACACCAACGTCTTCACGCGTGCGAGAGACAAGGTCTCCTTACGCAGATGATCCTTGATGCGACCGGGCGTTCCCACTACCACATGCGCGCCGTGCTCCAGCGAACCAATCTGGGGGCCTATCGACTGGCCGCCACACAGCGTAACGACCTTGATATTGGGTTGATAACTTGCCAGACGCCGGATTTCGCTGGCTACCTGAGATGCCAGTTCCCGCGTAGGGCACAAGATGAGTGCCTGCGTGCCAAAATCCCTGGGGTTCAGCCGAGTCAGTAGCGGCAGCGCGAATGCGGCCGTTTTACCGCTCCCCGTTTTTGCCTCGCCAATCAAATCCTCGCCTGCCAAAACATGTGGCATAGCTTCCGCCTGTATAGGCGTCATTTCCAGGTAACCTAGACGCTCGAGGTTGGCGAGCTGGGCAGGCGGCAGATTCACCGTTGCGAAGGATCGATTGCTCACGTTGCAGTCTGCCTGAGGTAGTTCCGAGGGGGCGGCAGTGTACCAGAGTGGTCGGAAAAACGTATCCGGGGGGCCATACTACTGTAATCGGGTGAATTCGCTGTAATCCTCACAAAACTATGGCGAAATCCTTCACTGTGTAGACCATGCAGTTTGATCTACACTGGCGCCACGAAATATGTCGCATCTGTGCCAAACCCAGCGTAGATTCGCTCCAATCGCAACCATGAGAGCCTTAACATGCGAAACAAGCAGCAACTCAGCCGCCGCCAGGTTCTTGGGCATATGGCAACACTGAGCATTCTGAGTGCGCTGCCGGCGAGCGTATTGGCGCAAATTATCAGTCGGCAACCGGAACGCAGCCCCTTTAATAGTAACTCCACAGCCGAAGAAGTAACGGCAGGACTAGATCTCAGTGGTTTGACCATTGCCATCACCGGGGCCAACTCGGGGCTCGGCTATGAAACCATGCGTGTACTTGCGCTGCGGGGCGCGCACATTATCGGTATCGCCCGCACACAGAAAAAGGCTGAAGAGGCCTGTGCCAGCATCGAAGGGGAGACGACACCGCTGTTCCTGGACCTCGCAGAGTGGGAATCCATTGTCCGCTGCGCCGACGCGATCCGCGCGATGAACATACCCTTGGATGGTCTCATTACCAACGCCGGCATCATGGCCCTCCCGGAGCTGGAGATCGTAAATGGGGTAGAAAAGCAGTTCGCGGTAAATCACCTGGGACACTTCATCCTGATCAATCAACTGCGCGAATCGATTCTGGCTGCTCCCCAGGGGCGATTTACACTTCTCAGTTCCAGAGCCTATCGTAGCGCCGAGAACGGTATCGAGTTCGATAACCTGGACGGTAGTCAGCACTATGACCCCTGGAATGCTTACGGTGTTTCAAAGCTCGCCAACGCACTGTGTGCGCGAGAACTCGCCGCACAGATTTCCCACACCAACGCCACCGCCAACAGCGTCCATCCCGGTGTTATCCAAACCAATCTGATGACTAACCTGCCCCAATGGCAACAGTGGGGTGCCAAGTACCTTGGCTGGGTATTCTTTAAAAACATTGAAGAGGGCGCAGCCACGACCTGCTACGTGGCTACCAGCCCTGAACTTGTTGACGTGCGCGGCTTCTATTTCTCCGATTGCAACGTCGATGACGTCAACATGCGTTACCTGTACGACGACGCGATGGCCGCGAAACTGTGGCAGGCTTCAGAAGAATTGACCAAAGATTATCTTCCGACTTCAGCCCCGAGCTGACACGCCAGGGGCGGCGTCAAACCTCATCGATCTGAAGTTCTTTAATCTGGTTTTTTACCCAGGAAGACAACCAGAAGTTCTCACTGGCATCCAGCAAGATTTCATGAGCGGCGATAGCTGTCGCAACGGCACCCGGCGCGGCGCGGTGTTCCTCCATGACAATATCCAATAAATGCAGAGCCTCTACTGGTTTGTGATCGGCAAGCTTTTGTTGTGCTCTACGCACAATAGCCTCAGGGCCACCAGCCAGTTCGATTAGATCCTGGTGCACAACGCTTTGCGGCTGCGCGTACAACTCCGTTGTCGAGGCGTGCTTAAACCAACCGGCATAATTTTCCCATATCGCGCGCACACTCCAGGAGACTTTGCCATAACCCTGCCCTACTTCGAGTTCCGCCGGCAACTGGATCTCGGCCATCAGCGTGTGAACATCCAGCCCCGCGTTCATTCCTTTTACAGTCTCATCGTGCACATAGAGAATGGCATCGCGCAGAGCTGTCAATTCTGTTTTGATCAACGTCTTACCCACCACTGGGCCGTGATGACCGTAGAGGATAGTTTCTGCACCGAGATCCATCACCGTTTGCACGGCGGCCGCCACCGTAAGCGCATCGCGGTAGCGGTCACCGCGAATCGTCACCAAGTTAGGGAAATGCCCGAAGGGGCAACCGAACAAATTTCCGGTCAAACATATTTTGTGCTGCGGCAGCCAGACCACCACTGAATCATTGGTCTCCGCACCGGGCACTGCAATTAATTGCACATCAAGGCCGCCCAGGGTAAAACTGTGGTTGGTGTCCACCAGTATGTCCGGGACCGGCATATCCTGGGCAGGAAAATCAGTGAGACCTTGCGCACCGTAATGCTCAAAGGCAGCAGCAAACTTTTCAGTAAAAGCAAAGGCAGAGCGGTTGCCCCGAAAGGTGGCCAGACGCCCATCGTAGTCCTGATGCGCCGGGTTGCCCGCCTGGGCAATCACCTGTAAGCCCGGATTTTGCTCTCGGAAATAGGCAACACCACCCACGTGATCCACATGTCCCTGCGTCAGAATTAAGTAGCGCAAAGGCGTGCTGGAAAACTCATCGAAGTTACGCTTGATCACCGGCGCCTCAATACCCATTCCTGCATTGAGCTGGATATTCCCTTCCGGTGTCTGCAGTAGATAGCTGTTGGAAAAGGCCTCCGACAGCACAATAAAATCATTAATGCGCTCACCGCCGAAGTGCGCCGGATTGGGCTCAACCGGACGGGACTTATAGATAGGTTCTCTCATACAATTCCCCGAGACAGTTATTCCACTTCCACTGCCACAGGGAAACGGTCAAAATAGAAATCAAAGCGTGCACGCAGCGCACTGGGCTCGACGCCAAAATCCTCACGCAGGTTGTACACAATGCTGCCGTGCTTGCCGCGCGGATGCTCGTCGATGAAGGCCTGGAGCTCTGCGCTGGACTGAGCAGTCATTGGTAGATCAGCTTTAGCATAGATCCGCGCAACCATCGCCAGGTCGTCCGCCATAAATTCTTGAAAAGGAACATCAATGCTGCGCTCGTCCGGCAATGAGGCGCGGTCTAGAACGCAAGCTTGCAGCAGATGCACAACACGGTCTGTCCAATACTGAATCAAATCTCGAACATCAACTTGCTTGCGGCTGATTCGCTGCCCATAGGCGAGCATGGTTGCCGCCGACTGGACCACCGACACCGGATCACGATGGGTAACAGCAAATGTGGCATCCGCAAATACAGACTGCAAAACCGGTAATTGCTCCAGGTGCTGCGGGCATTTCAATACCCAGCGGGTAGAGGCACCGCTGGTATCGCCATCCTGCCAGGTTAGAATCTTCAGCACTGTTTTCATGTATTCATAGTGCGGCGTCTGGTCGGTGGCATAGTAATGATCACGCCAGCGCGGTGAGACACTTAGCCACTCATAGTTGTAGGACGCGAAGTCCGGGCCCATCAACTCCAGCTCTTCGTGAATATGATCCGGGTTCATGGGGTGCATGGCGGCTAACAACGGCGACAGTGACTGCATCATCTGCCAAGTGTCTTCACACCGCTGATAGCGCGGGTCAAAACCAGAGTCCAATGGCGCTTCGCCAGGCAAAGGAACGGGCTCGTAGGACTCCCACAATGGCAGTGCCCGCAACCTTGAGTCGGCAGCCATTAGATTAAGTAAATGCGTCGTACCGGACCGTGGCAGGCCCGCCACGATGATCGGAGCCTTGATTTCTACTGCATGAATTTCAGGATGGCGAGTGAGAACGTCCTGTATCAGCAGCCGACTGCGGGCATGCTGCACCAGCTTGTTGCGCAGGGACAGTCGCCCGAGGTTGACCAGATTGCTGTCACTGCCCCACTCGTCGCAAAGTAGATCCAGTCGCTCATGGAAGTCCGTGGGGCCGAAGTCCTCCAGACCCGTTGCCTCCCGCGCCTCTTGCAGGATACTGTCGCGGCTCAACTCAATATGGAGAGTGTCTCCATATGCTAATGCGCCGCGTTGCGCCTCACTCAACTCCGGCTGGGCCAGGTCGTGTATTCGAATCGCATCGCTCAACTGCACTCTCTCCAAATTACTAGTTAACGCGATTGTATTAAATACAATACTGAAGGCATGACCGTTGGCACGCTAGAGGGACTAGACTACCCGGGACGAGAGAGCGCACCCTCTTTCTCACCGCTCACTGCTCACCGTTCAACCTAGCCAAATCTTTCAGATCGCGCTATTTCGTTGTGATTTTAGCGAGATGCGAATTCAGAATTCCGGCCCATCGTCTGACAACCCGGTCGAAATCAGCCATGTTAGTCACTGAATCGGCAACCTGCATCATGCCCCCGCTGTCTGCGGCTTCAGTATCAATCACTTTTGCAATCAAGGCTCCGGTCTTGCCATCCAGCAATTCCATGAACAGGGTCATGCTGCCAGCACTGGCCACAAACGTTTGCTCCATACCGGCCGTCATCAGGTCCGGGGCAGTGACTCGCAAGTTAATGATCGCAGGGCGCAAGATAAGAACACCGGTGCCACCTTTCGACACCATCTCGCGGCCATCTTTGGTCAGTACTTTGGTCATCTCACGATTAAATTCACTGGCGACCCTCTGCCGGATTTCTTGCATGTCCTTATCACTGACCCGATCTTCAAAGGTGGCTTCCTCGTTATAGTTGCGCTCCCAGTTTTTGGCAAAAGCGACATAGGTATCCAGCAACGCAATTTTGTCATACTGGCTCAAGTCTGCTCCTGGCTTCATATACACAGTAGCAAGCTTGGTATCTGGCATCAGGCGCAGCCCGTCAGATTCGGCGGGCAAATTAGGTTTACTCGTGGCGCAAGCCGCCACTAAAGCTATCACCCAACAAACAACTATTCTTTTCAGCATGATCTGTTCCTCAATATATTCAAGTTGGCTTTACGCTCTTTAAGCTAGTGTGAATCTTTCTGAAAATCAACTGTATGACCCAAATGGTTCTGAGTTAAATAACCAGACCGGCATCAAACCCAAACAGCTTGACGGAACACGCCGTGGCGGGACGCCCATGCAGAGGGCAAGCTCTCCACCGCCGCAGGTGGTCCCCAAACTATTTGGGATTTGACACTTCAGTGCTTTTATTTCATCTTCGAAAACACAACGCCTGTCTGTTTTTGTTCGACTACTTTAGATGGGCACTAAAGCACCGGGCCCAACATAGCCATTGTATTGTTCCAAAGCCGTTTTCTGAGTGACCAATTGGCAACGGCTTCATGAGAGACAATCGATGAACTATCAATGTACGACTGCTGTCGCTCACGCACGCTGCGTGTCAATTGCGCATCATACAACAATATGTTGTTCTCAAAGTTCAGATCGAAGCTCCGCCGGTCCAGGTTGGCCGAACCAATCAGCGTGATTTCCCCATCCAATGTGAGCGTTTTACTGTGCAGCAATCCACCCGCAAACTCTCGAATTTCCACCCCCGCTTCCAATAGTCCCAAATAATAGCTGCGGCTCGCGGCGGCAACTTCCCTGGAGTCATTGTTAGCGGGGAGAATCAACGTGGTGCGCACACCCCGGAAGGCCGCCGCGCAAAGGGCTGATTGCATCGATTCGTTGGGCACATAGTACGGCGTGGAAATCACTAATTCATTGCGCGCGCTGAATATTAACGACTCAAACATCTCAGACATGGCGGAATGGCGCATGGTGGGTCCGCTGGCGACGACCTGGGCAACTACCGTACCGTCAGCAGTCGGGGCAACCCATGCCTCAACATCCAACTTCTCCTCGGTATATGTCATCCAGTCGCTGGCAAACAGCAGCTGGTTCTGGCGTGCTATGGGCCCTTCCAAGCGCATGACCGCATCGACCCAGGGTGCAAATTTTGCCTTGACGAGAAATTCCGGATCGGAGCAGTTCTGACTACCGCAGTAGGTGATCTGCGAATCGATCACCAGTATTTTGCGGTGGTTGCGCAAATCAACGCGCCCGCGCAAAGGTCGTAACAAGGGATTGCCCAATCTCAGTGCAACGGCTGTCTTCACCCCTGCCTTTTTCATTCCCCGCCACATTCTCGATCTCAACAACAGGCGCGAGCCGAGCCCATCTACCATAGCGCGACAGGTGACGCCACGCGCAGCCGCCCGCTTGAGCGCATCGGCCATCTTGTGACCGTTGGTATCGGTAAGCCAGATGTAGGACAGAAGATTGACCTGATTCTTTGCCGCATCAATGTCTGCGACCATATTGTCGATAGTAGCGTTGGAATCTGCCATTAGCTCAGCGCGATTACCGCCGAGTGGCTGAAAATGGCTAATCGAATAGCCGACACTAAACAAATGTTCATGCCGGGCGGGGATGGGCACTGCAGACTGAGAAGCAGAATCCGCATCAATGTCAGCCTGCGGCAGGTACTGCACTGCATTGTGCATCGCTTTCAGGTTGCGACGTCCGATATTGGTCTCCCCTAGGAGTAAATAACCCAATACACCAACAACGGGAATGGCAGCTACCACCGCCACCCAGGCTATACGGGAGGCAGGCTCACGGTGCGGACGCAGCAGGATGAGCATGATAAAGAATGCCTGCGCCATAATGTGCAGCACCCAGAATATACTGAGATCAATCATTCCGGCAGCTTGCACTATCGTGACAATCCCGGCAATCACTCTGTAGTCTTATTAGCCAAGGCAGGTCAACCCGGTAATTCACCTTTCCTCCAGTTGATGCTGGCGAATACCTCATCGGGCTGATAGCATAGCTGGCCCACGTCATAAAACGGTGGCGAGTAAAATGTTCGATCGAGCCAAAAACAAGCCCGCGGCAACGCCGGCAAAAGCACCTGATACACCCCAATCCCCCTCTGTTCCCAATACCCCTGCAACCGCGAGGAGTGTCGCAATGATAGGACCCAGCATCATCATTAAAGGCGAAGTATCCGGTGAAGAAGACCTGCATATTCAGGGCCGCGTCGAGGGCACGATCAGCTTGAATGGTAATCAGGTGTCGGTTGGAGAATCCGGCCAGGTTTGCGCCGATATCCAGGCCAAGCATGTCAAGATCGACGGTGAGGTCACCGGAGATGTCTCGGCTAGTGAAAATGTGGTGATTTCCAAATCGGGCAATGTCCGCGGCAATAT
The DNA here is from genome assembly GCA_028825045.1 of Halioglobus sp. Taxonomy (GTDB): domain Bacteria; phylum Pseudomonadota; class Gammaproteobacteria; order Pseudomonadales; family Halieaceae; genus Marimicrobium. Next base: position 13,299 of record JAPKAY010000044.1, read on the forward strand.
CGTGGCACCCAGGGTGACACTGGAAGATGGTGCCAACTTCAAGGGCAGCATTGACATGGACCCGAGCGCCGCGGCCTCAGGTGCAGCCCCACTGTCAAGTAGACAGCCCGCTAACTCACCCGCACCTGATATCAAAACACCCGCACTCGATCTTAAAAGCGGCTAACGGAAATAGCGCATTGCCAGCAGCATGCTCCCCACCGGGGCAGCGACTGGAGCGCTATGAATACTGCATTTGGATAAACCCGCGATACAAACGTCCAAGTTACTGCCCTCTCTCTTCGAGCACATCGAGGAAGAGCAGCGCCTGACTGTTTTACACGTCGGGCCGGCGTTATCCGAGACGGTAGATTTCTTTGCGAATTACCGCTGCAGGCTGCACTTTATTGATCTTTTCTCAGAGTTACCCATCCTCGCATCCGAAGATACGCCTTCGTTGCACCAGCAGTTCGAGGAACTCTTGTCAATTCCAGCGGAGACTAAATTCGATATTTGCCTGTTCTGGGATGTGTTCAACTTCCTCACTGGCGAAGCCATCCAGGCATTCCTCGCTGTGCTTCGACCTCACCTTAGGCCCAACACCCTGGCTCACGCGTTCTCAGTGCACAACGTCAACGCGCCGCAGTGCAACCATCTTTACGGCATCAGAAAAATTGATGCAATCCGCCCAGGGAATCGGGCGATGGCGGTGCCAGGCTACGCGCCCCACAGTCAGAGGCAGCTAAAAGAGACACTGGACTGCTTTCGCTTCGAACGCAGCGTACTATTGCCTGACAGTCGACTGGAGCTTCTGCTGCAGGCCAGGCTCTAAACCACACAGTCGAACCGTTCGTGTCTATATAGCTTTGCATGTATCGACAAGGTCCTCAGCAATACGAGTGTATGTTCTATGCTGCCTCTAGTGAGCCTCTCAAGCCCACGGTGGTGGTTGCCCGCCCCGCCGCTGCTATATTGGCTGGCGGGCACCTCAGCAACAGGCTACAAATCGGTTGCTGAGAAAGGTGTCGTCACATTTTTCGATACACCCCCGGTAAACGAGATTGCATTAGAAACACTGGTCGGTGAAGCACCGGGCAGAAATGCAGCTTGGGCAGCCTCAATTCTCCCAACGGGGCCACTACCGGTTTTCCCACAAGTTCGCCCCGCGCCTTTCCCTGAAGTACAATGGCGTGACTTTTTTAGAAGCGAGCAATTCCAACGGACATGCGTGAATCTCCAAACGAATTCCGAATAGATATCGGAGACATTGAACTGTCCGTCACAGAATGGGCAGGCCCCGGCGACCCGATTTTAATGCTTCACGCCACAGGCTTTCACAGTCGCTGCTGGAACCAGGTGATCAACTGCCTGCCAAACTGCCATATTTACGCGGTTGATCTTCGTTTTCATGGCGCCAGCGGTAATCTCGGAATTGTCGACTGGGACATTCTTACGACCGATATTCGCACACTCATCGGCCGCCTGGACCTGACTAATCTAGTGGGCGTTGGGCATTCCATCGGCGGCTACTTGATCGCAAGGGCGGCTGCACATGAATCAAAACGTTTTAAACATCTTGTTCTCATCGACCCAGTCATCATGTCCGCCGAACGCTACGCCCAGTTTCAGGAATTGCCTGAAGATTTTGGTACCAAGGATCACCCGGTCAGTCGACGCAAGAATAGCTGGCAAGATGCCAACGAAATGTTCGATCGATTTGTGGACCGCGAACCGTTTAGTACCTGGCAGCCCGCCGTATTGCGCGATTACTGCGATTACGCACTTCTTCCGGCTGAGGGAGAACAGGTGCGCCAACTCGCCTGCGACCCTCTTAACGAGGCGAGTATCTATCTGCAGCAGCGGGGCAATGAAGTGGTGCTGAGCGAGCTTTCCGATATCTCAGCGCCGGTTACATTGTTACGAGCACCGCCGGGCAAACGGTCGTTGGCAGACCTGAGCAGCTCGCCCACGTGGCCGGGCCTGGCGGATGCTCTACCGAATTGTCAGGAGGTTTATCTGCCGAAAATGAATCACTTTATTCCCATGCAGGACCCTGCGCTGGTAGCCGGGTACATAGACGCGGCACAAGCACGCAATTAGTCCAGTATCCTATGGTGCATATCACAAGGACACGTTCTACTCCAACGAGGTTACAGTGATACCATTACGCATAGTGGCGGCGTCAAGGACTTCCCGGAGAACACACTGAGCGGATATACTGAGGCCGCCCCGGCTGCTCTGTTGGCTTACTTGAAATGGATATCTACCCGCCCAAAGACAATGGCATCATGACCGACCGTCCATTGCTATTGAAGGAAATGCTGTCGACACCACCAGAAACACGGCAGAGCGAATGATACTTTTTTAGTTAGTACCCAATAGTACTGAATTGAGCTATCCGATCAGTGCCATTCAGCTAGACGCGCAAACCACAATAATATTTTAATCACGAAAACGGAGAACAAAAACAATGAACACAATTATTACCAGCCTACTGATTCTATGTATTCTTCCCATCGTCTGTGCGTGGGTTGGCGGCTACTACCGCCAGCAGCAATTAGGTAGCGTCGACAACAAAGAGCCGCGCATTCAATCGCAGCAGCTGTCGGGCGCGGGCGCGCGTGCTGTGGCCGCACAGGGTAATAGCTGGGAAGCTCTGGCGGTATTTAGTGCCGCAATACTGGCGTTGTTTATTGGTGGGGTGGACCTGCGTAGTGTTAGCACCCCGGTTATGGTCCTGGTTGCCCTGCGCATCGCTTATGTCCCGGTCTATATTGCCGATATCGATAAACTGCGTTCGCTAATTTTTCTCGGCAGCTACGGTATCTGCATGTACTTTTTCTATCTGGCTCTCAGCTCCAACTGATCCCGGCTGTGGACTGCCTTCCATGGCAGCCCACACCTCACTATTCCGTTGGTGGCCCTGCAACACCGGAGGTACGTGCCCGAGTCTTGATGAGCTTCGCATCCGCAAGCAATAGGAAGCCGGCTGCGACGGCCGCATCGCAGGCCCTGTCCATTGCGTCGATATACGCCTGCTTATCCGGGTAAAGTACCGCCAACCGGGCGTCATCAAAGAGCTCGGTGGTACCTAAAAGACCGCAAAAAGGGTCGGCCGGAGGCTGCCCTCCTCCACGCAAAATTGCAACCGGAGCCTCAAGAGAGGGTGTACGAACACCACCCCGCGCATTACCAAAACTGTCGAGAACAAACTCAGTTCCATCTTCACTCAATTCCATCCGAGGCGCGAAAGATGCAGCCTCGCCCGTTCTGATCCAGTGATCCAGAGCCGCTATGGCGGCGTTGGCTACATAATGTATCTGTCCATCATTTACCGGGATTGCGCAAAATATAAAAGGCGGACGGGCATCTTTTTGCTCTTTTATATCGGCAAATGCGGGATCGTCACCCCTATCGTTTGTACCTGTGAGGGTCGTATATAGATCCGTATGCGCAGTTCCGGCTACTTCCCACAGTCGGTAGTTCTCTGAATCGGCCTGGCGCGCACGCAGCGAGTTAGGAACATCGGTCTCAGCCTGAAGTGTGATGATGGGCTCTGACAAATCATCGCGAATGAAAACAGTATCGGGTGTGGGTACTGAAACCTGCGGGTCCTGTGACAAAGAGGCACTGCGACTTCCTCTGCCATGAATAACAAAAGCGTCAAAAAGTTCAACTGTAGGGTGGACGGCATTAACGTAGGTAGCGAGCCGGCTAGCCGACTGGGACTGGCCGACAGCAATCATGCGTTGAACCTGGAGTCCCCCCAAAGGGTCTATTCCCATCGGATTACGCACGGCCTGGGCCGCCTGTGAAAAAATATTGTAGGCGAAACTGTCGCCCGGATGGTGCAGGCGGCCATAGCGCTTCGGGTCGATCTTTTTCAAGGGCAAAGAAAATGCACCTCCGCCCTCAACACCTACAGATTGGGCAGAAATACCCACATAGACATAGCCTCCCCGGGTCAACTCGGTATGCATCTGAAGAAGGTCCGGACCGGCGTCAAGCCCACCGGTGACATTGAACCATTCCACGACAACCGTACCGTTAAAATCATCCGCATTGATCGGCCGCAATACGACAATGCGTGTTTTGTACTCAGCGGTATCGGCAGGTTCAATACTCCAGATACCATCAGAACCCAGATCATCGGTTGCAATGTACGACATTGCCGTACCGGAAATAAAGTACTCTGATTCAACGTACCCCACCTCTGCCATATCGAAGTTCAGAAATGTATAAAAGGGAGTCGCCGGCTCGTAATCCAAACCGTCTATTCTCAAATCAACGGGAAATCCACTCACGTTGACGACACAGCAATCTTCTCCACCCCCGCCGGTAATCGGCCCTTCCACCATGGGATTAACAGCCTGGGGCTTTTGCGCTCGCGGCTGGTTATTATTACTGTTACTGCACGCCGTCAGCGCAACAAGTAAAACCGTTACTCCGATGCGCATCCAGGTAAAAGAGCTAGAAAATTTTGCGGTTTCCATGCGGTTCTCCTCAAAGGGGTGCGGAGTTATGACAACCCCACATTACGATTGTTCGCTGCGCAGTGCACCATATCAATAACGCACTACCGCGTGGCCATTTCTACCAACCAAAAGCGTCGTCCTCGGGGCAGTCAGTGGACTGCTTTGCTACTGCGTAGTTGCGGCGACTGCAGCGCGCTTGCCACGCTCTTCATCGACCGAAAAAAGAAGTATCAACCCTAATAGAAAAAACCCCAGAGTTGATAACATTGCCAGGGGATAATTCCCGCCACTGAGCTCACTGATAACACCGTAACTGATCGGGCCGAGAATGGCAGCTGCCCGATTGGCCAAACCCCACAAACCAAATATCTCCGCATTGCGTGACTCTGGCGTCAGTTGGCCAATGAGCGCGCGGCCTCCGGCCTGTGTAGCACCCATCGCAAAGCCCATCAGGTTGCCCGCCAGCCAAAGATCACCGGGAACCTCGGCTAGCAGCGTTACCACGATTGCAGCCACCCATACCAACAGCGCGACAGCCAGACTAGGCACAGACCCAAAGTAGTCCTGCGCGTATCCAAAGGCAAACGCGCCGATCGCCGCCGTGATATTCACCACCATAATCAGCACTATGAGCTCTTGTGTGTCAAACCCCATCACTTCCTGGGCATAAATGGCGGCGACCACAACAACCGTGGCAACGCCGGCCTGAAACAGGGTGAGACACTGCAAAAAACGAAACAGGTCGGGCATTTGGGCTGCATGCCGCAATGTGTTGCGCACCTGGGCGAACCCTGCCCTGAGATAAGACACACCGGCAATGGGTGGCCTTGCCTGGGCGCGCTCACGCAGCCACAAAAAAGTGGGACACGCGGTAATTGCAAATATAGCAGCGGTTATCAGCAATGCTACCGGGACATAGTCAGTCGCTTCCAGGCCATTCTCAGTCGCCCAGTTGATATACATTAGACACACACTCAGGGTCAGCAGCCCACCAAAATAACCGAGACTCCAGCCGTAACCGGAGACTCTACCCATTCCCTCCCGGTGAGCAATTTCTGGCAAAAAAGCGGCTATCAGATTCTCACCCAATGAAAAAGCAATGGTCGCCAGCACGAGCAATAACATCGCTGGAACCACCGCATTAGAGCCCACCAATGCCAGGCCGACAGTACCTGCGACACACACAATTGAAGACAGCAACAAATAGCGCTTCTTGCTCGCCCGATGATCTGCAATAGCGCCGATAACCGGTCCGGCGAATAGCACAAGTAGATTGGCCGCCCCTATGGAGAGTGTCCACAGCAGCGTAGCGGTACCCGGAGATTGCTCGTCCAGCCGCGCGGCGATCACACCCACAAAGTAAGCGCTGTATATGGTCGTCAACACAACGGTTGTGTATCCGGAATTGGCAAAGTCGTAGAAAGCCCACGCTACCAGTTCACGCGTGCTAGCGGGGTGTTCCATAGGGCTGGTGGACGTTGATTTAGACGAGTCAGTCATGGAAATTTCTACTGCTCCATTTACGGCGATGGCTCCCAGAGGCTAACATTGGATGCCACATTCTTGATAGGTAAAAGAGATATCCCATGAGTTTACAAGACTTTGCCATGGCCGTCATGGACGCGACCATGGCCGCGGTTCCCAGGCCGACACCTGATCGTGCTGCGCTTGAGCGCTGCAAAATTATTTCCCATCGCGGCGAACACGACAACAAAACCGTCATGGAAAATACACTTCAGGCTTTTGACGCCGCGCGGTCTGCAGGTGTCTGGGGGATCGAATGCGACATCCGCTGGACCGCTGACCTCGTACCAGTAATCTGTCATGATCCAAGTCCCGCACGTGTCTTTGGCACCACGATTGAGCTATCTGCGCTGACCTTTGATCGATTGCGCACGAGCGTTCCGGATATTCCCAGTCTGGAAGAGGTAATCCAAACCTTTGGAAGCGATACCCATCTGATGCTTGAATTGAAAGCAGAACCCTGGCCAAATCCTACCCGGCAGCGCGAGATTCTGCGCGCACTGCTTGCCCCACTCACACCCGCAACCGATTTCCATATGCTCGCCCTGGATCCAGCTCTATTCAAGCCGCTCGATTTTCTCCCGAGCGAAAGCTTCTTCCCGGTCGCAGAAATTAACGTGAACGCGATCAGCAAGCAGGCTATTGCAGGCGGCTATGGCGGAATAGGCGGGCACTACCTGCTGCTGACCAATCGCGTAAAACAACACCATGATGCGCACGGACAGCGACTGGGAACGGGATTTCCCTCATCCAGGAATACTCTCTTCAGAGAGCTCAACCGCGGTATCGAATGGATTTTCAGCAATGACGCAGTGGCACTACAGCGCATTCGCGATGACTATCTTCAGCGTTAGCGGCGGATGTTTTGCGCTGCCCTCCGTGCCACAATACGGCCCCCTTATTCGAGAAACAGGTATAAACAATGTCTGGCAACCCTAACAAAGAAATCGTAGAAGCCATGTGGAAAGCGCTGAGCGCTATGGACTGGGAGGCCATGAAAAGTTGCATGCATCCAGATATACACTATCGCGACGTTCCCAGTGACGACCCCGGCGCCCACGGCCCCGAAAATTGCGTGAAGCGACTGCAGATTGCCTTTAAACATCTGAAAAAACAGGAACAGGAGACTCACCACATCGCCGCAGACGGCGCCATCGTTTTTCTGGATCACACAGAAACCTGGACATTTACCTCAGGTGAAACCGCTGCCCACACATTCGCCAGCATGCACGAAATCAAAGACGGACTGATTTACCGCTGGAGTGATTACTGGGATATGCAAAAATTCGTCGGCCAGTTCCCCGAATGGTTTCTGGAGGAAATGATGAAATCCACAGCGGCCGACTTCACCGACTAAGCCGCTTTCTGGAGGCCTGTTTTGCGGTATTGCATACGGTCCGAAACGGGGTATGATGATCAACCAAGCAAGCGCTTGGTTTTTACATTTACTGACCCGGAAAAAACGCCAGGATACGGCTGACCGTCGCCAAAACAGAAGAATGACAACCTCAGATACCTACCGCACGCCCAGCATCGACGCCGATGTGCCACAGCCAGACATCGGTGCAACACGCTTTAGTGGTGACCGCTTTTACTCCCGGGAGTTCATGGCTAAAGAGTGGGGCCAACTATGGCGTCGCACGTGGAATATGGGACCTCGCCTGGAGGAATTTTCCGCTATAGGCGACTTTGTCATCCACAACCTTGGCCAAGAGTCATTTATTTTTGTGATGACGCAGGAAAATGTGGTGCGGGCATTTTACAATGTCTGTCAGCACCGAGGAAAACGTCTTGTCTGCAATCAACGCACCGGCAACGTGCGTTTTTTTCAATGTGGCTTCCACGCATGGTCGTGGAATATCGACGGCAGTATTAAAGGTGTGCCCGACCAGGAGACCTACCCGCAGTTCCGTAACGGATTGCCTCAGGACGAACTGGCACTGAGTGACATTCGCGTCGACACCTGGGGCGGCTGGGTCTGGTTTAACATCGACGGCGATGCCGAGCCGTTGCTTCAATACCTGGACGTTCTGCCCGAGCATATTGCGCCCTACCGTATGGAAGACATGCGAACATTCGTCAACGCCACCTTCCTATGGGATTGCAACTGGAAAATCGCCGTGGATGCCTTCAACGAAAGCTATCACTTTCGCGGCATTCATCCGGAGATGATGAAGTGGTCCAATGCCGATGCGAAACTCGAAATATTGGGCAAGCACAGTCGGATGATTAACGAATATGGCGCACCGAGCAAACCGCACCGAGAAACTCGAGAGATAACCGAGCGAATGGCAGCCTACATGCGCTATTTTGGGCTCGACCCCCAAACCTACGAAGGGCCGGCAAAAGAAGTTCGAATTGAGAAACAAAAAATCAACCGTCAGCAGGTGGCAGATGGCCTGGCGCCACACCTCCCCTACAGCGACATGACAGACGAGCAGTTGTCAGATGTGTATCACTACTTCTACTTTCCCGGCGCGGCGCAAAATATTTTCCCCGAGGGCGTCAACACCTTCCGTTATCGTCCACATGAAACCGATCCGAATAAGTGTTACTACGACCTCATCATGATGGGACACTTCCCGCCAGACCAGGAACCACCCAAAGTAGAACACGTCTACTTCGACCACAAAGTCCAATATGTCGATTTGCTTGATCCGACGGTGGAAGTGGCCTCTTTCATTCTCCAACAGGACGCAGACAACGTGCCAGAGGTACAACAGGGCGTCCAATCTGAAGGATACAAAGGCATGGTTCTGGGTGATCAGGAAATTCGCGTACGTCATTTTCACAACATGATTGACCGTTATCTGGAGGGCAGTGAGTCCTAATGAATCCGGCGCAACACCCCTACCATCATGTATCTCTGCCTTTGAGCGCGTCCTGTTGAAATTCGGAATCATGACAGGCTCAGGTTTCGATCCGGACTCCGGCCTGTCCGGTATGATCACCAATGCCAGACGCATTGAGCAGCTGGGGTTTCACAGCCTGTGGATGGCTACCATCTACAATTACGATGCGCTCACCGCTCTCGCAGCGATTGGCACTGCCACCGACCGTATTGAATTGGGTACCGCCGTGGTCGCAACCTATCCACGCCACCCTATGGCCATGGCACAGCAGGCCCTCACCGCTTCCGCCGCCTGCACCGGCCGGTTTACCCTTGGCATCGGCCTCTCTCATCAGTATGTGATTGAGCAGGAAATGGGGCTTTCCTATGCACAACCGGCGCAGCACATGCGCGAATACCTTAACGTGCTGCTGCCCCTGTTGCACGAGGGGACAGTGGATTACCAGGGCGAGCGTTACTGCACAAAAACCACATTGGCTGTGCCGGAGGCAAGCACACCGTCAGTGGTCATCGCGGCCCTGGGACCGGCAATGCTGAAACTGGCGGGGAGCCGCGCCGATGGTACGACCTTATGGCTCACCGGTCCTAAAACCATCGCAGAACACACCGTGCCAACCCTTCGACAGGCAGCCAATGACGCAGGCCGAAATGAGCCTCGGGTTATTGCCGGAATGCCAGTGGTCTTGACCGACAAGCCTGCGGCCGCAAGAGAAATGGTTAGCGAAAAACTGGCCCTCTATGCGGGCATTCCATCGTATCGCGCAATGCTAGAACGCGAAGGCGCATCTGGTCCAGGCGATGTCGCCCTGGCTGGAAACGAATCTGAATTGAGACAGCAGATTCGCTCGCTAGGCGATAGCGGCGTGACCGACCTGAATGCTGTCCTGGTCAGTGAAGACAAGGCAACCTACGAACGCACGCTAGCCTTTCTGGCCGACGAACTGAAGAACTACGCCGCCGAGTAATCCCCAAGGTGAAAACTGATGAGTTCCGGAAACCATAAGAAAAAGTACTTTACCCCTCCGATCGACAACGACACCCCCCTGCCTTCTCTCGGGGAACAGCGCATCTCGAAAGATCGGTTCAGCTCTGGCGATTTCATGGCGAGAGAGTGGACTCACTTGTGGCGTAAAGTCTGGAATGTCGGCCCGCGCGTGGAAGAACTGCGTCAACCCGGTGACTTTGTGATTCACGCGCTGGGCAAAGAGTCTTTTCTGTTTTCCATGGCCGACGACAAGCAGATTCACGGTTTTTATAACGTGTGTCAGCACCGCGGCAATCAACTGGTTTCCGATCGTCTATGTGGATCAGAAAAGTTCTTTAAATGTCCCTTCCATGCCTGGAGTTACAACCTCGATGGCAGTTTAAAAGGTATTCCCGGAGCCGAACACTTCCCGCAGTTTCGCGAGGGAATCCCCAAAGACAAGCTGGGTCTGGAGCCCATCGAAATTGATTTTTGGGGCGGCTTTATCTGGTTCCGATTAGAGAGCGATAATACCTCACTACTGTCGTTTCTCGGTGACATACCCGAACATCTTGCGCCCTACCGTATCGAGGATATGCGCCTGCTCGAGTACAAGACCTTTTTATGGGACTCGAACTGGAAAGTTGCTTGCGACGCGTTTAACGAGAGTTATCACTTTCGAGGACTGCACCCGCAGATGCTCAAATGGGCTGACGAAAAAGCACGAATCGAATTACTGGGCGATCACAGCCGCATGATTAACAAGTACGGCACAACCAGCGCACCTTTCACCGGTGGCGAGGAAATATACCCTGAGTTACGCGAGTGGATGCTCTACAACGGCATGAACCCGGACGACTACGAGGGAGCTCCGGAAGACGTGTGGAAGGCCAAGACTGCCTTTACCCGCAACATCCAGGACCAGGATGACATTACCGCTCCCTATGCTGATATGACAGACGAACAACTCACTGACGTCTATCACTACTTTATCTTTCCCGGATTCGCAATGAACGTATTTCCCGAGGGTATTAACGGCTTTCGCTACCGACCGCATGAGAGTGATCCCGAGAAAATGTATTACGACCTGATTATGCTGGCACATTATCCAAAGGGCGCCGAGATACCCTGCGAACGAAAGTTTTTTGAGGAAAAAGTGAAGTACGACGAAATAGCGGATACGCCAATGTCTTACATCATTACGGATGTGCTGCAACAGGATGCTGATAATGTCTCTATCAATCAAAAAGGACTAAAGTCTGACGGCTTCAGGGGAATGTATTTAGGCGATCAGGAGCTCCGTTTGCGACACTTTCACAATTGTCTCGACCGGTATCTGGATGGCGAGTGAATACACTGTGCAGTATTTAGCTAGAACAATTGGCATGGCCTCCTCAACTGAAGAATAATTATCATCCATGTGCTCAAGTTGCACCTTTTCCATCAGCAGATACGTCGCACACAATCCATGGATAAGGGCCGGGAGTAGAAAGGCGATATCACCCTCGTCCCGTCACTTCAGCCACTTCGGTAACATTCATGCCCCCGGGCTGCTCAATACGGGGGTAATTTTAAATCCAAGCACTGTCTCATAAAAATGAATCGACTTATCAAGATCACTGACATTGATACAAAATTGATCGAAGCTCGCTTTCGTGGTTTGGTTATCCTTTTTGAAGCGGTGATGGTAAAAATACGATCTAGCCTAAGTCACCCGTGCAGTGCTTTGTTCCGTTTAACCACTTTCTTATGCCTCTATGCGACAATTTTTTGACGAAATAGACTGCCCAAATTATATAATACAATCAGGATGATGCTAATACGTGCAGAGCCCTTTCATTACCACACTCATATGAACCCATTTCGAATTCGCGGCAAATCAACGGGCGATTTTCATAAATCGTACACATGAAAGTCTCGCGATCTAAAGCAGAGCACCAACCATCATCTAAACGCAACATCGTTTCCGCACCCCATTCATCAAGAGAGACATGCACATCGGGAACACCTGTGTCAGTGAGAATCATGACCTCTAAACGACAGCAGCAAGCCTGACAATTTGAACAGGAGGCTTCGGTTTTTAATACATTCTCAATATTAACACCCATGAATATCGTCAAACAAAAAAATCACGCAAGATACTAACGGATTTTTGAAAATTTTGGTGCACATTGAAAATGCGGTCAAGTCCACGGTAAACCAGCGCGCATTTAGTGCCCCTACAGTTCCTAACATGAATTATTTCTTCTGTTCGTACCTTGTATAAAACAACCCAACTTTGGCAACCAGTTTTCCGGCTACGTATCTCGACCGACCTAAAAAAAGTGCTCGTATATAGGGTGCCTGTGCCTGACCACTTTCGTAATGCCTGCTGCTTACAATTGCTTACACCAACGTAGCTCACATTAATCAACAATAATAGCCGCAGCCTGCCAGACGCGTCATAAGATTACGGCCTCTTTTAAATCGGGGAAATGGAACGCCTCCGAGGCGGACTGCGATCGGGCCTGCGCGGAGTACAGGTGTTAAACGTTTCTATCAGAATCTGACGAGTACGACGTGGGTCAATCACATCATCGATGCCAAAGTCCTCAGCGGCGTGCAGCGCACTGGTTTGTTCGCGGATAGCATCGATCATCGCCTGGCGTGACTGCTGGGGGTCCTCGGCAGATTCATATTCTTTTCGATACGCTATATCGACAGCACCCTGTATCGACATGGCGCAGATCTCAGCACTGGGCCAGGCCAGGGCTGCAGTAGCGTTAAAGGCTCTGCCCCCGCCCATGGCGTAATAACCTCCACCGTAACCCTTGCGTAATACTATAGAAACCAATGGTACCGTCGCCGTTGCCATTTCATAGAACAAACGGCCGCTGCGCCGGCCTATTCCGGTGTCTTCTGCCGCTGGACCGATGGCCAGCCCGGGTATATCAATCAGCGATACCAGCGGCAGACCGAACGCATCACACAGTGCGACAAAATGCGCGGCCTTTTCACAGGCAGCGACATCCAGCACACCCCCTTTGCGCTTAGGCTGATTGGCCATAAAGCCAACCGGGCGACCTCCCAATCTGGCGAAACAAGTCAGCATGTTGCGGGCGTATCCGGGTTTGAGTTCAAACACGCTGTCGCGATCGGCAATGATATCGATCACCCTGCGCATATCGTAAACTTCGCGGCCGTTAGCAGAAACCAGGTCCAGCAATTCCTCATCCTGGCGATCCACCGGGTCACTAAAGGGCTGAACAGGTGCGCCTTCTGCTGAATTTGAAGGCAGGTAGGACAGAAACCGACTCATAGCAACAAGGCATTGTTGCTCATCGTCTACCGCGAGGTCGGCAATGCCATTCTGATCGGCCTGCCGTCGACTGCCGCCTAGCGTTTGGGCATCGATTTCTTCTCCCGTACCGGCTTTTACCAGTGCGGGTCCGGCCATGCCCATTGTTGACGTCTCTTTAATCATCACAACAAAATCTGCCATCGCGGCGTAGGCCGTGGGGCCGGCAAAGCCCTGACCCATAATTGCGACTACGTTAGGAACCCAGCCCGAGGTCAGCGCAAGCTTGTTAAACACTGGCGATGCAGCAGCGAAATGAGCGGCGTTCATGCCATCCTGAATACGGTGCCCACCCCCTTCCAGCATCATTACCAGGGGTTGACCACTGTCCACAGCGCGATCTATCAGGCGCGCCATTTTGCGATCGGCAACAGTCCCTATACTACCGCCCAGTACGGTGTAATCCTGTGCCAACACCTGCACTACTCGGCCTTCAATCTTGCCTACGCCCATTACCGCACCGTCGGCTGGCGCCTCTATTGTTCGGCTAAGGGCATTGCTACGATCCGGCTGCACCAGCCCACCGGCCTCGCGGAAGCTGCCGTCATCAAGGAGATAATCGAGACGCTCCCTGGCGGTCATTGCACCCTGAGCGCGACGCTTCTTTACCGCTTCGCTACGTTGTTCATCCATGAGGCCGGCCCTGACAGCCTCCACTTTCTTCAGTAAATCCCGGGTTGTCTTTTCATCAGACATATTTTCTCCCTCAGCCGCCAACTTTGTCGCGCTTGATCACAATGCCTGCCGCTTCCCTATCCCATGTATCGGGTGTTACACCGTCTTTCTTGAGTAGATGCTTCATAACTTTCTCGGTAGGCGTTCGCGGCAGCGATGACATTACCCGGACATATCTGGGCAGCATGAAATGCGCCATGCGCGGCTGCAAAAAAGTAATAAGTTCAACCGGATTCATTGTCTGTCCCGCAACTAGCGAGACTACCACCATCACCTCGTCTTCCCCCAACTCGCTGGGCACGCCGATAGCGGCGGCTTCACGCACCGGCGCAAACGCGGTGATTTCGTTTTCCACTTCAAAGGAAGAAATGTTTTCGCCCCGGCGCCGAATCGCATCCTTTATCCGATCGACAAAGTAGAAATACCCATCTTCGTCGTACTTGAAACCGTCTCCGGTATGGAACCAGCCATTGCGCCAGGCGGCGGCGGTTGCCTCAGGGTTTTTGTAGTACCCGTGATTCAATGACCAGGGTCTATCGGTACGCAAGATCAACTCACCGGCTACACCAGGACCAACCTCACAATCGTTTTCGTCTACCACGCGCACTTCTACGCCAGACCGAACCCGACCACAGGTCCCGCTTTTATCAGGGAAAGGGTCAGATACCAGCGGGCCGGAAATCTCTGTCATGTTGAAACAGGTTCGCATTTCCACGCCGTGGCGCTCACCCATCGCACGGCCATCTTCATTCCATGGCACACACAACGCTTTCCTCAGTGGATGATTTCTATCTGCATCGGACGAGGGAAGTTTCAGCAAGAAGGGAATCATCGCTGCGACGAGGCAGGTGGAAGTAATCTCGTGATCGCGCACCGTATCCCAAAATGCTTCGGTTTTGAAATGCGTGTCGATGTAACAGGAGCCGCCATTGGCCAGGGTCATAATGACGTAGATAGTACCGCCTGCATGGAACAGTGGCATGTTGACCAGAGAACGATCAGTACCGGTGACATAGGGATGCGCTTCCGGACCCATGGAGTAGCCTTGTATATAAGAGGAAAGCACTGCCTTGGACGGGCCTGTCGTACCTGAAGTAAAAATAATGTACTGAGTATCCCAGGGTGCTACTTCTGCCGGCATTCCATCCAGCGGTTTGTCTGCTACCAGTGCCTCATGTGGGTGGTAGCGCACATCACCTGATGTACTATTTCCGTGTGTTACAAGCACGTCTCTCACCGCGCCCATCTCGATATCATCCAACCGATGCACTAGATCATCGTGACAAATAAGCAGGCGCGCATCCGACAGTTGCACCGCGTGCTGTAGCAGTTGCCCCTTGTACGCGACATTGATTGGTACATACACTGCCCCAAGATAGTTAAGACCAAACCACGTCAACAAAGCTTCACGATTGTTCGGCTGCCAGGACAAAACATGGTCACTCTTGCGCACTCCCAACTCGCGCAAACCCGCTGCAGCACGCCGGGTCATCTCCAGTGTCTGCTGCCAATCCCAGCTCTCACCATCGTGAAAAATAACGGCCAACTGCTCCGAACGCTCGCGTGCCCAGCGCTCTAATTGATAGCCCAGCACACACTGAGTTACATCCGGGATGCGCGGGTCATACACCATGGGACGTCGCTCCCCCACAGTGGCCAGTCACGCCGACACCCCGCCGTCAACAGGATAGAGACCCCCATTCAAAAATGCAGCCTCTTCGCTGCACAAATGCGTCACCATACTGGCAACATCGGCAGGCGTTGCATAGCGACCCAGCGGAATCGTAGCGATTAGCGCGTCGTGTACTGCTGCCGCATCGTCCGGCTGCATTTTTTGTTCTATCGACGACATCATGCGCCCGGTCATGGGTGAAGGACACACCGCATTAACTCGGATATTGTTCACACCCTGCTGCATCGCCACCGAGCGGGTCAGACCGATCACCGCATGTTTGCTAGCACAGTAGCTGGTCAATCCAGGCGCACCAGACATGCCAGCCACCGATGCAGTATTGACGATGGCGCCACCGCCCCTGGCTTGCATCACTGGCACCACATATTTCATACCCAGGATCACACCGCGAACATTCACCGCCATCACCCGGTCAAAATCATCAAGGTCACAGTCACTAATATCACTGGACTCTCCCTCAATGCCGGCATTGTTAAACAGCACATCGACGCCACCGAACTCGGTACAAGCATGTTCAACGTAGCGTTTTACATCTGCCTCCTGTGTAACATCGGCCACAACAGCGGAGCAGAGAAAGCCCTGCGACTTCAATTCACTGGTCAGGGTTGAAACCCTGTCTGCATTAAAATCCACTGCCACTACGTGAGCACCCTCTCGGGCAAAACGCTGGATAGTTTCTCTTCCTATATCGCCGGCAGCGCCGGTTACGACAACCACTTTTTCTTCAAAACGCTGATATCCAGTCACCATTGCCTTGGCCTCCGCCCGTTTTTCGAACCATAGATCATTACCCGTTACTATCCTGTAATTTCACCCACGTCACATTCGCGCTACCCCAAAACTGTTGGCGCGCAGTTCTCGATGGCCCGACTCCCAACAAGTTTGCAGTGCAAAGCCCAGTACTCGGCGAGTATCGCGCGGGTCGATCATGCCCTGATCCAGCATTCGCCCCGAGGTATAAAATGCATCCGACTGATCGTTGAAGTACTTTGTCAGTTGCTCGCTCTGCTGCTGCAGCGCATCTTCATCCACCACCTGCCCGCGTCGCTCAGCTCCGCTGCGCGCTACGTGATCCATCGTTAAAGCCGCTTGCTCTCCGCCCATAACACCCGTGGTGGCATTCGGCCAGGTGAACAGAAAATCGGGGTCATAACCCAGTCCGCACATGCCGTAATTTCCAGCGCCAAAACTTGCGCCGATATAGAGCGTGAGTTTCGGTACGCGAATATTGGATACCGCCTGAATCATTTTTGAACCGTGCTTGATCATACCCGCACGCTCATACTCCCTGCCCACCATATAGCCGGTGGTATTACTGAGAAAAATAACGGGCGTACCCGCCTGATCACACAGCTGCATAAATTGCGTTGCCTTGGCGGCGCCATCTGGATCGATGGGGCCGTTGTTACCGATGATGCCGCAGGGATTACCGTAAATTGCCGCCTGAGCGCACACTGTCGATGCACCATATCGCGGTTTAAAGTCCTCGAATGCGGAAGCGTCAACAAACCGTGCAATCAGTTCGCGCACGTCATAGGGCTTGCGGTAATCCGTCGGCACCAGACCGGCTATTTCATCGGGGGCATAGCGAGGCTCATCGAACACCTGCGTACCTGGCGATTTACAGCGTTCGTTCCAGTTGAGATGCGTCAGTAGCTCCCGCGTAGTTTGCAATGCCTGAGCGTCGTCTTCGGC
>JAPKAY010000012.1 GCA_028825045.1 Halioglobus sp.
CATTGGACGTGTCCTCAATACGGTTGTAGAGAACATGGTTTTCCAGCGCGCGAGTTTTTATCTGGTGGCCGAGTTCAGTTCCCTTTACATGGCTCCCGATAATAGTGAATCGTTTGATAGCGCCGATATAAATTCCATGAGTAAAGGTGTCTTTACGCTTTTGAAACCAAAAGCGGGATGAGTCTATTGTCATGCTGCTGTCTGGTAGCTCGCCTGTCAATATCGAGAATTCGTTGTCGTGGAAAAAGAGATTTCGCAATGTCAGGTCGCCGCCCTGAAGACGAATGCCCGCGCCATTTTTATCTTTGACCTTTGCTCCGGAGAATTCCATGTTTTCAATGACGGTGTTATCACCGTTGATGATCCAGATCGCTTTGTTGTTGGGTATAAAGTCTGCAGACTGTAAGTGAGCGATGCCACCCACGCCGCGAATAGTGAGATTGTCCTGATCCCAGGTGGCATAGTCGTTGTGATAAATGCCGGCATCAATTTCGATGATATCACCGCGGCGAGCGAGCCGTGCCGCGTCACTGGGAAACTTCAGAGATCTTTCTGGTCCAACCCGCAAAGTGACAGCAGTGGTAGAGGCCGCATAGGCCGGCGGTATTAAAATGAGTGAAATCATTAATACGATAAGCCCATGGAAGGTTATGGCGATGGTCCTTCTCCTTATGGTCTTTTTTGGGAGATTTTTTCAAACAGGGTGGGTATTCACTGCGTCCGGTGCCCTCAAGCATCAATTACCCTTGTCAACTCGCCTATTGAGTCTAAAAAGAGGCGCGCGCCGGTAAAGTTTTGATTCGAGGTAAACTTATTGTAGACGATGGCGCAGTCAATGCCAGCGCTGATAGCCGATTGAAGACCACGTTGAGAATCTTCGATCACGAGGCATTCCTTAGCCCTGGCTCCAAATCTGCTGAGGGCGAGAAGGTAGGGCTCTGGATCCGGCTTGGATGCTATATAGTCTTCGCGCGTGAGTACAAAATCCATAAACCGGACAAGACCGCGGTTCTTATGAATGAGCTCGAAGTCGGTGCGTCTTGAGGTTGTAACAATGGCCATCTTGTAGGTTTTGGAAAGTGATGTCAGTACTCGCTCAACGCCCGGAATGTCGATATTCTCGTGCGCCAGATACGCTTGATAATAGGTGTCTCTGTGCTGCCGCTTTACTGATACCAGGTTTGTATCCACGCCCATTGCCGCAGCGAGATCCCAGCTTGATTTGCCAAGCACCATGCGTTCTAGATAGGTTTGTTCTTCCAATACCACGCCGAGTTCAGCCAGTGCCCGTTGCGTTGCTTTGAAATACCACCACTCGGTATCAACTAACACGCCGTCATTGTCCCAGAGGATATATTTTTTTAGGGGTGGATTAACGTTACTCATGGGAACCAGCTGTTTGCGGATGTCAGTGTTTGCATCCGCTAGGCAGCTTTCGCACTGTCTTCGATTGCGATTTTTTTAGTTTGATCGTTAACTGAGTATGCACCGTGACAAATTGATAGGCGCAAAAGTGGCTGTTGGCCTGCGGCGTTTGAGTAAAGCCCCTGACTGCGTAAGCTCGGTGCGGTCAGGGTTTTCCTTCCTAGTGAAGAGTGCGGTCCGACAGTATTTCGGTAGGTAGTTCCTTACTCTGGTCTGCGGCCGCAGATTCCTGCTGCTGCATATAATTGCGAAGGCGACCGACTACGCTGGTCATGACATCGATCGTCTGACTGATTTGATCGAGCGCCATCAATATGGTCTCAGTCTCAGAGGGGCTTTTTTCGCGCTTGTCCATGTGAGATTCCTCAGTTAGGGGCACTGCTAAATATTTTTTGGCTATTCCATGGCCATTCCGCCACATCGGCGAGGCCGCTTTTTCAAATCAATTCCAGGTAAGGGCTCCACCCGTCTGATATTCAATAACCCGTGTCTCAAAGAAGTTCTTCTCCTTACGTAAATCCATAATTTCTGACATCCATGGGAATGGGTTCAGAGCTCCCGCAAACTGTTCTGGGAGACCCAGTTGTGACAGGCGTCGATTGGCAATGAAATGCAGGTACTCTTCCATCATCGCCGCATTCATGCCCAGCACCCCGCGTGGCATTGTGTCGCGTGCGTAGTCGATCTCCAATTGAGTGCCTTCCAGAATCATCTGAATGGCCTCCTGTTGAAGCTTCTCTGTCCACAGATGTGGGTTCTCCAGTTTGATCTGGTTGATAACATCTATCCCGAAATTCAAATGCATAGACTCATCGCGCAAAATGTACTGAAATTGTTCCGCTACACCGGTCATTTTATTGCGGCGACCCATGGAGAGAATCTGGGTGAAGCCGCAGTAGAAGAAAATACCTTCAGTGACCGCATAGAAACCAATCAGGTTACGCAGTAATGTCTGATCAGTTTCCAGTGTGCCGGTGGTAAATGTGGGGTCGCTCAGTTCATGAGTGTGGCTGATGCTCCAGGCGGCCTTCTTGGCGACGGAGGGTACCTCCCGGTACATGTTAAATACTTCTCCTTCATCCATGGCAAGAGACTCAATGCAGTACTGGTAGGCATGAGTATGGATAGCCTCTTCAAATGCCTGGCGCAGGATGTACTGGCGGCACTCGGGGTTAGTGATCAGTCGGTATATCGCTAGCACCAGATTGTTTGCCACCAGCGAATCAGCCGTAGAGAAATAGCCCAGATTGCGCATCACGATGCGCCGCTCATCGTCGGTCAGACCTTCTGGATCTTTCCAGGTAGCCACGTCTGCGGTCATGTTGATTTCCTGGGGCATCCAGTGGTTGGCACAACCGTCGATGTATTTTTGCCATGCCCATTCGTATTTAAAGGGCACCAGCTGGTTGAGATCGGCGCGGCAGTTAATCATGGCTTTCTCGTCCACTGACACGCGAGCGGCGCCCATTTCCAGTTCTTCCAAACCGGCAGTGATATCAAGATTGTTGACCGCCTCTGCGGCTTTGGCGAACATCTCGGGCGAGTTAGCCGCCGCAACTGAGTCTGGCGTAGTGGTATTTTCCTGCGCCGGACTTGGTTTGGATGTTGGAGCGGGTTTTGTTTCGCTGGTTGGTTCGGCTTTTAGCTCGACCTTCTGCTCGACCGTCTGCTCCATCATGGCTGGCGTCGCGTTAGCGATGTTTGCAGTGGCCGCGCTTGCAGGAGCGGCTTCTTCTTTGTGGTAATCATCCCAACTTAACATGTCTTTCATTCCCTGAGTTCTAGTTGTGAGCGTTGTTGTTTATACCGTTACTGGCAGGCTTCACAGTCCGGTTCTTCCAGAGAGCAGGCCATCGGGACGGGAGCCGGTCCCGCCGCCTGACTTTCACTTTCTCCGTCTTTGGATACGGCGTTCAGTGACCCTGTGTCGATAGTGGATTTTTCGGTGCCTGTGGCTGCCAGAGAGCGCAGGTAGTAGGTTGTTTTCAATCCACTAAACCATGCCATCCGATAGGTGATATCCAATTTCTTTCCGTTAGCGTTGTTGATATACAGGTTTAATGATTGCGCCTGGTCTATCCACTTTTGGCGACGGCTAGCCGCCTCCACGAGCCAACGTGGTTCAACTTCAAAAGCATTCGAGTAGATGGCTTTCAAGTCCACGGGTATACGGTCGATGGCCTGTACACTGCCGTCGTAGTATTTGAGGTCGTTCACCATCACCTGGTCCCATATGCCTCGCGCTTTCAGATCGTTCACCAAATAGGGGTTTACCACAGTGAACTCGCCCGAGAGATTCGATTTGACGTATAGGTTCTGATAGGTCGGCTCAATGGACTGCGATACCCCAGTGATGTTGGCAATGGTTGCAGTGGGCGCGATCGCCATCACATTTGAGTTGCGCATCCCCTGCGTTTTGACAACCGCACGAAGAGAATCCCAGTCGAGGCTATGGCTCCTGTCGACCTGAATATATTTTTCACCACGCTCGGATATGAGTTTGTCCAGAGAGTCGAGTGGGAAAATACCCTGACTCCACAGGGAGCCCTCGTAGCTGGAGTAGGCGCCACGTTCCGCTGCCAGTTCGCTGGAGGCCTGGATCGCATAGTAGCTAATGGCTTCCATGGAGCGATCAGCAAAATCTACCGCTTCATTGGAGCCATAGGCCAGGTGTTGCTTATACAGTGCATCCTGAAAGCCCATCAGACCCAGCCCTACCGGGCGATGAAGCATGTTGGAGGCCTCGGCCTGGGGCACCGAGTAGTAGTTGATGTCGATAACATTGTCCAGCATGCGGACTGCGGTGCGCACTGTATTCTGTAATTTTTCCAGGTTGAGCCCGTTCTCATCAATGTGTCGGGGCAAGTTGACCGACCCCAGGTTACAAACGGCGATCTCGTCCTTATTGGTATTGAGTGTGATTTCAGTACACAGGTTTGACGAGTGCACGACGCCCACATGTTGCTGCGGCGAACGCAGGTTACAGGGGTCCTTGAAGGTCATCCATGGATGACCGGTCTCAAATAGCATCCCCAGCATCTTGCGCCACAGGTTTTCTGCCTTAATGGTCTTGAAAAGTTTCATCTGGCCTGCGCGCGTCATCTCCTCGTAGTGGTTATAGCGCTCTTCGAACGCTTTACCATACAGATCGTGCAGTTCTGGCACATCGTTGGGCGAAAACAGCGTCCAGTCGCCACCGTCAAACACCCGCTTCATAAAGAGGTCGGGTATCCAGTTGGCCGTATTCATATCGTGGGTGCGGCGGCGATCGTCGCCGGTGTTTTTACGCAACTCTACAAATTCTTCGATATCCAGGTGCCAGGTTTCCAGATAGGCGCAGACCGCCCCCTTACGCTTGCCGCCCTGGTTCACCGCGACCGCGGTGTCATTGACGACTTTAAGGAAGGGCACGACTCCCTGGGATTTGCCGTTGGTTCCTTTGATATAGGCACCCAGCGCACGCACCGGTGTCCAGTCGTTACCCAGGCCGCCGGCGAATTTGGATAACATGGCGTTGTCCTGAATGGAGCCGTAAATGCCATGCAGATTGTCGGGCACTGTGGTGAGATAGCAGGAGGACAGCTGTGGCCTTAAAGTACCCGCGTTAAATAGAGTCGGCGTAGAACTCATATAATCAAATGAGGATAGTAACTGGTAGAACTCGATGGCCCTGGCGTTCCGATCCTCTTCTTCCACCGCTAACCCCATCGCCACGCGCATGAAAAATATCTGCGGTAGCTCGATGCGGGTGTTGTTACTGTGGATGAAATAGCGGTCGTAAAGAGTTTGCAGGCCCAGATAGGTGAATTGCAGGTCGCGTTCCGGTAACAGAGCTTTTTCCAGCCTCTGGAGGTCGTATTCCTGCAACTTGGGAGACAGCAATTCCAGCTCAACCCCTTTTGCCACATACGCATGCAGAGCTCTGCCATAGAGAGTGTCCATGTCGTGCTGGGTAGCACTATCGGCTACTCCCAGAAAACTCAGCGCTTCAGCGCGAAGGTTGTCACACAGCAGGCGGGCGGCAACGTAGGAGTAGTTGGGCTCCTGCTCTATCATGGTGCGAGCAGTGATGACCAAAGAGGTACTCAACTCGGCCTGACTGACGCCGTCGTAGAGGTTCTTCAGGGCCTGGTCAAGAATGTTCGATGCGCTGACATCAGTGAGTTCAAAGCAGGCCTCATTAACTATGGTGTGGAGGCGATCAAGGTCTAGCGGAGCGCGGCTACCATCTGCCTGTATTACGGTAATGTTGCCCGCTGCGGCCTGTGTCGCAGGCGATAAAACCTGCTTGGAGGCCCGCTTGCGCGACTGCTCCTCGCGATAGATGACGTAATCCCGGGCGATTTTATGCTCGCCGGAGCGCATCAGGGACAATTCCACCTGATCCTGTATATCTTCGATATGAATGGTTCCGCCAGAAGGCATGCGACGCTCGAATGTGCTGGTTACCAATTCAGTCAATTTAGCCACGGTTTCATGGATGCGGCTCGAGGCAGCTGCCGTTCCGCCTTCGACCGCGAGGAAGGCCTTGGTGATGGCCACTGAAATTTTGCTGGCTTCAAAGGGGACTACCGTACCATTGCGCTTTATGACGCGTATCTGGCCCGGTGCGGTGGCGGCGATGGCACCGCTGAGGGCGGCTGTCTCCAGTTGTGGGGTGGTGATTTCGGCGGAAACGCCGCTCGGGTTGGTCTCTGTCTGCATGTATGCTCCGAAGTGCTGGCTTTAGCTTTATTGGGTGACCGCTTGGCGAAGCTTCAATACCCGCAGCACACCACCATGCAAAGAGACTGTATCCCTGTGGTGGATGTTGGGAAGGAATTCCCTGCTTCAGCGGCCAATTTTCTGAAATTTATTTGTTTGTTTTTTAGCCGCTATACCCAATATGTTGGGGTATTTGCTTCACTCAGGTACAAGATAATGCGGCCGCAGGTGCAATGCAAGGTAATTAGCCTGGGTTTATGTTGTGGATAAGGTGTTGACAGGAATGTGTGTCTGTACCTGCTAACCGTGCAGGCCTTGAACTGCTTGTACCGTGTTCTTCAGGGGGAGGATTTCTTCGATGTAGAAGGCATATCAATTTAATTGTTATAAAAAAAGAGCGGCTTATGCTTGAATTTGATTTGCGTCGTGGGCGAGCGGAGCCCCAGGTTGCTATTCTGCCAGACGCGTTCACGCCCAGACCCTCAATCAAGCGCGATTTGCGAGAATGAGTGTTTCCATCAGGGCTTTCTGCGCGTGCAGGCGATTCTCGGCCTCTTCCCAAATTATCGAATCTGGAGCGTCCATCAGCTGCGCGCTGATCTCTTCCCCGCGGTGAGCCGGCAGGCAATGCATGTAGAGCGCATCACTGGCCGCCACGCTCATCAGTTCACTGTTGACCTGGTAGGGCGCAAAAAGTTGAGCGCGCTCGCGTTGCTCGCTCTCTTGTCCCATAGATGCCCACACATCCGTGGTTACTAAATCGGCCCCTCGAGCAGCCAATTTTGGGTCGTGCTCGATACTTACCCGGTCGCTATTAGAGGCGAGCAGGCTGCTATCGGGCTCAAAACCTGGAGGACAGGCGATACGCAATTCAAAATCAAATTGCCTTGCGGCATTGATATAGGACTGACACATATTGTTGCCATCGCCGACCCAGCACACTCGCTTGCCCGCCATACTGCCGCGACGTTCCATCCAGGTTTGCATATCGGCTAGCAACTGGCAGGGATGATAGTCGTCGGTCAGGGCGTTGATGACAGGCACGGAAGAGTGTGCGGCGAAGCGCTCCACGATGTCGTGACCATAGGTGCGGATCACCACGATATCTACCATAGAGGAGATGACGCGACTGCTGTCTTCCACGGGCTCTCCGCGGTCCAGTTGGGTGTCTCGGGGCGACAGGAACATGGCGTGCCCCCCCAGATGCGCCATGCCAGCTTCAAATGATACGCGGGTGCGTGTGGATGATTTGGCAAAAATCATGCCCATCACCGAGCCCGGGAAGGCCCGCTGATCAGCTCCAGCAGCGTGTTCGCGCTTCATTTCAATGCCACGTTGGAGGATGTTTTTCAGCTCTGCCGGGCTGAAATCCAAAAGCGTCAAAAAGTGTCGAGTATTCGACATGGTCAGTCCTGTAAGGTTGTCGATGAGCGCCGGCTCAGTTGAATTTGCGAATCAGGTCAGCCACGCCCAGAGCCAGGTCCCGGGCTTCACCTGCATTAATCACCAGCGGAGGTAGCAGGCGGATAGTGTTGCCCGCCGCGACATTGATCAGCAGGCCTGCGTCGAGGGCCTGTTGCACCAGTTCGCCGCAATCTTTGTGTAATTCAATCCCGAGCATCAGCCCTTTGCCGCGAATTTCGGTGATCTGACCCGCTATACTATTGTCGGCACGCAGCGTATCGGTAATTAACTGGCCCATAGCAGTGGCATTGGCGCACAGCTGTTGTTTTGCTATGGCATCGAGCACAGCCAGTCCGGCTGAGCAGGCCAGCGGATTCCCGCCAAAGGTTGAGCCGTGCTGGCCGGTACCCAAAACTCTAGCGGCTTCACCGCGAGCCAGGCAGGCGCCAATGGGCACGCCGTTACCCAGGCCTTTTGCCGTGGCGACGACATCGGGCATTAAGCCCAGGCCCTGATAGGCAAAATAGGTACCCGTTCGGCCATTGCCAGTCTGCACTTCATCAAGCATGAACAGCCAGCCTTGTTCGGTGCAGATTTGGCGCGCGGCTTGAAGATATTGCGAATCCAACACCTTTACGCCGCCTTCGCCCTGGATAGGTTCCGCCAGAAAAGCGACCACGTCGGGATTGTTGGCAGCGATCTGACGCAGGGCTTCTACATCATTGCGCGGAGCGCGGATGAATCCAGTGACCAGGGGTTCAAATCCGGCCTGTATCTTGCGGTTGCCAGTGGCGCTAAGCGTGGCCAGTGTGCGACCGTGGAAGGCGCCTTCTAAAACCACGATGTTAGGTTTTTTGATGCCCCGCTCATGCCCGTACAGGCGAGCCAATTTGATGGCAGCCTCGTTGGCTTCAGCACCGGAGTTGCCGAAAAAACAGCTCTCCATGTCTGCGACCTGAGTCAGGGCTGCGGCGAGTTGTTCTTGTGCAGCAATGCGATAGAGGTTGGAGCTGTGTACCAGCTTGTCGGCCTGTTTACGGATGGCGTCAGTGACCCCCGGATGGGCATGGCCCAGGGCGTTCACGCCAATGCCCGCGATGCCGTCCAGGTAGCGTCGACCTTCAGTGTCATAGAGGTACACGCCCTCACCGTGACTGAAGGTCACAGGGAGTCGGGCGTAAGTTTGCATAAGCGCCGACATCTTTCTCACCCTCCCAGAAACGCAAAAAGGCAGCGGGAGCTGCCTCTAAAGAGGGCAACTATAGCCATATAACGTAAGATTGGCAATCGACTTGAACAGGCGAGCGCAATTTCTGGTCATAATAGGTTATTATGTTCGGCTCAGAACGCGCTTGCCCCTGTGGCAGCAACATGAGGCAGGAGAAAAATGGATATTATCGAAACGATTAAAGAGCAGATCGAAAGCAACGATATTTTGTTGTATATGAAAGGCTCCCCCAACCAGCCTCAGTGCGGCTTTTCAGCTCGTACTGTGGAGGCGCTAAAGGCATGCGGTGAACGTTTTGCCTACGTGGATATTCTTACCAACCCGGAAATTCGTACGAATCTCCCCGCTTATGCCAACTGGCCGACTTTCCCGCAACTTTGGGTGGCGGGAGAATTGGTCGGTGGTTGTGACATCATTACCGAGATGCACGAAAGTGGTGAATTGCAGACTCTGATCAAAGAGTCGGTTACCGAAAAAACGTCCGAGTAGGACTGCGAGCACAATACCTTTGTTTGCCCCTTCGAGCTGATTGCTCTAGACCAGCGCATGGATAAAGTCCGTGCGCTGGGGGTTGAGGTGGTTGCCGTATCCATCGATTCTCAGCTTTCGCACAGTGCCTGGTGCAATACGCCGGTTAACGACGGCGGTATTGGCGCGGTGAGCTGCACCATGGCAGCCATGGAAACTACTTCCCTTCGAGTAATCGCCGCAATCGATATTGAACCAGTTCCAGACGATCATTCCCGAAGTACATATCGCCACCATCAATAAAAATGGTGGGAGAACCATATCCGCCGCGAGCGATAAGCTCATCGGTGTTCTGGCGCAAGAGACCCTTGTAATGCTGGGTTTCAATCGCTTTGAAGAAGCCTTTTCTGTCCAGTCCCACCTGGTCACATACCCCACAGAGGACTTCATCACTACTGATATCCGGCGTGTCGCTTCCCCAGTAAGTCTCAAAAACTGCTTTGGAGTAGGGCACCAGTAATCCCTGCTCCTGCGCAAAGAACACTCCACGCATGGCCTTCACGCTGCTGATCGGGTGGCCCGGAGGCATTTGGGCGCGAACGCCGCAGAGCCGCTCCCAGTCCTGCATATCTTTGATGTAATAATTCAAGCGCAGACTGTTGCTGTCGTTAAACATCGCCTCGCGGGCGGCGTAAACTTCCTGGTTCACCGCATTGAACACCCCTCCCACCAGAATGGGACGCCAACGTATTGGCACCTCCAAGCGTTCCATCATCGGAATAATTCGCGTGAATGCAAAGTAAGTCCAGGGGCTGGAGCAGTCGTAAAAAAACTCCAGTTCAACGGTCACTGGCATTGGTTTTCTCGTGAGAATTACAGACCGGAGCGTAGCACATACCCTCCAGTGATCAGGTATAATCGCCCTTTTCGCGCGAGTCAGAGTAGTTAGCAATGGACGTTGATCAGTACATGGTCGAATTGGGCGTGGCCGCGCGAGCGGCGTCGCGCGTTGTGGCAGCCTCGTCTACCGCAGTGCGCAATCATGCTCTACTGGCAGTGCGCGATACCCTCGATGGCGCGCGGGCTAAATTAGCGGATGCTAATGCGCAGGACATGGAACAGGGCCGTGCCAAGGCATTGGGTGCGCCGCTGCTGGATCGCCTCGAGCTGACGCCTGCTCGCATCGATGCCATGCTGGAAGGCTTGCAACAGGTTGCAGCGCTTCCTGATCCGGTAGGGAGTATCTCTGATATGCGCACCATGCCTAGCGGTATTGGAGTGGGCCGCATGCGGGTACCGCTGGGTGTTATCGGCATCATTTATGAGTCCCGGCCTAATGTAACGGTGGAGGCAGCTAGTCTCTGCCTTAAATCAGGCAATGCGACGATATTGCGTGGTGGTTCTGAGGCGCTGGCGTCTAACGGTGCGATCGCCAAGTGCCTGGTTCAGGGACTGCAGGCGGCCGGATTGCCGGAGGCCGCCGTGCAGGTGGTGGCCACAGCGGACCGAGCGGCCGTAGGAAAGTTAATTGCCATGCCCGAGTACGTCGATGTGATTGTCCCTCGCGGTGGTAAGGGGCTTATCGAACGCATTAGCAAAGACGCCAAAGTGCCGGTCATCAAACATCTCGATGGGGTGTGTCACGTCTATATCGATGATGGGGCTGACGACGAAATGGCAGTGAGCATTGCGGTCAATGCCAAAACCCAGCGCTACGGTACCTGCAATACCATGGAGACCTTGCTGGTGGCTGAGTCAAAGGCAGCTGCCGTGCTACCGCGACTGGCTGAGGCCTACGCTGCTGCGGGAGTGGAGCTGCGCGGATGCCCGCGCACGGTGGCGCTCGTGTCCGCCGCCACGGCCGCAACTGAGCAGGACTGGCACGAGGAATATTTGGCGCCTGTCCTGGCGGTGCGCGTGGTGGCGGATCTGCAGCAGGCCATCGAACACATTAATACCTACAGCTCCCAGCATACGGACAGTATTGTCACGCGCGATCACGGGCGGGCCATGCGATTCCTGCGGGAAGTCGATTCCAGCTCAGTCATGATCAACGCGTCTACTCGGCTGGCCGACGGTTTCGAGTATGGCCTGGGTGCGGAAATTGGTATCTCTACTGATAAGCTACACGCTCGCGGACCCGTGGGCCTGGAGGGGCTTACCTCTCAGAAATTCGTGGTGCTTGGTGAGGGGCAGATTCGCTCTTGATCACACCAGCGGCACCCGAATCTTCACTGGTAGGCGTCTTGGGCGGCACTTTTAATCCAGTGCATTACGGCCATCTTCGCTCTGCGCTAGAGTTGGTGGAGCGGCTGGACCTCGAGCAGTTACGCCTGATGCCCAGCGCAGAGCCTCCCCATAGGACGGCGCCGGATTGCAGTGCCGAGCATCGGGCCGCTATGGTGGCCCTGGCGGTAACAGGAGAGCGGCATCTGACATGCGACCTGCGAGAGCTGAACCGCCCCGGTAAGTCTTTCACCATAGACAGCCTGATTGAGTTGCGCGAGGAGTTGGGCGCGCAAACTGGCCTGTGCATGGTGATGGGCTGTGATGCGGTGCTGGATATCCCCGGATGGCATCGTTGGGAAGAGCTGCTCGACTGGGCGCATATTA
The DNA here is from genome assembly GCA_028825045.1 of Halioglobus sp. Taxonomy (GTDB): domain Bacteria; phylum Pseudomonadota; class Gammaproteobacteria; order Pseudomonadales; family Halieaceae; genus Marimicrobium. The sequence continues at coordinate 11,843 of JAPKAY010000012.1, forward strand.
TCGTGATTGCTCGTCCCGGCTGGGAACTGCCGGAGTCGGGTGTGGTGGCAACATGGCTGGCAGACAATCGGCTGGAAGATGCTGGCGCGTTGCGTCAACGGCCGGCGGGGGGGGTTCTGATTGAAGAGTTACGCCCGCTGGCGATCTCGTCCACCGAGATTCGAGCGTTACTCGCGTCGGGTCGTTCGGTTCGCTATCTGACGCCTCAGTCAGTGTTGGAATACATTCAAACCTACAACCTTTATCGTTAAACTGGATCGCAATCTATGAAAATTGAAGTAAACCCGTGTTATGGAATCTGAAAAACTCGTCAAATTTATCGTCGACGCGCTCGATGACCTCAAGGCCGTCAATGCGGTGACTCTGGATGTTAGCGGACTTACACACATGATGGATTATCTCGTCATTGCCAGCGGCACATCTAATCGTCACGTGAAATCGCTGGCCAACCATGTTGCCGTGGAAGCTAAAAAGCAGGAGATACCGCCGTTGGGAACGGAAGGTGAGGATGCGGGTGACTGGGTGCTGGTCGATTTCGGCGATGTTGTACTGCATGTAATGTTGCCCGCGACCCGTGATTTCTACGATCTGGAACGTCTCTGGGAAACCCCTGAAGTCAGCAATTAATGCGCATCAGTATTATCGCGGTTGGAACCCGGATGCCCACCTGGATTAGTGAGGGGGTGCAGGAGTACACTCGGCGTATGCCCTCGGAACTGAAGCTTCTGTGGCGAGAAATTCCCCTGTCGCGACGGGGAAAAGATATCAGTGTCCAGAAGGTGTGTGCAGCAGAAGGTAAACAGATACTGAAATCCATCCCCGCGGGCGATAAGGTCATTGCGCTGGACGTAGAGGGCCGACGACTATCTACCGTGAAGCTGGCGCAGCAGTTAGAAAGCTGGCAAATGTCCGGAGACAATTACAGTATCGTGATTGGTGGTCCCGACGGGCTTTCAAGTGCCTGCCTGGAGCGAGCTGATCAGCGTTGGTCGCTGAGTGATCTGACACTACCCCATCCGCTGGTTCGAGTGCTATTGGCCGAACAGTTGTATCGGGCTTGGACAATCACCGTCAACCACCCGTATCATCGCCAGTAGTGTTTTTTGTAATCACCCAGCCTAGGTCATGCAGCCGCTTAAATGCCGCAACACTTTGATTTAAAAGATCCCCAGCTGGAGTCCCGTATTTATGGTGCTCGCACTGTGATCGCGATTTGCATCGTAGTGGTGTTGCTGGGCATCGTACTGGCGCGCTATTACACCCTGCAAATTACCGAGTACGAAACCTACAGCACCGAATCTGAGCGCAATCGGGTGCAGTTGCAGCCCCTGCCACCCAAGCGGGGGTTGATCTATGACCGCAACGGTGAATTGCTGGCAGACAACCGGCCCACCTACATCCTCTCGGTGGTACGTGAACGCGTGGAGGATTTGGAGGCCACCGTTGCTGAACTGCAGGCATTGTTGCCGGTTTCCGAGAGAGATCTCGAAATTTTTCGCAAAAAACTCAAACGCAGCCGTCCTTATGACTCGGTGCCACTGCGCTTGCGCCTGACGGAAGAGGAGCGGGCTCGCCTGGCCGTTAATCGCCATCGGCTGCCGGGTGTGGTGGTCGAAGCTCAATTGATGCGTCACTATCCACACGGTGATTTGTTCTCCCATGCTGTTGGCTATGTCAGCCGGATCAATGAGCAGGAGGTACTGGAGTTGGATGAGACAAATTATCGAGGCACTCTCCATGTGGGCAAGGTGGGGGTGGAGAAGTTTTACGAAGATATCCTGCACGGAAAGGTGGGGTACCAAAACGTTGAGAGTAATGCCCACGGGCGTGTACTGCGAGTCCTCGAACGCTATGCGCCCAAGCCGGGTAAAGATCTAAAACTGCATCTGGATTCCCGTGTTCAGCGCGCGGCTATCGACGCACTGGGTGACCGACGCGGAGCTGTGGTTGCCATCGATCCACTCACCGGGGGTGTGCTGGCGTTGGTCTCCACCCCGGGTTTTGATACCAATTTGTTTGTCAATGGCATCAGTACTGCCAATTACAGTGCCTTACGAGACTCGCCAGATGTGCCGCTGTACAACCGTGCGGTTCAGGGCACATACCCACCAGGTTCGACGATAAAGCCCTTTATGGCAATGGCTGGATTGGCATCTGGGCTTGTCACGCCAGAGTCAACAGTGCCGGATCCTGGGTGGTATAAACTTTCCGGTGATTCACGTAAGTACAGAGACTGGATTCTGCGAATTAGAGGGACAGGGCACGCCCCTCACGTGGCCATGAAGATGGCGATCGCTGAATCCTGCGATGTGTATTTCTACGACCTGGCTCGACGTCTGACCATAGACGGCATGCACGAGTATCTCTATCCCTTTGGTTTTGGGCGTCGTACCGGTATCGATACGACGAATGAGCGCAATGGTATTTTGCCCTCGACCCAGTGGAAACGAGGAGCCCTGGGCGTTGCGTGGTATCCCGGAGAAACGATTAGCGCTGGTATTGGACAGGGCTATATGCTCGCCTCACCCCTGCAATTAGCCGTGGCGACTAGCGTGATGGCTAGTAAAGGCAAGCGCATCGTTCCGCGCCTGGTTATGAGCGTGGACGGTGAGCCCTTGGTGATACCCGACCATGAGCCATTGTTGGCTCCGCCTGAGAATTGGGACGTGGTCTACGATGGCATGCGTGAGGTAGTGCATGGCAAGCGCGGTACCGCAAAAGCACTGGCGGCGGGGATCGAGTATGAGATGGCGGGGAAAACGGGGACCGCCCAAGTGATTGGAATCGCTCAGAATGCCGTCTATAACGAAGACGAAGTGGACGAGCGGCATCGGCACCACGGGCTGTTTATCGCTTTTGCTCCTCTGGAGGCGCCCACTATCGCAGTGGCGATTATCGTCGAGAATGGCGGTGGCAGTTCTGCCGCTTCGCCGATTGCTCGCGCCGTGATCGATACCTGGCTCGACGTGGAGCCAGGGTAATGAGCGATTACGTTCGACAGCTACCGCACCAGGGCTCCCACGACATGGCGCGTCCGCCCAGTGCTATATTACGCCTGCACATCGATGTGCCCTTGTTACTGCTGCTTCTGATGTTGACCCTCTATGGTCTGTTCGTGCTGTACAGCGCTTCGGGTGAGAGCATGGCTGCGGTAACGCGCCAGGGACGCTATTTTCTGGTCGGCTATGTGATCATGTTTCTGGGGGCCCAGGTGAGTATACAACGTTATGCTCGTTGGGCTCCCTGGTTGTATTTGGGGGGGGTTGCACTGCTGGTTGCTGTGGTCCTTGTGGGTGTGGGTGCCAAAGGTGCACAGCGCTGGTTGGAGATTGGAGGGTTTCGATTTCAGCCCTCGGAGATTATGAAGCTGGTGGTGCCCCTTGCTGTAGCCGGTTTCCTTTCCGGTCGGTTATTGCCGCCACGATTCTTGCATGTGATAGGGGCACTGCTACTGCTTGCTCTGCCCGCCGCCCTGATCTTGCGCCAGCCAGATCTGGGCACCGCTTTGTTGATTGCAGCCAGTGGGTTGTTCGTAATGTTCCTCGCGGGTATCGGCTGGACTTACATATTGGGTGCGGTAGTACTGGCGGTCGCATCGGCGTGGCCGGCCTGGTTGTTTGTGCTAAAAGATTATCAGAAGCAGCGTATTCTCACGATGATCAATCCGGAGACTGATAAACTCGGAGCCGGGTGGAATATTATGCAGTCCAAGACGGCCATTGGCTCTGGCGGCTGGGAGGGCAAAGGCTGGATGCAAGGCACCCAGTCGCGACTGGACTTTCTGCCAGAGAGTCACACGGATTTCATCATTGCCCTGCTCGCGGAGGAGCATGGATTGCGGGGCATCCTGGTGTTAGTGAGCATCTACTTGTTGATCTTGTTGCGCGGTTTCTGGATAGGCGTTCACGCCCAGACCAGTTTTGGTCGTATGATGGCAGGGAGCCTGACACTGACGCTTTTCGTCTACGTCTTTGTTAATATGGGCATGGTCGCAGGGTTGTTGCCAGTGGTGGGCGTGCCCTTGCCATTGGTGAGTGCCGGCGGTACTTCCGTGGTCACGCTCATGGCCGGATTTGGAATTATTATGGCGATTAGTACTGAACAACGTAGAGTGGTGACGTGATGCCTTCACGTCTGGATCGCCCCGCCAATCCCTTTTGCTTCATCAGAATGAGTTTTAGTTTATGCCGTTACGTCTGAAAGTCCTGCTCATTGTCTCTTGTTTTTGGACAGCCATTTCCTGTGCAGGCGATAACTATGGTGTTCATCCCGCTGCCCAGGCGCTGGTTGATGAGCTGGTGGTGGAAGAGAGTTTTGATCGGGACAAATTGTTGCTGGTTTTTGCCGAGGCGGAACGTAAAGACAGTATTTTGGAAGCCATCGCCCGACCTGCGGAAAAAACCAAGCCCTGGTACGAATATCGCGAAATTTTTCTCAACAAGAAGCGGGAAGAGCAGGGCATAGCGTTTTTTGCGAAACACCGCGAGACGCTGGACCGCGCTGAGCTGGCGTATGGTGTGCCGGCGGAAATTATCGTTGCCATAATCGGTGTGGAGACCTATTACGGGCGGGTGGCAGGAAGCTACCGCGTGATAGATGCGCTATCTACACTGGCATTTGACTACCCTGCTCGCTCGCCCTTTTTTACCAGCGAACTGAAGCACTACCTGATACTCGCGCGCGACCAGGGTTTAGATCCAACCGAACTGAAGGGCTCCTATGCCGGGGCCATGGGCTTTGGTCAGTTTATGCCAAGCAGCTACCGTGAATACGCCAGAGATTTTGACGGCGATGGAATCGTCGATATATGGGAAAACCCGGTAGATGCGATAGGCAGTGTGGCTAACTACTTCAAGCAACATGGATGGCGCACTGGTGAAACTGTGGTAGTGGCCGCTGATGCCAACGATGATACGCCCGAGGACGTCTTTGTTCAGAGCCGCAAGGATTTGAAACCAGAGCATACGATTGCAGAGTTCGCTGCCCAAGGCGTAGTGGCGAGAGAGAAACTGGATCCGGAAGCGCTGGCTACCGCTATGAAATTTGAACTCGAAGATGGCTATGAATACTGGCTCGGACTACATAATTTTTATGTCATCACGCGATACAACCACAGCGCAATGTATGCCATGAGCGTCTATCAACTGAGTCAGCGATTGGGCGCCAGGGTGGAGTAGTGACAGCGCACTACCCCTTGGCCGCAGCAGTCGCGCTACTTCTGCTCCTTTGTGCCTGTTCCACGCCGCCCCCAGATTTATCTGGCACCGATGTTTCCGATGCCAAACCCGAGACAAGTTCGCGCTATGCCATTACTCAGGATATAGCGCCACTGCGCCCCATCATCGCAGAAGATGTTGTCGAAGCCGCGCCCCGCCCCGACCCTATCCTTGCATCCGGTAACTTGAGCCCCTACAGCGTCAATGGCGTCTCCTACGAGGTGCTGGAAGATCACCACAATTACAAAGAACAGGGTATCGCGTCCTGGTATGGCGCAAAATTTGACGGCCACAAAACCTCCAACGGTGAGCGCTATGATCTTTATCAGGCCAGTGCGGCTCACAAAACTTTACCCATTCCTTGCTATGTGCGAGTCACCAATCTGAACAATGGGAAGGATATCGTGGTGCGTGTGAATGACCGGGGTCCATTCCACGCCGAGCGCCTGATCGATTTGTCTTATGCAGCGGCAGTGAAATTAGATTACATGTCCCAGGGAACGGCGAGGGTGGAAGTAGAGGTCATAAATGTAGTGGGCGTCGAAGATCGAAGAGATGTAACGTATGGCATCTACCGCTATCTCCAGTTGGGAGCCTTTGGCAGGGAAAAAGTTGCCCAGACGCTGCAGGAAAAGCTGCAGACGCTCGTTTCAGCTCCGGTATTTATCTCGCCAGTTGATTCAGGCGGGGGCCTCCTCTACAGAGTGCGAGTAGGGCCGGTTGATGACAAGGAGCATTTTTTGGCGGTGCAAGAGCAGCTTGAAGCCCATGGGTATAGCATGGGACAACCATTGCCCTGAGCGCCATGCTTGTTTCGCTTCAGCGATCCATAGGTTACCATCCTGTTTGCATAACATTCCCCACGGTCTTGTGAGTTCATGGCTAGATTAACGCTCTTATTTTTCCTTGCAGTTGCCACTTTTGGTGTTCACGCAGAGATGGTGGTGCCATCACCGCCCCAGCTGGCGGCCAAGGCCTATTTATTGGTCGACGCCGCAAGCGGTAAGGTGCTGGTGGAGCACAATGCCGACATGGTTCTGCCGCCGGCCAGCCTGACCAAAATGATGACAGCTTATCTGCTGGCTGAGGAAATCCAGGGAGGGCGTCTCAATGAGTCTGATATGGTGACGATCAGCGAAAATGCCTGGTCCCAAAACCCCTTGTTCAACGGCTCCTCGCTGATGTGGATTCAACCGGGTATGGATGTATCCATCGAGGACTTGCAGCGCGGTATCATCGTATCCTCGGGTAACGATGCCACGCTGGCAGTGGCGGAGCATATTGCCGGTAGCGAAGCGGTGTTTGCCGAGATGATGAACACCACCGCTCAAAAGCTCGGTATGACCAGTACGTATTATGTTAACTCCCACGGTCTGCCCGATCCGGACCACATGACCACGGCGCGGGATTTGGCCATTCTGGCTAAGGCCATGATTATTGATCACCCTCAACAGTACGAAATCTATAAAGAGCCTGAATACACCTACAACAATATTCGACAGTACAACCGCAACACGCTGATCCTGGAAGATGCTTCTGTGGATGGCTTGAAAACCGGCTATACACAAGAGGCCGGATACTGTCTGGTTGCGTCCGCTGAGCGCAATGGAATGCGTCTGGTATCGGTGGTGATGGGAACCTCTAGTACCAAAGCGCGTAAGAATGACACCCGTAGCTTGCTGAACTATGGTTTTCGCTTTTATGAAACGGTCACAGCACTTGCGCCAATGACAGAGCTGGAGAGGCCGCGTATCTGGAAGGGCACGGAAGACTATGTGTCTGTCGGTTTGTTGGAAGAATCTATATTGACTCTCCCGCGCGGAAAGCAAGACAAGTTGGTAACGCAAGTTGTGGTTAACGAACCTCTGGAGGCGCCGCTAGCCGCGGGAGCTCGCGTCGGTACTGTTACCATTAGTCTTGACGGTGAGACAGTGTTGGAGCAGCCCTTGGTGGCACTGAAAAGCGTAGAGCCCGGAGGATTTTTTGCGCGGGTATGGGACACTGTTCTGATGTGGTTTACCGGCCTGTTTGGCACCTGATTCAGGCACTGTCCAAACATAGAGATTACAGTATGGTGCAAGAGCCTGAAGCCCCCAAGATTGAATTTCCCTGTGAGTACCCGATCAAGGTCCTCGGCACGAGTAGCGACACGTTTGAAACAGTCATACTGGAGGTGTTCGAGCGACACGCGCCCGGTTTCGACCGGGAAACAGTCGGTGTCAAAGCTAGCCGTAATGGTACTTATACGTCGCTCACTATTTTTATCACCGCCACGGGTCCCCAGCAGCTGGAAGCATTGCACCAGGACCTGCTGGCAACCGGCCATGTAAAAATGGTGCTCTAGCCAGTGTCACATCCAGCTCCCATACTTCGAGAGTTGGGTCTTTCTGAGTATGAGCCTACTCTAGCCGCGATGCGTCAATTCACCGATTCCCGTGACCAAGACACCCCTGACGAGTTGTGGCTGTTGCAGCACCCGCCCGTATTCACCCAGGGTCAGGCCGGCAAGGCGGAACATGTGCTGACACCGGGAGGCATTCCTGTGATTCAAGCAGACCGCGGCGGACAGGTGACTTATCACGGGCCAGGCCAATGGGTGCTTTACCTTCTTGTCGATTTGCGCCGGCATCAGCTGGGCGTGCGCGATCTTGTTAATTTGATAGAGCGTAGCGTGGTGCAATTGCTCGCAAACTACAGTATCTGTGCTGCGGCAAAACCGGGTGCGCCTGGTGTGTATGTGGGGGAAGAAAAAATCGCTTCATTGGGTTTAAGAGTGCGGCGCGGTTGCAGCTACCACGGCTTGGCTCTGAATGTGGATATGGAACTCGAACCATTTGACCGCATTAACCCCTGTGGGTACGAGGGCTTACGGGTGACATCAATGGCTAAATTGTTACCGAATGTCGATCTCAACCTGGAATCCATTGGCAATCAGATAATGGAAATTACGGCGGGCAATCTTGAACTATGAACGCGACGATGCTGTGATAATAGCGAGATCAGTTTCTTATGTTGTGTCGTTGCGATAGAAAACTGAGGCACCTGAAGCGCTAAATAGCTGCGCCAGTCCGACTTAGTTAACTTTCCAGCAGTCGGCGAATGTGTCAACTGAGTTTGCCCGGCATCGCCGCTGTGCAGGCCCCTTCGAGTCGAGGATAAACGCCACCGCTTTAGGTTATAATCCCGCCCCTTTGATTTTCCGCTCAACAACTAGCGGGAATGCGGCGTATTTTATTGGAGAGCTTTGGTGGAGTCCGACAGCAAGTTAAACGCTGAAATTAATGAGAGGCGCACTTTCGCGATCATTTCCCACCCGGATGCGGGTAAGACCACGATCACCGAAAAACTGCTGCTGTTGGGTCAGGCTATCCAGGTGGCAGGCAGCGTTAAGGGTAAGAAGGGCCCGCATGCCACATCCGACTGGATGAGTATGGAGCAGGAGCGCGGTATCTCCGTAACATCCTCTGTTATGCAGTTCCCATACCGAGAGCGCACTGTCAATCTACTGGATACCCCGGGACATGAAGACTTTTCCGAGGATACCTATCGTACGCTCACGGCTGTGGATTCAGCCTTGATGGTAATCGACGGGGCGAAAGGCGTAGAGGATCGCACGATCAAGTTGATGAAAGTTTGCCGCCTGCGCGACACACCGATTTTTAGCTTCGTCAATAAAATGGATCGGGATATTCGCGACCCTATCGACCTACTCGATGAAATTGAATCGGTATTGAGTATTCAGGGAGCGCCTATCAACTGGCCTATCGGTATGGGTCAGGATTTCAAGGGCGTGTACAACCTGTATACCGATACTATTCATCTATATACGCCGGGACAGGGCAGCGTGCTGTCAGATGACCGGCGAATCGATGGCCTCGACAGCGATGAAGCGCGCATACTTTTGGGTGACGAGTATGAGAGAGTCTGCGAGGAGATTGAACTGGTGCGTGGCGCCAGCCACACGTTCGAGCTGGACGCCTTTTTAGCGGGCAAATTAAGCCCTGTGTTTTTTGGCACTGCTCTTGGTAATTTCGGCGTGCGCGAAATGCTGGATGATTTTGTGCAGTGGGCTCCTGCGCCGCTGGACAGGGATGCTATCGAGCGCACAGTAGCGGCCACCGATGCAATATTCAGCGGCTTTGTGTTTAAGATCCAGGCCAATATGGATCCGCGCCACCGCGATCGCATCGCCTTTATGCGCCTGTGTTCGGGGCGCTATCTGAAAGGTATGAAGATGCAGCACGTGCGTATCGGCAAGGAAGTGAAGATTGCCGACGCGGTGACATTCCAGGCCGGAGAGCGAGTGCTGGTGGAAGAAGCGGTGTCCGGTGACATCATCGGCTTGCACAACCACGGGACCATTCAGATCGGAGATACTTTTACCGCGGGAGAGATATTGCAATTTACGGGAATTCCACACTTTGCGCCGGAGCTGTTTCGCCGTATTCGACTGACAGACCCGATGAAGTCCAAGCAACTGCAGCGGGGCTTGCAGCAGTTGTCTGAGGAGGGTTCCACCCAGGTCTTTTCTCCTATTACTTCAACAGATCTGATTGTCGGTGCCGTCGGGCAGTTGCAGTTTGAAGTGGTGGCCTATCGATTAAAAGACGAGTACAAGGTAGACGCGCATTACGAACCAGTGAATGTCTATACTGCGCGTTGGGTGAACTGTGACGATAAGCGTAAGCTGGAAGATTTTCGAAAGAAAGCTGCTGAACACCTGTCCATCGATGGCGGTGGTTATCTCACTTACCTGGCGCCGACCCGGGTCAATCTATCGTTAATGGAAGAACGATGGCCCGATATAGAGTTTCGGGCCACGCGTGAGCATTGAGGGTTTAGGCCAGCAGTTTTTCGATGTCTTTGGCGATTGCCTTAGGGGTGTCCTTGGGCGCGTAGCGTTTTACAACCTTGCCTGAAGGGTCGATCAGGAACTTGGTAAAGTTCCATTTGATGCCTTGAGTTCCCAGTGCGCCCGGTGCTTCTTTTTTAAGGTGTTTGAACAGTGGATCGGCATTGGAGCCGTTCACGTCAATCTTGCCGAACATGGGAAAACTGACCCCGTAGTTGAGTTGGCAAAACTCCATGATCTCGTCGTTGCTGCCCGGGTCCTGTTTGCCGAACTGGTTGCAGGGGAAACCCAGTATTTCCAGTCCTTTGGAGCTGTACTCTTTGTACATCTCTTCCAGCCCTTTAAACTGCGGGGTAAAGCCGCATTTTGAGGCAGTGTTGACTACCAATAGAACCTTGCCCTGATAATCTTCCAGAGACTTGGGGGTGCCGCCGGGGGTTTGGCAGCTGAATTCGTACACGCTATCGGTCATGATCGATCTCTCAAGTTGAATATATCAGGCCATCTGGGCCTGATGGAAATGGACCTGCTCCATTAGCAGGGTCAGGCGCTTACGTTGCATTTTTAGCCCGTACTCGAGTGTCTTGAGTTTATTGACCAGGGCAGCGGCTTCCCACTTTTGATGTAAGTGCTGTTTGTGTTCATACAGGGCGTCACTCAGATGTCCTTTTGTGCGCTCATACCGCTCTGCCTGAAGAGCCGTCCACTGGTTGATGGACTCGGTGAACAATTGATATTCCCTCTCCAGCATCTCAGAAAGGGATTCGCTGTCCATTGCCCCCTCCAGTTTGGTGCGGGCGCGATCAAAGGTGGTGTCGAGAATGGCACGTTGAACTTTAAAATTGGAGACTCGGTTTAGTTCGCTTGCCAAGCCTACGCGTGCGCACAGTGCAATCATCCATTTGGTGGGATCCCATTGCCACCAGCGAATGCCATTGCGATAGTCCGACTGGAAGATGTGGTGATAGTTGTGGTAGCCCTCACCATAGGTGAGAAAGGCGAGGAAGCCATTGTCACGAGCGCTGTTTGATTCAGTGTAGGGCCGGGAGCCCCAATAGTGTGCCAGGGAGTTGATGAAAAAGGTTACGTGGTGATTCACTACCAGACGCAATAGGCCGACAAGCAACACCGTGCCAATGATCTCTCCGTGCCAGATACCCAATAGCAGCGGCAAGCCGAGGTTCATAAACGCTGTGAGCGCGACGTAGTGCTTATCCTGCCACATGACAATAGGGTCGCGCTGTAAATCCCTGACGTTGCTAAAGTCTGGATCGTTCGTGTTGTATTCGCGAAGCATCCAGCCGATGTGGCTGAACCACAATCCACGGCCCGCCGAGTAGGGGTCAAGCTCGTTGTCGTCCACATTTCGGTGGTGACGACGGTGGTCAGAAGCCCAGATCAGGATGCTGTTCTGCAATGCACCGGCTCCCCAGAAGGCAAAAAACCATTTTAGCGCGGGGCTCGCTTCGTAAGATTTATGGGCCCACAAACGATGGTAACCACCGGTAATGGACATGCCATTAAGATAGAGGAAGGCGAGTGCCCAAAGCCACTGAAAACTGTCGTAACCCTGGTACATGCCCCAGAAAGGAACGAGTATCAATGCGGCAATGGGAAAGCCGGCAAATATGACCATATTGACCATATTCAGCGGTGGTTTAGTTGTATTGTTGGTCATGAGTTTAATCGTGCCTCGTATGGCCTCAAATTCTTGACGATATTAACTTTTTTGGCGGAAAAAGTCTTTTCGTAGACCAGTGTGCCCCGCGGGCCACACTGGGCGAGCATTCTACAGTATCATGCGGCTTCCATCCTATAGGTTGAGCTGAGCACCCCTTAATGTCCTCTCTTTCACCGCTTTCAGACTCTAGTTGTACCTCTAAAGTTCAACCTTTTTGAAGTGTTTTTCGCCTTCACTATGATCGGCTACCACCGCTAATGAAGCACGCTGTCTTTACCCAGGGGTCCACTATGCGCCACGTGGTGGTCATGACCAGCGCTGGCGCAGTGGGTTTGTTGTCAATGTTCGGTGTCGATCTGGTCGACATGTATTTCCTCACACTACTGGGCGAACAGGAGCTTGCTGCTGCGGTCGGCTATGCCGGCACTCTGGTTTTCTTCCTGGTGTCCGTCAGCATCGGGTTATTGATAGCGCTGGGGGCTTTGGTGGCGCGCTCAGTGGGCGCCAGCCAGTGGGATGTTGCCCGACGCTACTGTTCCAGCGCGCTGATATTTAACGGGCTAGTTGCTACATTCATCAGTGCGGTTGCATGGTTCAATCTGCGCGCCCTGCTGGAGATATTGGGAGCATCGGGGCAGACCCTGGAGTATGCGCATAGCTACGCGAGTATTGTGCTGCCTAATATGCCGATTCTGGTCCTGGGAATGAGTATGGCCGCGGGTGTTCGTGCCGTCGGCGACGCGCGTCGCTCCATGTGGGTAACGGTGCTCGGTTCACTGGTCAATGCGGGGTTGGATCCGTTATTTATTTTCACCTTTAACTGGGGGTTGGAAGGGGCAGCGCTGGCGTCGGTGGTTGCACGAACGGTGATGATGTTCCTCGCGTGGCATGTTTTGTCTGTGGTGCACAAGCTGCCTTGCAAGGTGTCGCGCCAAGAGTTTTTGTCGGATATAAAACCGATTCTTACTATTGCGATTCCGGCGGTGCTGACTAATTTGGCGGTGCCGATCAGCGGCGGCTTTGTGCTGCGCACAATGTCACAGTTTGGTGATGGCGCTGTGGCAGGTGCGGCGATTATGGGGCGTATCACGCCGGTGGCGTTCGCGGCTGTTTTTGCACTTTCTGGCGCAGTCGGCCCTATTGTGGGGCAGAATGCCGGCGCGGCACTCTATCCGCGGGTGCGTTCGACACTTACCAATGCGATCGTGTTTAACGTGCTGTATGTCGCCTTGGTTTGTATGATTCTTGCACTGTGCGCAAAGAGTATCGTAAGCGTCTTTTCGGCCAGCGCTGAGGCGGCTGAGCTGATTTTGTTCTACACCTATTTTCTGGCGGGTTCGTTCGCCTTCAATGGCATGTTATTCGTTGCCAATGCCAGCTTTAATAATTTGTACCACCCCCACTGGGCGACTGGCTTCAATTTTGCCAGGGCGTTACTGGGAACCATTCCCGCCGTTTATTACGGTGCAAAATGGTACGGTCCTCGGGGTGTACTGGCGGGAGAGGCGCTGGGTGCGGTGGTGTTTGGTGTGTTGGCGCTGGGGGGGCTTGTTGTTTTGGTCAGGCGCCTTGAGCGACAACTCCCGCCCAGCACTGATAGCCCGTTGTCAGATGCAGCGGTCGCCGGCGTGGTGGAAAATCGAGGACCACCACTTTAGGCTGCAAGAGCCCGCCGGGGTAGGAGGCGCTACAGCTTTTCGAGGAAAGATTGGTACTCAAGCAGGGAGATACGTTTGCGAAACTCATCGAGTTCCTGGTGTTTGGTGAGTGTGTAGATGCGCTGTAATTCTTCCCCCAAACTGTTGCGAATAAAATCGGATTCGCTGAACAGACGCACAGCATCAGGCATGTATTGAGGAAGTTTCGCTTCTTCCTGAGAGTACCCATCTCCCGTTATCGGGTTGCCAGGAGACAAGTTTTGTTCGATTCCATCGAGCATGGCAGCGAGTACTGTCGCAAATAGAAGATAGGGGTTTGCATCGGCACCTGGAACCCGGTGCTCCAGTCTTCGGGCAGTGTGGCTTCCGGCGGGTATGCGCACGGCTACGGTGCGGTTCTCGTAGCCCCAACTGGGAAAGGTGGGGGCGTGACAGCCGGACTGGAAGCGACGATAGCTATTGAAACTGGGAGCGAGAATAGCGATGGAATCGGCCATATTGAGCAGGCAACCGCCAATAGCGTTGTGTAACAAGGGTGAGCCCTTTTCTGTGCCATCGTCGAATATATTGGCGCCACTTTCGTCCAGCACACTGCAGTGAACATGCATGCCGTTGCCCGCTTCGTTTTCAAACGGTTTGGGCATAAAGCTGGCAATTAATTCATGCTTGGCAGCAACGCCTTTAATCAAGCGTTTCATCATCAGGATTTGTTTTGCTGCCAACACCGGATTGTCAACATGTTGCATGTTGATTTCGTACTGGGACGCGGCAGATTCTTTTACCACGCCGTCAAAAGGAAGATCCTGCACCTCACAGGCTAGCCGTAAGTCTTCCATCATGCTCTGGTGGTGATTCAACACATCCACCCCGTAGGTGTTACCGCCGACGGGTGAGCCACCAACAGGTGAGGGGCAGGTGTGGAGGGGGACAGTATCGTCCCAGCGGACCAGGCTGAATTCGAGTTCGGCAGCGACAACCGGGCGCCAGCCCGCCTCCTGATAGCGGCTTAGCACCTTTTTGAGTACGTGACGCGGGTCGCCCATATAGGCGCTACCATCGGCATCGAACATGGAGAGCATGACCTGTCCATGTTGACCGCCGGCAGCCCAAGGGGTTGGCAGGAGGGATCCTTCCACAGGGCGACAAATACCATCGGCGTCACCGGAGGCGAAGACGAGCTGTTCCACGTCCCTGCCCCAAATATCCAGGCTAAGTGCCGTTTTGGGAAGCTTTAACTCGCCGTCGAAAATCTTCGCCAGTTTGTGGCGGGGGACCCATTTTCCGCGCATCACTCCGTTGCAGTCTGGGAGCAGCGCTTCAATAGTGGTGATCTCGGGATGAGCCCGCAGGAACCAATCGGCCTCAAGTGACATGCGTACACCGTAAAATGATCGGTAATGACATACTATCCATGGTTAAACCCCGCCACTCAATACCCTAGTTGGGGCAGGTTGGAGCGGGGTTAAATACTGCAGGCAAAAAAAATGGGCGTAACGCTGCCGGTGCTGCTGATAAAGCGGAGCTTGGTGGGTCAGGTTACCGATCCGCGTGGCGACATGTAAATACTGAGCGGGTCTGCACCAGCGGCCTGTCCCATGCAGGACATGGCGTTGAGGAAGAGAGAAAAAAGATCGGTTTGGGAGCAGACATCAAGCTTGCGATAGATGCTTTTACGGTGGCGGCGAACAGTCTCAACGGCGATTCCGAGGCGTTCAGCGGACACACCCGTGCCGTAGCCACGTAACATGAGTTCGAGGACGTCTTTTTCTCGCGGGGACAACAGTGATTCGCCAAAGGTGCGAAAAGCCAGGTCGATCTGGTGGTCGATACCCGGCTGGATTAGATTGGTTGCGGCAAAGTCGTTGTGCTCTGTGTGGCTTTTGAGCAACTCAGAAATGGGCTCTGCTAGCAGGTAGAGGGATTCGTATTCCTCATCGGAGAACGGACCGTGATCGCCCACCCGCATCATACTCAGATTGATGACATTGCCGGCATGTAATTTGGAAAGGTATACCACTTCGTCAGAGCTGCCGGTTCTGGAGTAGTAATCACGATAGTAGTCGGAGTCCTTTAATTTCCCCATGGCCACCCGTGAGAGGCGATAGATCTTGGATCGGGGCTGCTGCATGGAGGTTTGGTAAAACGGGTCCTCGCGATAGGGGCCTTCCAGATACTCGTCTATTTGGCTGGTAAGTGCGTGCTTTGGAATCGCGTGATACAAAACTCTCGGCGGTAGGTCTTTGTGGTAAAGCCAGACCTGAGGGTAATCGACTTTCACCTGACCATTGACGGCCTCAATCAGAGCCGGGAAAAATTGCTCAGTGCCCAGGGCGGCGATTGCCCTGGAAATGTCGCGATTCCACTTACTCAGTTGCGATATATCTGTCATTGGACCTTAAGCTGTTTGATTGCCAGCATTTTTTATACATAGTGATCAGCCTGCCAGACGTTGTCAAACCTATGGGACGGCTTATTGCAGGAGTCAGTTAGCGCATGGCAAGGTGCAAATGGGGGCTTCCCTGTGGCAACTCGTCCAACGCGGCTAAAAAGTTACCACTATTCCACATGATGATGCCACTGTGGCATTAGCCGCTTCGCCTTGATGGCGAGGAAGCGTTATACTTTACGGCCCCATCGAAGGAACTTTAGATCTTGCCAAAACAGCCGGTTGGTTCAGCGCTGTACAATGAGTCGGTGCCTATGGAGTTCACGCGGGCGCTGTTGGTGCAGGCACGGACCTATAACTGCGATGTACAGGCCATTCTTCGTGCCGCCCGGTTTCCTTTTGATCCCTTGAACCAAGACATGCAGACGGCCTTCGTTTCTCGCGAACAATATTCGCGCCTGTGCCTGGAGTTAATCCGGGACCTGGGCGATGAGTCCGGCGGCGTGATGCCGGATGTGAGGACGCCAGTGGGTACGACTCGTTTGATTGCGCTGAGTATGATCAACAGTTCTACCCTGGCTGCGGCTATGCGCCGTGCGATCGAGTTTAATGAGGTCTGCAGGGTCCGCCAGGGCGCGAAAGTCGTCAATCAATTGCTGGTTGATCGAGAAGACAAGGAGGCTATGCTGACCTACCTCTGCGAAGATGACTCCGGACAGGTACAGCACAGTGTTTTATGTAATTTGGCTATGTGGATGCGCTTTGGTGGCTGGCTGATCGGACAGCATATCGATATTACCAGCGCTACCTGCGCCGGGCCAAAGCCAAAATTCATGAACGGTATCCGGCATTTCTTCCCCTGCCCGGTGGAGTATGACCAGTCGGTTAATTCTGTGACTTTCAGCGCCCGTCATCTGGATGCTGAACTGATTCGAAACGAGGAAGGCCTTTCGGAGTTTCTGAAGCTGGCGCCCTACTACATGGTCATTGAGCCTCTTTCCAGCACCCAGAGCATTACCCACCGCATACGGGAAATTCTGGGTGATGATTTTCGACAGGAGATGCCTAGCTTTGAGGAGTTAACCTCACTTTTAAACATGTCGGCACGCACTTTGCGGCGGCGTTTAGAGAAGGAAGGCACGTCCTACCAGCGCATCAAGGACAACGCCCGGCGTGATCTGGCGATTTCGATGTTGAGTCGGGACGGTTTGACGGTAAGCGAGGTGGCCGAGCAAGTGGGTTTTTCCGACCCCAGTGCATTTCATCGTTCTTTCAAGAAGTGGACTGGGCAGTCGCCGGGTTCATATCGTTAGCTGGTTACTGTGTATTGATCGATCTGCGCTAGCCGAGCGGCCAATGGCCGCGCTTTTGCACGTCCCGGCTGGGGTATATATCCTCTAAAGGTGGAGATGGGACATAAGTCTAATCCGTGTGTAATTGCGCCAGCAAAAACTCTAAAATGTCCTCCTTTGCAACAAGCTCCGATTCTTCCCCGCGCCGACTCTTATACTCAACATTGCCGTCAGCCAGAGCGCGATCTCCAATAACCACGCGATGCGGAATGCCAATCAGCTCCATATCAGCAAATTTCACGCCCGGCCTTTCATTGCGATCATCCAGCAGTACATCGATACCCGCCGTCCGTAATCGCTCATAAAGGTCCTCGGCGCAACTCGCTACCTCCGCAGACTTTTGCATATTCAGCGGCACAATCGCCAGCTGAAAAGGTGCCATTGCCTCCGGCCAGAGAATGCCTTTGTCGTCGTGGTTTTGCTCAATAGCGGCGGCCACAATGCGGCTTACGCCAATGCCATAGCAGCCCATGGTTACCGCGACGCTTTTGCCGTTTTCATTGAGTACTTGAGCGTTCATCGCCTCGCTGTATTTAGTGCCCAGCTGAAAAATATGCCCTACCTCGATGCCGCGTTTGATTTGCAACTGACCTTTGCCGTCAGGGCTAGGGTCGCCGGCTATCGCGTTGCGTAGGTCTGCGATCTCTCCCGCCGGACAATCTCGCTCCCAATTCACGCCGGTGAGGTGCACGTCATCGTCATTGGCGCCGCAGGTAAAGTCGGCCAATGCTGCAGCGCTGCGATCGACTAGGAGGGGTAGTTTCAGACCAACCGGACCCAACGAGCCAAATCCGGCGCCACAGGCAGCACGCACTTTGTCCTCATCCGCCATTTGAAGCGGCGCGGCAACACCGGGAAGCTTCTGTGCCTTCAACGCGTTCAGCTGGTGATCTCCGCGTAGAATGAGAGCGACCAACTCACCCTCTTCCTCGCCTTCGACCACTAACGTTTTTACGCTGGTTGCAGCATCAACTGACAGGAAGCTGGCCAGTGCCTCTATGGTTTTAATCCCGGGCGTGGATACTTTCTCCAGATCGGCACCAGGTGCTGCTCGCCCTCCCGGGGGTGCGAGTGCTTCGGCCATCTCGACGTTCGCCGCATAGTCGCTTCCGTCGCTGAACGCGATCGTATCCTCGCCTGAACTTGCCAGTACATGGAACTCGTGGGAAGCGCTGCCGCCGATACTGCCTGTATCTGCAATCACGGGCCGAAATTCGAGGCCCAGGCGCGTGAAAATGTTCGTATAGGCACTAAACATGGTCTGATAGGTCTGTTCCAGCGAGGCCTGGTCCAGGTGGAAGGAGTAGGCGTCCTTCATCAAAAACTCGCGAGAACGCATGATGCCGAACCGGGGTCGGATCTCATCCCGCACTTTGGTCTGTATCTGGTAGAGATTAAGCGGGAGTTGCTTATAACTTTTAATCTCATCCCGCACCAGGCTGGTTATGACTTCTTCGTGTGTGGGGCCCAGGCAAAAGTCCCGTTGGTGGCGGTCTTGAATGCGCAGTAATTCGGGGCCGTACTGCTCCCAGCGTCCGGATTCATGCCATAACTCCGCCGGTTGCACTATCGGCATGCTCACTTCCTGGGCGCCGGATTCATTCATCTCCTGGCGCACAACGGCCTCCACCTTCCGCAGTACGCGCAGGCCAAGGGGCAGCCAGGTATACAGCCCTGCTGCCAGCTTGCGTATCAGGCCTGCACGGAGCATTAATTGATGGCTGATAACCTCGGCATCGGCAGGTGTTTCTTTTTGTGTAGCGATCAGGAATCGACTGGTGCGCATGAATGTTTCCGATTAATGGGTTTGGAAAAGGGCGCCTAGTTTACGTCTGAATACTCAGAGCGTACAGAGTCGTTTTGGAACGAGTATTGCAATCTTAAAGACGCTTTAACATTTGGGAAAAGACCTAACGTTGCCATTGCGCTTTTGTTGCGCATGCCAATCTGAGACTAAAAATACAGGGTTTTTATGCGTCGATCGAAGAAAACACTTGTATTGTAGCGTTTCATGATTTATATATAATTTTGCAACTTGTATCATCGCTTATTTCGAGATTTCGGAAAGAGCTTAGTGCAAGTTAGCAGGGGTTTTAATTTTAAACATTAGGAAGGGTTGAAAATAATATGGCGACTAAAAAAGCAGCTAAAAAGGCTCCAAAGAAAAAAGTGGCAAAGAAGGCACCTGCTCGTAAAAAAGCAGCTAAAAAGGCTCCAGCGAAGAAGGCAGGGCCGGCTATCAGGCAAAAACTAACCAAGAGTCAAATAGTTACGCACCTGGCTGAAGATACTGGCCTTACCAAGAAAGAGATCAGTTCAGTGATGGATGCGTACGATGCATTGATAGAGCGCAGCATCAAGAAGCGTTCAGTGGGTGAGTTCACCGTGCCGGGCGTGATGAAAATCACCACGAAAAATAAGCCTGCTGTCAAAGCACGCAAGGGTATCAATCCATTTACTGGATTAGAGCAGATGTTCAAGGCGAAGCCAGCGAGTATTGCTGTGAAAATTCGTCCGCTGAAGAAGCTGAAGGAATTCGCTGCTTCCTAAGCGACGTCACTGACCAGTTTGCGTGAGCAAGCTGGTCAGTAGTTTTTCTCCTATAGCACCGTCTGGTGCGGGGCTTTTTTGCCCCTCTGTTTTGCTGCCGTCTGCGCTTGGCCTACAAGTCCGCATAGGGTAAAATTCGCGCCTCCATTTTTACTCCTTCTGCGTATTAACCACCGATGGGCCCAATCCATGCCGATATATGAATACCAGTGCCAGTCCTGCCATGAGGGTATGGAGGCGCTGCAAAAGCTCAGCGATGCGCCACTGCTTGAATGTCCGAGTTGCGGTGAATCTGCACTTAAAAAGAAGGTATCTGCCGCAGCTTTCCGACTAAAGGGCGGCGGTTGGTACGAAACTGACTTTAAAACGGGCAATAAGAAGAACCTTGCCGGAGGCAGTGAAAGTGCTGGCTCGGGTGACAAACCAGCGTCTGGTGATTCAGGTGATAGCAAGCCCAGCGCAGGTAAGTCGAGTGAGAGCAAGTCCAGCGAGAGCAAATCTAGCGAGAGCAAGAAGACAGGCTAATACCAGGCCCCCGACGGGCTCGGCCATCCAATCCAGACGGAATACAGAATATGCGCAGTCACTATTGCGGCGCCCTCAGTACAGCAAATATTGACGAAGTGGTTACCCTGTGTGGTTGGGTTGACCGCCGTCGTGATCACGGTGGTGTCATTTTCCTGGATTTACGCGACCGACAGGGCATTGTGCAAGTCGTTTTTGACCCGGACACGGAAGAACATTTTCAGCGCGCCGACCGTGTGCGCAGTGAATATGTCCTCAAAGTGACTGGCCGTGTTCGCGCTCGTGGCGACGCGACGGTCAATCCAGCCATGGCGACCGGTGAAATTGAGGTGCTGGGCAAGGAACTGGAAATCCTCAATTCAGCCGAAACACCGCCCTTCCAGCTGGATGACTACACTAATGTAGGCGAAGAAGTGCGCCTGCAATATCGCTATATGGATTTGCGTCGCCAGGAAATGCAGGACCGCCTGATCATGCGTTCAAAAATCACCAGTGAGGTGCGAACATTTTTGGATGATGAGGGCTTTCTGGATATTGAAACGCCGATTCTCACCCGCGCAACGCCGGAAGGCGCCCGCGACTATCTGGTGCCCAGCCGCACACACCCTGGTCAATTCTTTGCTTTGCCGCAGTCACCACAATTATTTAAGCAATTGTTAATGGTGTCGGGTTTTGATCGCTACTACCAGGTCGCGAAGTGCTTCCGTGATGAAGATCTGCGTGCCGATCGGCAGCCCGAGTTCACTCAAATCGACATAGAGACCGCTTTTCTCGACGAGCAGGAGATCATGGCGATCACTGAGCGCATGATTCGCGAGTTATTTAAGTCGGTACTGGAGGTGGATCTGCCCGAATTTCCGCACATCACTTACAAAGAGGCCATGGATCGCTACGGTTCGGATAAACCTGACCTTCGTATTCCCCTTGAATTGGTCAGTGTTGACGACCTGATGCAACAGGTCGACTTCAAGGTGTTCCGTGGTCCGGCGGAAGACCCCGCCGGCAGAGTGGCAGCACTGAAAGTCACCGGTGGGGCATCAATCAGTCGCAAGGAAATTGATGGTTACACGAAGTACGTGTCCATCTACGGTGCGCGGGGTCTCGCCTGGATCAAGGTGAATGACGTTGCCGCCGGGGTGGAAGGGCTTCAGTCTCCTATATTGAAGTTTATGCCGGATGAGATCGTCGCGCAGATGATCGAGCGCCTGGGCGCTGCAGATGGTGACATCATTTTCTTTGGCGCGGATCGGGCCAAAGTGGTGAATGAGGCACTGGGTGCTTTGCGGATCAAGGTGGCTGAAGATCAGGGCATGATTGCCCCGGGTTGGTCGCCACTTTGGGTCGTCGATTTTCCCATGTTTGAAGAAGATGGGGAGGGCAGCTGGACACCCCTGCATCACCCCTTCACCGCGCCTTCATGCAACGCCGATGCACTGACCGCTAATCCGGGCGAGGCGCTATCTCGTGCCTACGACATGGTATTAAACGGCTGCGAGCTCGGTGGCGGCAGTATTCGTATCCATGAGCGCGCTATGCAGGAATCCGTTTTCCGTATTTTGAACATTGATGAGGCCGAGGCCGAAGAAAAGTTTGGCTTCCTGCTCAATGCCTTGCAGTACGGCGCGCCCCCGCACGGTGGCCTCGCCTTTGGCCTGGACAGGCTGGTTATGCTGATGACGGGTGCCCACTCTATTCGCGATGTAATCGCCTTTCCCAAAACCCAGAGCGCCGCCTGCGTGATGACCAACGCGCCGGGCGATGTCAGTGATCAGCAGATGAAAGAGCTGAATATCCGCCTGCGACAGAGCCGCACAGAGGGCGAAAAAGCCCAATAGGGGCGCACAGGGAAACACCGGTATGGCGGGGCACAGCAAATGGGCCAATATCAAGCACCGCAAGGCAGCACAGGATGCCAAGCGGGGTAAGGCCTTTACCAAGCTGATTCGCGAGCTGGTGGTTGCCGCCAAACAAGGCGGCCCGCTGTCTGAAGACAATCCCCGACTCCGCGCCGCTGTGGACAAAGCCCTCGGCGCCAATATGACCCGCGATACTGTCGATCGTGCCATCGCACGCGGTGCGGGAACCAATGAAGCAGACGATATGGAGGAGCTGACCTACGAGGGTTACGCTCCCGGTGGTATTGCCGTGCTGTTAGAGGTGATGACAGACAATCGCAACCGCACAGTAGCAGCTGTGCGGCACGCATTTACCAAACGCGGTGGTAATTTGGGTACCGATGGCTCGGTTGCTTATCTGTTTACGCGCAAAGGACAGCTTCATTTTGCGTCGGGGGTGGATGAGGGCCGGTTGATGGACGCGGTGTTAGAGGCTGGCGCGGAGGATTTGCTGGTCGCTGAGGACGGCTCGGTGGAGGTGATCACGCCCTGGGAGGACTTTGGTGCCGTCAGGTCGGCGCTGGAAGCGGCCGGATTTCTAGCGGAGGGTGGGGAGGTGACAATGCTCGCGTCTACGACCGTGCCAGTTGATGTAGGGGGTGCGGAGGCTCTGATCGCGCTTGTTGATGCACTGGAAGATCTTGATGATGTGCAGAATGTTTATACCAATGTTGATATTCCTGATCAAGTGATCGCCTCACTGTAGCTGCAGCTGGCCCGCCGGTAAGTTGGCTTCAGCCCGGCGTTCAAGACAGTTTTGTGCGGCTGACAATATCCACTTTCGCAGCAGTGCTATCGGTATCCATCGCGAGCCCCAATGCTTTCTCCATCAACCAGCGCGCCTGCCCCGTGTAGGCATAAATACTCGCATTCACCGAGACGTCCCGCCAATTTTCCACCGAGCAGTTGGCCAGACATTCCTCGAGTGCAGCAAGATCCCGGACCAGACCGGCCAGATGGTCAGGGCCTTCGCCCGCCGCCTTGACGCTTGATTTTTTTGCTTGGGGAAACTCTCCTTCGTCGAACAGCCGGGGTTTGACCGGCACTAGTTGACCCAGATTTTTCGAGCCTCGACTCACTTCCCTTGCCGTACCACAGTTGGACAGGTGGCAGGCCAACATCGCCGCGTCGGGCGGAAAGCTGGTGATGGTAAACCCATGGTGTTCCAGTTCCTCCTGGTTTCGGAGGTTATCCTCACAACACGCTATCAGTACGTTCTTGGTGCACAGCGACGTTGTCAGGCAGGAGAGTGCGTCGCATACTGACCTGACGGACCCTTCAGACTCCACGACCAGACCATCGACTTCACCTGCCATTTCGAGGGTGTCGTGTTCCAGTTGCAGCAACGAACACGGTGCGAGCAGGGCGTCGATATTCACCAAAAAGCCCTGGTGATCCTCCATCCACTCACACAACCCTGCGCCGACGAAAAGCACTTTGGCCTTGCGCTGGGGAATATCAGTGGTTGAGCCCTTGTTACGGGACCTGAGCAGTACTTCAAGCGTTTTTCGCTTGGAGGAGGCAATTTCTCCAATTCTGGTACCGGATTTGACGATAGCCGCTACCAGCTGCAAGTGCTCTACGTCTGCCTGGGTGAAGAGCCGCCTGCCAGAAGGCGTTTTTTGACTGGCACCCAGTTGATAGCGTCTTTCCCAAATACGCAGAGTATCGGGCTTGACGCCGGTCAATCGCGCTACCGTGCCGATGCCGTATAAAGGCCTGCGTTGCAAATCCATCCCTCGACTCTCTCTGGTTATATCTCAAGTATAAATACGCACGCCTTAAGCTTTCGGATGCTTTGCCCATGTTTTGCCCCGACTTTGCGAGCACCACAGGGCATTAATGTGGTCGCAGATGCCTCGCAATGGCGTATATACATTGTCAAACAGGAGAGAACAGCAATGAGTAACTGGGCCAAAGACAGTGAAGATACCGCTCTGGATGAGCTGTTTGCCAAAGCGCGTGAATACGCGCTGCTAACAGCAGACGAAGAGAAGACTATAGATCAGGTGAAATGGGGGGCTGTTGAGAAATTGCAGGAGGTTCTTGTCAGTGACGATCACTGCAAACGTTACATAGAACAATGGGCAATGAACTTGTTGAGCCATCCACCGACTCCGGATGGGTTTGAGATTCGTGAGCTTTATTATCTGCTGCGCCGCGAGCAAGTGGGTTTGTTGGAGGGCGGCGAACAACGGGCGGCGCTGGTAGCGTTCAACGACTTGTTTTCAGCCGCCGGGTCACCGGAGGTCGATCTGCAGTCGATCGGCGCGCTGCAGCTGCCCGCTCCGCTGGTAGTAGGGCTGGCAGAAATTTTGGCAGGCTCCGGCACCCTGCGCGGCGTGGCGGCAGCCCTGCATCACTGGCACACACTCTGGTCGGTGCCACCGGTTGATTTCACCGTGGACGTTCACAGTGAAACCCGGAAATTGCTGGACAGACATCTTGGCGCCTATTACGCGGCCCGGGAACAGCTCGTGAGCCACAATTTACGCCTGGTGTTCAGTATTGCTGGACGCCTTACCGGCCGTGGTGTGCCTTACCGAGACCTTATCCAGAATGGTGTGGTGGGTCTTATCCGGGCGGCGGAAAAATTTGAGCAGCGCAAAGGTTTTCGGTTCAGTACCTACGCCTACACCTGGATAAATCAGGCCGTGCAGCGCGCAATCGAAGAATTGCGAGGTATGATTCGGTATCCCAGCGGCATCAACGAGAAGGTATCCCGAATGCACCGGGAGCGGATGCACTATCTAAACGCTACTGGCACTGAACCTGATACCGCCACACTCGCGGGGCGACTGAAGATGACCCCTGATGCCCTGAGGGAGCTGCAGCAGGTGGGCAACCTATCCCTGTCAATGGATACCCCCATGTATGGCGATCCAGAGGGAACTAATCTGGGCGAGACTATCGCCGGTGGTCCCTTTTCACCCACAGCCGCCGGGGCTGAGCAGGACTCCTTGAACCGATGCCTGATGCAGAGCATCAAGATACTGGAGCCCCTCGAACAGCGTGTGGTCATCCGGCGCTGGGGGTTGGATCGGGAGGACCCTCTGACGCGCGCGGAGATCGCTAATCAGCTTCAGGTGTCCACAGAATGGGTGCGTCAACTGGAAGTATCAGCACTCGCTAAATTGCGGGTCGAAGAGGGGGTTGTGGATGCCCATTCGAATCAGCACGAAGTCGATTGTTGAGGGCACCTGTCCTTTGAATGCTATTCCGATGAGCTGTTGGTGAGCGTCGTGGTGGGAGTGCCGTAGATGGCCGCCAGCGCCGATGGGGTGGTGGGGTAGTTAAACTCAAATCCTGAACGTTGTAACTGGGCGGGTAAAACCCGTTGACCATTGAGCAGTAGTTCCGGTGCCATCTCCCCAAGCAGCAGGCGCGCAATCGAAGCGGGAACGCCCGCCTGGATGAAAGTGCGATGGTGAGCCTTCAGTGCCCTGGCAAACTCCCAGGCTGTGGCCGGTTCGGGCGCGGTGATGTTGAACGGTCCTTGTAAGTCGTCCCGTGTCAATAGAAACCCGATAGCGCGAATGACATCCTCCCGGTGCACCCAGCTCAGCCATTGACTGCCAGAGCCCAGCCAGCTGGCGACGCCGAAGCGGAAGGACTTTGCCATTTCCTCCAGCGCGCCACCGCCGCCGTCGAGTACGACACCCAGACGCAGCAGGCAAACCCTCACCCCCAATGACTGGGCAGTGAGCGCCAGAGTTTCCCAGTTAGAACAGAGCTTTTGGGCAAAGCCTGGCGTGGCAGGCGAGGATTCTGTTAGCTGTTCGTCGTCGTGGTGACCGTAGTAGCCGATGGCGCTGGCGCTTAACAGCACTTTTGGGGGGCAAGACAGCCGCACCATCAGTGCAAGCAGTTGCCTGGTGATGTCCATGCGGCTGCTGACAATTTCGCCCTTGTAGGATTCACTCCAGCGACGGGCTGCAAGAGATGCCCCCGCGAGATTGATAACGGCGTCGAGCTCCTCGGTTACAGGAACCCTATCCAGACTTGAAATAAAACGGCACCCGGGCCTATCAGTGAGTGTCTGCCTGCTAAGCACAATCACGTCGTACCCGCGGGCCAGTAAACTCTCGGTGAGCGGCACTCCGATGAATCCGGTTCCGCCCGTCAGTAATACTCGCATGAACAACTCTCCAGCATCGGCCTATCTCATTGAGTCTACGCTAGACGGGACATAACGTTGGCGCCTTTTACAGTAGCTATGCCAATTTACGATCTTTGTGCTGTTGCGGACGAGTGTTATCGAATATTCGCAGGTGGCAACCGCGACAAAGTTTGGACAAGTTTCCAAAATCATCTCACCCAATTGCTGACCACTACTGTAAATTTGTACATAATAAGAATCCATCGCACCTGACGGAAATTGGTATGTCGCTCATCCTGGGAATTGATCCCGGTTCACGCAAAACAGGCTTTGGCATTATCAATTATGTGTCCGGGCGCAGTGAGTACATCACCAGCGGCGTGATCCGCCTGCCCGGCGGTGAATTGCCGGAACGATTGCGTATTATTTTTGATAGCGTGACGGAGCTGGTGGACTTGCACTGCCCGCAGGAGTTGGCGATTGAGCAGGTGTTTATGGCCAAAAGTGCAGGTTCCGCGCTGAAGCTGGGTCAGGCGCGTGGCGCGGCTATTGTCGCGTGCGCTACCAGGGATATGCCGGTAGCGGAGTACTCTGCGCGGCAAATCAAGCAGTCGGTAGTGGGGACGGGTGCAGCAGACAAGGCGCAGGTGCAGCATATGGTGAAAGTGTTGCTCAAGCTGCCGGCGATGCCCCAAGAGGATGCGGCCGACGCATTGGCCGCTGCGCTGTGTCATGCGCACACGCAACAAAGTATGATCAAACTTGCTGGTGCCAAATCTGTGCGCCGGCGCCGAATTCGCTGACAGGACTCCGGGCCGCATGATAGGCAGAATCAGAGGTAAGCTCGTTCATAAGCAAGCGCCGGATATTCTGGTGGAAGTGGGTGGCGTGGGCTATGAGTTGCAGGTGCCTATGACCACGCTGTTCCAACTGCCCGCACTGGGGTCGGAAGTCTCACTGGTAACGCATTTTGTCGTCCGCGAGGATGCTCAGCTGTTGTACGGATTCATTGACGAGCGCGACCGCATGCTGTTTCGCCAACTCATTAAGGTCAGTGGAGTGGGTCCCAAACTGGGGCTGACGATTCTGTCAGGCATGGACGCCCGCAGTTTCGTGCGCTGTGTGCAGCGCGATGATATTTCGTCGTTGATTGCCCTGCCTGGGGTGGGGAAGAAAACGGCGGAGCGTCTGCTGGTGGAAATGCGCGATAAGCTCAAGGGCTGGCTGGTAGGAGCGGATTCGGCGCAGGAGCAGGCAGAGGGAGGCGCGCCGATGACGCCTGTATCTGACATTGTGGCCGATGCTGAGGGTGCACTTATTTCTCTTGGCTATAAACCGCAGGAGGCCACCCGCATGGTGACGGCCGTCAATGAAGACAGTGTTGTGGACAGCGAAGAGTTGATCCGTCGCGCTCTGAAATCCATGGCCAAAGCGTGAGGGTGGGCGGATGATAGAGACAGACCGACTGATCGCACCCCAGGCCGAAGGTGTCGGTGAAGGTGTGGGCGAAGATGTCACGGACCGCGCGATACGCCCCAAATCGCTGGATGAGTATGTGGGTCAGCAAGTTGTTAAAGAGCAGATGACTATTTTTCTGCAGGCTGCCAAGGGCCGTGGGGAGCCGCTGGACCACACGCTAATCTTTGGTCCGCCTGGCCTGGGTAAAACAACGCTCGCCAGCATCATCGCCCACGAGATGGGGGTGGCGCTTAAAACGACTTCCGGTCCGGTGCTGGAAAAAGCGGGCGATATTGCCGCGCTGATGACCAACCTGGAGCCGGGCGATGTACTGTTTATCGATGAAATTCATCGCCTTAGCCCCTTGGTGGAGGAGATTCTCTATCCCGCGATGGAAGATTATCAGCTGGATCTCATGATTGGCGAAGGCCCGGCGGCGCGTTCTATCAAGTTGGATTTGCCGCCGTTCACATTGGTTGGCGCAACCACACGGGCCGGGTTGTTAACGTCGCCCCTGCGGGACCGGTTCGGTATTGTGCAGCGTCTGGAGTTTTACGAGGTGGCTGATCTTGCTCATATCATCGAGCGTTCAGCCCATATTCTTCAAATTGGCATCGACACCAAGGGTGCGGCGGAGATTGCGCGCCGGTCCCGCGGCACGCCGCGTATCGCCAACCGTTTGCTGCGCCGTGTGCGGGACTATGCACAGGTGAAAGCAGACGGATACATCACCGGTGAGATCGCCGATCGGGCACTGGACATGCTGAGCGTGGATCAGAAAGGGTTTGATCATCTCGATCGACGGTTGCTGCTGGCCATGATCGAAAAGTTTGACGGTGGTCCGGTGGGAGTAGACAGTCTCGCCGCATCGATATCCGAAGAGCGTGGCACGATTGAAGATGTGCTTGAGCCCTACCTGATTCAGCAGGGCTATATCCTGCGCACACCCCGAGGTCGTATGGTGACCCGTAATGCCTATTTACACTTCGGCCTGCCAGCCCCGGCTGGGCCCGGCGCGACACAAAGCAATCTCGCGTTGCCACCTGATGGGGAAAATACTTCCTAGTGGCCGCCGTGGAATTTTCACACAACATGCGGGTCTACATTGAGGACACGGATGCCGGCGGGATTGTATATTACGTCAACTATTTAAAGTTTATGGAGCGGGCGCGCACCGAGTTCATGCGCTCACTCGGGTTTAGCAAAGCGTTTATTTTCAACTACGACCTGATGTTTGTGGTGCGGGATGTGGCGGTGCGCTATCTGTTACCAGCCAGGCTGGATGATGAGCTGGTCGCGACAGCCACGCTCGCACATCTGCGCGGTGCTGGCATGGTATTTCAGCAGAGCGTACGCCGGGGTGACGAGGTGCTGGCCGTGGGGACGGTTACGATTGCGTGTGTTAGCCGCACGGAAGTAAAACCGTGTCGGTTGCCGCTTGAAATGGTGGAGCGTCTGCAGCCGTTGGAACAAAAAGAAATTTAATAGGAAGGGGAATAGGCGTTGGAAGAACAGTTGAGTCTGCTGGATCTGGTGTGGAATGCCAGCTTCACTGTGCAGTTAGTGATGATGATACTACTGCTGGCCTCTATGGCGTCCTGGTACATGATCGTCAACCGCTATGTTTACTTTCGCAATGCCCGCGACGAGATGTATCGCTTCGAGGAACGCTTCTGGTCGGGGATTGACCTCTCGCAGCTCTATCGGGAGGGCAATGAAAAGGCTTCAGATGGCACCCCAATCGTGGGTATGGAAAGTATATTTCGAGCAGGGTTCAAGGAGTTTTCCCGCATGGCCCAGCAATCGGAAATCGACTCCGAGGCGGTGATCGAGGGTTCACGCCGCGCCATGCGTGTTGCGTACATGCGGGAGGAAGAGCGTTTGGAGCGGCATCTGGCATTCCTGGCCTCGGTGGGCTCCACCAGTCCCTATATCGGCTTGTTTGGCACGGTGTGGGGCATCATGCATTCCTTCCGTGGCCTCGCCAATTCCACACAGGCCACGCTGGCCACAGTTGCGCCGGGAATTTCCGAGGCCCTGGTGGCAACGGCAATGGGCCTGTTTGCCGCAATACCTGCAGTCTTGGCCTACAACCGATTCGCCTCGAAGGTGGATGTACTCAGCAATCGCTACGATACTTTTATGGATGAGTTCTCCGGCATTCTGCATCGCCAGGCCTTTGCCGTGCGCTCTCGTGACAAGAAGGCAGGGTAGGGCGAGGTGGCGCGTCGCAAAAAACATGGGCCTATGGCGGAGATCAACGTAGTCCCCTACATCGATGTGATGCTGGTGCTATTGATAATTTTCATGGTTACTGCCCCGATGTTGATGCAGGGTGTGCAGGTTAATTTACCGGAGGCGAGTGCGGACCCGGTGGAGAATCAAGACAGTGAACCGGTGATTGTGTCGGTTGATGCTGCCGGCCAGCTATTCCTCAATTTGGGGCAGGAGGATCAAGTATTGGCTCTGGCGACAATTAAGGACAGGGTCGCAGCGGTGATGCGTCGAAGCCCCGAAAAACCCGTGCTGGTCTGGGGTGATCGGGCGGTACCTTACGGCGACGTCGTGACTGTCATGGTTGCATTACAGGAAGCCGGTGCCCCCAGCGTTGGGCTGGTCACAGAAAACCCCAAGTGAGTACCTCTGTTTACGCCAAGCCAGTTATCCCGCGAATTATCTTTCGTCCAGCCCTGGCCACGGTGTTGTTGCACGGGCTGATTATTTATCTGCTGACGGTCAACTGGACCAGTACCGAGCGGGAAATTACCCGTGCGAAGCCCGTGCCTCAGGTCATAAACGCTCGCCTGGTAGATGTCAGTGAGTTTAAGCCAACACCGAAGCCTAAGCCGCCCGCTGCCAAGCCCAAGACCAAGACGCCTGCGGTGGCGAAGCCCAAGCCCGAACCCAAAGTAGAGCCGAAGCCGACACCAAAACCACAGCCAAAGGTGGTACCCAAGCCAGCACCCAAGGCGGAGCCCAAGCCCGAACCTAGAATTAGCCCGAACGAACTGGCCGCAATCGCCCGCGCTGAGCTGTCCGAGTTGCTGGAGCAAGAGGCGCAGGCAACTGCCAGTGCAGACGAAATGGCGGCGAGTTTCATCGGCCTTATTCAGCAGACGGTCATCCGCTACTGGAGCCGCCCGCCGAGCGCGCGCAATGGCATGGAAACCGAGCTGGCGATACAGTTAATACCTACTGGCGATGTGGTCAGCGTCACCGTTATTAGAAGTAGCGGGAATACAGCATTTGATCGCTCAGCCATTAACGCCGTTGAGAAGGCAGGTGCCTTTCCCGAATTACAGCAGCTTCCCAATGCGGAATTTGAAAAACAGTTCAGGCGATTTCGCCTACTATTTAAGCCAGAGGATTTGCGTTACTGATGAAAGTTCTACCGAGTGTTCTATTGAGTGTTGTTCTGGCGATGGTTGCAAGTATCGCGCAGGCCCAATTAACGATCGAGATATCGCAGGGTATGGATAATCCGACGGCCATCGCGATAGCGCCTTTCGCCTGGCAGGGCAACGGTGCACCGCCGGAGGACGTCGCCGCTGTGGTCGACAGTGATCTCGCGCGCAGTGGGCAGTTTGTGCCGATTGCACGCACCGATATGCTCAGCCGGCCCACTGCTCAGGCAGATGTGTTTTATCGCGACTGGCGCGCCATCGAGGCGGAGTATCTATTGATCGGGCGCGTCTCGAAGGCTAACAATGAGCTGCGTATCGAATATGACCTGTTCGATGTGCTGCGTCAGACCATCGTCGACTCTGGCGCTGAGACAGGCCCTGCGAGCACAGCGCGGATGATGAGCCACCGTGTCGCCGACGCGGTGTATGAAAAACTCACTGGTGTACCAGGAGCGTTTGCCACGCGTCTTTTGTATATCTCCGTTACACGGGTACCCGGCGGCAAGGATTATTCGCGGCTGACCATGTCAGATTCCGACGGCGCAAATCCGGTTGTGCTGCTTGAAACAAGTGAACCCCTGCTGGGTCCCACCTGGTCTCCCGACGCTAAGAGTATTGCGTACGTCTCTTTCGAGACCGGCCGGCCGGCGATTTATCGACAGGAGCTGTCCACCGGGCGGCGCGAACAGCTGACCAATTTCAAGGGGCTGAACAGCGCGCCAGCCTGGTCGCCCGATGGCAAGACGATGGCGATGGTGTTGTCCAAAGACGGCAGTCCGGACATCTACCTGATGGACCTGGCGACAAAACAGTTAAAGCGGATCACCCGCCATTACGCGATAGACACCGAGCCCACCTGGATGCCGGATGGAAACTCTCTGCTGTTCACGTCTGACCGCGGTGGCAGGCCGCAGATCTACCGCTACGACCTGCGCAACGGCTCTACCGAGCGGCTGACCTTTGAGGGCACTTATAATGCCCGCGCCCGTGTGGCACAGGATGGCCGCAATGTTGTGATGGTGCACCAGCAGGACGGCCGTTTTCATATTGCGTTGTTGGATTTGGTGACCAATCGCACGCACGTTTTAACGACTACGCAGCTGGATGAAAGCCCCAGTATCGCCCCTAATGGCTCTATGGTATTGTACGCCACCAAGGCTGGAGATCGAGGTATTCTGGCCGGCGTTTCGGTGGATGGCGGCGTAAAATTCCGGCTGCCGGCACGCGAAGGGGATGTACGAGAACCCGCATGGTCGCCCTATTTGAGCCGTTAATCGCTGCATCAACACACTAAATTGTTAGCCACAAGTTGAAGGAAGAGGGTCTATGAAACATCTACCTGTTGCGGGTAAAGCCATTACATTGCTGTTAACTGCGGTGTTACTGGTTGCTTGTGGTACGACCCAAGAGGAAAAGGACGCGGCCGCTGCTGCTGCCGCTGCCGCCGCCGCTGCTCAAGCGGCGCAGGAAGCGCAGGAATCTGCTGCTGCTGCGAATGCTATCGCTACCGTCGACCAGGCGCGCCTTGAAGAGGCGGCTGCCGCCCTGGGCAATGTGTTTTACTTCGAGTATGACAGCACCAACCTCACCCCGGAGGCCCTGGCAGCGCTGGATGCACATATTGCAGCCCTGCAGACCAGCACTGAAGAGGTTCGCCTGCAAGGGCACACGGATGAGCGCGGTACGCGCGAGTACAACCTGGCACTGGGTGAGCGGCGGGCGATTTCCGTACGCGACTACATGGTGGCCAATGGCATCGAGAGTTTCCGTATCGAGACCATTAGCTACGGCGAAGAGAGCCCTGTGGCTTACGGTTCGGGCGATGGCAACTGGGCGCAAAATCGCCGAGTTGTGCTCGAGTAATAGCGGCCGGTGTTTTTTTCTGTCAGTAGACTGTTGGTAGCGAGGGGATTGGTTATTCTGGCCGCTCCCCTGTCATTTTCCGTGACCGCCCAGACTTACGTGGATCTTGAAGCCGAGCGCGCCGCTGCGGAGGCGGCTGGCGGTAGCGCAACTGTGCGCACCAATGCACCCACTCCCACTGATCCTTACGGAGCTAAGCCGGCCCAGGCGTATCCTGCTACCAGCTATGGTGTCAATAATGCTCCGGCTGCGTCTGGCGGTATCGCGCCAGCGTCTACTCCTGCAACTATTAATAGTCGAAACACTGCGCCAGCCGGTTCGTCATCCGGGCAGAATCTTGGGGCCTTGTTTTCCCAGATTCAACGGTTGCAGCAGGAAGTCATGCTTCTTAACGGGAAGGTAGAAGAGCAGACGCACGAATTGCAGAGACTCAAGGAACAGAGCCTGCAGCGCTACACCGATCTGGACCAACGGCTCAGCGGCGGCGCTTCTTCTGCTGCCAAACCCGGTGCAGGTGCGTCTGCAAGCAATCTGCCCCTAGCCAGCGCACCGGTTTCAGGACGCAGCGGAAAAGCTGCGCCGGAACAGCCGGGTGAGACAGCGGCCTACCGTGCAGCTTACGGTCTGGTGCAGGGCAAGCAGTTTGAACAGGCCATTCCGGCATTTAAGCAGTTCATACAGTCCTACCCTTCGAGTCAGTACGCGGCCAACGCTCATTATTGGCTGGGCGAACTGTATCTGGTGAAGCAACCGCCGGACCTGGAGGCTTCGCGCCAGTCGTTCGCACTGTTACTTAGCCAATACCCCGACAGCCCCAAGGCACCGGATGCCCTGTATAAGCTCGGCAAAGTGCAGTTTATGAAGGGCAATAGGGAAAAGGCCAGAGAGTATCTCGATCTGGTGATTGTTCAGTACGATGGAAAAAATAACACCGTGGTTAAACTGGCCAGGGATTTTATTGCCGAGAACTACTGAGCGGCGAACTGGTGACGAACTCTCTCCCCGTTGATGGTAACACCACACCCGATAGCCCGGATGTGGATCAACTTCGCATCACAGAAATTTTTTATTCCCTACAGGGCGAGGCGCGAACCGTTGGCTTACCCACGGTGTTCGTGCGTCTCACTGGCTGCCCTTTGCGCTGTGTTTACTGCGATACCGAGTATGCCTTCAGTGGCGGTCAGATGCAGACAATAGAGGGCATTGCTGAAAAAGTGGCCGCCTATGCGCCGCGGTATGTCACTGTGACCGGCGGCGAGCCCCTGGCGCAACCCAACTGCCTGCCATTGCTAAAGACACTGTGTGATGCAGGCTATGAAGTTTCATTGGAAACCGGCGGGGCAATGAGTCTGGCGGGTGTGGATGAGCGCGTTGTAACAGTAATTGATCTGAAAACCCCCGCTTCCCAGGAAATGGAACGCAACGACTATACCAATATTCCCCTACTGCGCGCCCACGATCAGGTCAAGTTTGTCATCTGTGATCGACAGGACTACGACTGGGCCCGTTTCAAGTTAGATGAGTACCAGTTGCCAGAGCGGGTAGCGGATGTATTGTTTTCTCCCAGCCATGGGCAGCTCACTGGCCGGGCGTTAGCCGAGTGGATTCTGGCCGATAATTTGCCGGTGAGATTGCAGTTGCAGCTACACAAACTGCTGTGGAATGACGAGCCGGGGCACTGAGGAGTATGGCGGAACAAAAACGCGCAGTTATCCTCGTGTCTGGTGGGCTGGACTCCACCACGGTACTGGCCTTGGCGATATCCCAAGGCTATGCCTGTTATGCCCTCAGTTTCGATTATGGCCAGCGGCACCGAGCTGAGCTGTTTGCCGCAGAGCGTGTTTCTCGGGCTCTGGGGGATGTTGAGCACAAGGTCGTGAACCTGAACCTGGACAGTATCGGTGGTTCTGCCCTCACTGATTTGTCCATCGCTGTTCCCGAGGTAGAAACCGAGGGCATACCGGTGACCTATGTACCGGCCCGCAATACCGTATTTTTGTCGATCGCCCTGGGCTGGGCGGAGGTGCTGGGCGCCCACGATATTTTCATCGGTGTGAACGCTGTGGACTATTCCGGCTACCCCGATTGCCGGCCCGAGTACATCGCCGCGTTTGAGGCAATGGCCAATCTTGCCACCAAGGCGGGCGTGGAGGGCCAGAAAGTGACCATACACACGCCGCTGATGACGCAGAGCAAGGGCGATATCATTCGCACTGGCGTTGCTTTGGGAGTCGACTATGCCCTCACGGTGTCGTGCTATCAGGCCACCGAGGACAGCCTTGCCTGTGGCAAATGCGACAGCTGCCGCCTGCGCCGCCAGGGCTTTGTCGACGCCGGTATCCAGGATCCCACTCGCTACCTCTAAACGTGGCGCGGATGTGTGCCGACAACGGCGCAAAACTCGTTGCAAAGCCCGGTTTCTGGTCTAACCTTTTTAGAGAATCAACGCCGTCGTCTCGCGCCGGTCTGTTTGGTCTAATCCATGCGGAGGAACACAGAATGTCCGAAACAGAAAATCATGATGAGGAACAGCTTACCCCGCCCCCAGCTGAAGAGTTTGCCCTGGGTAAGGTTATCGAGCAGGCCAAACAGGTGATAACCGATCCCGCGGGGTTCTACCGCGCAATGCCGCGGGAGGGCGGCTACCGGGAACCAGTGACCTTCACGCTGGTAATGGCGGCAATCGCTGGCGGCATCTTCGCGCTTCTATCTATCATTGGCCTCACCGGGGCCGGTTTTGGTGGCGTGGTGGCCATCATCGTGCTGCCCATCGCGCTGTTGATCGGAGGCTTCATTGCCGCGGCTGTGTTTTTCGTCATCTGGAAACTGATGGGCTCAACGCAGGACTACCAGGCTGCCTATCGCTGTGTTGCCTACTCCTATGCAATCTTCCCCGTGGCCATACTAATCAGCGTGATTCCTTATGTGGGAGCCCTCGTGCGCACAGTGTGGGGCATCTGGTTGCTGGTGAATGCCAGTGTTGAAGTGCATGGCCGACAACAGCGTACGGCGTTGATAGTGTTCGGTATCCTGGGTGTGCTGCCGCTCTTAGGGTCTGGGTGAGAGCGATGAAATCGACCCCGAAAAGGCCGCTAGATCGGTGGGGCCTTACTTCGGGGTATTCAGAAGGAGGTGGAGGCTGCACAAGAATCATCGTCTGAATCTGCAAATTCAGAATAGCTCACGACGCCGTCGCTCGAAAGCGCATTAAGACTACGAGGGAGTGAGGGATTCTTCCGGGTTACAAGCTTCAGCCTGCTGATTCCCTTAGAAAAATGCCTTGAGTTTTCATTCGAAATCCGTACTATACCGGCTCCTTCTGGGGCCGTTAGCTCAGTTGGTAGAGCAGTTGGCTTTTAACCAATTGGTCGATGGTTCAAGTCCATCACGGCCCACCATTTTCAAAGGATACCCCGGTTAGCTTCCACTAACTGGGCGCGCTCTTTCCGGCACCCCGCTTTGATGCATTAATGCAGGGTTGGTGATTTGATGAGCGATGCTGCGGAAAACTAGCTTCTCGCATGCATAAATCACCGGCCCGCACTGCGATAAACCATTCAAAAGCGACCGGGCCGGGTATGCAGATATTCTAAAGTAGATTCGCGATAACGCGTTTGAATAACAGTTGCGCGAGCGGCTAATTCGACAGATTCACGCGTCAAAGTTCACACCATCGTCATCAGGATTCAATATCCAGCGGACGATAATAGGCCTTACCCTGGTTTATATATTCCCCCATAAGCTTCAGAAAGCTTTCGCCGGCAGAACCCTCTTCGGTCAGCGTGAGGTTCTGGCGAATAAAATTAACACTATCAGGGTTCAACTCTCGTGCTTTTTGCCAGTAGTGCTCAGCTTTTTCACTGTGCCCGTGCTCGCGAAATAAATTGCCAAGTCGAAAAGCAGCATCTGCTGAAAGCTGTTCGGGAGTATGTTGGCGGATATTGCCGGTCACCGTCTCCGCAGATTGAACGTGCACGCTCTCTGGGCCTTTGGCAATCCAATCCTTTAACGCCGGCGAGTAAACGTCGGTGCCGAACGAGATCTTATGGTCACCATCGCCAATCTCATGCTGCTGGGAGTAGGTGCCTTCATCAATGCGGACGATCCTTCCTTCCTCGTCCACCCAGGCCGCAGACGGCACATTCACAAAGTTAAAGGCACTGCTAATGATGTGATCCGGATCAACTACCTGAATATAGGTAGCATTTGCCGCATCGAAAATCGGACCGGCAACCGCTTCGCCGCCAACGTCTTCTGCTGCACACAGGATTACAAAGTTGGGGTCGTTAATTTCTTCATAGATACGTTGCCACACGGGCACGTCAAGAAAGCATCCTCACCAGGAGGACCATGTCACGATCAGGGCTTTTTTACCCTTCAGATCGGCCATGCACACAACCTGGCCTTCCCGGTCAGTGACTTCAAAATCTGGCGCCATCGCATCGACCATCATGCGCTCACGCCTGGCGGGTATTTCAGAAAAACTCCAGACTCTGGAAGCTGTATCTGCTACGTAGGTTTGGCCGAGCAAATCTGCAAATGCGGTCAGGTCAAACCATTGTTCGCCACCGCGTTCGACGAGCAGGGATTTATCAATGGGGATGCACAGTTCGGCGTAACAAACGCCCTCGGGCTTGAGTGTGAATCCGTTAATCTCAGGGAGGTGCTCCGGTCGGATCAACAGACCATCGCCTTCACCCACCTGACTCAGGGTTATATTGCGCCCTTGGCACAATACGGTAGCGCTGCCCTCAGGATGAAGGGGCTTTTCTTCGAAGGGATGCCGAAGATCCGGGTATGCCATCATGGCGTCCGCCATCGTCTTACTCCTCACTGAATATTAACTTATACTAACGCTATATCGATAGTAGAGGAACTCTTTCTGGCGATGGCGG
Organism: Halioglobus sp.; assembly: GCA_028825045.1. Classification (GTDB taxonomy): domain Bacteria; phylum Pseudomonadota; class Gammaproteobacteria; order Pseudomonadales; family Halieaceae; genus Marimicrobium. The sequence goes on from JAPKAY010000012.1 coordinate 49,677, forward strand.
ACACCACTCGCCACTAAGGTAGGCCGGTGAGGTGTAAAAAATAAATGCATCCCCGTTATTTTATCTACCGCTCAGGGAAGGTTTTTCGCCAGGTTGGAGCGGGTCATCGTCATAAATTCACGCCGCGTGGTGGGCCCCATGGGTTCATTGAACACCCAGCGTCGTTTACCGAACTCCTCATCGAAATCCAGCTTGGCCATTCCCAGCGCTGAAGTATCTATTTGATCACGCTGCTCGCAGGGGTCAATGCCATACATCCTGGCGGCGTTAAGACCCAGTATCTTGCGCTTGCGCTCCTCGGTGAGCGCCGGATACCCATACGTCTCCTAAAACTCGGTGGAAATTTCCAGCGCTAGCAGCGCCTCGATCTGTGGCTGAGGAGAGACAAACCAAATACACTCACTACCGAACAGCACATTGTCATCACCAAAATGCTTGAGCAGCTTTCCGATCAGGTGCTGGGCGGCAACGGCATTGCTCATTACCGACGCCCAGGTCGAGCCCAGCTCTGCATAGAGATTCGAGCCCTTCCCAAGACCATTATCTTCCAGTGCGTTAATAACATTGTCGGTCCCGGCATCAAGCATGGGATCGTAGGGGCTGCCCACACCTCCGCGCGCTCCAGTGACGGGATTCACAAAACCCAGTCCCGAGTGGTACACGACAAAGTTTGCACTGGGATATGCTTTGGCAACAACGCCCATATCTCTGGCGTCATTAAAGACATTATCAAAACCAATAAGCGGCGGCCCCTTATGCACACAGAAGGTCGTTACGCCTAACTCAATGCCCTTCTCAATAACAGGGATGCCTACGTCGGGATCATCCATAAACCACCCCTGCCCTCCGGCAGGACGCCAGCCGGTATAGAGTTTCCATCCCCCGACAACGCCAAAGTTTTCTGCGATGTTCTGCATCTCATCGAGTTGCCACGGTAGGTTGGAGTTCGGCACGATATTGCAGTGATTGATCATGCGCTGCGTATGGTTGGCGGCGGCGTTGATCTGATCACGCTCTTGGGCCATCACATCGTTCTCTATGATATTGCGCATACACCTTGCTCTATGTAGTCGCAGTTTTCCTGCGCATACCCCGATTGCACCGCCATGGTGACATCGCTCTCCATGAAGATGTGCTGTACATACTTTTCGAACCCCAGGTAATCATTAGTGCTCTGACCAAGTTCACAAGTACCTCCGGGAAAAGCGAGTGGCAAGCCGTTGTAAAGGAGCGGGTTTCGGGTGCGATATTCCCCCGTGTCGTCCACGTGATGTGTTTGCATATCCAGAACAAAGTAGTCCTGGCCGTCGATTAGTCTGGCACCCTCTTCACAATCTCCTGACGTTTGGTAACCGCCATCATTACCTCCCCCATTGCTACAACCACTTATTGTGTTGATGACGCTCAGCGATGACATCATTCCCATCGTACTGGCGAGAAACCCTCGTCGATCGGTGCCATGGTGATGACACTCATCATCCGATTTCCGGTAGATAGCCTCCTCAATCAGTTTGTCGCGCGCGGTTTGCTCATAGAGATACTCTCCATTGGAGTAGTTATGGATAAAGGGGATTGGCGTGCGCATTGGTATGTCGGGGTCGGACTTTTTGCATCGGGTCAACCAATTGGCTTTTTTCACTTTTTGTCATACCTTCATTCTTTTTCTGCTCGTTAAATAGTATAGCCCCAACCCATAAATCAATGGAGGCAGATCAAATTTCCCGAAAAAATATGCCCCTACCGACTTTATTCGAAGTAGCCGTTAAAGCACGGTAGGGCACCTCAAAAGTAGGTCCGGTGCTCACATATTTCCACTTCAGTAAATCGACTAGATACAAATTCGCCAACGAAACCCTACCGCTCACCTTAATAGGGGGTATTCCTTTTCAGTTTTCGACATGGTAGCGTACCCAAACTAACAACTAGTAGTCGTTAATTTGGCTCGCGAAGAACCACTATCGCTTTCTGTCAGGACGTGTAGGACCGGCGAGGATCGCCACCCCAAATTTGCGGCGTTGATTGCAGTATAAATCTCGGCTGACAGCCCTTGCTCTTCGCAGCAGACAGGGCCTCGCCGGATAAGTTCAAAATATGAGAAATAATCAAAGAGAGTGACTATGTCATTGATAATAAAGATATTTAAAGCATCGTTTTTCGTCCTGGCACTGTTCTGGCTTGCCGGTTGTGTGCAGTACAAAACCACGCCGGGTTATGCCAGGACGGGTGATTACATCGTATTGGGGCTGGGCGGCGTTGAACGCAATACCAACGGGGCGGCGGCGCTCAAGCCGAGCGACCTCACCATTACGCTGACCGATGCCAATAGCGTGGACCATGAGCTGAGAGCGCGGTATGTATTCAAGTCCTATGTGGACTACGGTACGTGGATGAACTCCGGCATTCTCGATGGCAGCGAGGCGCTCTTTGGCCTGACCGATATGGTGCCTTTTGACGGTGGCTGGTTTGCGGTGGCTCCATTGACGTATCCCGGTCTTTATACATCTCCACTACCTTTAGCCGTTGGTCCGGCCATGGTTTCTGTCACATCGCCCAAGTTAACCAATATTGTCAGCTCAGCCGCAGAGGGTGACCTGAGCGCGATTCCGATTGATATCATTGCAGGCATCTCGCCTCACGATAATGATTTTCAAGGACAGTTTTTCTCTTATGTCGACAGTGGCAGAAACTTTGTGATCGTACCCGGTGACCTGACTGGCATCACCGAAGTCGGTGGTGCTTTTCTGGTGATCAACTATAACGATGATAGTTTTTTCAATTCGGACGTAGAGCCGATGGTGGTGCCGTCAGATCATAACCCTTTTGTGCAGTTGAGCTACAACCATGTCGCCAATGGCGACGGTACGGGTACGCTGTATGTCTCACTGCTCAATCCCGCGGGTTTCAAAACGCTCGCAACTGCATCGCAGAATTCTTCATTGCTGTCGAGTCTAGCGGTGAAATTGATGTACTTCCCCGTTGGATTTGGTGTTGAAGTGGCAGCCGCCAAAGCCAGCTTTAGCGTTGATGCCGCTAGTAGCTATTACATTGGTATGGATGGAGCCATTCTTTCGGGCATCACTCCTGTAATGACGCATATTGCAGATTTATAGGTCGTTCTCGTTAGGCCATCCTAAGCTAACGCCCCGACATGTAATGAATACCTTCAATAGTTCAGATTCGATATGTTCAACTGGCCAGCCAGTAAACCGAAACCATATGAGAGGAGCCTCCCCAGTGAGCGTTCAGTCCTTCAATCCATTTGTTCTTTTCTTTACCGCGGCGTGTCTGTTGTTTGGCACAGCGGCGCAGGCTGACGAATTCAGTGTAGCGCTATCGATTACAGTCTCTGGAGTGACTTCCGGTTCCGGGAGTGGTTCCGGTACCGCTTCGCTCGATACCAATACCGGCGTGCTCACCATGAATCTAAACTCGACGACCGTCACGGGGTTTACCGATACGTCGGTGGTGACTGTCGCGACCGTTACGGGCACCTACTCCACTGGCTCGCTCAGTTCGGTGAGTGGTAATAGTCAGCTTGTCAGCTGCACCAATAATGGTGGGCTGGTCAATGGTTGTAACAGTATCAACAGTGATTTTGGCGCTGACTTTTTAACTGACCCTATTACCTTTGACCTGGCGTTTAATGGCCAAACGGTTTTCACTGTGACGGACAATAATTCTGGCGCAGTTATCGAACAAACGTTTACGCTTGTCGCTGGAGGTGCTCCGCCCCCCGGACCACCTGCCACTATTGACCTGACTTCCGGCGGCCCAACGCAATACACGTTTGACCCGGGTAACGGCCAACTCGTCACCCTGGTTATTTCAGCAAACTCCGGCAGTGTCACACAGGGCAGCTCTGGCCTGGGTAACGATACGGGTTTCGCCGATGACGGCGCCATTGACAACTACGCTGTGGGTAGTTCCAGGGAGACGCTCACTTTCGCGTTCACTGAGCCCGTTGTGCTTGCTAGTGTGGCGCTGGATTTGTTCGAGCCTATAGCCACCAGTGAGAGAGCAGAACTGTCTTTGGATGGCGGAAACGTGACGGTGATTGACGAAAACAACGCCAGTCGTACCGGTGGTGACTTGTCCAATTGGGAGTACATTGTGGGTGCTGAGGTGACATCATTTACATTGGGTTCGCCGGCTCGCAGTGGAATTATTGGTGATACAACCTTTCGCGCTAATTCACTGATCGTATCAGCGGTAGCCCCTGTAGATAGCGATGGTGATGGATTGTTTGACGGGGTTGAAACGAACACCGGAATATTTGTCGATTCCGGCGACACCGGGTCAGACCCTGGAGATAATGATACCGATGACGATGGCGTTTTAGATGGCGCTGAAGTACTCGCCGGTACTGACCCCAATGTTTCGCAACGACCCTGCGACGTGGATCCCGTTCCTGGGCTAAGCGTTGGTGATGTGCTGTTATTGCAGCGGCATCTCTCTGGCATTCAGGCGCTTTCCACCAACGCGCAGATCTTTTGTGATCTGGATTTAGACTCTAGTCCAAGCCTTGCCGACCTGCTGATGTTACAGCAGCTCCTGATTACGCCGTAGTATCTGGTTGGCCCCCGGGATATCTACTTGGGGTCCGCCGCTGGAGCGCGGCAGAGCGCTGGTTCTAGGGCAGGTCAGCCGCCTGCATATGCTGCGTCATTTTCTGCAACAATTGCGGCAAAACAGCATCGGGAATATTGTGTCCCATGTCGTCATAGATCACTAATTCTGAACCCTCGATCATCTCCGCCGTATGCACTCCGTGGGGCGGCGGCAATAAAGGGTCATCCGCCCCGTGGATTACCAGGGTGGGACTGGAAATAGACGAAACCTCGGTAGAGCGATCACCGGTTTTGAACACTGCCATCAGTTGCCGGCCCATGGCCTCCGGATAAAAACCGCGTGCCACCATGGCCGCTCTGCGTTCAGCGGCGCTGCCGTCGTCTGTCGCCGTTCCAAGCAGGGCTTTGGAGGCTTCTGCGGTGGGCGGCGGCAAGTGTGGCGCTCCGGTTGTGGACATGATGGATACCAAACTTCGAGTGCGGTCCGGGTAACCAGCAGCAATCACCTGCGCGATCATACCGCCCATGGATGCGCCAATAAAATGCGCGTCGGACACGTTCAGTTCATCCATCAGCGCGACAGTATCTGCGGCCATATCGTTAAGGGTATAGGGGGCATCCACCTCCAAACCCACCTGGCGTTTCAGCAGCTGCAACCAGATAGTGGGTTGACCCCATTCATCAAAACGCGTGCTGCTGCCGGTATCGCGATTATCCAACAAAATCACCCGATATCCCTCGGCTTCAATACCCTGCACCATGGTATCCCCCCAGACGGTATGCGAGGCACCCAAGCCCATAATCATCACCACTGTCGGTAGCTCAGGCGACCCAATGCTGCGGTAAGCAATCGAAATATTATTTGCCGGGGTGGTCAGTAGAGGTTGTTGGTCGATGTAGTCGCGGTGATACTCCCCCCGTGCTGCAAAAGTTGTAAACAGTAGGCAAATCAACAAGACGCGGGACATAGTGAGTTTCTCTGTCGGGAACGATAATCGCAAAATAACTGTGTACTAACTGTGTTGCAGACGAATATACGTGAGCGGCGTAGGTGGTGCCATAGTATTTGGAGAGGCATTTCAGGATGTTTTTCGGTCACGGTGGTGGCCCCTGCTTACAACTGCACATCCATCGTCGTTTTTTGCTCAGTAATCCCGCCCTGGATTCACTCTGGAGTGATGAACTTTCAGTGCCAGGCAGGAAGGATACGCGGGGGATCAGAGGAATCGCTGCGTGTTTGTGCGAAAAATATTTTCCAGAAGATGTGACGGGCTGCAATGTGTTCAGGAATCGAAGGTCTACCAGCAGTTACTTTTTTGGAGCCCTGTCGCGTCCCGGGTGCCGAGACTGTCGACGCTTAATGTTCCACAATCGATGTCTTCATTTTGAACTCCCCGTGGCACCGCTTCGAGCGTATAGCAGTTGCTAATGTCGCCGCAGGCACCCGCTCTCGCAATCAGATCGTAGTGGCCTGCGGAACTCACTGTGCGACCCAGGCTCAGGCCTTTCGTTGAACTAATGTCATCAGTGTATCGACTATTGAGGGTATAAAAGCGGTCCTGCCTGGAGGCGAGCTCCATCAGATCGCGCAGGCCGTTGGACCGCTGGGATAATAAGGGATTTGTCTCGGGCTCGGGCTCTGCAAGAAGGAGCAACATAGTTCCCAAAATGACGAATATTATCAGGGCGGCAACTCGCGCAGCGCCCTTCCCTTGATGCAGTGTCCGAGTGCTCTGCATTCGGCTTTTCAGGCTACGTGCTATTTTCAGTGACATGCGCTTTCCTGCGTCCTCTAATCCATTTTTACGGTACACGAATCAACCTGCACCCCTAGTGTGCTAAAGATAGCAATCTCACAAAAATAGGCACTTGAAAATCTGTAGCTGATCTTAGAGCTGCCTCCGTAAAACTTCTGACAGGCCTGCGGGCCGGATATTGCGATTCGCTACGAGCGTTGAACAAAAGATATACACACAATGAACGCTGCTATCGAATAGTAGTGCATTCAGCGCCGCCTGCAACAGTATAGCGATGGCCATGCGACACGGGTATTCATTGAGGAGAATTCAGCTGTTGAGCGCTGCCTCTGTCCGGATCGAGGCATAGGCCAGTTTTCTGCACCAGGAGCTCTGCTTTGGTCGCAATGAGGGACTACTGGCCTCGCTCAATGCCTGAATAGTGGACCAGCTTACCGGCCGCAGCCCTCTCAGGAAAAATTGTTGAACAGGACCTTAACCGCACTGCTTTTCCCCTGGTTGTAGCAGGTCATGAAAGCGCTACGGTAATCCCGCATGGCGTAGTGGTAGGTAATTATGAGTGTTACATCTAGCGCGCGATGCTCGATAAAGTCAAAGTACCATTCCATAGCGTGTTTGCGCTGACCTTCAAACTCCTCGATGCCAAAGCCGTTGGAACCGATGATAGAGATTTCCTTGAAGTACAGCGGTGTCCATTCAAACGTTTTCGCCGGCTCCACGCCGATAATTACCATAGTGCCAAATGAGCGGGTTACGCGAAGATCAACTTCCATCGTTTCGGCAGAGGAGACCGTGTCGTAGACCGCGTCCACTCCGCCATTGAGCATGGGTAGACCGACCCAGGGCTCGTTGAGCGATGAGCCGGTTTCTTCTGCGATACGGTGTATCAGGTTTCTAGTGGGATGATGAGGTAGCACGAGGTGAGCACCCAACTGCGTAGCGAGTTTGGCCTGGTGATCGTAGCGTGCTGCCGCCAAAATCGTCACCGTGGGGTGCATAACCTGAAGAATGGCAATTGCCAGCAAACCAAGAGTACCGCAGCCGTACACCAGAACCGTGCCATGTTCGGGTGGGGGGGGCTTCAAAATGGCGTGAAAGGAAACGGAGAAGGGATCGTCTAATACAGCTTCTTCGTCACTGATCGCATCGGGTATCGTAAACCATTGGGACTCATGTCCGGGGACTTGCTCGGCAAATCCCCCGGTAGCGGAGGAGCTGTTGCCCTGATGAATCCCGCGTTCAATGTGGCCGGCGCTAAAGTTCAGACATTGGGCTAATTTTCCCTGCTGACAAAACTCGCAAGGAGGCAGACCGCGAGTGACACAAGACAGCCAGGGGTTGAGTAGCACTCGCTCGCCGATACGGTGTGCACTAACATCGTCACCGGTGCGAATGACTTCGCCCACCACCTCCTGTCCCAACACTTGCGGCCAGGAAATCATTGAGGTCATAGGGTTGTCAACGCGGCCGTTCATAAACACTTGTTTGTAGTCGCTGCCGCATAAACCACACAAACGGGTTTTAGCGACCAGCCAGTCTTGCGCCGGTAGCGTCGGGTCCGGCAACTTTTGCAACTGCATCGGCGATTGCCAGCCCACAAAGGCTTTGGGAGAAAAGTAGGAAAGCAGTTTGGTTGAGACGAGTCTAAAGGGGTTGTTAGTGGTGACAAGTGCACGCACGTCAACGACCTCCCTCATTGGAAAGTCTCGAGCTTGCAGTCTATGTCATGACCTGTGAGAGTGAAAGCTAGAGCTCGCGAATCCGAATGTTGCGGTACCACACCGGGTCGCCGTGATCCTGTAGGACGATGTAGCCCTCTTCCGACCTGCCGAAATCGGGCATGTCAGAAAATTTGCTTCCAGCCACCAGCGCGCTCCACTCGTCACTGCCGCGCTCCACACTGACTACCATCACCCCGTTTAGCCAATGCTCGATGTGATTATCTTTGATCCGCAACAACACGTCGTTCCATTCGCCCGGGGGGCGCACGGTTTCGGGGTTCGCGGCGATCAGGTCGTATAAATCACCTGCTCTGTGTGTTTCGATCTGGCCGTCGGCGTGGCCCTCATTATCCAATACCTGCATCTCGATACCGGTAAGCCACGGGGTGTTTTCAATTTCATCCCTCACCAGATAGAAAATGCCGCTGTTCCCGTTGTTTGAAATCTTCCACTGTAGACTGAGTTCAAAGTCACGAAACTTCTCTCGATAGTAAATCAGGTCACCGCTGGGACCGCCAAAGACAACACTTTTGATGAGATCCCACATGGGGAAGGGCACGTCTTGCACCAGGGTCAGTGCACCGTCTTCGACCTTCCACTTGCCAATGGTGTTTTTATCGCCGCCGTAGTTGCGCCAACCCGCGAGCGTATGTCCATCAAACAGGTTGCGCCATCCGTCTTTTGAGACATTGTTCGGTGGGACTGATTTTGCGCCCCCGGGAATGGCGTTCAGTGTGTACCAGGCTTCAGCTGTCCACAGCGCGTTGCCGGCTTCTGAGCGCAGGCGGTCGTGCAGGCGAAGGTAAACCACGTAGCCCGCTTTGAGACCAGGAATGCGTGCGTGAATGTTGCGGCGGTCCTGAGAGATTTCGAGCTGACCGGCAAACAGAATGGTTTCATCGTACTTCGGGCCGCCGTATTGCTCGTTGGGGTAGTAGAGCCACTGTTTCACTGTCAGGTCGTCGGTAGTCAGCTCGAATCCAGGCGTTAGTGGTTGCGTGAGTTCGATGATGAACCCATCTTCTTGTGCTTTTACGCTCAGAATTTCAAACGCTTTATTGCCGACCCAGCTCATACGCTCCAGTCCAAACCAGAGCTTGTCGTACTCGCCCCAGTTTGGGGGATTGCCCACCTCACCGATATAAATGGCGCCGTCTGGGCCGCGTTCGAGACGGTTAACTCCGCCCCCGAAGCCCGCACTGAAATGGAAGACGGCCCCTTGTTTGCGACCGCCCACGTCCTCAAGAAAAACCCGTTTGACCCCACCGTTGTAAACGTCGCCGTGGATGAGTTGTCCGGTATAGGGCCCTTCTTCCAGCAGCAGCGGTTGTGTGGGTGAGTTGCCTACCTCATCCTGTGGTAACCAGATTGCCGGAGGTGTTTCCTGTCGGGCCATAACCCCTTCATCTGGAACTGCACGGGAACCGTAGAACTCACCCTGACGTATCTCGACAATTTTGCTGGCCGGTAGCCAGTCCCCTTGATTGTCGGTGACGTAGATAGCGCCGTCGGGGCCGTTAGCAATTCCGTTGGGTGTACGGAATCCAGAGGCGACAATTTTTGCCTTGCCATCGCTGTCGACGCGCATCAGTTTGCCCTGCGTGGGCAGCTGTTCGGGGCAACTGGCACCGCCGGGGAGAACACAGATGGACAGCAGGAAATAGAATGCGTCATCACGATGCAGGAGGCCAAAGGCGAAGGAGTGGAAGTTGCTCCCGCTGGACCAGTCAGAACTCACCGCGCGGTAGTAGTCGATGAGTTCGTCGCCGTCGTTGTCTATGAGTTCAGTCAATTCCTGCTTTTGCAGGACGAATATTCGATTGTTAACAATAGTCAGGCCCAAAGGTTCGTGCAGCCCTTCGGCGATGCGCTGCACGCGGTGCCCTTCGGGTGCGTTCGGGTCCAGGAGAAAGACCGCGCCGTCAGCGTCCCAGCTGGCAATGACCAGCTTGCCGTCGTCGCGAAATGCCATTCCCCCGACCTTGGGTTGGAACCCTTCGGGTGCGAGATTTTCCAGGCGGAAGGAGGGGTGTAAGGCGTTGAGTCGTGGCAGTACATCGTAGTCTCGAGTAGACGTGTAGGGGCGCCCGGTCGCATCCTGAGGTACATTGAGATTGGCCTCTTCTTCATCGACACTCAGGACATAGGTAATTGCTGCCATAGCCTGAGCCTGTGTGAGCTGTGGGTGCGCGGGCATGGGTACTTGTCCCCAGATACCCACGTTGCCTTCGCGCACACTGCGAGCGAGGGCACTGACCACTTCTTCCTGTGCCATGCCGCGGAATTTTCCGGCAATCTGCGCCCAGGCCGGGCCAGTGACGCGGTGATTGGCGGCGTGACAACCAAGGCAGTCGCTGTTGCTGATAATGGACTTTCCCTGTTCCAGTTCGTCCTCGGACGCCTCGAGTCCGCGTGTGGAAGACGCGTGGTCAGTAATAGGAGTGGCAGTCCCCAGCAGTATCTCCAGCGTACCCGCGGCTAGATAACGATCTCCTTGACCGGTGCGGAAACCAGCTTTAATGGCGGGCACCTCCTGGCTACTGTAAAAGCTGCGCGTCAGATAGCGTGCGCCACCGCGTTCGATGATTTCCGGTTTTTCGGTGAGCTCCAGCCGGTAGGCACCCGCTGTCACCGCGAAGCGCAGCGCTGCTGTTTTTCTATCTTTGCTGTACTCGTGGCCAAGGTACTGCACCGTTGCTGGTAGCTCCTGCCCGTCTACCAAGAGAAACCATTGCGCGCCGTCTGAGTCGCGGAGAAACCATGCTCCAGTACTTACCGGCTGCGGACCATGGCGGTAATCGTAGACAGCTCCCTCGAACAGGATATCCCCCTGCCAAGCCTGGTACAGGGACAGCGTTTGTGTGTCATAGGCTACCCAAAGCTGCGGCCCCAGTGCAAACTTCAACACGCGCGGACGACCATCGAGATTGCCGCGAATCACCCAGGGCGCATAGCCTCTCCCTTCGACAGGTTTTCTGCCATAGGACGGATCTGCAGTGAGTGATGGATCTGCGCCGTATAGATGAGTGCGGACTGTTGAAACAACTGCGGTCAGACCGTCTCGTTGACGCAGATCTAACAGAAACGCAATATCCGACTTCGAGACAAGACCGCGTTGCATGGCGATGCCCATAGCCAGTGTCAGAAGTAGTACCAGTACAAGTGGCAGCAACAGGATCAGAGCAATCAGTTTCTTCATTATTATTCTCTGTTTGTGAACAGCGGTCGATGAAACGGTGTTATCGGGAACCCCCAATGATATACACCACGACACCGCGCGCAAGGTGCCGCCTTATGCGGCACTGATCACTAAGCCGCTATGTATTTAAAGGCCGTTACCCTATGATAAGCCGCCAAGAAAAGTTATACCGTAATTCGCTCGCACGGGCATCGGCGATCACAGTAGGCCATGCGATGGAGTGTGCGCTGATGTGGAAGCTGGATTCCTCTGCGAAATTATAGATCTGAGTTTCGTAAATATGCTGACTGAATTTTTTGACAACTATGCGGCATACGAATACCCACTTACGACCGTACAATTGTTCCTGGCCATGCTGGGTATGGGCGCACTGCTAACCCCGAAAGACTTTCTTTTGGAGGTGAAAAATCCAAGGGGACTCTTTGTAGGTCTTGGATTCCAGTGGATGTTAGTGCCGATGATTGCCTTTGCGCTGGGCGAGTTATTGCCGATACCTGCTGGTATCGCCGTCGGATTGATTTTTGTTGCTGCAGCTCCAGGCGGCACCATGTCGAATATTCTCACTCTGTTTGGTCGCGGCAACATCGCGCTCTCTATTGCGCTTACATCCATCGCTACAGTTGCAGCTTTGGTCTCGACCCCGCTTCTTTTGAAGCTGTTGGCAGCAGACTTTCTGCCTGACGACTTCAGTATGCCGGTGGGAAGTATTGCACTGGATATTCTGGGCGCACTGATTGCACCTTTGTTGTTGGGCATGCTGTTTCGATTTAAATCTGACGCTCTTTTGGCAGCGCACTTTGCCAAGTGGATGATACGTCTCAGTATGCTAATGATATTGATAATAGTGGTTGGCGCGAGCGGTAGTGGTCGATTGTCATTCGATAAATACGGAGTAACAGGTATTGTCACGTTGGTGATCTTCGCTCTGCTTGTGCAGCTGAGTTCATTGCTGGCAGGGAAAATACTTGGACTTACAAAAGGCGACACTCTGGCGATATCTGTAGAGGCGACCTTCCGCAATATTGCTCTTGTCGTGGCGGTTAAGGCGATAGTATTTCCCGCTCAACCCGGCGTACTCGACCCCATTGGTGATGCGGTGTTATTTGTCGCATTCCTTTATGGCGGCATCAGCATGGTTATGACAATGGTGCCGGTACTCCTTCATCGCAATCTGTTGAGAACAACTACCACCGATGTAGCGTAAGTACTGACCCTGCAATTGGCCAGATTATTATAAGACTACTGACATAAAATAATGCCGAGCCTAGTTCCTTATGCTAGTCTAATCGCTCCCTATTTTTCGGCCGCGTAGCCTCGCGGCGCAACTTCATTTTGTTTCAGGAGTGCTGTGAATGACAATAAAAGCCATCGATCCCTGGGTGAACGTCAGTATGGGCGCCATGGTCGACACGCCGTTCATGCAAAAAGTCAAAGAGGAATACTTCAAGGCAGGTGACGATTTTTTCAAGAACATTGAGGCGGAGGAATTAATCGACCGGATGGATGCGATTGGCGTTGAAAAATCGTTTCTATCCGTCGACCCTTATCGACCGGATCAGCGGGTGCTGGATTTCACCACGAAATACCCCGGACGATTTTATTTGGCAGCGTCACCCAGGTTGAAGAAGGGAATGAAGGCTCTCTGGGCGATGGAGGATCTTGCGCGCGATTATCCCGTGATCATGGCCAGGGTAACGCCTTTCGAACTCGACCTGCCCCCGAATGACCCCATCTATTACCCCCTCTATGCCAAGTGTATCGAGATGGATATTCCGGTGGGGGTTAACACCGGGTTGCCGGGTCCGCCGGTGCCGGGCGAGTGCCAGCATCCCATGTACCTCGACCGGGTGTGCTTACATTTTCCGCAGCTGAAGTTGATCATGCAACACGGCGCAGACCCCTGGTGGGATATCGCTATTCGGTTGATGATCAAGTATCGCAATCTTTACCTTATGACCTCGGCATACTCACCGAAGTATTTGCCAGAATCGTTATTGTACTATATGAATACCCGCGGCAAGAACAAGATCATGTTTGCGTCGGATCATCCGGTGTTATCGATGGACCGCTGTTTAGAAGAGGCGCAGACGCTCGATTTGCGCCCGGGCATTCTCGAAAAATATTTATACGAAAATGCCGATGCGGTGTTATTCGGCGAACGCAGTCCTCGGCACGGCGCGTTCAAGTAGCGAGCTTAATTTGCATTCCTTTAAAGGGTAGCTAGTTTCAACCTTCCGGGGTTGCTTGATACCAGATAGGTGAGGTGTAAGCGCGTTCTTGCAATTTGGAAGGCTGATTAGAGAGAGGTTTCAGGTCGAGCGCGACCGCATCGTACAACGAATGTCTCGGGGTCGGTATTTCAAGTACGCGGGCGTAGTAGAAAGCGCTTTGTGTCGGATCGAACCAGGGATCCTGCCAGTGCGTTTCCAGTGCGGCAGCACCGATGGAATTTCGATATTGGGCACTGTCGATATCTACTGTGTTGCCCACCGCGGGTAGCACCCCTTCCGCATTGGGAGTGCGAATGCCGGACTGTTTTTCGGACCAGTCGATATCAAATATTTTTTCGTGACTTTCTCCCGCCGTGTCAATCCAGCCCTTGATGATCTGAATGCGGTCCAGGTTGGCACCGCGGGGATCTTTCATCGCGGCAACATGAAAGAGGGGCGCTGCACCGGCCGGCGCGGGGCTGGGGAGTTCTCCACCCATCGGTACCGGTGTATCAGCGGCTGTTGGGTTGGGTGTTGTTGTTGGTAGTGATACTTCCTGTATTTCCCCGGTCTCCTGCTCTGGTAGCAAGGCCCAGCCACCGTCAAACCGTACGACAATTCTGGGTCCAGTCGTGGCGTACACCTCCCGCCGTTGAAATGCCTGCAGGATAGCCTCACGGGTATTCTCCTGGGCCCAGACCGCCGCTCTGCCGGAAGCGGACATGTCCCAAGGGGTAGCGCCGTCGCCGGCGTCTTCAGTGGTTTTGTTGGGAGTGCTATCTGAGGGCTTCTCCCCATGGTAGTTGCGCTCTTCAGCGGCACTCAACCCCGTGTGGGAATCGGTGGAGCCTATTAGTCCAAACTGGTAGGGATTGATGCCATCGGTTCTGGCAATTTGCAGGCCGCGCTTAAGCGCCGAGCGAACAAAATCGCCCTCTTCGGGCTGGTAGCTTGAGGGCACCGTCTGGATGTAGAACGTGAAACGTTCAAAATCGGCAAAGGGATCGGCAGGTGATAGCGATGGGTAGGTCTCCGAGTCGCCTTTCGTTTGTGTTGCCTCGACCACAGGCTCCCACTTACGCCGCAGGCGTAAATATTCTGGTGTAAATCGTTTTCCGCGCAGGGTCTCAAGGGGGAACATAAATCCCTTGGAGATGTTTGAATTATGGGGGATAGAGACAAATTCGTCGCCGGTAGCTGCGCTGGTGATTTCCAGCCACTTCCACAGATCTTCCGGGTAGGGGCTGTCATCGCGGGAGTAGGGTACATAAGTCGCAGCAGTCTCCGCGTCCCCGTCGGTGAAAATAATCCGGTGCAGATTTGCACCACCCGGAGTAGCGGTCCACTCCCAGCCGATAATCGCGGAAAATTCACCGGGCTGATTGAAAGTGTCGGCAATCTGCGCTTCTTCGCGCCAGGCGTCCCTCACAATCCGCTCCTGTCCCGGCAGTGAAGGCGCTGCTTCGGTGGCCAGTTTGTTAGCGGCGGCGCGAGGGGGCAGGGGGTCACCGATGAAGGAGGAAAACAGGTCCATACCGTAACCGTCCGCTAGAGCGTAGTCGAACATCAACTCGGCTCCCCAGGCAAAAAGCGCATCCCCCGGACCCATATCAGAGGTGTCGACCCCAAACTGATGTATCTGTCGAATACCGCCCAGAAATTCTGCGTGATCTGATACCACCAAAAAATCCAGTGGTGTGTCTATCTGTACACGAGCGCCATGAAAGGGGTGCACCACCGGCTCGCCCCTCGCGTAGCGGTATGCCGTTTCAGGATCGACAGTGAAGTTTCCGTAGAGATATGAATCGGCGGAATAGGATGAGTGCAGATGCGTATCGCCCCACAATAAATACTTCTGTGCTGGCGCGGCGTGTGGCTTGTTCGCGACCAGAGTCACCGCCAGAAAAACGCAACAGATGACAGCAAGACGTAGGGCCGCAGTGGACATCATCACATGCTCGCTATAATCTGACAGCTTGTCAAATTCCATGTTGAAACTGGGGTTGCTGGAGTCAGGGAGTGAGCACTGGCATGGCACTGCAGGCGGACATGACGGTGAGGCGATGGATTTTCGACAGAAAATAGCAGTAGTAACAGGGGCGTCTTCGGGTATCGGGTGTGTAACTGCGATAACCCTGGCGCAGGCGGGAGCGACTGTGATCGCAACGGCACGTCGAGAAAGTTTGCTGCAGGAAGTCAGTGCTGCCTGTCGCCAGCACACTCCTGATAGTTGCCATATCACAGGAGACCTGGGCGATAAGGCATTTGCACAGCAGTTGGTCGACGAGACCGTTGAGCGGTATGGTCGAATCGATATTCTGGTAAACAACGCCGCTGTTCCCATGCACCGTCCCCTCTACGAAATTTCTGTCGACGAGGCGGAAGAGGTGATGCGCATCAACTTTCTTTCCTGCCTGTGGACCAGTTTCGCTGCTATCCCCCATATGCTGTTGCAGGGTGAAGGTGGTGAGGAAGGAGGCGTTATCGTCAACGTGTCCTCCTTTGTAGCCACGGTGGCGCCCACGCACGAAACGATTTACGCTGCGTCCAAGGGCGCAATGAACAGTTTTAGCCGAGGTCTGTGGAATGATTTAGCAGGCTCCGGTGTTCATTGTGTGCTGGTCATACCAGGGCCTATCGATACCCCAATATGGGATAAATTTGAGGACGACAATGCCTATAGCGGTAAGCTGTATCCGCCCCAGATGGTAGCGGATGAAATTGTTGCCGCCATAGGCAAGCGGAGTTTCGAAGTGACCGTGCCACGTAGAAATCCATCTCTGGTTGCCGCGCGAGTTTTAGCCACACTGGTTCCCTCACTGATACGCAAAGGCGTCGCGCGGATGAACCCGGTTTCACCAAAACTGGTAGATGATGCCCGCGACCGGGCGAAGGCGGGTCAACGCATGGGTCTCGGTAAGAAGCCTTAAGTGGAACCTAACGCTTAGCCTCATGCCTGTTGGTAAGTTGGAATTATCTACCTATGCCCGCAGGTGTATTGAAGTGCTAAAGCATTTGTCTTTTGCGCGAAGGCTCCTATACTGTCGCCGCTAGCAGGGTCGAAAAGTTCTGTCTCACTCTTTTTTTTGGGAGGTCACACAGTATCAACTGTTGTGTCTTCCAGATCCGCAATCTAATTCTATTCGTTGCAGGCGTTACTATGACCAAAGATATTCAACCCTTTACACCCAAGCAGGAAAGAATTGGTAGTTGGATTATCAGAAAAGTAGGACGCTGGCAGGCGACTGTCTACGAATTAACAGGAGGCCGTTTGTGGAATACCTTCCTCGGTGGCCCCGTGGCCGTTCTCACTGTAGTGGGACGTAAATCAGGACAGGTTCGAAAAGTCCCTTTGCTCTTTCTAAAACAGGGTGACGATGTGGTGATGACCGCATCCAAAGGCGGAATGTCAAAATTACCGGTGTGGTATTACAACGTAGCCGCAGCCGATACGGTAGATATTCAAGTCGCTGCGGATAAAAAAACGTATTGCATGCGTGAAGCCAGCGCAGAGGAAGAAATAAAATTGTGGCCGTTGCTTGAAAACATGTATCCGGATTACAAAGAGTATCGGCAGCGCACTGAAGGCGTTCGTCATATTCCAGTCCTGATTTTTTCGCCGGTTTAGACAGGGGGAATACAGTGGCCAAGGAAGCTCTGGATAAAACAGCCTCACTTAAGCCAGGGCGCTATCGTCATTTCAAGGGTGGAGAGTATGCCGTTGAGGGAATTGCTACTCATTCCGAATCGGGAGAAAAAATGGTGGTCTATACCCCGCTCTATGGAGAGGGTGGCCTTTGGGTCCGGCCTCTCTCCATGTTTCTCGAATCGGTTGATCGTGATGGCACCGAGCAACTCCGGTTCAGCTATATAGGGCCTGTTTTATAGCATTTTCTTATAGTCCGGAAGGCGATGTAGATGAGTGCACAGGTATTCAAAGTCGTTGTCGTGGTGTCGCTATGACGGGTGATTATCTTCGCTTTTTCTGATCAAGCCACACGCTCTCTGGTGTAATCGCCAAGCGTTGTTGCACAGGCGTGTGCGGCTTCAGCGCCTTTCAGCACAAAGTGTTCGGCGAAGAACTCCGGTTGGCCTTCACTGCGAAAATCATGCGGCGTCAATACCGCCGAAAAAATCGGAATACAATGTTCAAGCTGCGTAGACATCAGACCATCGATGACAGCGCTGGCGACAAATTCATGCCGGTATACACCGCCATCCACAATCAAACCCGCCGCGACAATTGCCGCGTAATCTCCTGACGCGGCGAGAACTTTCGCCTTCAGTGGGATCTCAAAAGCTCCAGGCACTTCAAATAGATCTACCCGTCTACCGTCGAGGTTTGAAAATTCTTTGAGAAAGGAGTCGCGCAAGCGGTCGACGATGTCGCGATGCCAGCAGGACTGAACAAACGCCACGCGATCACGTGCCGCAATATCAAAACCATTGGATGGGAATTTCATCTGTTGTTTGCCTCAGTTATCAAGTTAAACAACAGGGCAAACAAGGACGCTCATTCTCTGCGGGCAAAAATCCCCGTGAAAAGGCTCAACCTCATTCTCATAACCAGACTTTAACTGTCGGCCCCGGAATCACACCAGGTCTGCTTGTCCTCCCGTCAAACAATGTGAGTTGACAGGAGCGCCCGCGGGCTACGCTTACACGATTACCGCCGGTGGGGACTTTCACCCCGCCCTGAGAATTATCGTCTTGAGTGACGATATGGAATTATACGCAATTGGAATTGGGCTTGGCCAGCATTTCCTTACCCGAGAGGCGAGCACGCTATTCGTGCATCATTTTTCGAGCTGTTCGGCACATTCGATGCGGTGCGGGCGGTTACAATGGCTGAATTGCCTAATGGACGGGTTATCAAATAGGCAGTTCAGCCATTGGACAGTCGCCCGGGTACCCGCTATTTTGTTGGCCTTGGCCGCTATGCTGGCGGGCACTTTCGGTGGAGGCGAGTACGTGAAACTGACTCAGTGGGTTGAGCGCTACGGATCTACTGCTTTGGTGACTGGCGCCTCCTCTGGAATAGGGGAACAGTTTGCCATTCAGCTTGCAGAAAAGGGCTTTGACCTGTTGCTGACTGCGCGGCGTGAGCCCCTGTTGCGTGAACTGCAGTCTAAATTGGAGCGTGATTTCGGCATCAGTGTGACGTGCTTTAGGTGTGACCTCTCTGACCTGGATCAGGTCGATGCCCTGATTGCCCAGGCGCAATCACAGTCAGTTGGGCTGGTCGTCAGCAACGCCGGGTACGGCGTGGCCAAGGGAGACTTTCTGTCGGTGGCGCATGAGCAGCAGGAAGCGATGTACCGAGCGAACAGCATTGCGCCCGCACGTATCGCCCATGCATTGCTGCCGTTTATGGTAGCAAGCGGACGCGGCGGCATGGTATTTACCGGTTCCATGGAGGGCGATGCTGCATTTCCTTATTCTGCGGCTTATGCTGCCTCCAAAGCATTTTTGCATAGCCTGGTGTTGGCTCTGTGGTGCGAGGTGAAAGCGAATGGCGTGGACATATTGTTACTGGCGCCCGGGTCTACCGATACCAATGCCCCCCTCAGCCAGGGCATCAGTCGCGAGCAATTAGTCGGAGTGATGAGTCCCGGTGAGGTGGCACGGCAGGGGCTTCAGCGACTGGGTAAACAACCGCATTTCACCCCGGGCGCCCACAACCGATTGTTTGTTACTCTTTTAAGGTGGCTGCCCAAAACGTGGGCTATCAAAATGGCGGGGTATGGGATGAAGCGGGCCCTGGATCGGTCTGCCGCATAATGTGTCCCGCGATTTTCGAGAAATCCCAGAAAGTGATCACTCGAGCGTGATCCAAGTCGGCAGCACTCGCGTACCTGTATCAGATGCAAATGGAAAGGCTTTTTTTACGACTTTCTCTCCTTTGGGAGTACCCATCCAGGTTTTGGGCCCGCGGCGATTTGCCGCGGGCTTTTTTTTAGTTTTCAAGTGGGGCTTGCCCTCCCGGAATACAATCGAGCGGGTTAAATACGCGGCCCATGTTGTTGACGCGGAGAGTTCTGCGTTTGTTGGTGGGTGGAGGCGCCCATGGGTGCCAGAGGGAGAGAAAAAACAGTATGAATGATGAACTCGCTAGCGTGCCCAAAAACCCTAACCCGCAGGGCAAGGGCCTTGTGCCTGTGCTGCAGGACTGGGGGTCGATGCAGCCGGGGGTGGTTCGCGCCAAATCAGCCGCTGATTTCCTTCGCGACTACTGTGTGTCATCTTTGGTGATTGCTGCAAAATTTCGTTTTAAACCAGTGGTTGGAAATACCTACTATCTCTATGCCGGTGAAGACGACTGGACTCTGTCGCTGATAGCACCGCATGAATGGAATCTGCGTAAAACGAATGAATTTCTGGCGAGTTGTCGCCTGCGCAGGGACATGACGTGGGAAATGGAAATCGCTCCATTAGCAGAAGGTGGCGCTACCTTGGCGCGTGCGAAGCAGTTTATACAGGGCTTTGTAGAGACACTCTCCGAGCAGGACTCCATCTCTGCGAATTTACCTCTCTACGTTGGAAGTTTGCCGTATTACCAGAGAATGCTCGCCACTGCTCTGTCCTCTTCGCTCAAACGGTCACTGCCGCCGACGGGGGATAGTATGAAAGCCCTACTGAGTGAATTACCAGAACATACGGCATTGCTGGGGCAGTCGCTCACCTGAGAGGAGCCATGTTCTGCTCAGTCTATGGCGGGCACCCAATTGCCATGAAAGCCAAAGGGTACTCTTACCGGTAGATGAATGGTCGCAATGGGGCCAGTTTCTATATCGGCTGCCTCCAGTATGACGACGTCACTGGTATTGCTCTCAGAATCATAGACAAAAGCCATTAACCAGCCGTCGTCCTCTGCTGTTGCTCCCGGCTTAGGCACGAAGACCGGCTCTAGAAACATTCGCGCGGCCCCCTCGCTATAGGTTTGCTTTCGCGCCGCCTGCAAGTCGTGTTTAATTAGCCCGCCCACACTAAAGCCGGCACCAAGGGTGACGCAGTAACCATAGCGGTAAGGCTTTCCTGTAAGGCACTCTGAGATGCGGGGAAATTCCTGCCCCTCATCGTCCAGACGAGACTCGCACACCTTCGTTTTGTCTCGATCAATGATCCAGCGGTCGAGTGTTGCGGTACCCTCATTCGGCCCCAATGTGTCAGACGCAAACATCCGGGGGTGGCGCACGACATCCAGTACAACCCTTCCCTGCGAGTCTTCATAGCCGTTCATGGGGTGGAAAACATAGCAGGGATCGACCTCGTGCCAGCTTATATCCTGGGCACTGCCGCGGCGTGGAAGTAACCCCACCCGCGCATTGTGATTCGGGTTCCAGTGATAGGGTAGCGGCGCGCCCTGCTCCGCTGCCTCCATACTCAGTGTTACGGGTAGATCAAGCACAATGAAGTAGTTTTGCGTGATCATGCAGTCGTGAACCATGGGTTGTCCGGGCACGGAAATATTTTCCGCGCGGATAACGTCGCCCTGGGCGCCGATGACCACATGTTGAACATAGTCCCATAAAGGCGAGTAAACGGCAGCGTGGAGCTCACCGCTATCTGCATCGAGGTGCGGATGCGCTGAAAGCCCGCCGGGTAGGGTGCCCGCGAAATTAGTCCGCGTCACTGTTTCCAGTGAACAGTCTAATTCCACGGGTAGATTCCCACCCTCTACAACCGCCAACCGTTTCCCGGCGTGGTAAATAATATTGGTGTTGGCCAACCCGCCCCCCAATTGGAGTTCGTTTTTTGGGCCTGCCACCGACGGCCAGCCTTTCTCCTCGACCAAATCATCGTCGCGCACGAAGCGGTTGCGATACCACTGTGCCTTCCCATCGCGCAGTTGCAGGCCGTGCACCATTCCTGTTCCGAGAAACCAGTGGTGAGTGGCCGGATCGGGTTTGATTGGATTGGGGCCAATACGCAGAAGTTGTCCCGTCAGCTCCTGGGGTATATGACCGGTGACTTTCAATTCGTTTACCGTGCTTTCGAGCTCTACGGGTGCAAAGTTGCCGTCGAGATAGGGGTTTTGCATCGTTTAGTGTCTCCGTCGCACTCAGTACTATTGGTAAATTTGCCTGCAGGATACACAGCCATCGGGTGTGTATACGCTCTTCGTTCTGGTATGGACCATCTACACGTTAGTCGCCAGCTGGCGAAATACCATCGGTATCTCTCATCCGCCCCTACGCGTTAACGCGAGTTGCACTCATCCAATTTTGCCGGAGGGACGTATATCTTGTGTAATGAAGCACAAATCAGGAAAGGAGATGGGTAATGATAGAGAGAAATCTGGGTAACATCGAACGTGTTGTTCGTCTTTTTCTGGGCGTGTCGTTTGGCGGCTGGGCTTTGATGCAGCCCTATCTAAACGGTGTGGAATGGTTTGTGGTGTTTGTGTCAATAGCACTCATTCTGAATGGAATTTTCTCTCGCTGCTATGTCTGGCTTCTTTTAGACATAGACACCAGGCCCAAGTCTCGCAAGAGTGATTCAGCCAGCCCCAGCTGCTACAAAGCATAACGACTTCCATCTTGGGAGGGACTGCGATGCACTTTTTTCAACCAGCATATAGAGGTAGTAAAAGCGCGAGCAGGGCACACGGGACACCCTTTTTTCTTGGTGCTCTCCTCCTGGTATTGAGTGGCCGTGTGTGCGCCGCTGGCACTACGGTTGAGAGCATAGGGTATGCCTATGGCATAGAAACGAATGTGCTTCTTTACAGCGAGACTCACTGCGTCGGCAACGGCCTCGAGCGTGAGGTGGTTTACCGCGATTCTGGACAGCAAGTCATTGCGCACAAAATATTGCGTTACCAGGGCAGTCTGACAGCGCCCTCATTCGTGGCGCGAAACTATTATTCACGTGAGGTGATTTCAATAGAGTCTGCGCCTCACAGCATCACCATATCTATGATGAAGATGGGGGAGTCCGACCCAGAGTCAGTGGAGACTGTCGTTGTTAAACCCAAATCGAACATGGCTGTAGTGATCGATGCTGGCTTCGACAACTACGTGAAGAGCAACTGGGATAAGCTTGCAACCTCTGAAAGCCAAATATTCCAGTTTCCAATCGCAACCCGGGAAACCCTGGTTGAGTTGAAAATAAGTTTGAAGGACTGTTCCTACAAAACGAAAACAGAAACCTGCTTTAGTCTGGAAATAGACAATTGGTTTCTTAGGCTGCTATCCGATCCTATTGAGCTGGGATATGACACGAATTTGAGGCGTCTTTCCCGGTATCGAGGGCTTTCGAATATTGGCGACGGCGACGGCGAGGGCCTGGTGGTTGATCTTCGCTATCGTTACCCCGATACCTCCACTGGTGCTTGCAACCTGGCTGACTCAGAGCTGATTGAGGGTGAGGCGTTTCCGGACTTTCCACCGGGCAATGCACCAATCAATTTATGATGAAAACTATCATCAACTGCGTCCAATTCGCCGTGTTATTGTCCTGCCTCAGTGCCTGTGCCTTGGTAACGGTTGGCGACTACGCACAGAACGAACCGCAATTGGTGCCGGAATTATTTTTTGACGGAAAATTGACCGCGCACGGAATTGTTAAGGATCGAAGTGGGTTGGTTCGTCGCTACTTCAGCGCTGATATTAATGCATCCTGGACCGATGGCATCGGAACCCTCGAAGAGTTATTTCAATTTGACGATGGGGAGCGGCAAGTTCGGGTTTGGACACTGACTCCCACGGGTCTCGGAACCTATACAGCTACTGCTCCTGATGTTATCGGTGATGGGAGCATGCAGGTATCGGGAAACAGCTTGTTTTTGGACTATATGCTGCGCATACCTTACGGCGACAGCACCATAGACTTGCGCATTGATGACCGTATGTATTTGGTATCAGAAAAAGTAATATTGAATCAATCCAGGATGGTCAAGTGGGGGATTGATGTGGGCGAACTGGTTCTTGTTATTCAGAAGCGCTAGGTCCTGACCGTCAATATTTGCATTTTCGACGTTGTGCAAAGACAGTTGAGCTCCGGATTTTAACCCGTTATTTGGGCTTGTAAGGATATTAATTTATAGTTCATGTCACAGGAGACAGGGTAAATGTCAGCCATCGTCACAGGTCCCTGGAATAGGTCACAGATCGATTCCTTTTTGCAGGATTCAACCTTCCCGTTGCGCCTGGCGTGTGTTGGCGATGATGGATTTCCTCGGGTAGTCTCCGTCTGGTATGGCTATGACGGACACCGGTTACGTTGTGTGTCGCACCGATCTTCCAAGCTTATTAGCCTGCTCAAGGGTTCCGATCGGGTAGGGTTTGAGCTGGCACCTAACGAGCCGCCTTATTACGGAGTTAGAGGTCAGGGTATTGCGCAGCTGGATACCGCCGCAGACGGAACGGTACTAACTGAGTTGATGCAACGATACCTTGGACGCACGGAGTCTAAACTGGGTAATTGGTTGTTGTCGCGTGCTGATGACGAAATTTTGATCACCATTGAGGCGACGCGACTTTTCAGCTGGGATTATCGTGACCGGATGAGTCAGGCCCAGAAAACCGACTGAGTTGTTCGGTGACCTGCGTTAGTAGGGGGCTGGCCAACGATATCAGCTTGAGATGGGCAATCTCGTCCGCGCGCGTTACCCCAGGGTTGATGATAGCGATGGGTATTTCAAGTTTGCGGGAATGACGGCAGAATCGGTAACCGGAATACACCATGAGTGAGCTACCCACCACTAGCAGCGCATCGGCTTGCTCTACAGCGTCAAGGCAGGTTTGCACTTTCGCCTTTGGTACTGAGCCGCCAAAAAAAACAACGTCGGGCTTCATCTGACCGAAACAGTCAGGACATTCTGGCAGTACCAGCTCGGTAAGGAAATCGTCGGGGACATCCATGTCTCCATCTGGCCTGGGCGTTTGAGGAATTTCAACGGGCCACGCATTTGTGCTATCCAAAAGGCTCTGGACGTCCTCCCTGCCATACAGTGCCCCGCAACTGAGGCAGCAAACCCGATCGACCCTGCCGTGCAGATCAATAACGTTCTTGCTCCCGGCTTTTTGATGGAGCCCGTCAACATTCTGAGTTATCAGCAGATCGATATGGCCGCGCGCCTCTAACTCTGCCAGTGCAACATGGGCCGGGTTGGGAAGCGCATCGCGGATTATCGGCCAGCCATATCGAGAGCGTGCCCAATAGCGGCGTTGCATATTCTGATCTTCCAGGAATGCCTTTTCCTGAATCGGAGTCTGGTGTCGCCAATCGCCACGCTGGTCGCGGTAGGTTGGAATTCCTGAGTCACAGCTGATGCCCGCACCGGTTAGTACAACGAGTTTACGGTGGCCGGCAATGAAGTCCGTCAGTTCGCGCGTGTCTTTTAAAAGCGTGGTCACCGTTTTATTCCGCCGTTGTACTTTAGTTGTGTGGTGTTCAGTTTGAATCCGAAACGATTTAGACTAACTAGAGGGGGTCGGTCGCG
This sequence comes from Halioglobus sp., assembly GCA_028825045.1. Classification (GTDB taxonomy): domain Bacteria; phylum Pseudomonadota; class Gammaproteobacteria; order Pseudomonadales; family Halieaceae; genus Marimicrobium. The sequence goes on from JAPKAY010000012.1 coordinate 74,578, forward strand.
GCCAGAGCTGCAGCAAACATACCGTTCTGGTCAGAGGCGAGGTGGTGCCCCTGTGGGGAGTAATTTTTTACGTGGCCGTAACCGTAACGGGGACTGCCCTTTACCAGGACGTATCCGGCCAGCATGGGTGCCAGATTCAGAACCTGTTGCGCATAATTGGCGATTGGGGTTGTGCAGTCCTGATTGTGGGTCTTTACATCAAGTACGCGCACGTCCGTGGCCTCACCGACCAGGTGGATGGGTGGTCGTGGAATTCCCAAACCGATCCCTGTTTGAGGGCAGAAGGCGCGGGTCTCAAAATGCGTACAAATGGCTCTTGCGTGCTCATTGGCTTTATTGGCCTGAGCATTATAACGAACAGCCTGCCCGGCAGGGCATGAGCCGATACCCACTAGGGGCCTCGGTGGTAGAGACTTCCCATACGTCGACATTGTGATGCTCCAGTGACGTCTCAGAACGTTACGCCTCTTACTGGGTATACGCAACCGGAGAGAGTTGATATCACTCCGTTGGGAAATATTTCCCATGCGTAGTTGATAATTGGGTCGCGGTTTGTTTTCAGGCACTTGGCTTGAATAATATTTTTGTTTCTGCCACTCTATTTTAAAGACACTACATTAGGATAAATAACAGGTATCCCGAGATGCAACGTCTGATTGCTTTCCTTCTTCTCCTATCGCTGCAAATCGCGTCTAGCTCTGTGGCAGCTCTCAGTAATGTTTCTGGCGGTGCGGGGTTCTTCTACGGGAATGTGTCGTCCAACGATGTCCCGGTTAAAGGCGCTATGGTGACCTTTTCGCACGGTAAGCCGGTTCATTCGCTGAGTGTGTTTGCCGACGAGGCGGGGCGGTTTCTTTCTCCTGATTTACCGTGGAAAGAGGGATACATCATCCGGGTGCGCCGGGTAGGCTGGAAGGATGTAGTGCTTAAGGACCAGGCACCCAAAAAAGATGGACAGCGGCTTGCCGTGGATATGGTGAGGATCAATGATCCGGCAGAAATGGTTCAACAACTTCCCAGCAACTACTGGATGAACCTGGTGCTTGAGGAGTTCGAGAATCGTGACCATTTGCTGGAATTCAAGATGCAGTGTACCTACTGTCATCAGCAGGGTTCGCCATTGACGTCTCGCCATCAATACACACGGCAGCAGTGGCTGGACATTATTCATGACATGGGTCGTCGCAGCGCTATCATCACCAACAGTTTGCGGAAAGTACTGCCAGACCACATGATGGCGGCTTACGATGATGCCAATGTATTTAAAAAATTGCCCGCTTATGACGGCGACAATGGGCCGTTGCCGGTGCCATCAGCCGAAGCGCGCCGGGCGGTAATTGAGGAGTGGGATTTGGGCGGCCCAACCTCAGGGCAGCATGATCTTATGGTCTATCATCCGGATGGTTCAATCTGGACTGTGGATGGGCCGATGGATACCCTCCATGTGATCCGATTTGACAAAAATCCAGACGGTGATCGCACAAGTTACCTGATTCCCCGGGGCGACCATAAGCCCGGAGGCGTCTACTGGAAGATGGGCAAAGGCAAAAACAAGGGCGTGGACACCTATCTCGCCCCGCACTCACTTCAAACCGGCCCGGATGGTGTTATCTGGTTAACCTTGGCTTCGGGGAATCAATTAGCTGGGTTCAATCCTGATACGGAAACCTGGGATATAGTGGACCTGGAAGAGGGCATCAATCCTCATACGCTGCGATTCGATCAGAAAGGACGTCTGTGGTACACCGTTACCGCGACCAATCATGTCGCCATGTTTGATCCCAAAACGCGCGAACAAACATTTATTCGGCTAGATTTTCCGGATGCGTCGACGCAACTAGTTACCTGGCTCACCCCGTTTTTCATTGAGCACGCTGATCTTTTCGATCTGGAAGCGCGCTCAGCGGAGATGGATGGCGTGACCATGCCTATGCCCTATGGCATCGATATCAGTCCTCTCGATGGCAGTATTTGGTTCAGCCAGTTGAATATGAGTCATATCGGTCGGATAGACCCCGAGACGTTTGAGGTGATATCCATACCCACTCCGTTTGTTACGCCGCGACGATTGCGTTTCGACTCCAAGGGAAATTTGTGGGTGCCAAGCTACGCCGAGGGCACCATCAATCGCTTCGACACAAAGGCCATGGCGTGGCGGGAGCGTTACGAGATTCCGGTCGAACCGATAGGTAGTGAGGTCCCTTACGCAGTTTTTATTGATCCGAACACTGATGACGTCTGGATCACCGGTACGCAAAGTGACACCCTCATTCGCTTCGAGCCCGAAACCGAAAACTGGACCATCTATCCGCTGCCCACCCAAGTGACATACACCCGAGAGCTGGATATGGATGCAAACAATCACATTTGGACTTCCCACTCCAGCGGCCCGGCCTGGCATGTGGAGGGTGGGATACCTAAAGTGACGCGCCTGGACCCAACAGGCGCCCCTGACATCGAAGGGTCAGGCCTTTTCGATACCACCGAGCTGGTTGCGCCAAAAGAGCCGGATGAGATTGCGGTTAAGATCACCGCCGGGTAGCCGGTCGCAGACAAAGGCAGACTCATGAAAAAATCGCTCACTGTCGTCGCGTGTCTTTGCGCCGCGTTTAACCTCTCCGCTCAGAACCGCACTGGAGGCTGGCCGGTCTACGGCGCCGATGAAGGCGGCTCCCGCTATTCACCTTTAAACCAAATCACTCGCGAAAATGTCGACCAATTGGAGGTTGCCTGGGAATACCATACCGGTGATTCCTCCAATTTAAAGTCTGGTGTGCCACCAACGTCGTTCCTGGCGACGCCGGTACTGGATAACAACACGCTGTACTTCTGCTCTGGGCTGAGCCGCGCGTTTGCGTTGGATGCTGATACCGGAGACGAGCGGTGGGTCTTCGACAGCAAGCCCAAGATAAGGAGTGACGGTACCACCAAGTGCAGAGGCGTTGCGCTTTGGCATGAATCACCGGCGGGAGATGCAGGGGACCCCGGTGGCCACGCTCCCGTGTTCTGTCAAACGCGGGTTTTCATGGGCACTCTGGATGCTCGTTTGGTGGCGATTGACGCTAAGACCGGCAAGGCCTGTACCGATTTTGGTAAACAGGGTGTTGTCGATCTCACTGTTGGCATGGGCGCGCTGAGCGACAATGAAATGGCCATGACGTCGCCGCCCCTGGTAATCAATGATCTGGTGGTGACTGGCGCAATGGTGAAGGACAATCAGCGTGCCGATATGCCGCCAGGCGTCGTGCGCGCATGGGATGCGCGCACGGGGGAGTTGCGCTGGGCGTTTGACCCCGTGCCGCCGGGTACGCGGTCGCCTCAGGCGCATGGAGCACCCGCTAAACAGTATTACCATACGGGTACACCCAACGCCTGGAGTATTTTTTCAGCAGATTCAGAACGCAATTTGGTGTTTCTGCCCTTCGGAAGTCCGGGACTGGATTTTGTTGGTGGGCATCGCCGGCAACACGGGTTTGATCGGGCTTACTACGCCAACTCGGTGGTGGCGCTGGACGCCCTCACCGGTGAGGTGGTGTGGCATTTTCAGGTAGTGCACCACGATCTATGGGATTACGACATTGCCTCCCAGCCAGTGTTGATCGATCTTGAGTTAAATAGAGAATCTGTGCCCGCGCTCGTGCAGGCGACAAAAATGGGACACATCTTCATTCTTAATCGGCTCACCGGCGAACCGCTCTATCCGGTAGAAGAGAGGCCGGTACCGCAGACTAAGGTACCGGGTGAATACACCTCGCCGACCCAGCCGTTTCCGACTTTTCCACAGCCACTGCATCCCTACGGATTGAGCGTGGATGAGGCATGGGGTTTCACACCCTACGATCGCGGGGCCTGCCGGGAGAAGATTGCCGAAGCGGACAATGACGGTATGTTCACGCCGCCATCGCTCAACAAGTATTCAATTCAATACCCCGGAGTGGCCGGGGGCCAAAACTGGGGAGGGTTGGCTTACGACCCTAATAATAAGTTACTGGTCATGCCACAGAACTATGTGGTGTCGTACAATAAGTTGGTGCCGCGCGATCAGAAGCCGGCTGCTGATCAGGAATTTGAATATCAGGGCTACTCTCCTAACGAGGGCACGCCCTATGTCGTAAAGCATGAGGTTTTGCTTTCACCCTTTGGCGTGCCCTGTGTGGCTCCGCCCTGGGGTACCCTACTTGCGGTGAGTCTCGAGTCGGGGGAAAAAGTCTGGGAGGTACCCTTTGGGACGCCTCGGGATATGGTGCCGGGCCTGTCATGGTTTCCCTTTTTCCCTGAGATGGGTTTTCCCAGCGCTGGGGGTCCAACGGTAACGGACAGTGGCCTGGTGTTTATCGGCGCTTCTATGGATAACTACATTCGGGCATATGATGTACGCGATGGTCGACAGGTCTGGCGACACCGTTTGCCCGCTGGTGGACAGGCCACGCCGATGACTTATATAGGTCGCGATAGTGGGCGGCAATTTGTGGTGATTGCCGCCGGTGGACACGCTTACATGCGCACACAACCGGGTGACACTCTGGTCGCATTCAGTCTCTCGGATTGAGGGCAAATCTCCACCTCCCGGACAAAGTTTGTGTTCTTTTTTTATCTCAGGCACCTGACTTGAATAATCTATTTATATCTGCCATTGTGGCCCGCGTAAGCCCCGCTGCCCCCGGTATATAAGGCACAGGAGAGAGTTGCCCAGTGGCACAATTCACACAGCCCTCGACCCCCCAGGAACTCATGTCCCTCGGCCCGATCGATCCTGTGGAAAATCCCTACGACATCTACAAAGCGCTCCGTGAAGACAATCCGGTCGGCAAGTTCGCAAATAACTATTACATATCGACTTTTGAATTGGTGTCCGAGGCCTTGCTGGACGACGAGGCATTTTCAAGCAAATCCAATAGTCCGGATTATCCGGGAATTGGTATGGTGTTTGGGCAAACTATCGTTGGCATGAATGGCAAAGAGCATCTAAAACACAAGAACCTGGTTACGCCTGCACTTCGGCCACGAGCGCTGGGAGCCGGTTTCCAACAAAACGCCCGCAATACCGCCGACCGGTTGATTGACAAATTTGCCGAAAATGGCAGCGCCAATCTTGTGCCGGACTTTACCTTTTTGTACCCGCTTTCCGTATTCGTACAAATTTTAGGTTTACCGGAGGAAGATGCTGGTGACTTCCACCGTTGGGGGATCGACCTTACCCATGTGGCGACCGATCCTGAGCGTGGCTTGCGGGGGTCCGCCTGTTTGGCTGAGTATCTTGAGCCGGTGGTGAAGGACAAGCGCAGTAACCCGACCGGTGACCTTATTTGCCGGTTGATCGAAGCGGATGTCATGGGCGAAAAGATGACGGACGTTGAAATTATCAGTTTCCTGCGTCTGCTGATTACCGGTGGCGCGGATACCACGTACCACCTGCTCGGCAATGTCCTGCACACACTGTTGAGTGACTCGGCGTTGCTGGAACTGGTAACAAATGATCGCAGTAAACTGGAACCTCTGTTGTGGGAATCCCTGCGCTGGGAATCCCCCGTCCAGTTTACGTCACGTCAGACCAATAGAGAGATTGAAATAGGGGGTGTCACCATACCGGATGACTCGCCCGTCTTCATTTTGCTGGGTTGTGCGAATCGTGATGAAAAGGCCTTTGCCCAGCCAGAGGTATTCGATATCAATCGGGACCAGGGTAAATCCCTGGCATTTGGTTACGGTCGGCACTATTGTGCCGGTGCTGATTTTGGCCTCATAGAGGCGACGATTGGCTTGAATGCGCTATTGGATCGGTTGCAGGATCTGCGCTTTGATCCCTCCGCAGATGAGGCGAGCAAAATACGTGGTGTGGCCTTCCGCGGACCATCACACCTGAAGATACAGTTTACTATCTGAACTGCATTTACCGAGCATACATTGTCTACTCACCCTTTGGCTTGCGGGTATCATGGGCGGCAATCACTCCTGACGAGGGAATACTATGGAACAACTCGACCAATTCCGGGAAGACACCCATTCCTGGCTGGAGGAAAATTGTCCGGCGAGCATGCGGATGGCAATGACTGGCGACGATGATGTGTGCTGGGGCGGACGCAAGTTTTCTTACCAGAGCGATGAACAAAAACTGTGGCTGGATCGTATGGCAGAAAAGGGCTGGACGGTTCCCCAGTGGCCAAATGAATATGGTGGAGCGGGGTTAAGCCGCTCCGAAAATAAGATTTTACAGCAGGAGATGTCTCGACTTGGTTGCCGCTCGCCCCTAACCAGCTTTGGCATCATGATGCTTGCGCCGGCAATGATGAAGTATGCCAGTGAAGGGCAAAAACGGGAGCACCTGCCGAAAATCGCCCGCGGGGAAATCCGCTGGTGTCAGGGATACAGTGAACCGGGGGCGGGCTCAGACCTTGCCAGCCTGCAAACCTCAGCAGTGGATAAGGGCGATTATTACCTGGTCAATGGTTCCAAGATCTGGACGTCTTACGCCAATCTGGCGGACTGGATATTCTGCCTGGTTCGCACCAACCCGAAAGTATCGAAGCGTGATGGAATCAGTTTCCTGCTATTTGATATGACGTCTGAGGGTGTCAGCACGGCCCCGATTAAATTACTGAGCGGTGCTTCGCCTTTTTGCCAAACATTTTTTGACAACGTTAAGGTACCGAAGGAAAACCTGGTCAGTGAGTTGAACAAGGGATGGACTGTTGCCAAGTACTTGCTGCAGCACGAACGTAATATGGCAGCCTCCATGGGTCGTAGTCGTACCGGGAAGAAAAAACCCATCGAGGAAGTTGCGCTGGAGACACTTGGGAAAGTCGAAGGCAAACTCGCCGATCCGGTATTACGCCAGAAGCTAGCGCGCTTTCAAATACGGGAGCAGGCCTTTACGTTGACCATGCAGCGGGTGGGTGACGAGATGAAGGCCGGTGCAGATCCTGGTCCCGCATCGTCTGTACTGAAGTACTATGGCTCTGAGACCAACAAAGAACGCCAGGAACTTAATCTGGCAATTCGTGGTATGGATAGCCTCGGTTGGGAGGGCGAGGTGTTTGATGAGGGGCGTGTTGCACGCAGTTGGCTGCGCAGTAAAGCGAACTCTATTGAAGGCGGTACTTCGGAGATTCAGCTAAACATTATTGCCAAAAGGGTGCTCGGATTACCTACGAACTCCTGAGCGACTCGCGACGGGTATAAATACGGAATCAAGGAACAGCGGCATGCCACTGGTATTGAACGAAGAGCAAAATCTACTCAAATCAATAGCGGAAGATTTCTTTCTCAAGCGGTCGCCGGTGAGTGCGTTGCGCGCATTGCGTGACGACCGCGATGTCGACGGTTTCAGTCGCCCGTTGTGGCAGGAGATCGTCGCCATGGGTTGGCCCAGTGCGTTCCTGCCGGAAGTGTATGGCGGTCTGGATTGTGGCTTCGTCGAACTTGGGGCAGTTCTGGAGGCGAGCGGGAGAACATTGGTAGCCAGCCCACTGATTTCCAGTGTGGTGCTCTCGGCAAGCGGCATTCTGCTAGGCGGCACTGAAACACAGAAATCTTTCTTACTGCCGCGTATCGCCAGCGGAGACTTGCTGGTCTCACTCGCTTTGGAGGAGGGGCCACACCACAGTCCCAGCGCGATCGCCACTATTGCAACCCCAGACAACGATGGGTATCGAATTAGTGGGAAGAAAGTGCATGTCATCGACGGTCATGTCGCGGACCAGTTTATTGTCGTTGCGCGTACAGAAGGTAAACATGGAGACGAGCAGGGAATTTCTCTGTTTATCGTGAACCGCGCTCAGCCCGGTTTTTCGGTGACGCGCCGGATGATGGTCGACAGCCGTAATATGGCTGAGGTCGAATTGCAGGATATAGTAGTGCCTGCTGAGAATTTACTGGGCGAACTGCACGGTGGCTACGGCCTTCTCACCAACATTCTGGACCGGGGAAATATTGCCCTGTCTGCCGAAATGCTTGGCTCGCTGCGGGCGGCATTTGATCGGACTCTGGACTACCTGAAGCAGCGCGAACAGTTTGGCGAATTGATCGGTACTTTTCAGGCGCTACAACATCGGGCTGCGAGGATGTTTTGCGAAATTGAACTGGCAAAGTCCGTTGTTCTAAAAGCCTTGCAGGCGATTGATGAAGATGCTGATAATCTTTCACTGCTGGCAAGTTTGGCCAAAGTACAGATAGCGGAGACGTCGCGATTGGTGAGTGATGAAGCGATACAGATGTTTGGTGGTATCGGCATGACCGATGAAGAAGAAATCGGATTTTATCTTAAGCGGGCTCGCGTAGCACAACAATTGCTTGGGGATGAGCATTACCATGTGCAGCGGTATGCGAACTTGCGGGGCTATTAAAGAATTGCAATAGAATCTAAACGAAAATACGGAGGGAGAAAGCATCTTTTCTTTTTTTTAAGGCTCTAACTTAAAACTTTAGTGGCATTAGCGTGAGATAAAGACGGAAGGAAAGAGGGCGTTGCCCTGTATCTCATTCTTCGGACAGTTGAGCATGGTGTTCACCGGCGAGTACATTCTTCATGATTTTACCGGCTGCATTGCGTGGCAGTGGTTGGTAGTGAGCCTCCCACTGGCTCGGAATTTTGAATGTCGCCAGGCGATCAATGCAAAACGCATGTAATGCGTCTGTGTCCAATGAATAGTTTTCTGCCACTACGATGAACGCCTTTACCTCCTGGCCTAAGTCAGGGTGGGGTACGCCGATGACGGCAGCTTCGATAATCTCAGGATGTAATTCGAGGCAGTGTTCAATTTCCACCGGGTAGATGTTCTCCGCATTACGCAATATCAAATCCCGGGCCCGTGAATTGATGTAGAGAAAATCGTCTTCGAAATGTCCCACATCGCCAGTTCTGAGCCAGCGCCCCGGGGCAATGGCTTTCTCTGTGGCCTCGGGGTTGCGCCAGTAACCCAGCATGACGCAGCTGCCGTGAATGCAGATCTCGCCCTGTTCCCCATTTGGCAGTAATTGGTTGTGCTCATCCCGAATGCTGATGTCAATCGCAGGAAAAACCCTGCCTACCGAATTGGGATACGCATCGAGCAGTTCGCCCCAATTGTGGGTGCCCACACCGGAAGATTCTGTAAGGCCGTATCCCAATGCCATCCGGCCACCTGTGCCAGTGAAGCTCTTGGTCATGCGTTGCTGTGTCGCATGGCTTGTGGGCGCGCCGCCTGAGCCCAGCCGGCTGACGCTGGATACGTCGTAGCGATTGAAGTCGGTATGATCCAGTACTCGAGCGGCCATACTTCCCAGAGAGGGCCATGTGGTGACCTGTTCTGCCTCGATGAGTTGGAGGATTTTTTCGGGTTCGAAGCGGCCCAGAGTCCACACTGTCTTCATGCCAACGGCGAGACTGGTTACTACGCCGGTGAATAAGCCGGAGAGGTGAAACAGCGGTGCGGAAAACAGCCCGCAGTTGGGCAGCGCGCTGCCATCTTGGGAATCACTCGATTCTGCCTCCATCATCATCATGCGGAAGCCGCTGAAGATAGCGGAGGATAAAAAAGTAATGAGGCAACGGTGGCTCAGCAGCGCACCTTTAGCGCGACCGGTCGTTCCGCTGGTGTAGAGAATGAGAGCCGGATCATCTTCGGCAATCTCGCAGTCAGGCAGAACAGGTGCGTTACCTGCGCTGTCATTCCAGCCTTGCTCCAGAGCGGCGAAATCATCCTCGATGCAAATTACCGGGAACGGCAGGTCGATTCCCTCGATTCTAGCCAGGCGCTTGCGGTCGCCGATCAGGAGGCGCGGTTCGGCGTCCTCCAGCGCGTGAAGAATGTCATCTCTTTTCCACCAGCCATTGAGTCCGACACAAATAGCGCCGATGCTGACACTGGCCCAAAAAGTGATGATCCACTGGGGGTGGTTGTCTGCCAGGATAGCAACACGGTCGCCTGGATTTACGCCGTAGGTGTGGCGTAGCTGATGCGCCACAGCACTTACTCGCGCGTGATGTTCGCGAAAGGTAATGCGCTGCCCTTCACAAATAATGTGCTCGCTATCGCCATGGTTAATCGAGTTTTCCACGAGTTCGCGCAGGGAGCGGTTTCGATTTGCAAAGACCTTGATCTGCTCGCCCAGCACATTATCGACACCAATCTCAAATGCGCCACCGGGGCCGATAAGTTCTGCTTCAATCTCGTCTACTGATCGCACTTTATTTGCTCCAAAGAATTCGCGTTAGCCTCCCGGGAGGACACTGGGGTCACCGGGCGTTTCTAATAGTTCGATACGAAGGCCGTCAGGGTCGGTCACAAAGATCGCCCTGGTCCCCCACTCTGGCTTGTTGATAAGTGTATGGCTCAGGCTTGATCCGCCGACCGCCTCGACAGCCTCTACTCCGGAGGCCAGATCGGCCACTCGTAATGAGAGATGCGTAAAGCCCAGTCGGTTCATGGGCTGGGGATTCTGTATAGGCTCGTGGCCTGCCACCGGGAAAAAAAGCAGTTCGATACGTGTACCGTCACGCTGCAAATACACGGCTTGAAGTTCGCCGCCTTCGATGTCTAATAATCGCTCCGAATCCTCTCCCCGGACGTCTAGCCGCGAAAGCTCTTCAAAACCCAGGGCATCGCGATAAAAGCGCACGGACCGTTCCAGGTCAGAGACGCAAATTCCTATGTGGGAAAGTCGTTGCACGCTCATTGGATTCGGTTCCTACTTAGGATATTCACAGTTCAGGTGCCCGCGAGAAAATCATGCAAAGGGGTCGCCCACCTCGGCTCGTGCGGCAATGTAGATGCGTTCCATGTCTTCATTGATTTCTTGTAGGGTCATTGCTTTAGCCGCGTCGCCCATAAAAGAAATTTCGCCGTTCATGGCACACTCCATGGTATCCACTGTACCCGTGAACATCCCGTCGATAATTTTGCCACGCATCTGCAACTGCACTTCTGCGCCATCGGCCGGTGCGCCCAGGGCGCTGATCACCTGACCCTGCTTCAGGGCGAGATAAAATTCCAGGCCCATGTCCTCGGCGGTGAAGTGGAGCGTCACATCCTGATTCGTGCTGAACTCGTTAAGAACACTGTCCGCCGCCATCCCGGCACAGAACTTTTCCAGGATCGCTCGCATTTTTTCGATGATGGGAAGGGGGGCAGTGGCCGCTGCGAGGGTCGCTGGTTGTTGCTGCTTCGGTTTTGCTGCCTTCGCATCGCGCTCCAGATCGGTTACTGCCGGACCACTTTTGCTGTTGAGGTGGGCCAGCTCTGTGTCGCTGGGCTGTGGTTTTGGACTGTGCCAATCGAAGCTGGTCAGCGTTTCAGGATTCAGCACGCAGCTGGGAGGCTCACCTTGTATCAGTTGCAGTAATGCGCCAGAAATACTTTCACCTTGGTGGTTCGCCACTTCTACCGTATTTCCGGCGGAGTGTGGCGTGGAGATGACCTCGGGGTGTTGTACCAAGGGGTGATCAAAGCCGGGCGGTTCCACTGCGAAGGTATCCAGGGCGGCGCCAGCGATGTTGCCCTGCTCAAGGGCGTCGACCAGCGCCTGCTCATCCACCAAAGCAGCGCGCGCGGTATTAATGAAGAAGGCGTCGGGTTTCATTTTGGCCAGCTCTTTTACGCCGATCATGCCAGTAGTTTCGGGGGTCACGGCGGCGTGCAGACTGACGAAATCACTGCAACGCAATAATGTGTCGAGATCCGTGAGGCGACATCCGGCCAGCGCCGACTGCTCGGGGGTGACAAACGGATCGGCCACCAAAATCTCGACGTCGAAACCTCCTAGACGTTGAGCAACGGCGCGGCCCACTGCCCCGAGGCCCACGAGACCGATGGTTTTGCGCCATAGTTCACGGCCCTGCAACTGATTGAAGGCCTGGCCCATTTTGCCCATATTCCCGGCCGTGCATTCTTCCTTCCGCAGGAACTGTGTCGCTGCGGGTAATTTGCGTGCGAGACTGATCATGAAGCCGACCGCAAGATCGGCCACCGCCACCGCGTTGCGACCAGGCGCGAACAGCACAGGGATGCCAAAGGCGGTGCAGGCCTCCACATCGACATTCACCGCGTTGCCGCGACAGGCAGCAACCACGCGCAAATCCGGCAACTGGCTTAATGCACTGGCGTCCAGCACATCTACTTCCGTGACGAAGATCTGCTTACCTTTTAATGCCTCTACCAGTTTTGGGCCAGTGAGCAGACGCTTGACCTCGCGAAAACTGGCGTATTCAACGTCCATCTTTTCTCGTAGGTTGGCCAGAGAATCTTCATCAAAAGATGCTGTAACCAGGGCTTGCACTCTGGTTGTGGGTGCAGTGCCTGTCGCTTGTCTCTGGGGATGTTCTATCAACACCCTCGGCAACAGATGATCGACAGCAATCGGAGCGGTTGTGGTTTCCGCCTGCTTACGAAAACGAGACCAGGTGTCGTAGAGTTGTTGATTGACGTCGGCGTGTTCTGACTGTGCGCTGAAATGGTTGCGCTGATTGCAGAGGTCTGTGCAGGCAGAGGCAAAGTCCGGGTAATCACCCGTTGCCACGCCAGCGCAGATGGCGGCACCCAGTGCAGACGTTTGATAGGTCTGCGGCACAGCAATCTTGCGTGCCGTGATATCCGCCAGCAGCTGCGGAAAAACATCGCTGCGTGACATGCCGCCACATAAGGTGATGGTAGCGGGGTTAGTGCTTCGTTGGTCATTATCTTTCAGCACTGAATCCAGTTGGTCGAGATTGGCGCGAACCGCGCAACTGCATCCCTCGACAAGGGCGCGTACCAGATGACGTCTTGGCTCGATGTTACTGCCACCGTAGAGGTGGCTCATGGTGATGTGTCCCACCGGAAAAGTCGGTGATTGCATGTTCATTACTTCCGCGCCCACGGTGGAGAGCATGCCGGCGGCGCCCGCCTCAGATAGCGCAGCCTCGGCCAGTAACCTCAGCTCCGGCTCCGGTGCATCAGGAAACAGCATCCTGGCCATAAGCGTTATGGATTCGCCCATGGCGCCACCATTACTTTCCAGCACCCAGCGATCGGGCACTACATGATGGCCGCCCAGCGATTTTCCATGGGTGTCGAATAGCGGCTTCTCAAGCACAACCTGCACCGGGGCAGTAGTGCCTGCCACGACTGCGCATTCTTGGGGTTCTATCACGCCACTGCCCACTAAGCTGCACTGGGTATCGGCGCCACCCATGCCTACCATGACATCGGCGGGCAGTCCCAGG
>JAPKAY010000089.1 GCA_028825045.1 Halioglobus sp.
CTACCACAGCTAATACCAGGCCAGGTAGACCCACACATATAAAGGCCATCCTCCAACCGTAAATTTCGTTAATCCAACCGCCCAACAGATATCCAAGGGCAACACCGATAGGCAGACCCAGCGAATAAATCGCCATAGCTCGAACCCGTTCTCCGGACTCGAAATAGTCTGCGATCAGCGAATGTGCAGGTGGTGTACATCCCGCCTCTCCCACGCCTACACCCACCCTTGCCAGACCTAGCTGCAGGAAATTGCTAGCAGCGCCACTTAGCGCCGTCATCCCACTCCACAAAACAATCGCGACCGATATGAGATTTACGCGGCTATGCCGGTCAGCCCAACGGGCTATTGGTACGCCCATGGTGGCGTAAAATAAGGCGAAGCCCATCCCTGATAGCAAGCCTAACTGAGTGTCGCTAAGCCCCAGATCCTGCTTTATCGGCTCCAGTAGAACACTTAGAATCTGCCTGTCCAAAGCATTGCAGGCGTACACCAGCATCATAATAATCAGTACATAGTGTTTATATACTCGGGAGTAACCGGAACTCGGCAATGCAGGGGGCAATACTTTCTCCGCCGTGACAGGTGCGTTACTCATACCTCCCACTCCGCATTGCCGTCCACAGCAATTTCCTGGCCCGTAACATGCCGGGCCGCGTCGGAGGCGAGAAACACCGCCATGTCGCCAATTTCTTCTGGTTGAATAAATGTGCGCATAGATACATAGCGCAGAAATTCCTGCCGGGCAGTCTCGGGAGACAAACTGTTTTCACTGGCGTAGGCTGCGATCAGTGCTCTGCCACGCTCATTGTCTATCAGGCCAGGCAGGATACAGTTGCACCGAATATTGTGAGGCCCCAACTCTCGGGCAAGCGTGTGGCTCATGCCCAGAACCGCAGATTTGGATGCAATATAGGGCAAACGATTAGGCAAGCCAGTTTTCACCGAGGCGGTTACAATATTGATAATGGCACCGCCTCCCTGAGCCTTCATATGCGGTACAACCTGCTTGATACAATGAAACATACCGCTGAGATTTATCCGTAAGGTCTGATTCCAATCCTCATACTCAATATCCTCCACCGCGGCTCTCGGCCCGCTGATACCCGCATTGTTCAACAGTACATCGATGCCACCCATCGTTGATTGGGCGTCGCGGCACAATGCCTCCACCTGCCGGGAATCGCCGACATCGGCGAGACTACCTCGCACACCGGGAAGCTCTCGCAGAGTTTCTTGCAGAGCTTTGTCTGAAATATCGCAAATATAGACATCAGCACCCGCGCTGGAGAACCGTTCAGCGGCGGCCCGCCCAATACCCGAACCACCGGCAGTCACCAATACCCTCTGCGCTTTTCCTGGATAGTTCATCGGCATCAGATAACCGCATCGCTATTAGTCAGTCCCATCATTTCACGCGCTTCGTCCGGCGATGCAACCTCGCAGCCCAGTGACTCAATGATGTTCACCGCCCGCTCTACCAACTGTCCGTTACTGGCAAACACTCCGCGTGACAGATAGAGATTATCCTCCAGTCCAACGCGGACATTTCCTCCCAGCAGGACCGCTTGAGCCACCATGGGCATTTGCATACGAGCAATTCCAAATGCTGCCCACACGGCATTGGCGGGAAGAAGGTTGCGCATATACATCATGGTTTCAGTGTTGGCAGGCAACCCCCATTTGTTGCCCATAACAAATTGAAACAGGGGTGGCGCATCGAACAGACCATCCTCAATCATTTGCAGCGCAAGTAACACGTCGCCTGGAGCAAATACCTCGATTTCCGGTTTTACACCTAACTCCTGAAAGCGTTTTGCCATTTTTCGTAGGGTGTAGGGCGTATTGAGATAAACCAGATCGCCATTGTCTTCCTGATTTTGTGTAGTGACATCAAGAGAACAAACCTCCGGCATTGTCATCTCGATATGTTGGACACGCTCCTCAGCTGAGGCCATATCGGAACCCGGACCCGCACGGCTCTCATTCAGCGGATCGGGCCTGAATACCGCACCACCTCCACAGGTAACATTGAGAACCGCCTTGACATTGTTCTCTCGTACCCGATTGACCATGTCCACAAACAAGTCTGGCTCGCGACTGCCAAAACCAGTAGCGGGGTCTCTGACGTGCAGGTGAACGCTGGAGGCCCCTGCATGCTCCGCCTCCGAAGCGGCATCGGCAATCTGCTGGGGTGTAACCGGGAAATCGGGATACTCATTGTTAAAGACGTGATCACCACAAACTGCACAGGTTAGTATTACTTTCTGTTTCATTGAAGAAAATCCCCATAAATACTTAAAGTTTTAGTCGAAGTTATATGCCCATCCAGGTCCTTTCGGTTGAAGTACGTGGGCTTCAAGTGGCGCTCACTGGCCAGACGTATCTGGTCATCCCAGTGCGGTGATGTTTTTAAATTACTCTGACCATAGCTATGCAGCGAATAGGACTGAACAGTTTCTCCGAGTACCACAACACGCATTGATTGGCTTCCGCGAAAGGCCATGCGCACGCCGGCCTCATTTTCGGTGCGTGATTCAAACGCTCGAAATGTTCGATCACACAAAGGGTTGATATTGGCCATACAGTCAAGGTCTGTACTCGCTTTTATAGTTTCCCCGCCGACCGGCCAGCTTTGCGAGCCGCGGCCCATCTGAAATAATTTGCCAAGTTGTATATCGATACCACCAAAACGTGCAGTCATCTGCCCAGCGGCATGCTCCGCCCTCTCAAACAGCGCTGCTGCAAACGTCGAGGTGAAATTATCCTGGTGCCACGGAAATTTTCGCAAAGTAGCAAACTCTGGTTGTGTCAAGATATCGCCCATGCCCTGACGCCAGAACAAAAACTGCAGCGCGGTTACGGAATCGGCACGTGCCACGCCGTCGAATACCTGCAACCCATTTATCAGTGTACGTGCATCCGCCGAGACCCCATCGAGAAGGTTCGGGTAGTTATCTACAGAAAATACCAGCGCATCTAGCCAGGCATCCGCCGTCACCCATTGTTCATCAAACGACAAGGCGAAGGCATCCTCAAGGCCAAACTTTTCAGATTGGGACAGTACTTGGATGGCGCGAATTCCCCGGGTGGTTATTCTTCCGGGCTCATCATTGAACAAATATTTAGGATAGGATCGGGCATCAATATTATTCCGTGCGAACATTCTGTCCGGTGCAATATTGTTATTCTGAAGATAGGCCTGCTCCGGGTTTTCCACCTGTACCAGGTCATCGAAAGAATGGTAGCCCAGCCACGCCGTTTTTGAGTTGTTTCCAGGCACGGGCGCCGTCCAGTCAAAGCCCTCGGGGCGCCGCGGAACTTTCCCGGCGCGAACGTATAGAGCATTGCCTTTGTTATCGCCCACGATAATATTTTGCGGAAACATGCCCAGGCCAGCCATCGCGGTTTTCACTTCAGCTACCGACGTGGCCAGGTTCATACGGTATATTTCTTCGTCCAGCACACCTGCATCATGCATTTGGCTGGCACTTACCACGTAGGCCCGATCGCCTTTCCTTGCCACCACTGGCGATAGCAGGCCATTGTGTCGCGTGTATTCGAAAACATGTTTGCGCTCGCTACCGTCAGTGGCACGAAAAATTTCCTCGCGAAGCTCCATGTTCTGCCAGTGCCCGTCATACATAAAACGCCGCGGGTTGTTGGAATCTACGACGACTTCGTAGCAGTCCCACATATCAGGATTACCCGTCGTCATCGCCCAGGCAACATGACTATTGTGCGCTTGCCACAGCATAGGACCCAGGGAAAAGCCGGAGGATTTTAAGGCGCCAGCGTCAATTCTATATTCGTAATAGGCAGGACTTTGCAAGCCCACATGCGGATCAGACCCAACTATTGTCTCCCCGTGCAACGTTCTTGCAGGCATTACCACCCAGCCGTTAGAAGCGCGTTCAGGAGTAGCGTCCGACGTTCCAGGAGCTTGACGATCCAGAACTACACCAGCTTTTTCACACTCCGCTGGCCCATCAACCATGTGGTAGCCAAGCCATAGAATCATTCGACTGAGTGACACAAAGGAGGCCGGCCCAAATTCAGGCGACCAAACGGGCACGCTGTTCGGATTGTCAGCCATAAAGCGTTTGATTCCAGAAACGTAATAGCCATAGTTTTTTTGTAACTGGGGGCTCATGCGCTCAAAGCCCGCGACCCCTTCTTCAAGATGTCGCCAACGGCGTATTTCCATATCCAATTGCAAATGAGAGTCACCCTGCAATTCTGACCTACGCCCCTGAAGCACTACCAACATTCCCAGTATCTGCTCCAGCCGATCTTCAGCTTGAGCGTATCCTAAGCCGTAATAACCTGCTTCCTCAGAGTCCGCATAGAGGTGTGGGACGCCCCAATCATCGCGATAAAGCGTGACTTCCTGGCCCGCGATTGCCGATTGCTCCGACTCGCTCGCAATGACGACAGAACAAACCGGCATCAAAACGAGTAGAAATAATGAGACCATTATTTTCATTGTGAAACAGACCCCAGGACCAAGAACCAGAATCCGCATATACTACACCTGAATATTGGTTCAATGCAACAGTCTAAGAATTTAATTGGTCGAGGGTTCAACCCTAAATACTGGCGCGAGGTGCGGCCATGGCTGTGTTTTTTCCCATATTCGGGCGAGATGCAATGCAACATCATCGCGATGGCGCCTGCATGTAATCAACAGCCCAATAGGGAGCCCGTCATCGCTGAGGCCGGCTGGCACTGAGATTGATGGGTTCCAGCAGATATTGGCCAGCATAGTAAATGGCTCTGCATGGGTTTGACTGCTGTCCATCCCGCAGATGCTCTCCGGCAGTGGGCCCTCTGCGGCATAGGCGTCTCTGCTATGGCAAGGTGTAATCAACACGTCGGCATCCTGAAAAATTGCCGCCAGACCTTGCTCGAGTTCGAGTTGTTTGTCGAATGCCCTGATTCGCACGCTGGGGTCAAACTCGCGGTAAAACCTTTCAACGAAGTATCTTGGCCCCGGACTGAGTTTATCTATTTGATCCGGCAGGATACCGCGTCGCTCCAAACCCTGAACGAAAAGCTCTGTCAGCTGCATATTGACATCCATGTACACATTGGGCAGTTCTACAGGCCTGTCCATTAGTTGAAGGCCAGCAGCAGCGACCAAAGACCCCATCGCCTTGCGGCATACCCGCTCGACATCGGGTGCTACCGGAGCAAACCCGAGATCAGTTGACCAGACGGCTTTTATCCCGGAAGGGAAAGTGGATTCGATGAGCGACTCATAGCAAACCCCCGATGCTGGCAGGGTCATGCGATCACAATCATCGGGCCCACTCACCACATCCAGATAGCGGGCCGTGTCGGACACCGTAGTCGTCAATGCCCCGAGAACCGTTTTATCGTTAAATCCATCCCCCCGGGGGATACGACCCATGGAGGGCTTTAAGCCTACCAGGCCGGTATAGCCCGCTGGGCAGCGAGTTGAACCACCACCATCGCTGGCGGTGCAAAAAGGAACCATGCCCGCAGCGACAGCGGCGGAAGAACCACCACTGCTACCACTGGAAGTACGCTCCAGATTCCAGGGGTTGCGGGTCACACCGTGGGCCAAGGTATTAGTCACGCCATCCATACCAAACTCGGCAGTCGCCACTTTGCCCAAGGGTATGCCGCCGGCAGCTTTCAGCCTGGCAATGTGTACGGAGTCGGTAAGCGCAGGTTTGTCCTCGCAATGAAACAGAGAACCATTACCTGTCGGCATACCGGCACAGGTATCCCGCAGATCCTTAATGCCAAAAGGTACACCTGCCAGCGGACCAGGATCTTGCCCTCGCGCAATCATTTCGTCTACTTTTTGCGCTGCTCGCAGGGCACTCCCGGCGTCTAGATACACGAATGCGTTAACGTCGGCATTGTCCCGCTCGATGCGCCCGAGCGACTCTTCCACTACCTCACGAGCAGAGAGTCGGCCCTGTCGCACCGCCTCAGCCGTTTCAATTATTGTAGACATCTAAATTCACCTCGTGATGTGTTTGAGTCGATTTTCTTGCCCGGCGCATTGCTAGACCTTACGTTCTTTTGCAAATTAGACCTGCCGACGTTGATCAATTGGAAAGAACCAAGCCAAAATGGCGCCGATGGCAGCTAGAGAGAGACAGGTGTTTTTGGCATAAATTGTAGGCAAAATAGCACCTAGCGGAATAAAAAACATACCATGGCGCAGTCTATGTGTGCCCATCAGTCAAATACTCAATTTAAAGATTTTTTGAGTTGTCTTTCCATTACGCTCAATGGAAGCGCACCTTCCCCGAGTATCGCGTCATGAAACGCCACCAGAGAGAATCGCTCTCCCATCCGTTCTTTGGCCCTATCCCGTTCACGCCGCACAGTAATAAGACCCAAAATATAAGCTGTTACCTGAGCAGGAGTTACCGATA
>JAPKAY010000045.1 GCA_028825045.1 Halioglobus sp.
TGGAGTGCGCTAAAATCTCACTTCCACCTTATGTTCAAAAATCTCCAATTCCAGGTGCCGTTCACCATTCAATATGGTCCAATAGCGCGGCTCCAACCCCAATACAAGCCCTTTTATACATGAGCACACAGAAACATCCCATTATCAGGCCAGACTGGCCCTTCGACGTTCGTCGCCTGCCGTTCTATTACGGCTGGCTAATCTGGGTATTCAGCATGCTGGGGATTCTCATCAGCATCCCCGGACAAACGATGGGAATGGCCGTATTTACCGATCATCTGATCGCCGCTTTGAACCTGAGTCGTACCCAACTCTCTCTCGCTTATCTTGTCGGTACCGTAGGATCATCCCTCTTCTTAACCCGCGCAGGTCGTTGGTATGACCAGTTAGGGGGTCGACTGACTGTCACCGTGGCCAGTGCTGCACTGGCGGTAATGGTCTTATTTATTTCAGTGACCGACAACCTGGCCGCCAACTTTGGCGGTGGCGCCGTCATCAGCTTCCTGCTTATCACCATTGGATATTTTGGCGTGCGATTCTTCGGCCAGGGGGTACTTACCAGCGCTTCGCGCAATGTCTTACTGGTCTGGTTTGAACAACGACGTGGACTGGTGAGCAGCGCGCGCGGTGTTTTCGTTAGTTTCGGCTTTTCGGTAGCACCGCTGGGACTTGCATGGTTAATCGCAACTAGTGGTTGGCGCGAAGCACTTTGGGAACTGTCCTTTGTCTGCCTGATTTTTGCTGGTATTGCCTTAATTCTATTGCGAGACAGCCCTAAATCCTGCGGTGTTCTGGTGGACGGTCATACGCACGAGGACCAAGTGCCCAAAACCGGCGTTCGACCAAGCGCTACATTAGACCAGGCCCGCCGCACGCCCATTTTTTGGCTGGCAACACTTAGCTTGAGCATCCACTCCCTCCTAGGTACTGCGGTAACCTTCCATATCGTCTCAATATTTGCCGCGGCAGGTCGCAGCCAAACTGAAGCCTTCGCCTATTTTCTTCCCGCTGCCATGTTTTCCACCGTTACTAATCTGTTGTGCGGTTGGCTTTCAGACAAACGCTCCCTCAAGCCCTTTATGATTCTTATGCTGACCGGCTTCACTCTTGGTGCCGTCGGTCTGTTGTATCTGCAGCACGACTGGGGCTATGCTGCGCTGGTCGTAGGGTTTGGAGTTGGAGGGGGGCTGTGGTCAGTAACATCCAATCTCGCTTTCATTCGTAACTTCGGTCCTCTACATCTCGGTGAAATCACCGGTTTTTGCACTGCGATTATGGTCTTTGCAAGTGCCATCGGTCCTGCGCTTTTCAGCCTGGGACTGGACTACTTTGGCAGCTACGCCGCAGCCCTGTGGGTATGCATCGCCGCGTTGGCACTACTACTGACATTCGCATTCGTACTGCCGCAGAGCAGGCCCGACGAACTGGGACAGCCCGCTCACTAAACGCACACCCTGCATCGTGGTGCACTAGCAACCGAGATTTTATTTCGTGGCTGAACTTACTTTTCCTACCGCCGCTTCGGAAACAATACCCTGCAGCGCATCAAAATCATCGAAGACCCAGTCGTAGTGCATCTCACTGACGGCGTTCTTGCGATAGCCCTCTGAGTAAAGAGCAAACATTACGCCTGCTCTTTTTGCAGCCTCGGCATCGACCTCACTGTCACCGACAAAAAGTGCGGGGCCACCACCCATATATTCAATCGTTTGCAATAACATCTCGGGTTCAGGCTTACGACTGGCGATCATACCCCCAGCTAGAACCGCATCGAACATCTGCTCTAACCCCATGTGTCGAATTACCGCGCGAGCCGGTGCCTCGGGCTTGTTAGTACACAACCCCAGTCTGTGCCCGGCCGCCTTCAACGCCATCAATACATCAAACACACCAGGATAGAACTGCGCTTTATCGACCGCAATTTCGTACTGCGCAACAAACTCTTTATTGAGTTCTGCGTGGCGTTCTTGAGTCTCCTCTATGTCCCGAGCCGCCATCATCCGGCTCACGAAGACGCCCGCGCCCTCGCCGATAAAGCCCCGCGTTTCTGCCAGCGTCAGGCCCTGTTTCCCACATTGGCTTAAGACTGCAGATGCCGCTGACTGTATATCGGGTGCGCTGTCTATCAGTGTACCGTCGAGGTCAAAAACAATATTCATACGACATTCCATTTGTAGGGTCGGCGATCGGAGCCTTTGCATGACTCATCAGAGTCTGCCCAACGACACAATAACTCGAAAGCCTCAATTGCAGCCGTCAGTTGCGTTGACCATAAGTAGACGCTACATCAGCCACTCACGGTGTCCCCACTAGTCCGGCGGATCTGGATCGAGAATATCTTGTGTACGCAATTCAAAATCACTGGCATCGTGCCTCTCCAGCAGCTGTCTGGACTTGTCTCCGAATGGTCGGTTGACCATCTGACCGCGTTTGACGGCCGGGCGGGCTCCCACTTCATCAATCCATCGCACCAGATTCGTATAGGTGTGGGTTTCAAGAAATTCAGCCGCCGTGTAGGCCAGGTTACGCACAACGGCACCATACCAGGGCCAGATAGCCATATCAGCGATAGTGTATTGATCACCACAGATGTACTGTCGCTCGGCTAAATTCTGGTCCAGAAGGTCCAACTGACGCTTCGCTTCCATCGCATAGCGATCAATCGCGTACTGGATTTTAATGGGCGCGTACGCATAAAAATGGCCGAATCCACCACCGAGAAGCGGCGTCGCCCCCATCTGCCAGAACAACCAGGACAGACACTCAGCGCGCTCAGCTGAATCTATGGGCAGGAATTCACCAAATTTTTCTGCCAGGTAGACCAGGATAGCTCCCGATTCAAACACGCGGACGGGTTTGCCACTGCTGTGATCCATGAGGGCGGGAATCTTGGAATTGGGATTCGCACTGACAAAGCCACTGCCAAATTGAGAGCCATCACCAATATTGACCAGCCAGGCATCGTATTCAGCTCCAGCGTGCCCTTTGGCCAACAGCTCCTCCAACATTACAGTGACTTTTACGCCATTGGGCGTGCCCAGAGAGTAAAGTTGTAGGGGGTGCTTTCCAACTTTCAGCTCCTTTTCGTGCTGAACACCTGCAGTCGGCCGGTTGATATTGGCGAAGGCCTGCTTATTATTTGGATCCCATTGCCACACTTTCGGGGGTTCGTACGTTGTAGGTTCAGCCATGCGAGAGATTCCTGATGTTTGATTGAATGATTCAAGGCATCAATATGCCATTACCCTGGATCGCAGATTAAGCAATACGCTAAAATAGTACAGCCTACATAATTTTTATCTATAATGCAGTGCGTGTGTAGCTGCCATGGAGAATGCGCCCCAGCAGCGCAGGGAAACCAAAAAATGTTTTATGGATGGCGCGTAGTAGCCGGCGCGTTCACGGGCATGATGCTCGCGAACGGGTTCTTTAGCTACGCATTTACGATATTAGTCGATCCCATTCGGGCAGAGTTCGGAGCCAGCCTGGAACAGGTAATGTACAGCCTGACCATCGGCACAGTTTTTGGCCTGATAGTGTCCCCAATCACCGGCGTTCTAATAGATCGGTACTCGGTGCGCGCGTTGATGACCCTCGGTTCATTAATGGTCGCAGCGGGGTTCTATTTGACGTCGATCGCGACATCCATCACTTTCTTCAACCTGTCCATTGGACTCACCATGGCGATGGCTATGACCTATACGGGCTCCATGGCGGGCAGCGCCGCCGTTGCCCGCTGGTTCACTAAAAGCCTCGGTAAAGCTATGGGCATCGCCGCGATGGGCACATCAATGGGCGGGATCGTCATACCAGCCCTGCTAACGTATTGGCTAAACAGCGATGGATGGCGCGGCGCACTGCAAAATATATCCCTTGTAACACTGCTCCTGGTCACGCCTATTCTCTGGTTTAGCATCAGGAGTCGGCCTGCAGATGTCGGCCTGCAACCGGAAGCCGAAGCCGAAGCGACTGCAGCAACCACTGAGTATAAGGAAAACACCGTATCCCTGGACATGAGCCAGATCGTCCGCATGCGCGAATTCTGGTTCCTCGGCCTGAGCATGGGGCTGGTATTTTCATCCTTCGCCTCCATGCTGGCAAACTTGGCGCCCTATGCCACGCGTCTGGGCATCAGCGAAGCGGATGTATCGAGCATGATCGCGCTACTCGCGTTCGGCGGACTGGCCGGAAAACTCGCTTTTGGTATGGCAGCAGACCGTATAAACCTGAAGGTAGGTTTATGGATCGCCCACGCTCTTCTGGGAACAGCATTTGTGATTCTTATCTTCGAACCGCCCTTTGCGCTGCTTCTGGTTGCGTCATTTTCCTTTGGCCTCTCGACTGGAGGCTTGCTGCCAGTATGGAATGCCATGGTGGCGAAAGTCTTTGGCGTGGACAGTTTTGGCCGTGCCATGGGCGTAATGGGCCCAATCATTACACTCAACATTATCCCGGCATACATCATTGTGGGCCGATTATTCGACAGCACCGGCAGCTACACAGCTGGCCTGATACTGTTCTCCTTTGTCATTGGTCTGGCGGCGATTATGATCGTGCCACTGCGCTTGCCACCTTAAGTCAAAGGGCCGCAGCGGAAGCTATTGCTATTAAAACAAGCTGGCACCTAGAGCACATTAAACCTTCACCCTTCGTCTCAGAAAATTTCCTGCCCTGTGCTCAATCCAGTGCTATGCTTATGTGTAAAGCAAACAACAGGATATTGCTATGAGCCTTTTTCACGATCTGGAGATGAATTCAATTACGGGCGAACCCCTGTCATTTAAACAGTATAAAGGGCAGCTTTGCCTGGTGGTGAACGTCGCCAGCCAGTGAGGCCTCACCCCCCAGTACGCAGGTCTGCGTACCCTTAATGAAGAGAACAGTGACCTTACGGTCCTTGGTTTTCCCTGCAATCAATTCGGCGCGCAGGAACCGGGTACGAACGAGGAAATCCTCGCTTTTGCCCAGTCCAATTACGATGTCAACTTTCCCTTGTTTTCAAAGATTGAAGTCAATGGCGATAGCGCCTGTGCCCTCTATCAAATGTTGACAGCCGCTGTGCCGGACGAAGAAGGAAATAGTGACGTTGGCTGGAACTTTACCAAGTTTCTAATTGATGGACAGGGCACTGTACGTGCTCGGTTTGCGCCGACGGTCACACCTGAGGAGATCAGCGAAAAATTGACAACCTATCGATAGAGACTCTGACAGCAAGATGCATCAAATTTCGCCCATTAGGAATTCTCACGAGGGCGATTGAATGCCCTTGTATTTTCGATACTAAATGCATGGCAGGACCTGGACGGCCCGCAGCTAGAAACCCAGTGGGGCATCACATTTGACGGGCAGTATACGCCCTGAGCGCGCACACGCCTGCTCATAAAACCTGTGCGTGCTGACAATCAATGTGGCTTGTTTTCCCGGGAAAGACCAGAGGTCTCCCCCACGCTGCGCCCGTCATTTATCTTTCATTAAGTGGTAGCATTCCGCGTATTTCTATCCCGGCAATTACCCAATAAAAAATAGAGGAAGCTTACTGTAGCTCAGGCTGGTTTTATTAATGCATTTATCGGAGCGTTGACCTTTTTGCACTCAAGACCCTTTATTTTAAGCGCATTCTCACTACTACACAGTGCCGCTATGCTAAGACCGGTCATAGCCGAGAATGGACCGGCTAACGATCAGCGGCCTGATTATCTAAATTGGTAATATCAAAGGCCGGTACGTAAAGCTGTGGAGCCTTTCCCCCATCCACTGGCAGAATAACTCCCGTAACAAACGAAGCCTCATCCGATGCGAGAAAACAAATCGCATTGGCGACCTCCTCAGGCGCAGCAGCGCGTTGCATAGGGATTGCGTCAGTAATTATCTTCTTCACCGATTCGTTTTTGAGTATGGCAGCATTGAGCCCGGGAGTATCGACTGCTCCGGGTGCGACGACATTAATCCGTACGTTATGGGGCGCCGCCTCCATCGCTGCGCACTGGCTAAACTGGTTGAGCGCGGCCTTAGCAGCTCCGTACCCTCCAGAGGCAATGCCCGCGCGAAGGCTGCTCACAGAAGATATATTTACAATCGATCCACTGCGCTGAGAAATCATAACGCGCAGGGCTGCTTGTACGCCGATAAAAACACTGTCGACTCCGATACCAAAATTTGCGCGCCAGTCTTTTAAACTCTGATCGACCACCATTCCACCGATAACGGAAGGAGCATTGTTTACCAGCACATCCAGGCGGCCATGCTCCTTAGCTGTGTCAGTAATCAAGGCAGCAAATGCCTCGGTATCACCCACATCCAATTCAACCCCCGTAAGGCTGCCACTCATCCCTTCAACTGCCGCTTTCAGCTCATCCAGTTTAGGTTTTCGTCGAGCGCAACTGACCACGTGCGCGCCCTCTGAAACGAGCTGCAATACGGTACTTCTACCTATCCCCATGCTACCGCCTGTAACGATAGCGACCTTGCCCTCAAATCTTGATCTGCTCATTCCAATACCCTACGAAGTTGTATTCAAGTTTGGCAAGCCCAGCGTGGCCTCGCCGGAAGTATGGTAACCCAGACGATTTCTGCCCTTAAAAGCGACTGAAACCAGGGCGCCCTTGGGCTCGACCTCAATTCGAGTAACCTCCCCTCCCATGACCATGACATCCCCTGGAAAATTGGGAGCCCTCAAGTTGAACTTGATTGTCTTCAAGCGATTACCCACCCCCGCCCAGTCACTGAGATAACGCGCTGAAAGCCCGCAGGTAGTCAATATGTTCATGAATATGTCAGACATCCCGGCGGCCTGAGCGGCTGAAGCGTTATGATGCACTGGAATAAAATCCTGGGTCGCTATTGCCCCGCCAACTATGAGTTTGTGAGTGATAGGAATGCGTAACTCCGGTAAAAGATCCCCAACGCCCATCCGCGAGGGATCGATAGAGGGAAAGCCCGGTTGCCGCCCATTGTCACTCTCCATCGTAACGTCGTCGTAAGACCCTCGAGCCGCAATAGAGCTTTCTACTCTGTCATCGCCACCTGACCTTGCTTCAGCTGGCTTGTACTGGAAATAGGTTATTACTGCCTCGGCAAAAATTATTTCATCCACAGTCAGATACTCCACCCGCTCACTGACAAAATAACCCGTACCCAATCGAGTTGACTTCTTTTCACTAATATCTACCACACTACTAAAGTGCATTGCGCGTTCGCCTACTTTTAGATATCGGTGAAAATTAATGTTGTAACTGACGGCTACATTGGCGGGATAACCCAATACCCGCATGTCTTCAAAGACACGATAGGGCTTAGCATCGGTTGATCCGAATGCATACCGATCATCGATATCACGCATCGTCCACATCTGCATCATTGCTGGTGGTGCGATCTGGTTTTTACCCGGACGGTAATGGGGATTCTTTTCACCCATTGCCAAGCACCACTGCCAGATTTGCGTTGCGCTAACAGGATTGTGACTCAAATAGGGGCCTAAACGTCGTCCCTTGAGACCCTCCAACTGCTGTGACTCAGACTGAGTTGCATTCGACATAGATAAAATCGTTTCAATTTTTCGGCGCCCTAGTACTTACCGCGGCGACCTGCGGACCTTGGTTTTCTGGAAACTGGACTGCGTCTACTATACCTGCAGATTCGCAAATACCGAATCGACCAAATGTGCCGTATTCGTATACAAATACTTTCAATCCGCCACCTCGTTTCACAATTCCTCGTCGTTTGCTCTTCATGATGCGAAGGCGAATTCCGGACCGACGACACTTAATGTCTATACATTCGAGTGGAACCGCCCTGTCGCACATGATGACAGAGCGCTAACCTGACTAACTGAGTTAAAACCAAATATAGGATTCTATGCGTGGGGACATATGCAATTACCGGAGGCGCCAGCGGCATCGGTGCCTCCATCCGGGAAAAACTCGAGGGCGAAGGTCATAGGGTACTGGTAGTCGACATCCAGAACGCCGACATCATTGCCGATTTGTCGACCGTGGAGGGACGCGGGGATTCGATTGCCGCTATCAAAGAAGCTACCCAGTACGAATTAACGGGGTTGGTGACCTGCGCTGGCGTTGGCGCCCACATCCCAAATAAAGGGTTAATCGCAGCAGTCAATTATTTTGGGAGCGTGCAACTGATCGAGGGTCTAAGGCCATTGTTGGCAGATCTTAGCGCCTCTGTTCTACTAATTTCTTCCAATTCGGCTCCCCTACCGACCAACCCGAAGTTTGTCGAAGCGCTATTGGCCAACGACGAAACGCGCGCGGTTGCGATAGCAGCAACAATGGATTCACAGCCGGTCTACTCCGGATCAAAACAGGCCCTTACTCGCTGGATGCGCAGCCATTCACAGGCTTATGCGGCACAAAGTATTCGAATGAACGCTATCGGTCCGGGATACACCAAAACACCGCTAAGTGCGGCGGTTGAAAACGATAGCACCTACAGTACAGCAATAAAGCAGTATATTGACTCAATACCCATCGGGCGACCTGGCATGCCACAGGATATGGCGGAGGCCGCCAGCTTCCTGCTAAGTGAAAAAGCTAGTTTTATCTGCGGTGCAATGTTGTTTGTCGACGGCGGCCACGACGCAATGTTGAGGCCCGATCTTTTCTAGCACTTAAGGTAGGAAGGGACAGCTATTAGCCCAGATTGGCGTTTCCAGCCCTCAGCGCAATAAATATGCTGCTCATTAACCTATCCCGATGCGTCGGCGCACACCATGTCGAAAAATCGATCGATGACCTCCTCACGCTTCGCTCCTGGCTGCGGTGGAATCGTCTCGACAAACACTATGCCATAAAGACAAAGACGAAATTTTATTCGTAAATCTACAAAAAAACCGCACCCTGTTAAGGCGCGGCGCAAAGGACCCCGTAAGGACCCGAAAAGCCTCTAGAAAAAGTTGTACGCTACTGAAACTGCCCAGGTGCGCGGCATATTGTAAGCACCGCCGACAAACGGCCCAACCACGTAGGTATTCGTCAGCACACGTTTGTCATCCAGGTTTTTCCCTTCCAGCGAAACATCCCAGCGCTCGTCCGGAGTACGGAATGAGAGAATCGCATTCCAGATGACATAGGAATCCTGATACTGAGCCTCGCCCAGAGGGTCGGTCGTATCGATCGGTGAGTTGGTATAGGCACCATCGCGATAAGAAACGTCAGTACCTGCGGTCAAGCTACCCCAATCGGCAACATCAAACTCGTAACTGATTCTACCCTGTGCGGTCCAGTCAGGCGAGAAACCTAGCGCCGTCTTATCAGCAATATTTTCTCCGCCGCTCTCATAAGATTTAATCTCGGTATCTAGATAGCCCACGTTGACACCAACCATCAGGCCGTCAACCGGAGGTAACCACATCATCTCTACCTCAGCACCCGTCGTTTCAACCTTACCGACATTACCGACGGATTGGTCAAGACTGGCTCCATTTAATACGATGGTCGACAGCTGCTTGTCTTTATAATCGTTGAAGAACACCTCGCTATTCAGCCGCAGGGTGTCTTCAAACCATGTGCTCTTCACACCGATACTGTAAGCATCTACAGTCTCCGGATCGTAGATAGTGGTTAGCCCGCCCGAATTCTGAAAACCGCCCGATTTGAAACCCTGCTGATACGCGGTATAAGCCATCACATCGTCATTGATGAACCAGGTCAGACGAGCACTGGGCGAGAATTCGCTCCAAGATTCGTCGGCATCAGTATCTTCAGCATAGGTAATCGTGGTGAACGCTGTATTAAATCCCGGTGGCGCAAACTCGGATGCCCAGTAGGCAAACAAAGGACTCTGCATTGCGTTAGCCTCCTGGCCAGGTGCCACTGAAACTACTGCATCCTGCGGAAAACCGGTCAGCCCTGCAAAGGCAAACAAGTTCTCTGTAACGGTCGCACGCTGAGTCTGCTTCTTAGTGTCTTCGGTATAGCGCCCACCAATAGAGAGTTGCCACTCTTCTGTCATGTTCCAATCCACCGTCGCATAGGCTGACGTGGACTCTATGTCGTTCTGGGCCTTGGTAGTATCTTTTGTTTGAAATTGAACGGCTCGAAGGCGCTCATACTGATTAGTGAATTGAGGCGATTTCTGGGTCCCATCAAGGTAATACAGGCCCATTACGGCGTTCAGTTTGTCAGAATTGAAATTGAGCTGAAGCTCTTGACTGAAGTCATCCGATTTCCGTTTGTTAATGGTGGTAATGAACTGCTGATTACTGCCATCGAAATCGTAGGGCTGAGTATTATCCATGCTCCTGTTGGCGGTTATGGATTTGAGATTCCACTGATCGTTAAACGCCCAATCTATCGTCATGGCCACCGTGGTTGTCTCAATCTCATACTGGGCAAAGCCTTCCACAAATTCGCTCGATACCGTGTCTATATCAGTGGGCAGAGAGGCGTCATTAGGAATATCGGTCAGGCCAATACCTGGGCCCAGATACGTATTAGCACCTCCGATAACAAAATCAATTCCTTCTAGCGTCCCGGCATCAACCGCGACTCGGTTAGGAATACTCGGATCAGACTTGTCCTTGGTGTAGTCGGCAGCGAGTTTCACTTTCAAAGCGTCCGTGGCCTGAAATACGAGACTACCGCGATAGGCCTGAACGTCATCGCTCCAGTACTCGCCGTCGTTAAACGTGTTGGTCTGAATACCATCACGGTTTTTATACAGAGCAGCAAAGTTGCCGAGCAAGGTGTCATCAATGATCGGCCCCGAGATATTACCCTTGATCTTCATCATGTCGAACTCGCCGGCTGACACTTCTACTCTTCCCGAGACTTCCTCGGTGGGTTCCTTAGAGACGAACTTGATCGCGCCGCCTATAGTATTGCGGCCATAGAGATTGCCCTGAGGCCCCTTGAGTATTTCAATACGCTCCACATCAAACACCTCCAACAAAGCGCCAGTAGTGCGGTTGAGATAAACATCATCAACATAGATGCCGACCCCCTGGTCAAAACCAGCATCATTACCAATACCGCGAATAAATACTGAGACCGAACCCGCCACCAAACCACCGGTGGTGGTCAACGTGATATTAGGCGTCATCCTCTCCAGATCCAGTATGTCATCTACCTGAGCTGCTCGTAGCTGATCAGCATTCAATACTGTTATCGCCATGGGCACATCTTGCAAGTTTTCCGTATACTTTCGAGCAGTCACTACCACTTCTTCCAGCACTGCGGCCTGTGCAAACTCGGTTATTCCCAGGGCAGAAACCACTGCCAAGGATAATAATGAGCTTTTATATTTATTGTTGCGCATATGAAACACCTCCGTCGATGGGCTTGCAACCCGGTTTACCAATTTCAGTCAGAAAAACTGATACAAGAATTATGAGCACATTCTAAAACTGAGACCATGGCAATCGAGACCAGATTCATAAACAAATCGATTCAACCTGGCGCCAACCATTGGAAAGCAGGCGTCAGGGTTTCAATTCGTCTACTGCGGTGTGTACTGGTGGAACCTGAGTCGCTCATTCGGGAAGATCCCAAATGTCTATCAATTTGACGCAATGGGCTCTGTGAGGAAAACCGTCGCCCGCTATGATAACTGGCTGATCAGCCACGCTTTGGGACGTTTCCATGCCACACCGCCACCCTCACCTGCTGTCGCCGGGCCGTATCGGCGGGTTGGCGCTTCGCAATCGAATCGTTCTAGCGGCTATGGGCACGAACTTTGCCGGTACAGACGGGCACTGCACGGAACGGCTTATCGCCTACTATGAAGCGCGGGCCAAGGGTGGCGCCGGACTACTGGTTCTCGAAACATCCGCCGCGTTCTGGCCAAACGGTGCGAGCATGCCGAACACAATTGCCTTCTCCGATGACGTATTCCTTCCCGGACTAAACGACCTCACGCGTCGAGTCCACCAACACGGTGCGAAAATTGTAGCTCAACTCAACCACAGCGGGAAGGTGTCCCAGGAAGATACAGCTGCAGGACGCCCGATACCTGTGGCATCTCCAATAAACCCCTCTCGCAGCGATATAATGAAAGTCCTAACCCATCAGGAACTCAATACCTTTATCAAGGGCAAGGGACCCGATGGAAGCGGGCCGACTTACTACCAGATGACAACTGACCACATTGCCGAAACAGTGGCTGGTTTCGCCACTGCTGCCGCACGAGCCAGGCGTGCGGGATTCGACGGCATTGAACTGCATGCCGGTCACGGTTACTTGCTTGCCAATTTTCTGTCGCCCTACACCAATCAACGCACCGACCGCTATGGCGGGTCGATAGAGAACCGCGCTCGCTTCCTACTGGAAACCCTCACCGCAGTGCGCATGGCCACTGCACCCGACTTTCCCATCCTGGTGCGCCTCGACGCCTACGAATATCGTATTGAAGGCGGCATTGAACTGGCTGACTGCATAGAAACCTCGCGCCTGTGCGAACGTGCTGGCGCTGATGCAATCGACGTAAGCGCATACGGCAATATCGCACACTCCATCGCATTTACCGAAGCGCCACTGGTACACGATCCAGGCGGCTTTATCGCGTTTGCACACGCGGTTAAGCAGGCAGTTTCTATCCCGGTACTCGCAGTTGGAAGAATTGAACCCGATGTGGCGGAGCGAGAAATTGCCGCAGGCCACTTTGATTATCTAGCGATGGGCCGAAAACTACTCGCCGACCCTGATCTCCCGAACAAACTGGCAACGGGCCGTGTCAAATCGGTGCGCCCCTGCATCTACTGCTATATTTGTGTGAGCCAGATATTCCTCAATAAGGCAGTAAGTTGCGCCGTGAACCACAACACCGGCCGAGAACATGAGGGCGATATTCTCGCGCGATGTGGTTCTCCTAAAAATATACTGGTAGTCGGCGGAGGCCCAGGAGGCATGGAATCCGCACGTATACTGGCCGAGAAAGGGCATCAGGTCAGCCTGTGGGAAATGGATAAAGACCTTGGCGGTACTGCTCGAATTGCGGCACTCGCCTACGAGCCCAATGAACCCCTGGTCCACTACTTGAGCGATGCAGTACGCGCACTGCCTATTTCTATACGCTTAGGCATAAAAGCCTGCGAAGAGGATATCGCCGCCCTTAATCCTGACCATATTATTCTCGCCACAGGCGCAAACCGTCTTGCTCCGGACATTCCCGGTAATAACCAGCGCCATGTGTTCGATGGCGACCAACTACGCGGCCTTCTCCTCGGAACCAATCGTGCGGCTATAGCGAAGCTTTCAATGTTGAAACGACTGATTTTAAATGTAGGTCGCTTGACCCAGCTGTTGCGCAACATACGGCTGATGAGAACTCTCAGTAAGCTATGGATGCCCATTACGCGGGAGGTCGTTATTATTGGCGGCGGCCTGGTGGGACTGGAATTAGCAGAATACTTGGTTGAACGCAGGCGTTCAGTATGCGTACTGGAGCCTGGCTCAACGCTGGGAACCGAACTCTCTATTGTGCGCCGCGGACGCGTGATACACATGCTTGAGGCGCAGGGTGCCGTGCTAATTAAGTCAGCAGAGAATATTGAAATCGGTAAAAAAACGGTTAGGTTTACAGTAAACGGGGAATTCCAGGAGAAAGAGTGTGGGCAGGTGATAATTGCGATGGGTGCACAGCCAGATGACAGCTTAGCCAAGCAATTATCCAAACATAGAACGAACGTGCATCAGATTGGTGACTGTCGAAAAATAGGCTATATCGATGGCGCCATCCTCGGTGCTCGCGAGCTGGTACAGAGCCTGGAGTTGGAAAACTGAGCTGCTGCCGCTGCGCGTCTATAATCGAGTGATTGCGGGCCGATGTTATCATCAACCATCCTTCTGCTCGAAGTCGCTCAGCTTCTACCCAGCTCCAGCACTCTGTCCTTATAGGCCTTTGGCGTATACCCCGTCCAGCTTTTAAAAGAGCGTACGAAGGAACTGGGCTCGGTAAAGCCCAAAAACTCAGCTAGATCCACCACTCGAGCATCTTCGCGCAGCAACTTATCAATGGCCACCTGACAACGCACCTCATCCTTGATGGCCTGATAACTGGTTTTTTCGGCCTGCAAGCGCCGCCTCAGGCTTGATTCGGACATGTAGAGCATGGAGGCAACGTTCGCAAAAGACGGCATACCATTTGGCAAATCGATACTTACAAGGGACTTGATCGCAGCACTCGTGCTGGCAGGAACTCGATCCATTGCGATTAGGTGATACACACTGTTTTTCATAAAATCAGCCAATGACGCTGGAGTGTGCACGATCCGGTGATCAAGAAGTGCTTGATCAAAACTGCACGTATTTTCATCCGCATCAAAATACACCGGACCGTTGATAGTTCGTGCCAGACTGTCATGATAATCCTGATTCACAACCGGGGCATTGATACGCAACTCACTTGCGGTTAGCGCCTGCCCTATCAGCCATCCACACAGCGAATGCCAAACGAGCAAGCCTGACGCTCGAGCGGCCGTCAATCCAGACCCGACTCTATCCCAGTCTTCAGGAATCAATACAGCCGCGGCTCCGGATACATCAATTTCGTAACTCAACTTGGCACTACTTGCCTCTGCGTCCTCCAAAAGGCGCACTCGATAACCATTCAGCGAGAAAAGCAGACTATCGAAGCGCTCTGCGAGTTGCAGCGCGTCTCTCAAAGTGTGTGCTCCAATCATACAATGACACATTAACTCAAAGGCTTCACTTCCCAGGCCAGCCGCCCAGGGCAGGCCTTGTTTTAGTTGCTGCATTTCTTCTGCAGCCGCTTTGTATAAACGGGAATAGTGTAATGCAGGCAACGCGTAATCAGGTGCCAGTGCTTCAATACGATCCTGTCTTAGATCGACGGTAGCTGCCACCGTTTGCGCATTGATACCGATTCGCTCCATGTAATCGAAGAGACGTTGGAATTTTTTCGCGGGGACAGTAATTTCAGCCATGGTCATCCCAGCTGCGAAGACAGCGCGAGTGTCCGGATCAGTTTACTTATTATGGGCTGGAGTCTAGCATAGAACTCATCTGGTCAATAAATGTACCTCTCACATCACAAGGGTGAGCGGATATGTTTAGCAATTTGGTCGCTTGAGCTCTATGCCAAGGTCGGGCGCGCCATAGAATCATCGCTACTATAGTTTCTAGCTTGGGTCTGTGTCTAAATGAGTACAGCAATAACAGCCGTTAGTCATATTCGCCACGAAATATTGGTCTGTGGTATTTCTAACGCGATATTTAATGGCTTGAGCGCCTGGCTATTATTGAAGAACGGACCCGATTTGCGCTGGAGCGGAGACCCCAGTTTCGTGGCGGATGTTATCGCGACTGGCCTACTTTTACCGTTGATTGTTGCACTCATCGTTATCCCGCTTCAGCGCGGCAAGCTCAGAAAGGGGAAACTACAGACAATTAACTTGGGGGCTTCTTCCTTCATCCAGTCTCTGGCCAACCTATTCCCAACGAGCGCGTTTAAAAGTGCATCTCTGTTTGGATTGATTGGGATGCTAATCATAGCGCCCCTCACGCTAACCAGCTTCTACCTCTTTGGCGTTGAACAGGCCAGTCCGCAACAATACGCGATATTTAAAGGTGTATGGGCAGGATTAATGGCTGCTGTTTTGGTAGTTCCAATGGTATTGATCGCTCTACGCGAGCCCGAAATTTCACACTGACATCGAGAATATGAGGAATCACAGCATGGGTCTGCTCGACAACAAATCAGGAATAGTCACTGGTTCCGGTCAGGGTATTGGACGCGCGATAGCGCTCTCGTATGCACGCGAGGGCGCGCAAGTAGTCGTTTCTGACATCAACGACGAAACGGGAAACGAAACTGCGAGGATGATCACCGAGGCTGGTGGTACAGCCGTTTTTATTCACGTCGACGTCGGAAATGAGGACTCGGTTAAATCGATGGTGGACTTCGCATTGATGACATACGGCAGACTCGATATCGCCTGTAACAGCGCCGCGTTAAGCCGGGGGTCCGGCCCCATACATAAATACGAGCGCAGTGTCTTTGACCAAACCCTTGATCTTTGCCTTACCAGTACCTGGTTATGCATGAAACACGAAATCACCGCAATGCTGAAACACGGTGGCGCTATCGTCAACATCTCTTCCAACGCCGCGCTACGCGGCCAAGCTTACAATACTGCTTATGCTGCAGCCAAAGCCGGCGTCAATTTGCTTACAAAAAGTTCTGCAGCCGAATACGGCACACAGGGCATTCGAATAAATGCGGTATCTCCTGGCGTCATACGTACGCCCGGCCTGGAGCAATACTTCAAAGAACAACCAGACAAAGCGGAAGGACTGAAAAAGAGCGCCGTCATGAATCGCCTGGGAGAACCAGAAGAAATCGCTGATGCAGTGAGCTTTTTGTCTAGTAAACACGCCTCGTTTATCACCGGCCAGATACTCTCGGTCGATGGCGGAGGCGCTGTGCGCTAGCATCTGGCGCCAGTGATTTATACTTTGTGGGGTAGTCGCTTAAGTAGTACATCAGCGCCGTTTTCAAACCCTTCAACCCCACGGAAGTCAGCACAACTATGTCACCTGCAACACTGAGACCATTTTTTCAAGGATACGTATCGATAGGGCCCGGCACTATGGCATACGAAAAAAAATCATAGGGTCACGTCGACCTCTGGTAATTACGTCGATTTTAGCGCACGATTTGAATATCGATCTGAACGGGATGCCAGACTTTCCCCGTTGAACATAAAGATTACCGGCAATTAGCGCTTTAGGAGAAGTAGGTATGAAACTCACAATCAAACAGTCGATCGGCTGCATTATTGGTGGAACCATGCTGTTGCAATCGCTTTTTGCAACTGCTCAGGATTTTTACTCTAGCGATGGTGCAGCCGAGCCGTCGCCAGAAATAACAGAGGCATTTGATCGGCACAATACATCCAGCCAGGGGCAGGCAGGACAAATCTACGACGGTGAGGGCTCTTATCAAGGGAAGGTCGACAGAAGCGGGAGGATGTTCGACAGCGAAGGTGAGTATCAAGGCCGAGTAGACGGCAGTGGGAGGATCTTTGACAACGAAGGGACGTACAGTGGTCAGCGGGATGAAGAAGGCAATCTATACGACGAAGACGGGACTCTTGAAGGCCGGGTAGAGAATTGAGCGGAGGCGCTGGTGGCTGGTCAACTGCAGCCACTTAGCATGGCGGTAACGGCTGACGCATTGATCGCTCGAACCAGCCCGATGTTTTTCTGCAAAGAGCACCGGCATTACACAGCTTAGAATTCGCTTTGTAATCGACGTTTCCTAGAACCAGCGGTAGCGCATTTCAAGACCAAAGGTACGACCAGCATCCTTTCCGTAGCGATGATTATAGGCATTAGGCGCGATATTGGGGTTATTAGGCAGGATAGCGGAAGCGTAGAATTTATCGGCGATATTTTTCACAAACACTGTCGCCGTCCAGCGATCACTGTGATCCTGAAACACCACCGAAGCATCAAAAACAGCATAGCCGTCCTCAATGGTGTTCACATCCTGACTGAGGGAATACTGTATCTCATCCTGCGCCCGCACCATGCTTTTGAATATCAGGTCAAAGGAACCCTCCAGTGGCACGGTATACGACGCCGCTAGGTTACCTTTCCATTCCGGTGAAAACGGCAGGTCGCCACCCGAGAGATCCTGCAGTGAATTCGCGCGACTGCATTCGCCCTCTGAGCGAAAAACCTGGCCACCGCTGCACTGTCCCGCCGGGTAGTCGTCGATGCTGGCATCGACGTACGCCACACCACCAGTCAACCGCAAGTTTTCAGTGACCTGGGCGAGAAAATCGAGCTCAACCCCCTGGGTGGAAACTTCGCCAGCATTGATCAGGATAAAGGCACCAGGATCATCACCGATATTACAATCCGGTTCATCATCCGGGCAGGTTGGTGGAGTCCCATCCGGGTCAAAGAAAGACTGCGACTGGAAATCTTTATAAACCGAGTAAAACACAGCCGTATTCAACCGCACTCGCCCGTCGAGTAGTGTCGTCTTGACACCTAGTTCCCAAGACTTGGAAGTCTCCGGGTCGACCCGTGGCAAGTCCACTGGGTCGACACCGAAGGCCACATCGAAGGCTGGGCCCTTGTAACCTTCAGCGTAACTCAAGTACGTCATACCCTCGTCGCTGAAGTCCCATTGCACAGCCAACTTGGGTGACAGGTCATTCTCACTTGTATCACCCGGCGTCTGCGCAACTGGCGCAGGTAGACCAATCTGCGGACCAGAGAGCGTACGCTCAAAGGTAAAGTCCAGCTCATCCTCGGTATATCGCGCCCCCACTATCACCCGCCATGCCGCATTAAAATGCCAGGTGGCCTCACCGAAGGCCGCCCAGTTTTTGGTGTCCACTTCGAAATTGGCTACGGCTTCTCCAGGAGCGCCAATGACAGCATTACGACGGAAATTTCGCTTCACTGTTTGGTCGAAGTAAAAAAGTCCGGCGACGTAGGTCAACTTACCGTCAGCAGGAGATAGTAGACGCAACTCCTGAGTAAACTGGTTCTGATCTGTGTTACCAAATTGATCGAGACCGAATACATCCGTAGGCTGGCTGTCCAAGTCCCCAAAGCCATCCACCGAAAACTCCCGGTAGGCGGTGATCGACGTTAGCACAAACTCTCCGACTTCCCAGTTAGCCTCAAGTGAGTGCCCCCAGGAATCCGAATTGCTGAAGGGTAGCTTGTTAATATTAACGTCTTCATTTTCCTCGCCGGGTCGCACCGGGGCGATATTATCTAGAATCGCCTGTACCTGTTCCTCGTTACCCCCAAAGGGTTCAAGGCTGCGCAGGGGAGCAGCGCTCGCATTGTTGGAAAGATCACTGTAGTCACTGGCCCACTTGAGTTCCAGGTCCGCAACGGGAAACCATCGCAACTTTCCACGCACACTCCACTCATCGGCGCCATTAAGTTTATCGCCATCGTAGGCGTTGTCGGTGAAATCATCGATGGTGGAGCCAACTGCTGAAAATCGGTATCCAATATCGTCGGTAATTGGCCCCGAGACCGTGAGGCCGCCACGGTATTCATTTTCACTGACAGCAGTGCCCATCAAATCACCGGATAGCTCCTCGCTGGGGTTCTTGGTAATGACATGCACGACGCCACCCGTCGAATTCTTGCCAAACAATGTGCCCTGAGGCCCACGTAAAACCTCGACCCGCTCCACGTCCAGCAACTGCATAAATGACTGGCCAGATCGTCCCATCACCACGCCATCGAGCATGGTAGATACGCTAGGCTCCGCCGCCGAACTAAAGGACTGGGTGCCAATGCCGCGAATAGCAAAAGAGCTCGACCGAGGATTACCGCCCCTCTGCATATTGAGCGAGGGAATCACAAAAGTCAGTTCAGCAACACTGTTGATCTGTGCCGCCTGAAGTAGATCCGCACCAAGGGCGGTAACAGCCACGGCAACATCCTGTAGATTTGACTCACGCTTGGTGGCGGTCACAACGACCTCCTCCAACACCAGACTTCCATTTTCCGATTGCGCAAAAACCGCAGACTCGCTCGCCACCAAAAAGGTGATGGCCACCAGCGCCCTGCCTATTGTTATTTTCATAATGACTCCCCTATTGAAGCATTCACTTCTTCGACGCAAAACGCTTGCTGCAAACGTATATCCCGTGACGAGCTGCCCAACCGCGCAAGATAACTTCCTGTTTTGAGTTGCCACTGGTTCGTTTCCGGGCAAAAAACTCTCAGTTTGGCAATCGGTAACTTCATCGATACCCGGTGTGATTGGCCAGCTTCCAGGTGAATCTTTTGAAAATTCTTTAGGCTCTGCGGCGGGCGATCATCAGCTGCCTGCTGATCACTAACGTAGAGCTGCACGACTTCTGCTCCCGCCACTTCACCGCTGTTAGTCAGTGTTATAGACACGTCCAGCGTGTCCTCAGCAGCGAACGTTGTACCGTGAATCAGTAGATCACTGTATGTAAACTGCGTATAGGACAAGCCATGGCCAAAGGGAAACAGCGGTTCTATCTCGTACTTGTCGAAATGACGATATCCTACAAAAAGTTCTTCCTCATAATGCACCGCACGTTTATCACCCGGATAGCTACGCTCTGATTGGTGTGCCGGGCTGTCCTGGAGTTGTTTTGGAAATGTCAGGGGCAGTTTCCCTGAGGGGTTTGCATCTCCAAATATCACCCTGGCGATGGCGTTGCCGCCCTCCATACCCGGGTACCAGGTTTCCAGCAACGCCGGCACTTCGTCCATCCACGGCATCGCCAGCGGTCCGCCATTCGTCAGAATGACCACGGTATTGGGGTTGGCCGCCACCGTCTTTTTGATAAGCGCCTGCTGATTGCGGGGCAAATGCAGTGACCTGCGGTCCATGGCTTCAGAATCAAAACCGGGTCGATGCCCGACTCCTACAAAAAGCAGCACCGCATCGGCCTCCTTGGGGGAGTTGACCCACTGAAAGCGTCCGTGATTTTGCGCCTGCAGACCCTGCCATGGCGTCACTTCATAGGGGGGCCAGACACCCGCACTACCTCCCCACAAGGGCCAGCAGTTGCGCCGTTTCAACTTCGGCCCCAGTACCGCGATTTTCGGTACGCTAGAAGGGTCCAGTGGTAACAAATCGCCGTCGTTCTTCAACAATGTAATGCCGCCCTCGGCCATCTCCCTGGCAAGAGTCTGATGCTCGACTGTGTTGCACTGCCCGATGTCGACCTGTGAGTCCAGGTGACCAGTTAAGAACATAACCCGCAATAATCCCCGCAGGTTGTCGTCCAGGTCATCGTCGGAAAACCGCTTCTGCTGGTAAGCCGCTTTAATAGTCTTGAATCGATAGTGAGACCCCTTACCCGGCATTTCCAGATTCAATCCAGCCTTGATACAGGCTTCCGGAGAGCTGGTCCTGCGCACAGCAAACCAGTCACTGACCACGAATCCGCGAAACCCGTATTGCTGCCGCAACCTGGTCTTTAGAAAATCGGGGTTTTCACAAGCCGCCGTTCCATTGATCGCATTATAGGCTGCCATGACAGACCAGGCGTCCGCCTGCTCGACTGCAGCCTTAAAAGCGGGTAGATAAATTTCCTGTAGGGCGCGCTCGCTGACTTCACTGCTATTGCGCATCCTGTTAGCTTCCTGATTGTTGGCAGCAAAGTGTTTTACACAAGCGGCCACCCCCTGGGACTGGATTCCCATAACCATGGGTACCGTTAAGCGGGCGTTGAGCAAAGGGTCCTCACTGAAGTACTCGAAGGTGCGGCCATTCAGCGGAGTGCGTGTGATATTGATCGCAGGAGCAAGAATCATCTGCGCGCCGGTCGCCTTACATTCCTGAGCGACGGCCTCGCCAAACCGCACCATTAAACCTTCATCCCAACTCGCCGCTTGAGCGACGCCCGAGGGAAAGGCCGTGCAACGACGCCTGCGGCTCGAGTGATAAGCCACCCCTCGTGGCCCGTCGCTCATCCTGAAGGCCTTAATACCCAATCGGGGAATAGCGCGGGTCTCCCAGAAATTCTGCCCGGCGCACAGGAGCAGTTTTTCATCTGTCTGAAGAGCGCTGAGCAAACTTGTAATGCGCTCTTCGAGTGGCATGCTGGTGTCTAAATAGTTCAGTTCTCCCATGGCACCAGATTAGGCCGCTAAAGCTCGGGTGGAAATGCAGTAAACTGCTGAAATAGTGTCATTTTCTGCTACACTTGATTGGAATTTAACCCCTTTATGGCGCTATTTTTCTAAAACATGCCTAAAACTGCTGACCTCAGACCCATTCAACACGCTGCAAAAATGTGCCTCGGATTGGCGCTATCCCCTCCCAGTAGATCCCTGGTTTTCGATGAAGGCCTGGCAGCACTGAACAATTTCTTAGGGTCTGAGGTCAGCGCAGATGAAATTATTCAAATCGCTATCAAAATGCGCGAGAGCCAACACTTTTCCACATTTCAGCAAACGATTGAGAACAAGTGGACGGCAAACGTGGATGCCAACCAAACGCTGAGCGAAGAAAACTCGCTGACATTCCTGCGGGACTTGTTCAGCGGCCTTGACCACGCTGTGCTCTATGAACACAGCATTACGGCGGGCAGCTCCCGGAACGAGAGGGATAAAATCAGCGGCAGTGAAATGCAGTTTCCCGGCAACATGCCCTGCTGGACCCTGCATTTTACGCTGCACGGCAAAGCTCTTTTCCTCAATGAGCAGATGGAAGTGGAAGTTGGCGAGGGTGAGATGATGCTGTTTCATCCCGATGCTTGCTACCACTACGGACTGCACCCCAGCGCCGAGAATTGGGAACATCTTTGGGTGTTGTTCCAGCCCCGGCCGCAATGGAGCGAATGGCTGGAATGGGAAGCGTTGAATGAGGGAATATCACATTTGGCACTTCCAGACACGACCAGCCTTGTACAGATGGAGCGTTTGTTTCGGCAGCTAATAGCCTTGAAGAAAGATGGCAGCCCATACCAGGACGACCTGCAACACAATCGTCTGGAAGAAATTTTAATTCGAGCCAAGGGATACAGTGCCGAACGAGAGCGGCCTCTCCGTGACAAACGTATACAGAGTGCTTGTGACTATATGCAAAGCCACCTTGCCAAAGGGTTCAGCGTTGATGACGTTGCCGCAGCCTGCAACCTGTCAACCTCACGACTTGCACATCTCTTCAAAGAACACATGGGCGTCAGTCCAAAGTCCTGGGGCAACAATCTGCGATTACAGCAGGCCAGGAAGCTCCTACTAGGAAATAGTGACAGCATTAACCATGTTGCCCGGCAAGTGGGTTATGAAGATCCCTCTCAGTTCACCAAGTATTTTAAACGGAATATGGGATGTAGCCCAAGGGAGTTTCGTCGGTCTTTTAGGGAAGGATAAGACCCAGTGCGGGCATTCGTAACTGCAACTTGCAGCCCAAGATAATACCTTAAACTTCTTTGCGGACTAACGTAGTATCCTAGAACCTTAACATCACTAAAATCAGGAACCTTGCCATGTCTATCGATTGCCGTACCCGCCGCCATTGCGATCGACAAGCCCTGGACCGAGACGATATTTTTGACTCGCTAATCCCTCAGGCACTCTCGCACAATGCCGAACTCGCCGCTCGAGGCCTAAGTTACAAGAGCCTACCGGCCC
Organism: Halioglobus sp.; assembly: GCA_028825045.1. GTDB lineage: Bacteria > Pseudomonadota > Gammaproteobacteria > Pseudomonadales > Halieaceae > Marimicrobium. The sequence goes on from JAPKAY010000045.1 coordinate 23,076, forward strand.
TCACACTCAGAGTCGACGGCCGCAGCATCACTTTGAGCGAACGAGCCGGCGCGCTTCGAATCAACGAAGGTCACGCGTCTGACAGCGCTGCTGCAAGTCTCGATCGCGATGCAGTCTCGGACCTCGTCCAGGACTGGACGACGACCATGGGATTGGCGATGAATTCGCGGGTCAAGATGACCCAGGGCAGTTTTGACCACTGGATCGGCTGGGAACCGGTACTGCGCGCGCTATTCGATGGACGTCCCGTCCATGAAGCCGGGGCCATCACCGTCACCGATCGAGACGGCAGCGATCTCGACCTCCGCCGAAGCTTCAAAGTCGAAGACAACCGCGACGAGATCTCTCATTTTCTAAACCAGGCTGGATTTCTACATCTGCGCAGCGTCTTCACCGAGGCAGAGATGGCCGCCGTGGCCGCCGACCTCGACGCTGCCCTGGCGCGCGCGCGTCCCGACGACGGCGCGTCCTGGTGGGCGGGAGATTCGAAAGGTGAGCAACAGGCCGTGCGTGTGCTTTTCTTCCATGAACAATCCGCGGCGCTGTCCGAGCTATTGAAGGACGATCGACTAGCATGGCTAGCCAATATCACCGGGGATAATCTCTGCGGCAGTACGGACGGCGCTGGCTGGCTGGGCGCCGAGGGTCTAATCAAACCGCTCGACATCAAGACCGGTCTCTCGGACCTGCCCTGGCACAAGGACTGCGGGCAGGGACGCCACTCCTACTACTGCAACGGTCTCACGGTGGGGATTTCTGTCACCGGTGCGGACGAACACAGCGGGGCACTCGGTGTCGTCCCCGGTTCACATCGCGCCAACGTGCAGACCGCGGGCAAAGACACCAGTCTCGACTTGCCTGCAATCAAGCTGGTCACGCAAACCGGTGACCTGACCGTGCATTGCAGTGATACCCTCCACCGCGCCCACCCGCCAACTGAGCGCCCGCGCAAGGTCGTCTACACCGGCTTTCGACAACCGCTCATCGAGGGAGACATAGTTGAGGAAGTGTCGATCGAGAAAGAGCGGGCGGCGCGGGCGCGACTGACGAACGTGAAGGATCGAATTGCCGATGCAGGTACTGGCTAACCAAGCCAAAGCGACGATGCGCTAAATAAAAAGATATCATCAACGTCCAGAATATCGCGGACGCCGCTGAAAATCTCTCGGTCTGGAGCACTGCGTACTGTGGTTCTGAAATTGCCCAATATGACCTATAAGAATACTGATGGGACTAAGGCTTCGGGAAGAAAGGCAAGTTTTTCGCGAAACGCAAGAGCCATCAGCCGAGCCAGAGTATACAATCTTCTACACAGGTCTTATTTATACTTCCCATAGTTCGCGTTAGAATTACGGCAATGAGATCAGCATTTTCACAAAGACAGTAAGGATTTGGGTATGACGGAATACTACACGACGGTCGGCGAGTATCTGGGGAAACGGTTGGTTGATGTTGGGATCGAGCACTACTTCTCCGTCCCCGGCGACTACAACCTGATCCTCCTTGATGAGCTTCTTAAGGTCGATGGACTGGAGATGATCGGATGTTGCAATGAGTTAAACGCCGGCTATGCCGCCGACGGTTATGCCCGTGAGCGCAGCGGGCCATCGGCCCTGGTCGTCACCTTCAGCGTCGGTGCGTTGAGCGCGGTCAACGCAGTCGCCGGCGCTTATGCGGAAGACATACCGGTTATCGCGATCTCGGGTGGACCCAACACCAACTCAGAAGCCGAGCTCGAGGTCCTGCATCATTCGCTCGGTAAACTCGACTACAAGTATCCGCATGAGATTTTTTCCCGCGTTACTGCAGACAGCGTCATCATCACCGACCCATCGACCGCACCCCAGTTGATTGATCATGCGATCGAGGTCGCCATGAGGCAGCGCAAACCTGTCTATATCGAGATTGCCTGCAACATTGCCAACGCATTGACCTCGGCGCCCCCTGCCCGCACTTTTACATCAGGAATCCAAAGTGACCCCAGCACCCTTGCTGCGGCGGTCGAACACGCTGCAAAACTGCTGAATGCCGCCGAAAAACCCGTGCTGCTGGCCGGTGTCAGAATGCGCCCCGCAGGCGCCATAGAGGCTTGTCGGCGCCTGCTTGTCCAGACCTCCTATGCAGCAGCCAGCATGCCCAATGCCAAGTCGATGATCGAGGAAGATTGTGACGGCTATATGGGCATCTACTGGGGGCCGGTCAGCGACCCCGGCTGCAGTGAAATTGTCGAAGCGGCGGATGCCTGTCTGGCGGTCGGCCCGTTGTTTACCGACTACTCAACGACTGGCCACTGTACGGCGTTGAACCATGACAATATGATCATCGTAGAACCGGAGGCCGTGCGCTTTTCGAACATGGTCTACACAAAGGTTGCGATGGCAGATTTTCTCGAGGCGCTGACGCCACAGCTTGAGAAGAACGATGGTGCGCTCGTCACCTATCGTCGCATTCAAGAACCGCCCAGGCCGCGTGCCGGCGAAGCGACAGACACGGACCTTTCCGTGCGATTCCTGTTTGATCGCATTCGCAACCTCATCACCAGCGACAGTACACTGCTGGTCGAGACCGGCGATTCCTGGTTCAACGGCATGGACATGCCGTTGCCCGGCGGCGCGCGTTTCGAAATCCAAATGCAGTATGGCTCTATCGGCTGGTCAGTCGGCGCCACACTCGGCTACGCCGTGTCAAACCAAAACGCGCGGCTTGTCTCTTGCATTGGCGACGGTTCGTTTCAGCTTACCGCTCAAGAAGTCTCTACCATGATCCGCTATGGCATGAAGCCAATCATTTTCCTGATCAATAACGGCGGCTACACCATCGAGGTCGAAATTCACGATGGCCCCTATAACAACATCAATAATTGGAATTACACCAAGCTAATCGATGTTTTTAATGCCGAAGACGGCAAGGGGTGGGCGACCAAGGTGAAGACGCAGAAGGAATTGGATACCGCCATCGACTACGCACAAACCCATGATGGTCTTTGTTTTATCGAAGTCCTCATAGACCGCGACGACTGCAACAAGAACCTGTTGCGCTGGGGCAACCGGGTCGCGGGCAATAACGGCCGGCCGCCACGCGTCAATTAGACCAAGCCCCTGGAACGGATACATTGAACGTATCTTCGGAGCCACGCACGAGCTCAACATCGCTGCGACGAAACGGCGCACACAAAGCATCCGCATCATCGGCATAAATGTAAGCGGCCCAATATTGGTCCACAGGGAAAATGAAAAGGTTCCTGCTTTTTTCACATGACATATCATTGGAGAATAGATCGGATCGGTATCAAAATCACACCATCCGATTGAGCTAGGGCGACGATCATCTCAATGAAAGAATGTAATCAATGTGGCAAATGTTGTATCCACTATGCCGATGGTGGTTTGTCTGCTACCACAGAGGAAATTCAGAACTGGGAGATATTCAATCCAGCGATTGCTGAATATGTGGCGAACGGAAAAATCTGGATGGACCCTGTCACCCATAAACAACTGACTCGTTGTCCCTGGCTTGAAGAATTGCCGATTGAGTCCGGGGTCGATTCGGTAAAGTATGGCTGTCGTATTTACCAGGATCGGCCCGAGGACTGCAGGCACTATCCCACCTACATCGCAGAAATGGTGCGTGATGGCTGTGAGATGGTAGAAGTGCAGGACCTTGATACACCAAAACAGGCACAGATTTCACTGGATATTTTGATGGCCGATAGCCGGCCCTCACTATCCTGATTTTAGTCTATAAAGAGTAGAAATATGTCGAGCCAAATTATCAAGTTTGAAGTTGAGAAAGAAACCAAGAACAGTGTGCGTTACAAGGAGGTTCCCACCGAGGGCCAGGCACCCATTGTGGGTACCTTATACGTGCAGAAATGGTTTGCCGGCGCCACCAGGTCCCTTGAGGTAACCATTGAAAAGAAGGACTAATTCCATTACTACGCCCGGCTAACACGGTTACCGAAACCGCTAAGCTTCTCACGCTCACTGCAACAAAATGCGAGCACAGGCCGTCTCTGACATACAATGACGTATAACGATTTCTTTTTTGGGCAACTATAAAATGTGCGATATCGGCCAATTTAATGAGCTCAATGTACTCGAGGTGGGTGCTTACGGCATCATTCTCGATGGCGGCCGATGTGGAAGGCTTACACTTTCCTTACAGCAATGCCCCGAATCGCCAACGCCCGGGGATAAAATTGAAGTATTCATCTATCTCGACGCGCAAGGCGACCCCGTACCCACAACGCGTCGACCCACTGCTCAGCTAGGCCAGGTAGCCTGGCTGAAAGTTGCCGATGTGAGCAGTCCGGGAGCCTTTGTTGACTGGGGTTTAACAAAAGACCTTTTTATCCCCTATGCCGAGCAACAACACCCTCTGAAAAAAGGAGACCATACTCTGGTGAAGGTCTATCTGGATAATCAGGGAAGGCTGGCGGGCTCAACGCGCATTGACCACTGGATCAAAGATAGCTCCCACAGCTTTAAAAAGGGCGAAAAGGTCAGCTTGGTAATCGCCGATAAAACAGAAATGGGTTTCAAGGCGGTCATCAATCATGAGTGCTGGGGGCTGCTCTATGCCAACGAACTGTACAAGAGAATTCGCAAGGGACAGGTAATGGATGGGTACATCAAGCAAATACGCGAGGATGGAAAAATTGACCTGTCAGTGAATCAGCCAGGGTTCAACACGGAGAAAATGGATACTCTTTGCAAAATAATTCTCGCTGCACTGGCAGACAATGACGGCTTTCTCGCTCTCACCGATAAAAGCCCTCCTCCGGCTATCTACGGCACTTTTGGCGTTAGCAAAAAAATGTTTAAGCAGGCCATTGGAGCACTGTACAAGCAGCGGAAGGTTTCACTGGAAGACACGGGCATCCGCCTGCTCTAGCTTAAAAGCAATTTATCTTATCAATTTCCGAAGGCGCTATTAGAGACCGTGACGTGTCCCGGCACTGGGTGGCATTCAGGCCCCCTTGCTTTAAGACAGGTCGAACCTCTTTAGTTATTATATACAATAGCTTTTGCTTACAACCTGTCTCGCCTTCACAAAGGTTAATAGGGGACAGATCACACGTTCCAGCTGGAGCTGGTCAGGGCTGAGCATCAACAGTGCGGCGCCGAGTACTTGCCGTTACCGCTTCCCGAGCTGATTTACGCAATGGATATGCCGCGCAATGCAATTTGCGCTGACCGTCGATAATGATGGTGGGCTATTAATGTGCATTCCATCAACAACCTGGCATAAAACACCTCTTATATAGATCCCAATCAGGAAATGCAGTGAGAAACAGGCTCATAGCCTAAAGAAAGTAAAGCACATGCTAAAAAGTACTGGTGACGTCTCATGTCTGCGACGAAGGTCATTACGCCCTACGCGGGGGACAATCATGATATGCCATTTGGCGCGCGTGATCCTACTCTGCCTCGCAGTGGGTATGGCGCCCCAAGCTCTGACGCAGGACGTTTGTGGCGCGCCGATAACGCTGACCACCAATCAGTGGCGAATGGTGGCTATACCGGGTAATCCCGGTGCAGAAAACACCATCGTGCAGGTGTTTGGCGCAAGCCTGGGGGTGTATGGAACCACGTGGATCGCCTGGAAACGCACCTATGATGCAAGCGGTAATGACGTCTAGTCAAACTGGCCGGCACAGACACCGTCAGTACCGGTGAAGCCTTATGGTTGTATAGCACTGTTACGGGACCTTTGCAGGTGGGTAGCGCAACCGCGACATCCACAGTCGCGCCCTTTCCTGTTACCACGCCGCCACCGACCAACAACAGCAAGCGTTTTTTGTTTGCCAACCCCTATAATCAGATATTCCGGGCGAGGGATCTGAGGTTCACAGCTACCTACACTGACGGTGGAGGCATTACCAACGCCTCCACCAGACAAGCCGTAAGACAAAAAATTCTGGAAAAACGCATGCATTTCTGGAATGGCAACACCTATTTTTCCAAGGGCGTCAGGTCAAATAATGGTTCACGGATACAACCGTATGAATCTTGCTGGCTGGAGATCTCTACAGAAACCAATCAGCTCGCCACCCTCGAAATTAGTGCGCCACAGCCTTAATGCTCCTCAATTCTCACTCTGATCCAATGCGGAGACGGTCATGAACTGGAAAAACCTGACGACGGCAGTCATCATTACAATCCTACTACAGAGCGGAAATAGCTTGTCTGCGCCTGCAAAAGGAAAAGGCAATTGGTCGCTCAGGCTCATACTCACATCTGACGTCGGCGGACTGGAAGACTCCTATAACAAGCTTGGCCAAAAGCAGGGTGCATCTTTGCAACTCGATAAATTCGATGCGTACGAGTTGGGCCAGGGGTTTGCGGGCACTTATCTCAGCGTGACCTTTTATCGTCCGGAGTGGGGCCAAGAGCATGACACTTACCACATGGACTTCCACCCGGTCGCTCGTAAATCGAGTGACGAGTGGACCTTTGAAGTACGCAGCGACGATCCCTATCGAGACCTCAGCCTCACCTGGGTAGGTGTCAATACCAAGATGAAACGCGTGGTGCTGGTGGATTTGCAAGAAGGTGAAATCGTGCCCGCAGTGGTGAAAGGGGTGCCGCAAGTCTACCGCTCCAGGATGAATGGTTCGGTACGGGAATTTGCGTGGCGTGTACTGACAAAAAACGAGTATGCGACATTTAAGGCCTCCGGTGAATTAAGCAGCTCCCTGGCTGCCGCTTCAACTGATGCTTCTGTGCTCTCTGCAAAGTTTGATCAGCCAGCTACCGGGAAACCCGCAAAAATCGGAAAACGACAAAAGAGTAGTTGGCTACCGAAGGACTGGGGCCAGGGAAAAGGTAAAGGCTACCGTCGTCAGGTGATTCCGGACGGACTACCCGACGACCCCTTTACAGACTAGCGATACCC
>JAPKAY010000013.1 GCA_028825045.1 Halioglobus sp.
TACATTCAATCCTCGGGCTTCCAACAGACACCCCCGGTTTTAATTTCACTACGGCTATGCGCGTTTACTATTCTCCGCGAAACGCCGGTTGCCGCTTTTCCTTGAACGCCCTGGGGCCCTCTCTGGCATCTTTACTCATCATTACCTGCGCTGCCTGTTCCATTTCGAATCGAAAAGCATCTGCCCAGGGCAGTGTGTGAGTCTCGATCGCCGTGCGCTTTATCGCCTGCAGAGCTAGTGGCGCCTGCCGACAGACGTTGTGCGCATAGTGCTCCGCTCGCGCTTGCAACTCAGACATCGGAACCACTTCAGAAACAAGACCCATAGCCAATGCCTCGGCCGCAGTGATCGGCTCTCCGCCCAGCAGGATCTTCATGGCGTGGGCCCAGGGTAATTGCCGCGCCAGCCTTACCATGGAGCCCGCGCCCGGCACTACGCCCACCTTGGGTTCGGGCAGCGCAAATTGCGCGTGATCTGCGGCGATACGAATATCCGTCGCCTGCAGCAACTCAGTACCACCCCCGAGGGCGCGTCCGTTAATCGCCGCGATGACAGGCTTGTATAAGGGCTCGGCCTTGAGCATGATTTTGTCAGCGATCATCGGATCTGCAAGCAACCTCGCTTCGGCGGCCGACCCCGCTTCCTTTGCACCCGTCCACAAGGGGATAACCTGGGAAAGATCACCACCGCAGCAAAAATCCTGGTCACCAGCTGCGGTCAGCACGGCTACCCGGATCGCACCATCATCTCTTACTTCCTGCCATGCATCTGCCAGTTCCAAAAACATGTCACCGTTAATCATGTTTTTGGCTTCTGGCCGGTTGAGGATAATCCAGGCCTGCTGGCCGCGTTTCTCAAACTTAATGGCTTCCATATTGCTTCTCCGGTTAAACATACACTCTACGCCTAGCCCACCAAACCCAATCCAGTAACACCATCCCAAAGCAGCTTTACGCCAACCACTACCAGCGCAACACTAATCACCGAATAATAGACAGAATACGTAGAACGCTTCACGAGGTAATGGCCGATTTTCACTCCCAGGGGCGCAAGCGGCACCAGCACCAACGAGTACAACAAGTTTTCTGAGGTGAACTGACCCAATGCGTAGTAAGGCACTAGTTTCACCACGTTCACCACGGCAAAAAATATGCCTGCAGTACCGGCAAATAAAATAGGCGACAGCTGTTTAGGCATCAGATACATGGTTAACGGCGGGCCACCGGCGTGGATGCTAAAGCTGGTAAACCCGGCAAGCGCACCAAAAATACTGCCACTTATCGAATGATGCTCATTGCTGGCACGGGTGTTCAAACCCAACAAACTCTGCGCACCAAACACCGCTGACAATGCACCCACGAGAATTCGCATATAGTGCTCGTTCATCACCTCGGCTGAAAAATAGCCTATGGCCACACCCACAACAGCACCGGGCAATAACAAATACAGCGCTCGGCGATCGAAAACGCCCCAGTAGGTTTTCACCACCAGAATGTCCATTACCACCAGGATAGGCAATAGAATGCCCGCAGCCTGAGTTGGGGGCATCACCAGTGCCATTATTGGTACCGAGATAATCGCGATGGCCCCACCAAAACCACCTTTGACGATACCAAAGAGGAGCACCGCAGGCACGCTGGCGAGGTAGAACCAGGGGTCAGAGAGCAAAAACGACCTCAGTCAACCAGAGCATAGTCATTGCGCAGTATGTCGATTATTTCTGCTTTGGGATTATCCGATTGCGGGAGACTCCCACCGATAATTTTTTCCGCTATCCCCACATAGGTTTCCGAGACACTCATCATCATCGCAAGGGGGAGTGCACTGTCCTGGGCCAGCGCCAGCCGCTCCGGCATACGACCCTTGTTTAGCAATATGTCAGGGTCCGGAAAATGCGCTAGAAGGAGCTGCCTGAATCCCTCCTTAGAGTTTTCCACTACCTTGCCCTCACGCAGCGCTGCACCATCCCATATACGCGAGGAGTCGGGGGTACCCACTTCGTCCATATAGATTAAATTATCATTGCCCGCTCCGTCTGTGACGTATCCAAACTCAAATTTAGTATCCACAAACACCTGATCGAGCTTACCCAACTCACTGCTAATCACATCAAAGCCTTCGCCCAGCAGTTTCTCATAGAGACCAATATCTGCAGGGTTGCGAAAGTTAAACGCGGCGAAATTCTTTTCGATATCCATGCGCGTGATATTCACATCATCGACCGCGGGCACGCCGGGAATGCCTTCCAAAATCCCCTTACTTGAGGGCGTAATCAACAACTCCGGCAGCTTCTGGTCCCGTTGCAACCCATCGGGAATGGTAATGCCACAGAATTCTCGCTCGCCCTTGTCATAGGCACGCCACATGGAGCCGGTAATATACTGCCGAGCTATGGCCTCGATCATCACGGGCCGTGCCTTTTGCACGATCCAGACCAGCGGATGGGGTATCTCCAAAATATGGCTTTGTGCTAATCCTCGCTCCTTGAACAACCGGAACCAGTGATTGGAGATGGCATTGAGAGCTGCGCCTTTGCCGGGCACGCCGCGCAGTCCATCTTCAGCGTGCCATATGCATTCAAAAGCCGAGAGTCGATCCGATATCACCATAACGGCCAGGGGCGCGTCCGCCGCCACATCATAGCCGCGCTCCGCCACCAACCGAGCGCTGTCGGTGTCGGTCAGCCAGTAAACGGAGCGCACTTTGCCGCTGTGCACAGGCGCATCTGTGCGAATGGGGAGATCGTCGTTGACGGCCAATACGCTGTCGGCGAGACTCATAATCGTTGTCCTGTATCGATTCGTTGGGGTAGCACACACTGCCTATAGCACTAGGGCGCGGTGACAGAGAGTTGGAATTCTAGCAGAGGAAATGGGCTCAGGCACGCCGTTGTTCCATGACCGGGCAATACAAGGACATACCGTTAGAATACAGCGGCTACGACGCGAAATTGGCTCGATCACAAAACGGCCAAAAGGTACGGTAAAAAAATCATCAGACCAATGGTGGCCGCCCCGGCAGCGCACAGAAGAACAGCACCGGCTGCAATATCCTTTGATTTTTTTACCAAGGGATGAAAGTCGGGGGATACCGCATCACACAGAAACTCAAAAGCCGTGTTCATGGCTTCTACTACCCACACCGCAGTGATCACTAATACAAGAACGCACCATTCGATGGCTGTCACACCGAACACTAACCCGGCGACAATAACACCGACGGTTGCTACTGCATGTAGCCATGTGTTGTGCTGACTTTTGACCAGCTCGGAAATACCCTGTAGGGCACACATTCCACTGCGGATTCTTCCTCCCACAGAGAAGGGCTCGGGCTTATTGTTCATAGCAATACCTTTTACAGCAGGCTTGGTTCGACAAGCTAGAATATTACGATTTTTCCTGCGCTTACAATGTACAGCACCCATCCACTATAATGGCCCCTTACAAAGCTGCGCGCAGCGTTAACTGAGGACCCACCTCCATGAGCGACACACCCCAAACCCCCTACCAGATCTTGGGCGAGGAAGGTATCCGCACGCTCACCAGTACCTTTTATGACATCATGGACACGCTGCCCGAAGCTTCCGGGCTACGCGCAATGCACGCCAGCAACCTTTCTCCGATGAAAGCAAAACTGGCGGAATACCTGATCGGCTGGATGGGAGGTCCGCCATTATATGCGGACAAATACGGTACCGTCTGCATGACCACACCCCACGAGCCCTTTCACATCGGCCCCGAAGAGCGCGACCAATGGCTACTGTGCATGGACAAAGCCCTCGTGCAAACCGGTGCCAGCGAGGAACTGGTTGATATGCTGAAAGTTCCCATGTTTCGTATAGCCGATGCCATTCGCAACAGGGAAGGCCCCAGCAGCGCCGCTTCCAATCCCAATATCATAGCGGCAGGCTAAACACTAAATCAGGTACAGCGCGCCGCAGACCGTGCGGAAGCGAATTGCTATTTCTGGGGTGTAACCACGATAGCAGTGGCCAGCGGATCTGTGGCACGACCTTGTAAGAACAGGATTCCCCGACGCATACTGTTGCCCCAGGCGCGAAAAATCATCGCAACCGCTGTGCTCTCGTTGTCTATCTGATTGAATGCCCAGATGTCATCGCTGGACTTGGTATCCACCGAACGCACCAACACGTCACCACTTACAACATCAACCAATGCAAGACTGATAGTGATAGAACCACTGGGCCGGGCGCCAACTGCAACCTTGGCCCGCGTCTCGAAAGGATGGATGGCTACTACCGTTGTGTGAACTACAATTTCCGCTTCAGCCCTGGTATCAACAACATTAAATGCCGATTCATAGCTCAGCGCAGTCGAAAATTCATGGGCAATTGTCTCCAGCAAAATGCTCTCCTCCGATGCATTCACTCGCCATTCTTTATCCACCGGTGAGCCTTCGGGCTGGACAATTTGCAGGTAGGAAAGATCTGCTGGTGCTATATAGATTCTACGGAAATCTCTGGCACCCGCAGGAATCTCCTTGTTCAGATAAAGTTCATCCGCACGTGTGTTCATGCCTTCCAAGAAACTGGGATCACCACGCTCTGCAACAGAATACTGCGCAGTATCGCTCTGCGCGCAACCTCCCAGTATCAGCAAAGCAGCAAACAGGGCTGTGAAGGTTTTGATTAACATGGAATTCGTCCTTTGTTCTGTGAGTGTCCGGGCCGACGAGCCACACCCGGCATCGGCAGGTTCGCAGGAACGCAAAGTATACCGGAAATTTTTGGTACCGCTACGGGCCAAGGCGCCACAGCGCTAGAACATCGTTGGGTCAGCCATCATTATCCGCTACAATCCCCACTTTTATTCTTCTAGGAACCTTTCATGCCAAAATTATCACTCTGGCAGAGCGTCAGCCTGACTTTTTTGGTCTTGCTTTTAGCTTCACTCTCGGCGCGCAGCGAGCCGATTGAAGAAGACATTCTGGTCACTGCCAGCCGGATACCGGAGGCTGCCCTGACACTACCGCTCGCCTGGTCTACTGTGGATAGCGCAGCATTGGCATTGGTTGACCCGGTACACATCAATGAAATTATGCAGCGTGTACCGGGCGCATGGATCAGCCGGGGCAACGGACAGGAGAGCATCATCGCCCTGCGCTCGCCAGTACTGACTGGCGCTGGGGGCTGTGGCGCTTTTTTTTCCGCCGCGGATGGCATCAACCTGCGCGCGCCTGGATTTTGCAATATAAACCAGCTGTTTGACTCCAACTTTGAGCAGGCCAGCCGTATCGAAGTAATCCGCGGGCCGGCCACCGCCCTTTATGGCTCCAACGCTATGCACGGTGTCATTAATGTGATTAGCGCCGCGCCCACAGAGGAACTGGATCAAAACCTTGCTCTAGAAGCGGGCCCCGATGATTACTATCGCGTAAAACAACGCTACCGCAATACGTTTGGGAGCCACGGCATCAGTATCAACGCTAATGTCACTCACGATGGTGGTTACAAAGATGACTCGGGCTACGATCAGCAAAAACTCCTGACGCGATACGACTACAGCGGAGAGTCCTGGGATTTCCGCACAGTGCTGGATGGCGCAAATCTCAACCAGGACACCGCGGGATTCATAAAAGGGTTCCAAGCGTATCAAGATGATGACCGAAAAAAGGAAAACCCCAACCCGGAGGCTTACCGAGATGCCTGGTCTGTGCGTTTATACAGTGCCGCCACTACCGCGCTGAACGAGAACAGCTCATTCACAGTCACGCCTTATCTGCGCTTAAATGACATGAAGTTCCTGCAACACTATCTGGTCTGGCAACCTACGGAAAAGAATGCGCACGACAGTCTGGGCGTGCGCACTACCATTCATACCGACGCAGGCGTGCTGCGCTGGGTGCACGGTATCGAAGCGGAATATACCGATGCGACACTGAAGGAAACTCAGGACGAGGATTTTAGTCCCAACATACCGGCCGGCGTGCACTATGATTATCAGGTCGACGCCTCAATGGCTGCAATCTACACACAACTTCGCACGCAGTACGATACACCCTGGGAGTTCGATTTAGGCGTTCGTCTGGAGTACAGCAACTACGATTACCATAATCGCACGACAGATGGGTCTCCCTGCAGTGATGCGGCCGATAACTGTCGCTTCTATCGGCCGGCTGATCGTGAGGACGACTTTACCAACTGGTCTACCAACGCAGGAGTCAGCTACGCACTTACTGAAGATCACATTGTCTATCTGCGTCTCGCGCAGGGGTATCGCGCGCCTCAGGCCAACGAGTTATATCGTCTACAATCAGGGCAGGAGAGTGCGGACCTTGATTCGGAAGAAATTGAGAACATAGAACTGGGCCTGCGTGGCTACTGGCGCAGCACTACGCGTTACGATATCGCCATGTACTACATGAACAAAGAAAACGTCATTTTTCAGGATTCTGACAGGCAGAATGTCAGCGGTGCAAAAACCAATCACTATGGTGCCGAAATAAGCGTGGACTATGCAATCAGTGACAACTGGTCGGTGGGAGTGGATGCTAATTTCGCGAGTCACACTTACGATAACAACATCGAACTGTTTGGCAGCAACAAAGATATCAAGGGCAACGATATCGACACCTCACCCAACGCCTTCGGCAGCGCTCGTCTGGGCTGGGATTTTTCAGAACTTGCTGGAAGGTATAGCCTGACCGAACTGGAGTGGGTCTATATGGGTTCCTATTATCTGGACCCCACAAATGAACATGAGTACAACGGACATTCTCTGGTCAATCTGCGGATAACCAGTGACCTGACACCGCGCTGGACCGCCGGACTTCGCCTGACCAATCTTCTGGATGAGGAATACGCTGAACGAGCCGACTTTGGTTTCGGAGACTACCGCTACTTTGTGGGGCAGCCTCGCGGTGCCTATCTACAGATCAGTTACCAGTTTGGCGTGACGGAAGGCTAACGCGACCAGGCCTATTGAAATTTTTCTGTAGATTCTGAGCACTGCCGATCTCAGTTACCGCATATGCATTGATGCAGCGTGTCACAGGGGCAGACAGTATCGCAACCATAGAAAAAATAATGAACCGCTCCCCCTATCCCAGCCAGGAATACCCGCGCCGTCCCTGCAAGCCACCCGTGTGGATTGCCAGAAGCGGCAGGTCTGCGCTCCACTCTCCGGATTCGCGTAATTGATGAACGGCATACATCATCTTCCCTGTGTATACCGGCTCCAGTTGAATGCCGTGGATAGCCTCGAATGCTAAAATAAAATCACACAAGGACTCATGCGTCCGTGCAAAGCCACCGCAATGATACTCGTGGAGGATGCGCCAGCGGGCGCAGTTTTCAGGCGCCAAATCCCGCAAAAGCGCTTCCACCTGAACCTCTAAATCCGTCGCCCCCTTTAAAGCTGAAATACCATAAAGCGCATAAGACTCATCCAGGCCGGCCGCCACGCCAGCCAGAGTCGTGCCGGTGCCTACCGGTAACACAATTCGCTTTGCCCGGTTAGACCGCTGCTGAATATGGCTCGCGATCGCCTTACACCCCCGAGCACCTAATACTGTAGCACCTCCCTCCGGAATAAGGAGACAGGGAGCGAAGCGGGAAAGAATGCGCCGCTGATAATCTACATCGTTTCTCTGCCGATACTCTTCCCTGCTCACGGGGACGACCTGCATACCGTACCTACGCACATCCAGAAGCATTGCAGTTTGGTCGCAATCCCCTGCTCCGCGAACCAGTCCGATAGTTTCGATGCCCAGATCAGCACCGGCCGCGGCAAGGGCATGGAGGTGGTTCGACCAAACACCGCCAAAAGACACTAGACGCGATACGCCCTGGCGCTTTGCTTCACAGAAATATTCCTGCAACTTAAAAAATTTATTCCCGAAAGCCGGACCGCCAGTTTGATCCAGGCGGAGCAGAGACACGCCACCCAGTGATACGCCCATGACTGGAGTACTGCTCAGCTCGTGTAGCAAAGGTGCCTGCAAGTGGACTATGGCAATCCCACGTTATTTTTGGCCAGTACTTGCTCAGCACGGTAGCTGGATCGCACCAACACACCGGAAACCACCTCAAAGAAACCCTTCTCCAGACCCCATTGGCGATACTGTTCAAACTCCTGGGGACTCACATAACGATCTATGGGGAAGTGATTACGGGTAGGCTGCAGATACTGACCGAGTGTCAGTATGTCGACATTGGCGGCGCAGAGATCATCCATACAGTCCATAATCTCCGCCTCCGTCTCGCCCAGCCCCAACATCAGGCTAGTTTTGGTCAACACATCCGGGCGATACTTTTTTGCGTGCGCAAGCACATCGAGAGTTTGCTGATATCCGGCGCGGGGGTCGCGCACTGGATGGGTGAGGCGACGAACGGTTTCAATATTCTGGGCAAATACGGCGATGCCAGAATCAAGCACCGTTTCAACATCTGCGAGCTCACCCAGAAAGTCCGGTGTAAGTGCCTCAACAGCTGTTTCGGGGTTAACCTGCTTCACCCGTTGCACGCACGCCGCGTAATGTCCTGCACCACCGTCGGGAAGGTCGTCGCGATTGACGGAGGTTAGCACGACATACTTGAGGTTCATCAGCTGCACTGAGCGTGCCGCATTATCCGGCTCTTCGATGTCCAGCCAACCTTTAGGATTCCCGGTATTGACTGCACAGAACCGACACGCTCGAGTGCATACATCGCCCATCAACATGATGGTGGCGGTTCCCGCACTCCAGCACTCGCTCATGTTAGGGCATTTGGCCTCTTCACAAACCGTGGCCAGTTTGTGTTGATGGACGATTCCCTGAACTTTCTCATAGGTGGCGCCGCCACGAACACTAACGCGTAACCAGTCAGGCTTACGCAGGCGTTGACCGTTATCGTCCGCAGACTTGATGCCATCTTTAATGGCGGAAACGCCTCGGTCGGTCACAAACTTCTCTCCGCTGCCCACCTGCACGGTGGGAATGCGGTCATTGTCGGGCATGAGCTCTTATCCTGATATCGTTACGCAGATACACTGATTATAGCGGAAAGTACCGGGGAGTTACTCCCAACAAGGCAGGATTGTGCAGGCTAACCCAATAATCGATTGACCGAGCGGGATACCGCTATTTTACCCTGATCGAAGTAAGCTTCATGGTTTTCTTCAATTTTAGGCAGGTCATAGAGGTAATTCACCATGATTCCCGCAGACTGCTCACGTCCCTTGGCGGACTGGTCAGCCGCGCCATGCAAGCCAAACAGCTGTGCGCCATTACCCAGATGAAACCGGGCCACCGGATCCGCAGGTAACCGACCTCGCTTCACCTTCAGCAGATAGTGCGTACACAGTTTGAGCAATATGTCGTAGATTTTAGTATCCACCACGCAACCCACAGGCGTTCTGACGCGGTCGATTAGCTCATCTGCCACTAATCCTTGCAAGTCGGCATCTAACAACCACTGGCGAAAACCAGGAACCGGGGACAATGTGACGAATGTTTTCAGCGTTGGTATTTCTTTTCGCAGTTCTTCGACAACACTCTTGATTAGAAAATTGCCAAAGGAGACGCTGGACAAACCGGGATGACAATTACTGATGGAGTAGAACACCACAGTATTAGCAGGTTCATCCGCAGACGATTCACGCTCCTGCACCAACAGCGGTTGAAGAGCGTCTGGCGTGCTGTCTGTGAGCGCGATTTCTACAAAGACCAGTGGGTCGTCGGCCATGGCCGGGTGAAAAAAAGCAAAGCAACGACGATCCTCTCCCAGGCGACTGCGTAAATCATCCCAGCCGTTAATTGCGTGTACGGCCTCATAGTCGATGATTTTCTCCAGCACGCTGGCAGGAGACGACCAATCTATGCGGCGCATCTCCAGAAACCCCTTATTGAACCACGAAACAAACAAATGCTTGAGGTCTGAGTCCACTCCGCGAAGCTCCTGATTCGCAGGCAGTAAATCCAGCAGGTGTCCCCTCATTTGCACCAGTGTTCGAGTGCCCTCGGGCGCTGTATTGAGTCGACGAAATAATTTTTGCCGCGGTGCCTCTGTTGCCCGATTTATCGCCCACAAGTTCTCCAGGCCCGCATCCTCTTGATAATTCTCAACTGCTTCAAGCACCTTTGCGGTATCTACCTCAAATTGATCTGCCAAGCCATTGAAAAAGCCATTCCGCTCATCCGTCGACATTTGCTGATACCCGACTACAATTTCACTCGCCAAGGCCAGACCCGATGCCTCACCACGGTGTTCCAGCAAGTCGTGACAAAGGATTAACAACGTTATCGCCGATGAGGGTGCAAGTTGTATGGCGGTAGTGTGGCGCCGACGAGCCAAAAGTTCACGCCCTACAACAAGCACAGAACCGAGGGTGCGTCCTAGTGTCGTCATGGTTCTAACGGGTATATTCGCGTAGGAGCTTGGAACATAGTCCACGGAAACAACTGGATTTTTAGGCACTTCTTCCGGCATCGAACTATTCCTTGAGTAATGCTCTTGGCGCTATCGTTAAGTCAGTACCCGATAGTCCTGTGCACCAGGTCGTGCCCCGCGAGCGTATGTTCTGCCAAGCAATTTCACTATAGGGCATCAACTTGTGCGTTGTTAGAGAAACACACTCAAATCCAGACTGAATTGATAGATCTGTGCGCCAGATAACACTTCTTCACAGAGTGAGCGCAAATAGGCGCGCGTTCTCCCAGGAAAACTGTGATCAACAACACATAGCCACTATCAAAGGAATAGCCTATTCTTTGTCTCCAGCTAATTCAAAAGAGTACTATCACTATGAAACAGCGGATCGCTCTTATCGTCCTGGCAATCAGCATGAGCCTTTTGGGTGCCTGTGCGCAATACGAAAGCAAACGCGGGGTCGAGGTCACTTGGCAGGAGAAAGCGACTTCGCAGCTGGTCAGCGGCAAAAGTACGCGGCGCGATGTCCTGGCGCTATTTGGGCCACCGTCACAAGTAATTGCACTCGATGGAGAATCGGCCTTGTACTACCTGTTCGAACACTCCGAAGGAGAGGGGCTGATTCTAATAGTGTACAACCGAATGCGCATCGACACTCGCTATGACAGGGCCATATTCTTCTTTGACGAAGACGACGTTCTAACCGAATTTGCCACGCGACTCTACCCCGCCGATGAAAGCTAAATCAATCACTTTTCCCTGCTTGCTACTAGCATGCCTGCTGTTATCAGCTTGCTCACAGTGGCGCTATAATCTTGGCACGCCGCTTTTGCATACCGAGTTACCGCAACAGAACACATCACTTAAGCAGGCACTAGATTTGCTCGGACCTCCATTTCGAATGACCACAACAGACAACGGGTTTGTGTTGGCCTGGGAGCACTGGCACATTCGTGAGGACGCCATTGGTATCCGTCTGGGGGTACTGGGTGCCGACTTTCTGTCAGCGGATTGGGGAGAGATGCGCGTCAAAGGAGAGTTTCTATTACTGACGTTTAATAAACAGCACTTGCTCTCCAGCGCAACACACTCGGAGTGGGACAACTACGGCGGCGGCGGAAAATCGATTCAACCGATGTTTGGGTTTGTTTCAGTTGTAGATGCGGACGACCTCACAAAACCATTACCACAGCACGAGTGGGGTGGAACACTTCTGCAAAGCCTTCCCCGCACACTGAATATCAACTCCAATCTGGACAGTGGCCAAAACGGTTTACAGCAACGCGGCACACCCACCGCGGTAGGGCAGCACGCACTGCAGATAGACTAACTCTGCGCAGGGCAGAGTGGGCGTCGTTAGCTTAGCGCTGAGTCTTTTCCAACACGGCAACGCTTTTGGTTCTATCTTCCGGTTAAGGTACGAAATAAAATCCGCGCCGAGGTATTTACCAGGTCATCCAAAGAGACCCCATCACTCTCTACTACTTTGTGATACGCCGCCAGTCGATCAAGAATGGCGCACATAGCCAGTGCTGCGCTACCAGGCACAATAGCTACCTCTTTTTTACTAGCTCCATTGCGTTCCATTTGCGACACCATCGCCCCCAGAATAGGTTCCATCGCCGCACGCCTCAATTTCATAAAGCGCTTGTCGCCTTCATCGGCGGCCAGATTGCGAATTCGAAGTATTGGACCATGTTCGTCCCAGTAGTCCATAAAGAAGAGAACGACTTCCCGAGCAAGGCGCTGCCCCTCCTTCCCTCGCCAGACGCCCGAAAACAGTTCCAGCAACTCCGAAAGATCCTCATTGGCCTCAGCAGCGAGCTGCAATACAACATCTTCGACATCGCAAAAGTACTGGTAAATTGTAGCCGGCGATGTTCCCACAGAGCGGGCAATATCCGCCACCCGAAGTTCGCGCAAGCCACGCTCCTCAAGCAGTTCCCGAGTTGCATCCAGAATGCGACGACGCTTCTGAACAGCGCGCGCACCCAGGGGCCGACCATTGAGGTCGACTATGGACTTACCAGAGACGCTCAATAGTCACTCCATCACATGGCGTACTAAAGCCCAAGTGAAAGTACTCCACTTGATTCAGGTTTGCGCGACAACACTTCTCCGCCACAATTAACGCTCTACAAATGCATCCGCTAATTGCTTCATGATGTCACCTGCGGTGACGATGCGCCCGCCCTCTTCATGAGGCGACATACCGCCGCCACCTTTCATCAGGGAGAGGTCGACATTTTTCGCTTCGCTCCTCAGCGCCGCGACGGTGCAACGCTCTTTGGGACGCGAAGTCTGAAAGTCCCATTCAAATGCCCGCATGGCATTTTCGTGGGTCATCGCATTGATATCATCATCGGAAACATCATCCAGACTTTCCCATAGTGTTTCAGGTGCGAGTGGCCAGGTTGTGTCTGAATGTGGGTAGTCACATTCCCACATAATCGTTTCAACACCTATCAGGTCACGCAGGCGAACACCCGCCTTGTCATCAATAAAGCAGTTATAGATATGCTCACGAAACACCTCGCTAGGCAATTTGTCTCCAAAGTCCTGATGGGTCCATGCACGATGATGACGGTAGGTGTAATCGGCCCGCTCAAGAAAATACGGTACCCAGCCAATACCACCCTCTGAGAGGGCGAACTTTAATGTCGGATATTTGCGTAGCAGAGTTGAGAACAGAAGATCTGCCGCCAAATTAACGATACTGATCGGCGTGGTGGCGATCATCACTTCCACGGGCGAATCCATACTTGGAAACACCATGCCACCACCCGATCCGATATGAATGAGAACGGTAACTCCCTCATCCACACATGCCTGCCAGAAGGGCTCCCAGTGATCTGAGTGTATGCTGGGCATATTAAGTTTTTCAGGGTTCTCAGTGAAGCTGACAGCTCGGCAGCCCTTTCGGGCCACACGCCGCACTTCTTCCGCCATCAATTGCGGGTCCCATACCGGTGGCATGGAGAGGGGAATAAATCGATCAGGGTGGCTGCCCGCCCACTCGTCAATGTGCCAGTCGTTATAGGCCTGCAACATCACCCGGGCGAGCGTCTTGTCCTCACAGGATGACCACAGCTGCCCGACGAAACCTGGAAAGGAGGGAAAACAGATGGATCCCAGCACGCCATTGGCATTCATGTCTGCCACTCGAGCATCCACGTCGTAACAGCCTTTGCGTAATTGGTCGTATGAAGTGGGCTCCACGCCGTACTCTTCCGGCACCCGGCCCACCACGGCATTCAAGCCAATATTGGGCAGCTTCTGTCCGTTGAACTCCCAAACGTCGCAACCACTGGGCAGACGGGACACTTTAGGGGCCTTCGCCAGATACTCTGCGGTAAGGTGGTTCTTGAACATATCCGGCGGTTCAACGACATGATCATCCACACTGACGAGTATCATCTCTTCCATTTGCATGTTTGGGTCTCCTGTAACCGGGCAGTAACCTGCCTGGACTGAACACTGGATCGGGCCTGGCCAAGATTATCTGACGAACCGTCAGATAATGCAATACTGGTGAACATCCAGCATGGTCCCATTTAAAAATGCATGGTCTAAAGAAGAGTAAGGCGTGTATCCGTCGGTGGGACCACCTGGCGAATACTATGTGTGCTGTTAGGCGTGTCCCAGCAATGGATACACGCCTTATCCTCCGCCTCGCGGCAATACTCAAAACTGAGCCAATACCGAAAAGTCAGGCGATCACCCCCGCTACCTTTAGTTCGATCATCCTCTTAGCATCTATCCCGGCCTCTAAAAGAATTTCGTCACAGTGCTCGTTAAACTCGGGAGCTCGCGCCGTGCTAGATGGGATCTGGTCGAACTGCACCGGCGTTGATACCATTTCGAAATCAATTCCCTCGCTGGTAGTAGCACTTGTGATGTAGCCATTTGCACGTACCTGTGGATCATCGGCTACCTCAACGCTGTTCTGAACTGGCGCCCACTGACCTTTGAGGGTTTGGAACTTTTCAGTCCACTGCGCCAGCGTATGCTTCGCGATTTCTTCGCGGATGATATCTCCTGCAGCGCCTGTATTTGTTGCGAGTTTTTCTACCGAGTTGAAGCGCTCGTCCTCAACAAGGTCTGCCCGATCAATGTGCTGACAAAAATCTGGCCAGTAGTGAAATCCTTGTAACATGACCAGGGAGATAAAGCGCTCGTCCGAAGTTTGGTAAATTCCGGTCAATGGATTGCTCGAACCCGCCCCACCCCCACCACCCAGACTCCACGGCTTTCCAGTTTGACCCGATAGTGCAATTGTTGGTCCCAGCGACCAGACTCCCGCAGCGAGCAGCGATACATCGACCACCGAGGGCTCCCCGGTGCGCTCACGCTTAAAGAGTGCGGCAGAAATTCCACCGGCGATCGTCATTCCACCGATAGAATCGCCAAAGCCAGGACCCGGCTGCGGCAGTACAAAGCCCATCCCTGGAGGGCTCACACTGTAAGCACAACCGCTGCGACACCAGAAACTGGTCATGTCGTACCCGCCGCGATTACCGTCCGGCCCTCGCGGACCAGATGCTGTCCCGCGCACATAAATAATATCCGGGTTATGTTTACGAATATCCTCTACATCGATGTTTAATTTCTCCAATACCTCAGGCAGCTTATTGGTGAGGAATACATCGCAGGTTTTCGCTAACTGATACAGCACCTGCACACCCTCTTCACTCCCAAGATCTAGACCAATCGAGCGTTTCCCGCGGTTCGAATGTTCATTGAGCACATGAACACCCTTGGACAAATCCAATACGCCAGTGCTGCCCAGACCGCGCATTGCGTCCCCGCGAAGGTGATGCTCTACCTTAATCACATCGGCGCCCCAATCGGACAGGATGGCAGAGGCCGCAGGCACAAACATATGCTCGGCAACCTCAAGTACTCGAACACCTTTCATAACATCAGACATGGTTTACATCCTATTCTTGGCTGCCTGCAATTTGCTAATACACCCAGCAAGTACATACGAGATTGCTTGACTATTACGCGTGAAACCACTGTAACTATAGCTAAAAAAGTATCGCATGCATCGGAAATGTTTTACAAGGTATTTGTCTTGTAATACACTTTTGCGACGGCTTTCCCCCGCTGTCTTACGCCGCACAAAGCTCCCGGAGCTCGCTAATGGATTACCCCTATCCGCCTGACACTCTGCTCTTGCGCCAAATAGTCGGGCAATGGTTAGCATACAACCTGGATGAGCTCGCCTCGGAGACCTTTCCACAAGTCACCACTATGCCCTACAAATATTTGGGCGTGCCAGATTAACCTGAGAGTATGATATTCAGCTATTCTATAAACGATGACTCTGGCGGCCAATGACCTGTGTTAACAGTATGTTCTGGCTGGGGGAACCGGCAAAACTAGTCATTGATACTCAGCCGCCTGCAATCACTGCACAATAATCCTATCCGAGAGGAGTAAGCAATTTGGACTATACAAGCTACGCTGACAACAACCATCTGCTAGTGCGCATTGAAAATCGAGTTGCTGTTGTCACCTTGAATCGAGCCGAGGTGCACAATGCGGTCAACCATGCCGTGCACGTCGGACTCGAATCCATATTTCGTGATCTGGCCCGGGATCCGGACGTGGGCGCAATTGTTATCACGGGCGCAGGGAAATCCTTCTGCGCCGGCGGCGACCTAAAAGGCTATGGCAACGAAGACGAACGGCCCATTGATCAATTGCGAGGTACCCGCTATCTGGTACAGGAAATGATTGGCTGTGAGGCACCCATCATCGCGGCGGTGAACGGCACGGCTGCAGGCCTAGGTGCCACCATCGCTCTCTTGTCAGATGTTATTTATATGGCCGATACCGCACGCATTGGTGACACGCATGTAAAAATGGGCTTAGTGGCCGGAGATGGCGGCGCTGTTATCTGGCCACTGCTAATCGGCCCACACCGTGCAAAGGAGTTGCTGATGTCCGGAAAACTTGTGAGCGGCACCGAGGCCGCAAGGATGGGACTCATCAACCACTGCGTCCCCGCTGAAAGCCTGATTGACGAGGCTGTCGCATTTGCCACTGAACTTGCACACGGACCCATCGCCGCCATTCGCTGGACCAAGATGGCCATTAATCAGGGGATACAACACAGCATTAATACCACTCTAAATTTTTCCGTAGCGGCAGAGCACCTGAGCGCACATACCGAAGATATGCGCGAGGCGGCTACGGCTTTTGCAGAAAAACGAAAGCCGAAATTCACCGGGAAATAAAGCATCAAACCCGGTCTAGCACCTGCTCCGCAAAATGTTGCAGCCCAGTAACCGCCTGACTGCCGCGCTCCCAGGGACAGACCACCAGACGAGTCACTCCCAGGTCTTCCCATCGTCGCAGTTCATCGTAGCTAGGCGCCTCCGAAGCGGTAATAATCTCCAAGTGCTCCGGGTTTCGGCCCTCAGCGGCGACAATTTCACGCAGTGCTTTCAGCACCGGCTTTACCGTATCCAAGGTATGGCCAATGCCATACCAACCATCCCCATGACGAGCGACGCGCCGCAGTGCAGCAGCGGATTCACCCCCGACGTGAATTGGCGGATGCGGTCGTTGCACCGGTTTGGGTTCAAATTTAACAGCGTCGAATTGATAAAACTCTCCGGCGTGCGCAATAGATTCTTCAGTCCACAGACGTTTGCACACCTGCAGTACTTCGTCGAGGCGACGCCCTCGGGACGAAGCGTCGAAACCCGCAGCCTCCCATTCACTTCGCAGCCAACCGGCCCCTATACCAATTTCTGCGCGGCCACCGGACACTATATCCAACGTTTGGATTGCCCGAGCCGCGACAAACGGATGACGCAATCCCATAAGATAAACATTGGTACCAAGGCGAATCCTGCTGGTTCGGCCTGCCAGAAAAGCAAGATAGGAAAACACGTCAAACAGCGGTGTGTCGGGCGGAACGGGGGGGTGAGCGGGCTCGTCTTTTGAAGCTGCAAAGGGCGAACCGGCCATCTCCAGCGGAAATACCAGATGCTCAGGCATCCACAGAGACTCGTAACCCAGTTCGTCCGCGGCAACAGCAACTTCCTCGAAATAGCGCGGATTCAACATCCCGATGGAGGTGCCTACCTTGATCGCCATAAATCCCCACCTTCTATCTCAACATCCCCGGATGTTATCACGAGCCCCCTGATACAATACTTTATTATGACTGATGCCTTATAATAGATTTGACCACCGTCTCTCGCAGAGCCCTGCCAGATGATGCTAAGGTTTACCTAATTACGCTGGATTTGATCCGATTATGGACTTGCTCCCAACACAAGAACAACAACAGATCATCGATACGGCTGCGAGCTTTCTGGCGAATGAATTTCCGATAAACCAATTACTTGGTGCGCCAAATTCAGACACCCGGGTAAGTCGTGAGCATCTTCAAAAGATCGCACAGCTGGGATGGCTCGGTATCGGCCTCCCCGAGGAACTGCAAGGCGTCGGTTACGGCCTCTCAGAAGAAGTGCTGTTGTTTGTCGAACTGGGACGCAACCTGATGCCACCCTCGCTATTGGGCAGCGTACTGGGTGGACGCCTGACCGGACTATCCGGTGAGCATGATCGGATGCGCTCATTGCTCGACGGAGATATCAAAGTCGCGTTGGCAATCTCGCTCCCCGGTAGTGAAACGAAGATAGGGGAATCGATCAGCGGTGAGTTCCTGATTTACGAACCGCATGAAGCCGATCTCTTGTTGGTTGCGGATGAGGGGGGAGCCGCTTTGCTGCCACTTAAATCGGTGCAGACGACAGAGGATGATCGCTGTATTGACGAAACGCTCGGGGTTTCCAGCGCGATCGCGAAAAACGTACCTGTCTTATGTTACTTGCCGGCGGAAAACGACAATCTATTTTTACGCGGCACCATCTTAGTGTCAGCAATGCTTCTGGGCATTGCCGAGGCCACTCTCGCCCGATCCGTAGATTACGCAAAACAACGCGAACAGTTTGGAAAAGTGATTGGCAGCTTTCAGGCCATCAAACACTACTGCGCAGAAATGGCTGTGCGCTGTGAATCAGTACGCTCTATGTTATATCACACCAGCATTACCTTTCAGGCTCAGTCACCAGCCGGAGTATTTGATGCGTGCTCGTTAAAAGCTTTAGCGATCGAGGCGGCGCAATACAATGCCAATACTGCAATACAAATTCACGGTGGCATGGGATTTACCAGGGAGATGGATATACATTTGTTCGTGAAGCGCGCGCAAGCCCTGGGCACGCTATTTGGCGGCGAGCGCTACCACCTACGTCGGCTGCTTTGTGAGCCGGTGGTGGACTAGTTTGAGGGTTGCACCATGAATCTTGATTTCACCCCACAGCAGCTACAGTTTCGTGAGCAGGTCCGTGACTGGCTTCAAGCACACAAGCCATCAGAACCGCGCCCCGAGGACGGCGCCGAAGGTCGCGCGTTCGATCTTGCCTGGCAAAAAACCTTGTACACCGGAGGATGGGCGGGCATTAACTGGCCCAAAGCATATGGTGGTCAGGGATTTGACACCTTTCAGCAGCTGATCTTTTTAATGGAGTACGCCAAATCCGGCGCACCCGGAGACCACTATCGTTTCAACGGTCTCAATCTAGCCGGACCCACCATAATCGCCTGCGGCGACGAAGAGCAGAAAAAAACCCATCTTCCGCCCATCCTGAAAGGCGACGTCATCTGGTGTCAGGGATTTTCCGAACCCTCTGCCGGCTCTGATCTTGCCTCACTCAAAACTCGCGCAATCGTCGACGGTGACGAGTTGATTGTCACCGGCTCAAAAATCTGGACTAGCTGGGCACGGTTCGCCGACTGGCAGCAACTCCTTGTGCGCACCGATCCAGATGCACCAAAACATGCGGGTATAAGCTGGGTTATCAACCGTATGGACAATCCAGGTATGGAAATTCGCCCCATCCACGACATGGCAGGTGGCAGCGACTTACACGAAGTGTTCTACGACGAGGTGCGCATACCCCTTAGGAACATTGTCGGCGGAATTAACAACGGTTGGCGCGTCAGCATGGCGCAACTCTCGTTCGAACGCGGAACAGCCTTTATGCCTTCGCAAATCGAAACCCAAAAAACGATTGAGGAGCTTATTGAACTGGCCAGGAATACCAGATTAGACGACGGACGCCTGGCCATCGACGACGATCATATCGCTTTTCAACTGGCTAAATTGCGCGCAGAAACACGTTCATTACTGGCTATGACTTTGCTCGGCATCTCCCGCAATGAACGCTCCGGCATGCCTGGACCCGAGGGCTCTATGCTGAAACTGTTCCAGTCTGAGCTCTACAAACGTATCACCACAGTGGCGCTTGACATTGTCGGCGCGGACCGCGCCCGCTTATCCGGCCTGACAGGAAGATGGCCGCAAGCCTTTCTTGGCTCTTTCGCCAACACGCTGGGAGGCGGAACATCGGAAGTCATGCGCAATATTATCGGCGAACGCTATCTCGGCTTGCCAAAATAGTCGGCATCGGCCGTATTATCTGAACTCATCACTCCCGGGAGTCATTCATGTACCAGCACATCCTGCTCGATCTCACCGACGGCATTGCGACTGTCACGCTGAACCGACCAGACAAGCTGAATGCCTACACGGTCGATATGGGCGAGGAGATTGTCGAAGTCTTTGATCACCTGCGGAATGAAGATTCTGCTCGCGCGGTTATTCTCACCGGCGCGGGCCGAGGTTTTTGCGCAGGCGTCGATCTCGATCATATGAAAGAGCAAGCAAGCCAAACACACATTGATGGCCCACGGCTCGGAGAGGAGCGCCTTGTGCGAGAATTTCCGCTGACCCTGCTCAACTATCCAAAGCCTGTTATCGCCGCAATCAATGGTCACGCCATCGGCGTGGGAGTCACCATGATTCTCGCCTGCGATATTCGACTGGCAACACACACAGCCAAACTTGGGCTGACCTTCACCAAGATGGGCATACTTCCCGGGCTGGGTAGCACCTACTTACTGCCAAAGCTTGTGGGCACCGCGAAGGCTAGAGAACTGATATTGACCGCAAGCATTGTTTTGGCTGATGAAGCGGCTGAGATAGGACTGGTCAATCGTGCTGTAGCGCCCGATCAATTGATGCCGGCGGCGCGTGAGTTAGCCACAGCAATGGCACAATGCAAGCCAGAAGTGCTGACAGCTGCCAGGCGTTTACTATTGAGTGGCGAGGCGGAAGCCGTTGCCGAGGCCATGCGCCTTGAGCAGGCTGCCAGTGCAGGCCTTAGATAAGAATTATTTCCAGAGAAGCTGTAGCCGCCGCCTCACGTCTACAGGCACCGTTCATCCAGTGTTGACCTCTAAATCAAAGTGCTACGGCCATCCCGCTCTAGCAGCATCAACGCGCACCGTTTCGATCTTGCCTGTTGCCGCTGCCCCTGCCCGCTCCCCATCCGATGCTTCAGCAGTAACGGCGAACAGTGTTTTACCATCAGACCCTCCCAGCATACAGGCATAACAGGGTTGACTAGTAACCACGCGTGCAACAACGTCACCACCTTCGGCTATGAGTAGAACCTCGGGACCTACCGCATTGGCAACCCACACCTGCTTATGCTCGTTGAGGCAGATACCATCTGGCGCTACACCAGGCAATGGCGCCCATACGCGGCGATTGGTCAGCGATTTATCCGCATTGATGGTAAAAGCAGTCAGGCAACCCGCCAGTGTTTCCGCCACAATCAGTGTATTACCATCGGGCGTAATGACACTACCGTTGGGGAAATGTAAGTCTTTGGCGGCAACGTGGACTGATCCGTCAGCATCGACCCGTACCAAATTTGCAACGGGGTGGTCACTGAATACTTCACCGCCACGCGCTTTGAGATCAGCGTCGAGATTAAAACCAAAGTTACCAACCCATGCACTACCATCGGCATCAACAACCATGTCATTACATAGGTGTACAGTCAGTTCGCTTATATCGGCATGCAATACCAATCCACTTGGGTCCAGACGCTTCACCGCGCGCTCTTTCATCGCCACAACCAGAAGACGCCCATCTGGCAGCCAGCCCAGGCCCGAGGGCTGATCATCGAGCTCCAATTCAATGCGTACATCACCAGATTCGTCCACCGATTTCACGGCATGTGCGTAGAAATCACTGAACCACAAACGATCAGCGTGCCACCGAGGTCCCTCACCAAAATATAAACCCTCGATCAAAATCGCCGTATCACTCATTCCCTTGCACCTCTATTGTTTGCTGCCTAAAAAATTGGGTAGTATTCTGAACTTTCATTATCTCCGTGGTCGGCGACAGGGACTTCAGGTACACAGCCAACCTCCGTCCACTACCAACGTTTGCCCCGTGATGAAGGCACTCGCAGGCCCACCGAGAAACACCACCACCCCCTTAATATCATCCTCTTTTCCGGAGCGCTGCTGGGGTATAGCACTTTCAAAAGCGCTGAGTTTGTCTTCGTCATGCCGCACGTGATTCATCATATCAGTGAGAAACGGCCCCGGGGCGATGCCGTTCACACGTACATTGTCTGCCGCCAACTTAACGGCCATGTCACGGGTTAAAGATACGACAGCACCCTTACTGGCATTGTAGGCCACCACTGGTTCCTGTTCGTCAGGCGCACAGCGCCAGGCGGAAATTGACGAGATGTTGATAATGCTGCCACCTCCCTGCGCTTTCATATGCCTGGCGATTTTCTGGGAAAGATAAAATAAACTCCGAACGTTCAAATCGAACACTTTGTCCCAGCCGGCCATGGGGTAATCCAGCGTCGGGGCTGCCCAGGCCATGCCGGCGTTATTGACCAGAATATCCAATCGCCCAACGCGTTCAAGCGCAGTGCCCACCAGTGTATCGATGGCATCAGTATCTGATAAATCGGCTTGCAGGACACAGCATTTACGCCCCATCGCCTCAATAACATCAGCCACTTCCTGTAACGGGTCCAGCTTTCTCCCGACGACTATGACGTTGGCCCCCGCCTCAGCCAATCCGAGGCTCAGGTGCCGCCCAATCCCGTGACCGCCACCGGTAACCAACGCGGTACGGCCTTCCAGTTTAAACATTTCCAGGGTATGCATAAATTTCACCGTACTTTAAGTGACGAAGTAGCAAATTTTTTTGTGCCTGATCACGCCGCGCCAATCAGATTGGCGCGCTTTTGTGCGCCTCCCAATAGCGCTTCTTGATTTTTCGCTTGAACAGTTTCCCCGCATCTGAACGGGGCAACTTCATTTCAAAATCAATACTTCTAGGACATTTAATATGGGATAAACGCGCCCGACACCATTCGATGAGTTCCTGTTCCAACTGCGGACCTGCGCTATCAAAATCAGCGGGTTCAACAACGGCCTTAACCTCCTCACCCAGATCGTCGTTGGGCACGCCCACGACTGCCACATCCGTGACGGCGGGGTGCATGATCAATGCATTTTCTGTCTCCTGAGGATAGACATTAACACCACCGCTGATAATCATGTTGGCTTTGCGGTCTGTAAGGTAGAGATAGCCTTCATCATCGACATACCCGACATCACCTACAGTCGACATGTTTCCAACTCTGGAGTCCGATGTTTTTTTATCACTGCGGTGATATTCAAAAGCGGCGCCCCCGGAAAAGTACACGGTTCCAATTTCTCCCACCGGTAATTCCCGCCCATCATCATGGAGTATGTGCACACTTCCATAACTCGGCTTACCCACCGAACCGGGGTGCGCCAACCACTGGGCGGAGTCGATCTGAGTGCCGCCATGGCCTTCTGTCGCACCGTAGTATTCAACTAATATCGGCCCCCACCATTCAATCATCTGCTGCTTCACTTCAACCGGACAAGGCGCAGCTGAATGGACTGCGGCCTCGAGACTGGACACATCGTAGGGCTCGCGTAAATCCCGCGGTAGCTTTAGCATGCGAATAAACATCGTTGGCACCCACTGGCTAAGCGTGACCCGATGCTCCTCTATCAGTTGCAGTGCTCGCTCTGGATCGTAGTGCTCCATCACCACAGCCGTCGCTCCGATGCGCTGCATCGCCATGCAGAATCGCAGAGGTGCTGCGTGATACAAAGGTGCTGGAGAAAGGTAGACCGTATCCTTGCAGATGCCGAAGCTCGCTAGTATCCCCAGCTCCAATGGCCCCGGTGTCCCGATATCCCTCTCGGAATTAGCATTTTTTATGCCCTTGGGGTAGCCAGTTGTGCCGGAAGAATACAACATCACACAGCCCTCCAACTCCCTTGCCAATGGCGTGACAGGGAACTCGGCGAGGCGATCCTCAAAAACCTCAAACCCTTCCTCTACACCGCCAACCATTATCCAGGTATGTACTCCCGGCAGCTTATCTTTGATCTGCCGAGCGACCTCGCGCAATGCATATGACACCACCAACACGCGCGCTTCGCAGTTTCCGACAATATACTCTACCTCGTCCGTGGATAGATGCGTTGAGATTGGCGTGTAGTACAAACCGGAACGCTGAGCCCCCCAGGCCGCAAAAAAGTACTCCGGACAGTTGTTCATGAAAAACGCAACGGCATCATTCTTACCAAGCCCAAGACTGGCAAAAAGGTGGCTGCATTGAATAGAGCGATCATTCAACTGACGATAGGTGACCACCTCACCGCTACTCATAATGATTGCGGCTTTGTCAGGATCTGAGCTTGCATGGACGGCCGGGTACATGACTGATGCTCCTGCGTGTTTGCGAATCGACTATATAGTCGAAATCGACAAACGGCAAATTACATAGCAAGTGACTTGTCAAAAGATGGCGAACGCAACCTCCGGCGACAAGCTCGTGGAAATCCCCGAAACCGATCATTAGGGGCACTTAACGATCCACGCTCCAAGGGGACTTTACGCACTTTTTTGACCCATTAGCAAAGGCCCCTATAACACCCTGCAACCAAACTCGGTAATAGCCTTTTCCTTTACTATTGGTTATAACACCTGCTTGATTTTAGTTATGGGCGCCGACCCATCTCGTCGTGTGGCGAATATTAGACGTTGCGGCCCTCCCACTCAAATTCCAGAGGTCTTCTCATGAGCCCACCCCTTCTGCAGAGCGTTACAGTAATTGCCTTGTTGATCGGCTATCCAGCGATGAGCGCCGTGGCATCGCAGGCTGACACGCCATCATCCACTTCCGGGGCCACCCTTGGAGATTTCGGTATCGACACAGCGCTAATGGATCGCACCGTTGTTCCGGGTGAGGATTTTTATAAATACGTCAACGGAAAATGGCTAGCAACCACGAAGATACCGGCGGATCGCTCACGTTATGGATCCTTCATTGTGCTACGTGACCAATCAGAAGTTGACCAACGCGTATTACTGGAAGATTTGACACATTCCAACCCCACCGAACCAACGCTCAGGAAAATAACGGATCTGTATGCCGCCTGGATGGACGAAGCAGGTATCGAAAAACGTGGCCTTACGCCACTACAGTCTGATCTAAACCGTATTGCCGCCGCAACCGAAAAATCCGACCTGATGAAACTGGTCGGTGACATCAACATGAGTAGCCCCATCGGACTAGGCATCATGCCAGACCCGGCAGATACAACTCGCTATGCAGTATTCATCGGCCAGGCGGGCCTCGGCATGGGGCGGGACTATTATATCAACGAGGGTCCAGAGTATGACGCTTACCGTGAGGCCTACCAGGACTATATCCGCACAGTGCTAGAGCTCACCGGCGATAAGAATGCAAAGAAAAACGCCGAGTCTGTTTTCGAGCTCGAAATGAATCTCGCTCAAGTGCACTGGTCACCGGCGCAGACGCGTGACGTGCAGGCAACATACAACCCCATGGACAGGAAAGCCTTACAAGAACTGACTCCCACGATAAACTGGCCTATCGTTCTGGAAGCGACTGGACTCGGCGACGTACAGAATTTCATTGTTGCCGAAAAAAGCGCCATCGTTGAGGGCGCCGCTCTACTCGAGTCCTTCCCGCTCGACACCTGGAAAAAGTACTTCGTCTTTCACCGCACCAGTGATTCAGCGAACTTGCTCCCCAAAACATTCGACGATGCGCACTTCGAGTTCTATGGAAAAACGATGCGCGGAACAGAACAACAACGTGACCGCTGGAAACGCGGGGTAGCCCTGGTCGACCGCAATATTGGAGAAGGGCTGGGCAAAGCCTATACAGCCAAGCACTTTCCACCGGATTATAAGGAAAAAATGGATGTTCTGGTCAATAACCTGTTGACGGCATTCAAAATTCGCCTTGACGAACTGGACTGGATGGACGACGAAACTCGCGGCCAGGCACTTAAAAAACTGGCCACCTTCGATCCGCGTATTGGCTACCCGTCTAAATGGCGCGACTATTCCAGCCTGATCATTGTGCCGGGTAAATTATTTGAAAGCATTCAGAACGCACACCAGTTCGAGTGGAATCGAAAGGTGAGCCGCCTCAACGAACCGGTGGATCGCGAGGACTGGTACATGACACCACCGACGGTGAATGCCTACTACGACCCACTGATGAATCAAATTACCTTTCCCGCAGCGATTTTGCAGCCGCCATTCTTCGACGCTAAAGCCGACCCTGCGGTTAACTACGGTGGCATCGGCGCAGTGATCGGCCATGAAATTGGCCATGGCTTCGACGATCAAGGCCGCGAGTTCGATGAAAACGGTAAGATACGCAATTGGTGGACACCCGCTACAGAAAAACAGTTTGAAGCCCTTACACAAGAACTGGGCAACCAGTACAGCGCCTACTGCCCTATCGCCGGCGACGACAAAATCTGCGTCAACGGCGACCTTACCATGGGCGAGAATATTGGGGACCTCGGCGGGCTACAGATGGCCTATACAGCATACAAACTCTCCCTTAATGGCAAGGAGGCCCCCGTCATCGACGGATTTACCGGTGATCAGCGTTTCTTTATGTCCTGGGCGCAGGTGTGGCGAGGCTTGTCTCGCGAAGACGCACTGCGTAACTTACTGTTAACCAACCCTCATGCTCCGGAAATGGTGCGTGGACAAAACCCACAGCGGAATATCGATGCCTGGTACGACGCCTTTAATGTCAAGGAAGGTGACAACATGTATTTACCACCTGATCAACGAGTACAAATCTGGTGAGTAATCAGCTGCTCTTTGAAGATGTCTCTCCGCTGGCTGCAGTTCGAAATTAAGACTACCTGACTCCTCGCGGGGCGGAGATTCCCGAAAGCAGTTGCCCCAAGCGTGCAGCACCCGATTCCAAGACGTACAGGTGATCTACTCGATATTGAGGTCGCAGGCCTTGCCACAGAATTCATCGAAGCCATGAGTTGCAGGTGCCACATGATTTCTCTCGTCGAGGTGCTCCTTGGCGGACTGAGCCGCCATATACCCCTGTGCTATGCGCAATATGGCGGTAGTCATCTTCTTTTTGCATCGCCCCGGAAGCACCGCCAAGGCCTACTTTAGTGAGGCCTGCACGTATTAACGCTTGGCCAGGAATAAAGGCCTTCTCAGCGCAACCTCCTTATACTATCATTGCAAGACAGATGCCTTGTATAAAACTATAGCCCACTTGCATGCACGATCAGGCATTAGCTCAATCTGAAACCGCCCCATTTCCCAAGGAGTAGCACGTGGATTTTGACTGGAGCCCTGAGGAAATCGCCTTTCGCGAGGAAGTGCGCGAATTCATAGCCAGGGAAATGACCGAGGAGGTGGAAGGCAGCATCTTCATCGATACACCACCGCGCATCGAGTTTGTTACCAAGATGGGGAAACTGGGCTGGCTGGGAATGGGCTTCCCCGAAAAGTATGGCGGCTCACCCAATCCTTTCCCATTGGCCCAGTTTATCCTCAACTCGGAACTGGACCGAAGCGGCGCGCCCATCATCGGCAAGAATGTGGGCACCATCGCCAGTACCATTTTTAACGTCGCCAGTGAAGAAATGAAAATGGAATTTCTCCCGATGATCTTCCGCAACGAAGGACAATGGGCCATTACGTACACCGAACCCAATGCGGGCACCGATTTGGGGTCCATGCAATGTCGCGCCATCGATAAGGGTGATCACTTCGAAGTCACCGGCATGAAGCATTACATCACCTCTGCACACTTTTGTCGCTGGCACTGGATGGCCCTACGCACGGATCCTGATGCACCCAAGCACAAGGGCATCAGCATTTTTATCGTCGATCATGACTCGCCCGGACTGAGTCTCTCTCGAATGGACACCATTGGGAGAGAGGGCACCACACACCGAACCAACCAGGTATTTTTCGACAAGATGAAGATACCCCGCGCGCGCTTAGTGGGTGAACTCAACAAGGGCTTTTATTACATGATGCAGGCGTTAGATTATGAACGCTTCGCCATTCTGTCATTTGCATCACGCGTACGTCGCTTCGACCATATTGTTGATTGGTACAAGAACGTCGACTTTGAAGGAGAGCGACCCTCTGATGATCCGAACACCCGTCGATCATTGGCACGGATGGCGGCTCGAGTAGAAGTAGGCACCATGCTGGAAAGGATGGCAATCTGCAAAGCGCAGTACGAAGTACCCGCTGTCGAAGCTGCCATGAACAAAGCCTGGGGCGCTTCCATCGGGGATGAATTCGCGCAGCTTAGCCTGGATCTAATGGGCCCTTTCGGCGGCCTCTGGGGCGGCGAACACTCTCCGTTCGAAGGCGGATTGGCAGACGAATACCTAATGGCAGGACACGCGCGGGTTGCAGCCGGTGGTGTCGATACTTCCAAAGCGATTATTGCCCGTCGCCTGCTAGGACTGCCCAATGCCCTGGATAAACCAAAATTGCCGCAGCGCTAACGCTGCCCGTATCACATTGTCTCAAGGAGACCGATATTGGACATCAAACTGACCGAAGACCAAACGCAGTTGCAGGACATCGCCAGCAAGTTCATGGACAACCACTGTACCTTTGACTTTGTGCGCAAAATGGAAAAGGACGAAGGCTTCGGCTTCTGCCCGGACATGTGGAAACAATTTGCAGACATGGGCTGGCTGGGAATCATCGTTCCTGAAGAATTTGGCGGCATGGGTATGAGCACACTGGATATGGTGGTGCTGGTACGCGAAATGGGCCGGCATCTCTGTCCCAGTCCCTACCTGTTTACCAGCGTACTGGCCGCCGATGTCATTGCCCAGGCAGGCACCCGCAAGCAAAAAGCAGCACTGCTGCCAGAGATCGTATCGGGGAAGACTATTTATGCGTTTGCCTACCAGGAGTATTCACGTTTTTTTAAACCGGAACATATCAAATTGCAGGCCAAACGCGATGGAGATAATTTCATACTCAACGGGACAAAGCTGTTCGTAGAATTCGCAGAAGGAGCCGACACAATAGTCGTCGCGGCGCGGACCGGAAAAGCCAACTCACAATCTGGGCTGACCCTTTTCCTGGTTGACCGCAACAGTACTGGAATTAGCATCAAGCATATGCCCACAATGTCGCGTGATCGTCACTATCAGATTGATTTCAATAACGTTGAAATTCCAACCTCTGCCAGGCTCGGAAAACAAAGCAAAGGCTGGGAGGCACTGGAACCTTCTTTACACAAAACGGTAATCGCATTCTGTGCCTATACCAATGGTGCCGGCTTCGAAATGCATGGCTATGCCACTAAATACGCCAGCGAGCGTGTACAGTTCGGACGTCCAATCGGTCAGATGCAAACCATACAGGGTTATCTTGCACAGATGATCATGGAGCTATACGGCGCCGATATGCTCACCATGTTTAGCGCATTTCAGATAGACAAAGCCAGGCATACGCGCGGCTATGTCGCCAAGGCTAAAGCCTTCTCTGCCGAGACCGTTGGCCACGTCATGGATGTCAGTTCACAAATATTCGGCGGCATGGGGTATATGGAAGAACAGGACACGACCTTATTCCTGCGCCGTGGAAAACAATACCAACTGGCCTTGGGCGGCACCGAATACTGGGAAGATGTTATCGCCGAAGAAATTATCGATCGCGAACCGGTAGTTCTTACCTGAGAAACGTGCACTCGGAAAACGACTATGTCCGCTGAAGATAATTTTACTATTGGCCTGGAGGAGGCTCATTCGTGGCTAGGGAAAAAGCGGCATGAGGTCGTAGGTGAATTTGATGTAGAGCGAGGCTATATTTGGAGTGCCTGCGCCGCGGTGCAAAATGGCAACCCCCTCTACTGGGATGAAGAACTGGCCCAACAACTCACCAATGGAGCCACTGCACCCCTCACACTATTGTCCGCCTGGTTTCGCCCCCATTACTGGATGCCGAATCGCGACACAATACCCCTGCCCTGGCAGACACACTTCGACCTCAAGACAACTTTGGCGCTGCCTGAGGCAGTCGCCACTGACAGTGAGGTGGCCTTTGGAGAGCCAGTGCGGCCAGGGGATCGCATCAGCTGTAGCGAGACACTGCAGTCATTGAGCGAGGTTAAAAAAACCAAGTTAGGCGCAGGTCGCTTCTGGGTTATTGATACGGTTTGTCACAACCAGCAGGAAGCCTGGGTAGGCACCGAAACCATGACCGGCTTCGGCTACCGCAGCCAGAACGTGAGCTAAATGAAATGAAGGATGCCACCGCAAACTATCAATGTCTCACCATCCAACAGGTGTGTGCAGGTGAACAATTACCAGAGCTACAACATGAGGTGACGGCCACCTCCGTCATACTGGGCGCACTGGCCAGTCGCGATTGGCGCCCAATGCACCACGACCGCGACTTCGCGCAACAACGCAACCGCACCCGCGACATATTTATGAATACGCCAAACCAGGCGGCCTGGCTGGAGCGTTATATCACCGACTGGGCAGGCCCCACTGCGCGTATCGGTCGCTACAAGTTCCGCATGGGCGATTCCATCTGCCCGGGCGACACCATGGTTTTCTCCGGTAGTGTAGAAGGCATCGAAACGGATGAACAATCCTGCTGCTGGGTGAATCTGAGTATCGCACTTTGCGTAAACGGCGATCCAAAAACACGCTTCACTGCGCGAGTCGCCCTACCGAAGGACTTGAAGGACAATCCCTGGGCGCGGACTGGCACTCAATGGCAACCATGAGCCCATTCACAAACACCGGACGGTACACAACGAGAGCAGTACAATGGCAAAACTTCCTCTGGAAGGCGTGAAAATTCTTGATTTGGCGCGCCTGGGCCCAGGCCCCCACGCCGCACAGGTGCTGGGAGACTTCGGCGCCGACATTATTAAAATTGAACCCCCCAGTCGCGGCGGCATCGAGCTCACCATGCCCGACGTATTGCGTCGCAACACACGCAGTATGCGTCTGAACCTGAAAAAACCCAAAGGGCGGGAGGTGTTTGAAAAGCTGGTTCGGCAGGTCGATGTGGTGGTAGAGGGTTTTCGCCCTGGCGTTGCCGCCAGGCTAGGTATGGACTACGACTCTCTGAGCAAACTGAAAGACGATATTATTTGTGTATCTCTGTCCGGACTGGGACAGGATGGCCCATACAGTCAGATAGCCGCGCACGATCTCAACTATCAGTCCCTGGCCGGTATTCCCCACATGACGGGAGACAGGGACGGGGCACCGAAAATTCCCGGTAACGCCATCGCTGACGATGCCGGTGGCATCAGCGCCGCCCTGAGCATTATGATTGCACTGTTCCACAAGGAGCGTACCGGTGAAGGCCAGTACGTTGACTTCGCTATGGTCGACACCCTGCTCAATATGATGCTGCTGCAATTAAACGAGGCTCAGGAATCAGGCGAATCCCCACAGCGCGGCGAAACCACGCTAAGCGGTAAATATGCATTCTACAATATCTACGAATGCGGAGATGGCAAAAGCATTTCGTTGGGTACATTTGAACCGTGGTTCTGGGCACGGCTGTGTGAACTAATCAATGTACCGGAGTTTGCCGACAGACAATATCCGGAGTCGGAAAGCGAGGCCGAAGAACAGAAGGCGACACTGCGAGAGATTTTCCTGACCCGCGACCGGGATACCTGGGTCGAACTCCTGATGTTCGAAGATACCTGCGTAACACCTGTATTATCCCTCGATGAAGTCATGGCTGACAGGCATCACCGGGAACGCGGCGCGATACTAGCCGGAAGTGATATAGGCGAAGGCTTTACCGATCAGGTGGGGATGATTTACAAACTGTCTAAAACACCGGGCACCATTCGCCGAGCGGCCCCAAAAACCGGGGCGGATACTGCGGAAATATTGCTTGAGATTGGCTACTCAGACACTGTGATCAATGAACTCAACACTGAAATCTCAACCATTTTATAACCCCTGCCACTTACTCCGGCAGCGCTAGCGTCGCACTGCAGGAATAGGCAGGCCCCAGTTCAGTGTCAATAGTGATATCCATATCAACCCGTTTCTCATCGCCCTCCTCCCACTTTCGGGTAATGACGCCGCTCATCCGGTAATCCTCTCCTGCACCAATCGTACGCTTCATTTGCAGCTGTATGCGCCTTACAGTACTGAGGGGCCCGCCGTAGTCTGTCATAAAGCGTGACAGCATACCGAGATTGAAATGCGTGCCGAGAAACATCTCTCGCGTGCGGCTCTTGTTATGGCAATACCAGGTATTGTGATGCTGTGGCGCGAAATCACGACTGGCAGACGCCATGAAGACACAACGCGTGACCGTGATAGGCATTATCAGGGACGGCAGTTGGTCGCCAACGGCAACCTCCTTCCAGGAGGTTTTCGCAGGCTCGCCTCCCTGCCATCCTGTTCGCCAGGATTCCAGCATCTCCTCTGTACCGTTGTGCCAGCCGCCCTTAAGCCATTCCCCTTGCGGTGGATCCATCGGGGCCTGATCTTCCAGGGTACTGAACACCGCGCGTTCTTGCGCAACTGCTGCCGCTTTTGTTGCACCCTCCTCGATCACCTGTCCGAGCCGTGGCTTACCCCCGTAAGAAAACAAATTGGTATGCGCGCTACTGACAAGTTCATCGCGCTGGTTGTAGTAGTTCGTCTCCAGTTTGGTGAAGTACCCATCGCCCAGGCGTGTGCGTTTGAACGCGGATATTTCGACCAGCCGTCCAGTGGTACTGAGTCGATCCCCGATTTCCACCGGGCGATAAAAAAACATTTCGTAGTTGGCGAGTATGCCTACCGGAAGTTCCAGCAGCTCTTTTACCTCGAAATGGAGTAACTGCCGCGTTTTGTGAAATTCCATCATGGGCCAGCGAAACGGCATAACAAGCGTACAGATATTCATTCCGGGCTGGGCAATGATGTCCTTGAATCCACGGCTCCTCGCGTAGTCGCGGTCGTTATAGATTGGATTGGCATCTTCAACGGTTTCCAGCCAGTGCCGAATCAGGTACTCACTGCATTCTACCTGTGAGACTTCCTTTTCATTCGGCTGAGAAAGTTCAAGAATTCGCTCGCGATTCGCCGCGCTGAGATAATCGGGTATTGTGCCAAATTCCTCGCGCTGGGCACCGCCGCTATTAGCATCGCTGTCTGTCGTCATTGTCGCACTACTCCTTGTCCTGCAGCCAGGCCCCTGCACTGATCGGACCGTGAGCGTAGCGTATAAAACTCAGTATGATCTGGCCCCTGTATTTATTCAAGACAACTACCTTGTCAAAAAGCGCCTAACGGTGGGCATCGAACTAGTTTAACGGCACATACTGTAGCCTAAAGAATAGGGAGCCCCATCCTCGTCATTCGCGCCATGACCCAGCTTCAAACTGAGCCGACATCCGCTACTTCAAATTCTTCACATGACGCATGCCTTGCGATAGACTGACCCTGTCCCAGGAGGGAGATCAATATGGAACTCGACTGGAGTCCCGAAGAAGAAGCATTTCGCCAGGAAGTCCGGGAATTCCTCGCTGCAGAGCTCACCGATGAGGTGAAGGGCAGCATGTTCGTCAATACGCCTGAACGGGTAGCCTTTGTCGACAAACTCGCAGCCAAAGGGTGGCTGGGTATGGGTTTTCCCCAGGAGTACGGAGGCTCACCTAAACCCTTTCCCCTGGCGCAATTTATCCTCAATACCGAGCTGGAACGCGTTAACGCACCCACGGTCGGCAAAAATGTAGGCACCATCGCCAATACTATTTTTCACGAAGCAAGCGAGGAAATGAAACACGAATTTCTACCGAAAATTTTTAACAATGAAGGCCAGTGGTCCATTACCTATACCGAGCCAAATGCCGGAACAGATATCGGTAATTTACAAACGCGAGCAGTAGACAAAGGCGGCCACTATGAAGTGACAGGCAATAAAATCTTTATCACGTCGGCCCATTTCGCCCGCTGGCATTGGATGGCCGTACGCACAGATCCCGAACTGCCCAAGCACCAGGGCATTAGTATTCTGATAGTGGATACCAATTCTCCTGGCATTAGCATGACACCGATGTGGTGTGTGGGCAGTACCACAGCCGAACGTACCAATGTTTTGTTTTTTGACAAGGTCAAGGTACCGAAAAACCGCCTGGTAGGAGAACAGAACAAAGGGTTTTACTATCTGATGCAAGCACTAGACTATGAGCGCTTTGCCATCATAGCGGCCGCACAGCACAATCGCCGGTTCAACACAGTTCTTAACTACCTTAAGCAGGCGGAGTTTGGCGGTGAGCGTCCTCTGCAGGATGATCCCGTAGCACGAAGAAAAGTAGCGCGACTTGCAGCACGAGTAGATGTCGGTAACATGCTGGAGCGATTGTGCATTTGTATTGCTGCGGAGCGTGTTCCTTCAGCGGAGGCTGGCATGAATAAAGCCTGGGGCTCGTGTATGCAGGATGAAGTCTGCCAGGTGGCGCAGAATATTATGGGGCCTTTCGGTTTTGTCACAAACGGCGAACATTCGGGCCTGGAGGGTTACATGGTGGAGGAAGGCCTGATGGCTGGGCACGGCAAGGTCGCCGCAGCCGGCAACGATGTCGCCAAAAGCATTGTGGCCAGGCGCCTGCTGGGTTTGCCTAATGCCCTGGGAAAGCCCGAGCTACCAAAACGTTAACGATCAAGATGTAAAAGCAAACTCTCAGGACATTCGGAATAATCTTTGGACGAAGCAAGCATACGACCGGAGTTTTTTATCACCTCCGGCTGAAAACTATGGCACGCACCTTCAGCCCCCTTCATACCTTCCGGCCCCAGGGCCTGCAAATCAATTAGACGTCCCAGCGCGATTAGTGTTGCTCGCCGCAAAACATGCGCAGCCTCTGCCTCATCAATATCCAGTGTTTCAGTCCATTCCCTGAAGCCACGGCCCATGGATATACCGGTGTATTTTCCCGGCCCGGTGATCTGGTCGCCGCGGACCTGCCAGGCCATGACGCTATGTCCGTCACAGAACAGTTGAGGCTGCGTGGTGCCGCCAAGGCGGTCCTCTGGGGGCGCGCCATCAATCGGTTGGCGATCAGGCACAATGGCGTCGTAACGTCGATGCTCTCGTCCACAGGCGGCGTGCGCAATTGCCAGACCCAGCAAATCGTACAAATGAGTACAGTGCATGCGCATATTAGTGATCTTGCCAATGGCAGTAGACCTTTGGCTCAATCGCATGCCAACAACTTCCTGCAGAATGTCCAGCGCACCCGGGCAGGTGTCACGGGGAAACCGTGCCGCCTCGCCTTCGACCGATATCACTTTCTCACCGTCGTGTCGCATCACGATACCAAAGTGATGAAAATCGTCTTCCAGCCACGCCTCGACACTGTCGTCCTGCGCGCGCAGATCGATAGCACGGCGCGCACAGCCGACCTGCTCAAGCATTGCGGTACATCGCCACCACACAGGCGCCGCCCAACCCAAGATTGTGCTGCAGCGCAGCGTGAACATTGTCCACCTGCCGCTTTTCTGCCTGGCCACGCAGCTGCCAGACTAGTTCTGCACACTGTGCCAGACCGGTCGCGCCTATGGGATGCCCCTTGGACAGCAAACCGCCAGACGGGTTGACCACCCAGCGGCCACCATAGGTGCAAGCACCCTCCTCCACCAGTTTTTCGCCCTCTCCCTCGGCGCACAGCCCCAGGCCCTCATAGGCAATCAGTTCAGCGGTACTAAAACAATCATGCAGTTCGATCACCTGTACATCCTGTGGCCCGATCCCGGATAATTCATAGACCTCATTCGCAGCACGCTCGCACATACCAATCCCGACCATACCGATTGCACCCCTCTGATAATCTTCGGTGCGGTCTGTGGTCAATGCCATCGCGGCAATTTCCACGGCGCCGGAGCGAGGGTTTTTCTTTAGCCAACTCTCCGACACCACCACCGCAGCGGCGCCACCATCACTGGTGGGGCAGGCTTGAAGTAGCGTTAGCGGATCGTGGATCATGCGTGATGCCATTACTTCCTCCAGACTACATTCTTCCCGGTACTGCGAGCGTGGGTTATTGACCGAGTGAAGGTGGTTCTTCACCGCAATCTTGCCAAAGGTCTCGGCCTTGGTACCGTACTTTTCCATATGCGCGCGGCCTGCATCGCCAAAAATGCGTGCGGCGATGGGTGCCTTCTTCGCCTTGGCGGTCTCCTTGGCAATTTCTTCCAGCCCGGGCAATTGATCTTCCAGCGCACCTTTTTGCATTTTTTCGAAACCCAGTGCGAGAATGCAATCATTTACTCCGCTCCTGATGGCGTTGTAGGCCAGATACAATGCAGTCGAACCCGTGGAACAGTTATTGTGTACGTTGAACACAGGTATACCGGTCATACCTATCCCGTAAAGTGATTGCTGGCCTAGCGTACTCATACCATTGATATATCCGCAGTAAGCCTGCTCAACGCTGTTATAGTCAACGCCGGCGTCCTCCAGAGCCGCACTGGCGGCCAACTGAGCCAGTGTCTTGATGTCCAATTCGCAGCGCTTGAAGTCGGTCATGCCCACGCCAATCACAAATACTCGATTAAAGTTTGTCATGATATTTGTCTCTGGATTTTTTCAGCTAACAGTTTGTCAGCGCTAGTGTTGCTGGCACTGCGATTATCAGTGCTACTCAATACCGAGAATAGCCAGCCCACAGGTCTGTGGCGCACCGCCAAGATTGTGACTGAGCGCCATAGTTGCTCCCGCAACCTGACGCTCGCCCGCCCTGCCCTGCAACTGCAAGACATTCTCATAGATCATGCGCACCCCGGTTGCGCCAGTGGGATGCCCAAAAGTCTTCAGGCCACCATCAGTATTGACCGGAAGTTCGCCACTAAGCTCAAAAGTGCCGCTGGTAATGTGCTCACTGGCCGACCCCTTGGCAATAAACCCTAAATCTTCGTAGGTGAGCAATTCGGTCATGGTAAAACAGTCGTGCACCTGTGCCAGGTGAATCTCCTTCATCGGTGTCGTTATGCCTGCTTGTTTATACACATCTCTGGCGGCAGCCAATGTCGGCTTCCACGCGAGGAAATCAAACGACGGATCCGACTGAGGATTAGCAGACAGGGCGATACTCACACCTTTCACATAGACGGGATCTGTACGAAAGGTTTTGGCGAGAGATTTTCTGGTGATGATCGTTGCAGCGGCGCCGTCAGATTGAGCGGCACAGTCGTAAAGTGTGAAAGGCCAGGAAATCATACGCGCATTCATGACGTCCTCTACCGTGATTTCTTTCTTCAACATGGACTTGGGAGCTAGAGTGCCATTGTGGTGGTTCTTCACTGCAATTCTTGCAAGGTCTTCTCGACCGGCACCGTAGGTTTCAAAATACCGCGCACAACACAGTGAGAACCAACCGGCGGGCGTCATCGGTAGACCACGGGCAGTATTCATATGAATACTCGGCCCAGAAACACCGCGATCCTTGGGCTTATCATAACCCACGACGAGCACAGTATCGTGCATGCCCGAGGCCACTGCCGCTACACCATAGCGGAACGCATCCGTACCGGTAGCGCAGTAGTTTTGTACCAAAGACACCGGACGATCAAACAACTTTAACGATTCCGCGACTTCCGCAGTTCCTCGAGAGGGGTAAACCGAGCCGCAAAATACTGCGTCGATTTGCTTTTGCGGGTCCTCAAGACCCGCATCAGAATAGGCCTCATACGCCGCCTCGACAATCATATCCTCGGGGCTTTGGTGCCAGTTTTCGCCGAACTTACAGCAGCCAACACCGACGATCGCAACTTTGTCCCTGATGCCCTGAGTCACGTCACCACCCCTTCCTTAGTCGCCTGAGAAGAACTATCCAGCGGTCGGCTTTTCCAAAAGTAATTGGGCTTGTTACCAGCCTCGTGTATTTTTCTAAAAACAAACTCCACCGGCAAATCGCAGCGCAGGCTATCGGTGGTCGCTTCTGTCATTTGCACATAGACACGCGCACCATTGTCAACTTCACACACACCCACAATTACCGGTGGTTCAGGGCTGGGGAAGAAGTAATCAAAACTATAACTCATCACTTTGCCCGTCTTGTCTGACAGACGGACAGCCTCAAACTGAT
Organism: Halioglobus sp.; assembly: GCA_028825045.1. Taxonomy (GTDB): domain Bacteria; phylum Pseudomonadota; class Gammaproteobacteria; order Pseudomonadales; family Halieaceae; genus Marimicrobium. Next base: position 37,729 of record JAPKAY010000013.1, read on the forward strand.
CTTTTGTAAAACAGCTGTAACATACGCGGCAGGCAGGAAAATGGACTGTGCCGCATTGGGTACACCGCTGTCCGAGAAAGCTGATATCAGAATCCTTTTCGCGGTAGTGGACCGTAGCAGGAACACCCTCACCACCGCGCCGGTCGTGTTCGCCCGCGTCCAGGTGGCGCGACTTGAGATAGCTATCATAGGAACGCAGTGCCTTACCGCGTGCGAGATACCAATCAATACTGTGATGGGCCCTAAAGCTAGAATTCACGACTTCAAGTGACAACACTTCGGCACCGTCCCCGTAGAATGCGGCTAGCAACCTATCGCCCGTTTTAGCAGCTTCCAGCGCAGCCACGAGAAGCAAAGGCGCAAAGGCTGCGCCGCAGTTACCGACTCTTCCGAAAAATGCGTCTTGCAGACTGCCTACAGGGAAGCCCACTTTCTTTGCTACTGCAGATACACTACGGGCGTCAGGACCGCTAACAACCGCACTGTGAAAATCCTGCGCATTGGCACCGGTTTTTTCAAACAAACCGAGACAAGCGGCAAGAATATTGCCGGTGTAGCCGTGCATGACATTGAAACGGTCTTCCCATGAGCGCAAGTATTCGTCGTGCTCTGCGCGCCAGACATCGTATATCTCATCTACGTGGGAAAACGAGCTCCCAATGACAGCCACTACTCCGTCAGTGCCAATCAGAAAGGCCGCTGCCGCGTCACCCATATTCATTTCGATGGGTGAGTGTGGTGCTGCCAGTCGAGAGTCTGCGACAACCACCAGAATCTGTTTGTCTGCATTAGCCTGCACCGCATGAGTTGCTGCCAGCAACGCACCTGCTCCCGCACGCAACGAGCCGGTAAAGTCGATGGTATTGATATTGCTTCTCAAATCCAATGCTTTGGCAATGAAGGCTGCTGCCAGTTTCTCCCGAAATGGCGAAGTCGTCGTGGCAAAATACACACCGTCTATAGTAGTGCGATCGAACCCGTGAAGGCAGTTGGTTGCCGCAGACACGGCCATCGTGATTGCGTCTTCATCGAATCCTGCAACCGATTTTTCCGCACCGCCTTCCTTTACCCTACCGCCGTGAATCATAGCCAGGGGCAAACGCGTTGCAGGAACGTAACCCCCGTAAGCGACAATACCGACTAATTGATCAGACATAGCAATGTTCTCATTCTCTTCACCAGTACATTGTGATTACAAGATTCGCTACTTTGGCTCCGGAGGATTTATACCTTTCGCAAAGGGGTACGGCGGCTTGGTAATACCAATGGGCTCAAGCTTATTGCCAAGATTACTTTTAAAATTGTTCTGCACGTCCTCTATGGTCCAGCCGCCAGGCATTATCAACGTGTGTCCATACTTCGGTTGGTTCAGTAATGCAATGCGCTCGCCACCAGTACCGAAAATTTGCCCCGAAATGTAGTTGCCCTCATCACTGCACAGGTAAGCCAAAACCGCCCCGTTTAACTCCGGGTCAATATACGGCATGGGATGCTTTTTGCCATCCGGGCCCACGTAGGTATCCGACATACGCGTGGTTCCCGAAGGAGAGATGGCGTTGACTCGAATTCCATAGCGCGCCAGCTCCAGTGCCATGGTGTAGGTCATCGACGCAATCGCGCCTTTGGCGCCGGCATAATTGGTCTGTCCGAAATTACCAAAGTGCGCGGCAGACACGGTCGAGATCAGACAGCCACCGGCACCCTGTGTCTTCATCTGCAATGCAGCGCCCTGGTGACAGAGAAAAGTTCCTTTTACATGGATATTTATTACCGCATCGAAGTCCTCCTCACTCATCTTGAGAAAGGTACGATCGCGGGCGATACCCGCATTGGCCATCATAATGTCAATTTTTCCGAACGCTTCAACACAGGCACTGACGATACTGTTGGCGCCTGACTTGTCTCCTACGTTGCCCGTATTACCAATTGCCTTTCCTCCCAGTGCTTCGATTTCAGCGACCACTTCCGCCGCCACGGCCTCATCAATATCATTGACCACCACACTGGCCCCAGCTTTGGCTAGCTGCAGGGCATGGCCCTTACCAATACCGCGACCCGCTCCGGTGACTACTGCTGCTTTACCGTCCAATATACCCATGCTGTAATCACCTCTAAATAGCCTGATAAAATGTTGTTTCGCCTACCGACCCGTCACCGTCGTGTTAATCATGCGGGCACAAGTATGCACAAGGTCTTCCCGATCAGCGTTGAAATGCCGCAAGCTCTGCGCATAGGCTGACAATTTTTCCAGAATCGATACCAGGGCAGAGGCCGCCAGATAAGGGTGCAAATCTGCAGCCACTCGACCCTGGTGCTGCGACTCGGTAATTAGCTCTGTGAGTTTATCGATCAACGGCTCAAGGGCCTGCTTGCGGATGCTGAGAAATGTCTTATCACCACGGTCAGCCGCCTGATTTCTAAGCAACAGCACCCCGTGATTTCGCTCCCAGTGTTCCAGATAGGCCGCAGCGAGAGCCAACGCTCTTTGTAGCCCCCGGTCCCCTTCCCAGCTTCCATCAATCAGCGCCACCATGGCGGGCATTTCCGCCGAGGCATCACGCGCCAGATATTGAGCGGCATCTTCAACACTCTTGAAGTAGTGGTAGAACAAGCTGGGCACGCTGTCGACCTGACGAGCGATTTCAGTGACTGAAATATCCAGGATACTCCGCTCGGCCAATAACCTGGCGGTAGTATCCAAAAATCGTTGCCGCGTTTTTTGCGCCCGCGACCCCAGGTTGCGCCCGGCTTTATCCTTAATCGGCTTTGCTATCATTAACGCCTTATTCCCTGTCTTGACGTGTTGAATTTCGATCCGCCAGGACTCTCGAACAACGCTGTGTTTTTCCCGTTATACCACTTTTTGACATTGTGTCAAAATATAGCTGCCAGTAACGGCTCTTAATTGAATAATCCATAGTGCTAACCTGCTTACCGGCACTAGACCGGCTAGGGGAGCTAGGCTAACGCACCTTAGACGACGTCGTACTCCTGCAGGCCCACTTCCCCATGAAGTTGCTGATACTGCTTGAAATTACCACCAAAGAGAAAAGAAGCATGTCCGGACTCGTTGGTGTAGTAGCTGTCACAACCCGGCGCGCCCCAGGTGAACTGGGCATATTTTCCATCCATGGTCTTGTTATACCTCTCAAATTCTTCGCGCTTCACCTCCACCGACCGCTTACCAACGTTACGCAACTCCGACAACAGTCCTACGATTGTTTCGACATTGCGCTCAGCCGTAACAAAATAAGACACATTGAGCACTAGGCCGTTGGGGCCCACCGCGAAAAAGTAATTCGGAAAACCGGGCACCGAAATACCCTTGTGAGAGCGAGGTTCATCACCCATCACCTTGCCAAGGTTTTGCCCATCTTTGCCGATAACATCGATACGGTCATAGTCGAGAATCCGATATCCCGTGCAATAGACGATAACGTCCGCATCTATTTCCCGGCCGGAGCTTGTCACGATACCCGTGGGCGTTACTTTCGCCAGACCCTCGGCCACGAGTTCCACATTGTCTCGATTCAAGGCCGGGTAAAAACCATCCGATACCAGACCGCGCTTGCAGCCATAGCGCGTTTTCGGGAGAAGTGCTTTACGCAGCGTCGGGTCGTCAATGGTTCGGTTGATAAACTTCTTCACCATACCCTCAAACTGACCCATGCGTTTGTGGCCAATGGTTACAGCGTATTCGACCTGCCCCATCATCAGGCGCTGCACCCAGCGGGTCAGTTTAATCCGCGCGGGGAAATGCCGAAACCGCCAGCGTTGGCCCGCTGTATATGCCTTGCTGCCCCTTGGCATAATCCAATTGGCAGAGCGCTGCAGCACGGTGAGGTGCCCAGCGTCCTCTGCAATCTCAGGGACAATCTGTACCGCACTGGCGGCAGAGCCTACCACCACAACCCGCTTGCCCTTCAAATCCACATCGTGATTCCAGCGCGTTGCGTGCCAACTGTCCCCGTTAAAACTGTCCCTGCCTTCTACATCGGGAAACAGGGGCGTGTGTTGATTACCCATGGCATTTATGAGGATGTCGAACTCACCGAGCGGACCACTTGTGGATTCCAGCGCCCAGCATCCGGGCTCCCGATAGCGGGCTGCGGTAATGCGCGTATTAAATTGCATGTGCCCGTCTAAGCCAAAGCGCGTCGCACAACCTGCAAGATAAGCCTGAATCTCGGCAAAACCGACGAAACTGGCGCTCCAGTCTGGGTTCGGCGCATAAGAAAAGGAGTAGGAATGGGCCCAGACATCGCAGGCCAAGCCAGGGTAAGAGTGCAAGCGCCAGGTGCCGCCCGCAGCATCCAGGGCATCAAAAATTGTAAACTCTGAAAAACCCTGACGAAGTAATTCCCGGCCCGCAGCAATCCCCGCAGGGCCCGCACCAATAATGGCGATTCGCATAGTAATGTTCCTAAAACGGATAAACGTAATGTCGCGCAGAGTCTACTTAACTTCCGTGTTCTGCAAAAGCCAGCATGGACTAATAGACCATTTCCCTGCGATGTGGTTTGAGAATTTGGCTACAAGGACTGCGTAATACCAACCCATTGCAATAAACCGGCTGCGGACATTGCCGGCACATCATGTGCGGGCAGCACGGTCACCCCTTGTTGTTCGCCCAACTCCCGCAACCATCGACGCAAGTGGGCCGTGCGTTCGGTGTGCTCAGGCACCACGAACGTGCTGTACACCCAGGGTTTTGGCAAATCCTGTTGCAGCGCATTCAGAGAATTGGTTATATCACCGGAAAATACCCAGGTTTGCTCCCCTATGCGCACCGCGTACAGCGTGCTACCGGGTGTATGTCCGCCCAGCGAGACCGCAACCAGCCCGGGAAAACCAGGAATCTGTTTGATTAGGTTATCAGGCAGCGCTTCTCGGGGACAGCTGGCTTCCTCGAGAAAAACAAGTCCCATTGTGGTGGTATGATTCAATTCGGCCTGTTGCAGCGGCGCCTGGTAGATCGTAGCAGGCGCTGCCTGCGCTGCACATATGCCTGGCAAGCCCTCAGTATGATCGTTATGGAGGTGAGTAAAAGCCACACCCTTGACGGTGTCCACTGCCGCCCCCATTTGGGCAGCAATCGAACCGAAGGTCGTCGTAGGCCCAGCGCCGAGTAATTCCAGAGGCTTTCCAAACTCTCTGGCCGCATCCGGCGGCATGCCAGTGTCGATCAGGAAGCGCCGCCCATCTTGCCACTCGATCAAAATGCCAGGGTGCCCCAACTCGCCCAGCGGAGACATCTGGCTGGCCGTATTAAGGTAGGCGAGAGCGACCGGCCCGCCGGGTTTTTGCAACGCAGCGTCGAGCTGCGCCCAGGTGGGCAGCGCAGGTTCAATGCTTCGTATCTGCCAGTGAGCGGAAAACAGGAAGGCTGCCAAGCCTATACAGCACAGGAGGACAAACCCGACAATGTAGGCCACTATTTTTCGCATGTTTAATATCTCCAGACAATAATTAACGGTCAACAAGCACAGCGAAAAAGTACCTAATACTGGCGTCGATCAGCCATACGCCCAGCCTTTTCCTGGTGCGGTCCCCTCATCGTATTCAATTACCTGCACGTCAAACCAGATGGGCAGGAGATAGTGAACATAAAAGGCGTGAGTCACGGTGGGGCTGATAACAAGATCGTCATACTCCTTGAGCTTCAATCGCCCATCCTGCTTTTGCCATTGCCGGCACAGTGCCAGTTTGGCATCAACTTCTTCGCGCGATTCAAACAGGAAACCCAGATGATCGTACCCTGGCGAATGCAGGTGTTTCTCTTGTTCCATCAGCAGGAGAAATTGACTGGTCTCGTCATCAGTGCGCAGTAAAAGTCCAGAGCTATCAAACAATGGAACTTCGATGGCCTCAAATCCAAATACTGTTTTGTAAAAATCAATAATTGCTTCACCGTCGCGATCCAGCGTACCCATAGGCAGTGTCAGTTCCATATGATTAAAGCGTAATGCCGACATCGATTGCTCCTTTAAAATTCCAAGTTAGTTGTACACCACTATAGCAAACGTCACTGCAAATAATGTCTGTGTATCTGCGTGCCACGCCACCTTGAAACGACTCACTACGGAACCGACATTTCCATGACCGGTAACTCCGCTGGCATTCCACCCAAAGAAACAGCGCAACGGGAAAATCCGCTGAAATGTGCAACTACCATAGAAAGATGAACCAGCTCCTGTGAGGTAAATTCGGTGCGCAGTGCTCCCTTTAACTCTTCACCAATTCCAGCGGGATCATTCAGGTATTGGTCAGTAAATGCGAGTATCAGCTTGTCACGCTCACTGAGATCGCTGCCCCTGAAATCATCCTCAATCATTGCCACTTTGTTTTCGCTCAGTCCATCAGCTTTGGCGATATCGTAGCGAACGCTTTTACAAAAAACACAGTTCACTTTGCGCGCATTCCGCAGGCGAGCTAGTTCAATATCGGCGGGCCTGAGAGGTCCACCCTCCCATATGGTGCGGTTAAGTCCCATATAGTGATCCAGCGTTTCAGGCACAAGCCCCAAAGCCGAATCTCTCATCATATTGCCTGTGGGTTTATCCGTATTAACAGCCCGCGCCTGGCCACTCATACTCTTTGCTCCGCGCATTCTTGAGCCTCGCTACTTGCCGGCAGCTGCCATAGCAAACTAAGACGCGTCATACCATCAAGGATTCCCAGTGCCTCCACCAGCATCACCAGACCTGCGTCGCCAAAATGGCTTTTAACCGCTTCGGCCAGCTCGTCCGTCAGCGCTTGAGCGTCCATCGCGTAAACCTCGGTAAATGCGAGGCAGGCGCACTCTTCGTCGGTAAATAGCGGGAGCGAACTCCACTGAGAAAGCTTGTCTCGTTTCGTGTCGGGAACGAGACACTCCTGACGATGCAGCTCTACGTCGCAACGATGTAGTTGTGCCAGTCTCAGGCGACAAAGCTCTAACACCGCAGGAGGAACATGTTGCTGCTTCCATAGCGACTGGTAAAGAACATCGAAGGCGAGAGAGATTTCCGGCAGGACCCCAAGTGTCGACCGCCGGTCACTGCCGTTGCTTATCCAACCCATGCCATCCTCCAAGGTTTTATTCGTACGTCATTCAAACAAATGCAGCAGCTGCAGTTTTACGATTTTATTCATCGCATTACGCGGTAATTTTTCTATGAATACAACCTGCTGGGGAACTTTGTAGCGCGCAATTTTTTCCCGGCAATAGGATTGAATTTCCGTTATCAAAGAAACTTCATCAATCGTACCGGACATGTCAGAATGCTCCAGCACCGCTACAACCCGCTGACCAAGACGATCGTCCTGAATCCCTAGTACAGCCGCATCAGCCACCGATGGATGGCTGCATATCACCCTTTCCACTTCCGCAGGATATACATTCGAACCCCCGCGGATAATAAGGTCATTCTGTCGTCCTCGAATAAAGAGCTGACCGCGCTCATCCAGGTAGCCAACATCCCCCGTATGATACATACCTTTACTGAGTGCAATTGCGCTCGCTTCGGGCTTATTCCAATAGCCCAGCATGATCGTGTAGATATTTGCGTAGACACCCGTTGTAGCTGGCATTACACATATCTCACCCACATCGCAGGCAGGGATAGGTCGATCGCTCTCATCTACCACCTGAACTTGAATTTGATCCACAGCACGGCCACACAGCTCTTCAAGTGGCGCGCAACCGGGGTCGGTACGCGTCACTATTGTGGGCGCCTCTGTCATACCGTAGGCGACTGTCATTGATTGACCAAACCTATCCTGATACAGGCGTTGGAATGCTTCAGAAATTCCGGCACCGCCAATATCGGGGCATCCCAGCGTTGCCAGATCCGTCGGCGCAACCAACGGCGATGTCAGTAAATCCTGAATCACAGTCGGCACCGACGCGAAGTGCCCTACTCTCTCCTCGCGCACCCATCGGGCAATGTCCTCTGGTTTGAGGCTGTCCATACACACACAACAACTGCCGTCCTGGAACGCCACCATGGGTGCCAGCACCATCAAGTTCAAAATAGTGAGAGGAAGCATCACCCCCTGGGGGCAGTCTGGCCCGTAACTGCGCTTGTGTACTTCGATAGCGCCAGGCAACAGCATATTGTGATGACTGTGAACAGCGCCTTTGGGTCGCCCGGTCGTGCCACTGGTGTAGGCGATTGCAGCGGGTTCGAACGAGTCGAGCGCTGGCAGCTTGCACTGCCGGGGCGAGGCGGTGCGCAGCAAGCTATGCCAATCTTTATCAGAAGACGCCGAGTCAACTGTAATTATGTGCTCAATCGTGGATAAGTTCTTCTGCTGCGGCTCGATCCCCTCGCACCCGGCAGAATCTGTAAGATAAATTCGCGCACCGCTATCTTCAAGAATGAATACTTTTTCCGGTATTGCGAGAGCGCGGTTGACCCCCACCCAAATCGCGCCTACCCGGGCGCACCCAAGAAGCGCAATAACAATATCCACATCGTTGGGTAAGCAGGCGGCAACACGATCGTATTGACGCACTCCCAATTCATAGAATACCGCTGCTGCCTGAGCGACCTGCCGTTCCAGTTCGGCGTAGCTGTAGCGGCCACTCGGGCCGACTAACGCAGTCCTGTTGGGCCCGCGACTTAACGATCGATCGAGTATGGTTCCAATGGTTTGCGGGCCATCGCCCGGGAGTGCCTTCTTGACGACTGACTCAATCAAGCCATAGGCAGTGTAATCAAACATCGCTCATCGAATACTCGCCGTTACGGCGCCGTCAACAGAAGCGCGCTACCAGGAACACCACCGCCGGAGCTGGCGATAGCAGTTTGCGGACTATTGGGGACCTGCCGGTCCCCTGCCTCGCCCAGCAACTGCACACAAGCTTCATGCAGGAACCCATAACCGTGTAAACGACCCGCCGAGAGCTGGCCGCCATTCGTATTCATCGGCAGTTCGCCATCGCGAGCGATACGCTGACCGCCTTCAAGAAACGCACCCGCCTCGCCCACACCACAAAATCCGAGTTTCTCAAGCCAGCACAGTGCGTTAAAACTAAAGCCATCGTAGAGCTGTACCATATCGATATCTTGGGTCTGCAGATCCGTACGTGACCACAGCATATCGGCTGCACCTTCGATGCCGGTTAAGTACCGCAAATCACCCTGATCCCAGGAGACGCGCTCAGTATTCGCCGTCCCTACCGCTTCGAAACCCACCGCGCGACCCCGGCGGCAATCCTTGACCGTGTCCTTGTGGGAAATGATAAACGCCACCGATGCATCGCAAGGTACATCGCAGTCGAACAGGCTAAGCGGTGTAGACACCATGCGGGCGTTAAGATAATCCTCCATCGTCATGGGATCTTTGTACACTGCGTAGGGAGTGAGTGCAGCATTTTTTCTGCCGTTTATCGCGATCTGCCCCAATTGCTCCTTCGTGAGACCATAATCGTGCATATAGCGGCTGCAATACATGCCAATCCAGTTAGCTGCAGACGCAGCGCCGTAGGGAATACGCCACTCCATACCACCGGACAATCGTCCGCCACCCCCTGAGTGACGTATCTGCCCGGTGCGCTGCAGTTGCACATAGGTCGCCTCCCAAACAGTACGAAAACACAACACGTGACGACACAGCCCCGTTGCCACAGCCATCATCGCCGCCACGATCGAGCCCAACTGCCCCGCCTGCTCCAGGCCGCTGTTGTGCCAGTTAGGTTTCAGTCGCAACGTATCCATGAGGTCGTGCGCACCCGCACCACTGAAGCCTCCAGCACCTGGCACCATGCCCGGATAGGTGCATACACCATCAATATCCTCTCGGGTAAGACCCGCATCGGCCATCGCTGCCAGTGACGCGTCAACAGTCAACGCCATTGGGTCACGCATCAGGCGTCGGCCTACCTCGGACATACCCATGCCGGTAACGGCTGCACTGTGCTCGAACTTTTCCACTAGCGCTCTCCCGACGGGGAATCTATTGCAGTAGCCAGTGGGCGAAACACGGGCAGAAACACATCCTCATACTCTTCAAATTCAACCTCAAGAGACATCCCGATGCTCAAATCCGATTCATCGCACCTCACTATATTGGTCGTCAGGCGAACACTTCCCTGTTCCTCGATCTCCACAATACCCACCACATAGGGCGGCTCCATGGAGGGTATCCACATTTGGTGGTTCACTGTCACGGCAGCCAGAGTCGCTCGGCCCGATACGGCCACCACCTCCTGCTCCATAGAAAGGCAATTGTTACACACAGGTACAGGCGGGTGAATATAGTTCTGGCAGGCAGTGCAGCGTACAAAACGCAGCTTTCCGTCGGCGCCGGATGTCCAAAAAAAACGATTGCTGTCCGTCAGCATCGGTAGTGGGCGTTTCATAACTTTGCTCACAAAGGATCCCTGTTTTCAGTGATTGGACGCTATTGATCCGGCATCATCGCAGCGGCATCAATAGATCCGTTGAGCACTCCGGAACAAGCGCCCCCATCGGTGTAGATGTTTTCACCGCTTATATAACTGGCTGCATCGCTGTTCAGGAATGCCAGCGGCCAGGCCTGCTCCGGAGCAGTGGAGTTGCGGCCAATAGGTTTAGGGTAACGTTCGAAAAATGCGGCACCGGTTTGCTCGATGAATGCAGGCATCATGGCGGTATCGGTAGGCCCGGGCGCTATGCAATTTACCCTTACGCCGGTATCCGTGGTGATCGTGCCTCCGGCGCGTAAGGTGAAGACAATACTGCACATCTTCGAGAATGAATAAGATTCAAACCAGTCTTCTTTTTCATTTTTGATCACCCAAGCCTGAGCCTGGTCAAAATCAGTAATTTCCAGAAAAGGTTGGAGTTGCTCGCCAAAGAAGGAATACCCCATACCCGCTCCTGAGGACACACTCGCGATCGCGTCGCCTCGCTGCAGATGCGGTATCAGCAGATTGATCATGTGTCGCTGGCTGATAAAGTTTACCGTCACAACGTCGACCGCCGAAAACTTTCCACCCGGCAATCCGGCGCAGTAAAACAAATTATGCACTCGCGATGTCGTTACCTCACTAACGGCCTGCGCAATCGCACCACTGTCACGCAGATCAACTTCGAGAAAACGAGCGAAGTCATAGCGCGGAGGCTGCACATCGATCGCCACAACTTCAGCGCCCAGGCTGTGCACAAGGTGAGCTGTTGCCTCACCCATTCCGGAGCTAGCCCCGGTGATGACCACCCGCTTGCCCTCGTAATTGAACAGATTTTTTAACACCGGATTCTCCTTATTCTTGAGAGGCGCTATACAGCAGACCAGAATCTTGCGATGCGCGCCAGTGTAGCATTTTTTGTCAGACACCTGACTTGTTTAGTCAGTATATTTCTGCCATTCTTTCCCTGGCAGGTCATTCTGAAGTTAATTTGTTTTGCCCCACGCCACGACACACTCCGATGAAAAAAACACAGCGATAACATTATCACGCTGCCAGTTTCGGGAGGACCGACTTGGAATTTGACTGGTCACAAGAAGATATCCAACATCGACGCGATGTGCAGGCGTTTCTCAAAGAAGAGCTTCCCGACAACTGGGAAGAGATGTCGCAACATGGGCCTGGAGGCGATTCACAAGCGCAATTCAGCCGTCACTTCTGCAGCCGCATGGCGGAGCGAGGATGGCTGACCCAACATTGGCCGAGTGAATACGGTGGCAGAGATTGCGAACCCTGGCGACACTCTATCGTAGGCGAGGAAATGTGGTCCGTCGGCGAGCCTCGGGGCTCCCAATACATGAATGTAAACTGGATTGGGCCGGCCATCATGAACTACGGCAGCGAGCAGCAAAAAGCGCTGCACCTGCCCAAAATATCCACAGGCCAAGTCCTGTGGTGCCAGGGTTTCTCAGAGCCGGAGGCCGGCTCCGATCTGGTCGCGCTTCGCACTCGCGCCGAAAAGATTGATAATCAGTACGTCATCAATGGCTCCAAAATCTGGACGTCTTACTGTAATCACGCTGACTTTATATTCCTGCTGGTACGCACGGACCCCTCGAGCAGCCGCCACCGGGGCATCTCGGTACTGCTGGTACCCATGGACACAGAGGGTATCGAGGTCCGCGAAATCCCTTCAGTGGTAGGCGAACGATATTTCCATGAGGTATTTTTTACCGATGTTACCGTGCCTACCGATGTTCTCCTGGGAGAAGCAAACAACGGCTGGAATGTCGTGAACTACGCGTTGCAGTTTGAACGCATAGGCGCGGCGCGCTATGCCCGGGCCGCAGTCACCCTGGACAAACTCGCCGAGCTTGCCAGAGAACGCGGCATGCTGGAGGACCCCATTGTGGTAGACCGCCTAGGTGAGGCCCGTGCGCTGTGCGAGGCCGCCCGCGTATTGGTGTATAAAGTCATTGATATCCGCGCCAAAGGTCTCCCGCCAACCGCCGATACTCAACTTGCCCGTGTGCTGAGCACTACCTGCGACAATGCCATCGGCCGACTGGCACTGGAAATCTTCGGGCAGGAGTCTCGCGAATATGCCTCCTTCGCCGATACCAACTTTCGTATGGCCATGACCGCGGGTATTGCCGTGGGTGCGACAGAGGTGCAACTCAACCTGATTGCCTCCCGCTTCCTTGAATTGCCTAAGGAATAAGGCTCTCCCATGAACTTTGAATTGAACGAAGATCAACAAGCCATTACGGAGTCGGTGGATCGACTGCTTGCACAACATGCTGGGGCCACGCGGACCATCGAACTGAACGGGCATGGAATGTATGACGACGCGTTGCACCAATTATTGGATGAGTCGGGTTTTAGTACTATCGCCAGAGACCTCGCCTCCGAAGATGGCCCAGCCGGTTTAGAGGCTGCATTAATCGTCGAAGCCGTCGCCAGGGCCGGTGGCGTCGTCGCCTGCGCCGCGCAAATGCTAGTGGCGCCGGCCGTTCAGGAAGCTGCGATAACCGGACCAATTACCCTGTGCACGCTGGACGACCTCAAAAAACCTGTTCCTCTGCGGTTCGGAGCGCATGCAAAAACTCTGCTGGTACTGGGCATTAGAGACGTCCACGTGATCCCTTTAACACCTGAAGACCTAAAGCCGGTGCGCAGCAGCTTCGGCTACCCCATGGGACGATTGGCTAAGGCCGATCGTTTTGCCGACCTCAATGCTGCGGGAAATTGCCTTGGACCCAATGCAGCCCTGGCGATGGCAAACTGGTGGCGGCTGTCCCTGGCGGTTGAAGCGGTAGGGACGATGGACGCGGCGCTTACGCATACTGTAGGGTATTTGAAACAACGCCGGCAATTTGGCCGCAGTATAGGGTCTTTCCAGGCCATTCAACATCGGCTGTCTTTGTGCGCGATTGGGGTCGAAGCAAGTCGCTGGTTAGTGCGGGAAGCAGCCTATCACGGCGCACCAACTGAAGCGGTCGCCGCAGCGGCTGCTTTCACTCTGGAAACGGCAGATCAGGTGTTCACAGAAACACACCAGATGTCCGGCGCGATCGGTTTTACCTGTGAGTTTGACCTTCACGTGTGGAGCATGAGACTGCTGGCGTTAAGACAGGAACTTGGCGGTGTCGGCGGCGCTCGACGTGCGCTAGTCGAAGCACGCTGGGGCAATCAGCCCTGATGAGTCTCTCCCTGGACCTGAACTTCAGCGAAAATCAGGACGCGATCCGGTCTGCCGTCGACCGCTTTTGCGAGCAGCATGACGCAGAACGTATTGCCAGACAGTCTGGTGAACCTTTTCCAAGAGACCTGTGGCACCAATTGGCAGAGCTGGGTGTATTCTCCCCTGCTGCACCCGGGAACGCCGAGGCGGGTGGCGCGCTAGAGGTCTGCGCTATCACTGAACGGTTGGGCCATCATGTTTTTCCCGGACCGATTGCATCGACGTTCCTGGCGATACAAGTTCTTGATTTTGACGAAGCCTCCTCAGTGATCGACGGCCGGTCGCTGGTTTCAGTGAGCAATGCTGGGAGCACTCTGCTCCCCTATGGCACGGAAGCGCAATTGTTTCTGGTAGTGGACAATAACTCTGTTGCCCGAGCCCACACACCACAGAAGGTGGAACCAGTATCTACCCTGGGAGGCGAAATCTGGGGACGCGCAACCTTACGCGTCGATCAACCCATGGCGGGAGCTGACCGGGGACTGCTGCTTGCCAATATCTGCGCAGCGGCATATCTGACCGGTGCCGCCTGGCATTTGATTCACCGCGCTAGTGAACACGCTGCTATCCGCAAACAATTTGGCAAAACATTGGGAGAATTTCAGGCGGTCTCGCACCCGCTGGCTGATGCGGCTATTGGGATATCATCGGCTCAAGTTTTGACGCGGGCGGCAGCCTCCTACTACGATGAGGCTGAAATAGAGGATAGCGCGGCAATGCAAAAAGCGCGCTGCCAGGCCGCAGGTGCGCTTATCGCGGCGCGACGCGCCAGCCTGCAGGCTGCTTTCACTTGTCACCAGGTATTTGCAGGGATAGGGATCACCTTAGAGGGTCCGGTGTTTCATTTCTCACGGCGAATAAGGCAGCTTGCGTCCACACCACCCACTGGCGTCAGAGAACAGGAACTCCTGCTCGCAGACGCAGGTTTAGGAGCTTAAGAAAATGGCAACCATCGACGTGAATCAACCCATGATTGGTGTGCGGTATGAAAAATCTAATGGTATTGCCACCATCACCATTGACCGCACCGAACGCGGCAACTCCTTGACCCCCGGTATGCAAGCGGTATTCAAGGCGATCTGGAGTGATGTACGCGATAACCCCAAAGTACTCGTTGCGATAATCAACGCTGCGGGCGAACGACATTTTTGCACTGGCTTTGACGTCGCTGAGGCAGATAGCGACAGCGCCGCTGATGAAGTATTCGTGGACAAGCCTTTCAGAGAGTCCGTGTTCTGGTCACCCTACCAGAACGATGTTTGGAAACCGGTCATCTGTGTTGTAAATGGTACATGCGTCGGGGGCGGACATCATTTTGTAGTGGATTCAGATATCGTGATAGCCTCGCGAAATGCAAAATTTCTCGATTCACATGTGAATGTAGGTATGGTCGGCGCAATAGAGAATATTGGTCTGGCAAAACGTTTACCACTGGGGACTGCCCTGCGTATGACGCTCATGGGGAACAGTTATCACCTGTCCAGCGAGCGTGCCCACCAACTGGGATTAGTGGATGAATTGATGGAAACGCCCGAAGAGGCGCAGGAGATGGCGCGGGAGATGGCGACACAGATGCTAAAAAATTCGCCGCAGGCAATGGCCTTGTCCAAACGCGCGATATGGGCGTCGCTCGATCAGGGTTATGAGCAATCGCTGGAAACAGGCTGGGGGCTGCTGCGCTCCCACTGGACGCACCCCGACTTTGAGGAAGGCCCCACGGCCTTTGGCGAGAAACGCGATCCGGTATGGAACCCTGACCCCGATGCCAAAACGTAGCGCGACTCTGTGAACCTCACTTTCTCCAGGGACGAGTTAGCCTTCCAGGCAGAAGTACAAGAATTCCTGCAAGACTATAAAGATCTGGACGGCTTCTACTGTCAGGGCCACAGATGGCCCCAGGTTCGCGCCCTCTTCTCTGCGATGGGGGAGAAAAACTGGCTGGCACTGAACTGGCCGAAAGCGTTCGGCGGCATGGCCAAAGGGCCGGTATACGAATTTATTCTGTGGAATGAAGTTGCATATGCCCGAGCGGCAAGGAACCCGCTGGGTGCTGGCATTGTCGCCCAGACATTGATTCGACATGGCACGCCGCAACAACAGGAGAACTGGCTAGCGAGAATTCGTGTCGGAGAAATTCACTTCTCACTGTGTTATTCCGAACCGGAAGCAGGTTCCGACCTGGCCGGCCTGAGGTTACGCGCAGACAAAAATCCCAAAGGAAAGCACTACCAACTCAACGGTCAAAAGTGCTGGCAGTCTTATGCCCAAAATATGGATTTTCTTTGGGTTCTGGCCCGCACTGGCACTCAGCAGAGCCGCGGACGCGGTCTCAGCCTTTTTATTTGCGACAGAATAGCAGCGGGTGTCACTGTCTCCGGGCTTCCCACGCTTGATGGTGACCAGTTAAACGAAGTGTATTTTGATAAAGTAGAAGTCCCCCGGGAACATCGGGTGGGTGAAGAGAATGGCGCGTGGACCCTAATAGGCGAAGCACTGGCGGATGAACGCCACATTCAGTTTCCTCCCGGGCGTGTGCGTCGTGATTTGGAAGAAATGGTAGCGTGGCTGAATGACAATGGCCTAAGTAGTGAGCCCGTCATTCGTCAACGTATTGCAGAACTCACCGCGCAAGTGATGGAGACCCAGATGATGGGCCTGAAAGTTTTGGAAGCGATGTCCAATGGCAAGGACGCAACGGTAGATGCGGCGATGAATAAAATCATCCATACCGTCACCTGCCAGGAAATCGTGCGCACTGTGCTGGACTTCGGTGGGCCTGAGGCACTGGTCAACGGGGCAGGCCCGGAACTGATCTGGCGACAGAGTTTGACCGAGACAATCGGCGGCGGTACCTCAGAAATCATGCGCAGCGTAGTGTCACGACAGCTGTTGGGATTGGGGAGCTAGCTTCGGGTCGCCTGATACCAGGGCACTTTTTTTGCACATCAAATAGGACGGTAATCTATGGCATGGGACTTCGAAACCGAACCTGAATTCCAACAGCAGCTAGACTGGATGGACCGCTTCGTACGTGAGGAAATCGAGTCCATCGGTCTGGTGTGGAGTAAGCCGACAGACCCCTTCGACGTCCACAACAAAACAACCTGCGCCCTGATCAAACCCCTGCAGCAGGAAGTTCGTAAGCGCGGCCTCTGGGCGTGCCACCTTACGCCTGAGCTGGGTGGCCAGGGTTACGGTCAGGTAAAGCTGGCCCTTATGAATGAAATACTGGGGCGCACCACCTGGGCCTCGCGAGTTTTTGGCACGCAGGCGCCAGACACAGGTAACGCGGAGATCATTGCCCATTACGGCACCGATGCTCAAAAGGATCGCTATCTGCAACCGCTGCTTAACGGTGATATTGTTTCCTGCTATTCAATGACAGAGCCGCAAGCAGGCTCTGATCCCGGACAGTTTACCTGCCAAGCCCGGCGTGAGGGTGATGAGTGGGTTATCCAGGGTGAAAAATATTTCTCGTCACATGCCGACTTCGCTGAATTTCTCATTGTAATGGCTATTACCGACCCGGAAGTGCCCGTTCATAAGGGTGCCACCATGTTCCTGGTCCCGCGCTCCACACCCGGCATTGAGATTCTGCGCAACGTCGGTCTGATGCACGAGAGTCTCGACGAAGCCGGGAGTCACGGCTGGGTTCGCTACAACAACGTCCGCCTGCCAGCCGACTCGGTATTGGGAGAACCCGGCAAAGCCTTTGAGCTCGCGCAAAAAAGATTGGGCGGCGGGCGAATTCATCATGCAATGCGTACCGTCGCCTACTGTAAAAAAGCACTGGATATGCTGTGTGAACGCGCGCTCAGCCGCTACACCCAGGGCAGTCTTTTATCTGAAAAGCAGACCATACAAAACTACATCGCCGACTCTTTTATTCAACTTGAACAATTTCGTCTACTAGTGCTGTATGCCGCTTGGTGGTGCGACAAGGGTGATCGCTACAAATCGCGGGCGTACATTTCAGCGGTGAAAGTACAGGCGGCAGAAGTACTACATGACATTGTGCGCCGCGCCGTACAGGTCCATGGTGCGCTAGGCTGCTCCAACGAGACGCCACTTGCCAATCTGTGGATGACCGTGCCAACCATGGGCATAGTGGATGGGCCCAGCGAAGTCCATCGGATGACAGTGGCAAAGCAAGTACTACGCCAGCATCAACCCTCGCCGGATTCACTGTGGCCAAGCGAGTGGCTTCCGCCGAAGATTGCTGCTGCGCGCAAGAAATACGCCGACATTCTTGACGATACCGTAGGCAACCTCTGATGAATGAAACGTCCGAGGGCCACAGCGACACAGAACCCACTCTGAACGCTGGCGCGCTTGTACAATGGATGGACGCCCAGAAACTGCCCGGCAGCGGCTCTCCCCTGGCAACTCGTTATATCAGCGGCGGCGCCTCCAACGAGATCTTTGAACTGCAGCGGGGTGATGTTCGCATGGCACTGCGTAAGCCACCGACCAAAGTGCCACCGGGTCGCAACGAAATTATGCTGCGAGAATATCGCGTCATTGCGGCCTTAAAGGGTACCGACGTACCGCATCCACGAGGTATCGCGGTTTGCGACGACACTTCGGTCCTGGGATCATGCTTCTACATCATGGGGCACATCGACGGCTGGACGCCGATGGGGCAACTGCCACCACCTTTTGTGAGCGCCCCAAAACTACGGGCTGCGATGGCATACGAACTGGTTGATGCGATTGCATTACTTGGCCAGGTCGACTGGCGAGCGGCTGGACTGGAGGGCTTCGGCAAACCTGAGGGTTTCCTCAATCGACAGGTAGATCGCTGGCTGGCTCATCTAGCCAAGATTCAGTTTCGAGATATCCCCGGCCTGCAGGAGGCAGCAAGTTGGCTACGCATACACACTCCCAAGCATTTTAGGGCGGGCATCATGCATGGCGACTACCAGTTCGCCAATGTAATGTTCCACCATGGCCAAGAGGCAAAGCTGGCGGCCATCGTCGACTGGGAAATGGCCACAGTCGGCGACCCTCTGCTGGATTTGGCCTGGATACTCATGACCTGGCCCGACCCCGATGAAGACCGTAGCGCTGGTTACGTAGACTTTAGCGGCATGCCCTCCCGCGAAGAACTGATGCATCGCTACGCCACCATCAGTGGCCTGCCAGTGGATGCCATGGACTATTACATTGTGCTGGCCCGGTTCAAAATGGCCTGCGTACTCGAAGCAGGTTACGCCCGCTACGTGCAAGGCGGTGCCGACAACCCCAAGATGGCAATGTTCGGTGATGTTGTGCTGGATATGGCGGAAAAGGCTCACTTCCTCGCAAATACTTCACCGTTGCGCGCCACCTCGTAAAAGAAGCTATATCCATCCCGCTATTTTTTAACATGACAGATGTCTTTTAAAGTTCTATATTGGGGCGCAGGCTTGAAGTTATACTCAGATAGAAACGTGCACACGGAGAACACAATGCAGTACAAGACCATCGATTGCGACCAGCATGTGATTGAACCCCCAGACCTATGGGAAAATTACCTACCAAAAAAACACCAGGAACTTGCTCCGAAGTTAGTCAAGGATAAAGATGGCGGAGACGCCTGGCTTCTCGGGGAAGCGGTGGAATCACTGGGGCTGGTGGCGGCAATGAACCAAACACCCAAAACTCTGAAATGGACCGGAGTAAAGTATGCCGAAATGCACCCCGGCATTTACGAGCCCGCTTCCCGACTTGAGCTCATGGATGAAGATCGCATAGATGCTGCAGTTTTCTTCCCGCCGCAGCGCACCATGATTTACTTTATGGGGCAGGAAAAGGAATTCTCGTTAGCGGGCATGCAGGCTTACAACAATTTTATAGCCGATTTTTGCAATCACAAGCCAGAGCGACTCGGCGCTATCTTCCAAATGCCGGCCACCGGCATAGAAGATTCAGTGGCGGAACTGGGACGCGCTAAAGAAGCAGGAGCCAAAGGTGTGGGACTGGCCACCTGGCCCAGCGGCGAGGCAATTCTCTCTGCACAGGACGATCAATTCTGGGCAGCCGCTGAAGAAATGAAAATGCCCATTCATATCCACATCGGCTTGACGCCCCCCACGGTAAAAACAAAACGCTGGGCTGAGAAAGGCGGTGCGTCTCAACTAGTGCAGTTTTCCACCACCATGAGTCGGATGCCGATACTATTTGCAGAGTTCATTTTTAACGGTGTATTCGAGCGCTACCCAGGACTCACCATTGTCGGTGGAGAGGTTGGTGCTGGCTGGGTGCCCTTCTTCAAACAGGAACTGGATGACCGGTATCGACGCAACCGTTACTGGACCGGGGTTAATCTTTCAATGCTGCCTAGTGACTACTACTTGCGAAATTGCAAAGTTGGCGTGGTGAGTGATCAATTTGGTATTCAGAATTGCGACTCCGTGGGCGTAGATACCATGATGTGGTGCAGCGACTTTCCTCACCACATTACTGACTGGCCGAATTCACATCACCTGATTAATTCGATGTCGCAGGGTTTGGATGAGGCGAAAAAACGGAAGATATTTTGTGAAACCGCTGGCAAGCTTTACGGCTTTATCTAGGCGTCTAAAAGGTACTGCACAAGAGCCTTATGCCAATGCCACGGGGCTCCACACGCTGCGCTTGCAAGGACTAAGTCGGCGCCGATTACAGCGGTTTCAACGACCAATCTTCAACTACTAAACCAGTCAAAACAGGGCTGCCACGCAGCTCTCAATCTATTGCTGGGTTTTGGCTATCAGTCTATTGGAAGAAGTTGGCGGCCTTGGCCTTGATCTCGTCGGCCTTATCTTCGCCTGCGTCCGCCAATTCTTTCAGATAAGCCTGACCGTCAGCCATCTTGCCCTTGATATCGTTAACCTGGGTAAGGAACTGCTCCTCAAGATCGGCTCCCGCCACGTCAGCTTCCGCCTGGGCCTTCTTGGCACTGGCTTTCGCTTGCGCTGCTTCAAGCTGCTCGTCATAGGCAGCCATTTGCTTTTCAACTTTTTCTTTCAGTAGTCCTATCAGACTCATTGCACGCTTCTCCTTTTGCCGATACCTGCATTAGTGCTCACTCATTGTAATATTTCAAGCTGCGGCTCTCCACTGGCACTGCATCGCTCAGTCACAACCCGGCAGTTGGGTGCCGCAAACTGCTTGGAAATCTTCAACTTTCTCCACCAATTTCCCAGACCGACAGACGTCAGGATCATCATAGGGCGAGTCTCGGACAACGTTGCCCTGCTCCATGAGGACAACCCTAACCTTCTTGAGCTTTTCGGCCGATTTATCAGTATACCGTCCGACTAAACCTCGCCGCCTCTTCTATGGCCACGACGACGAAGAATAATGATCAATAACAGCAGGCCAGCTGCGCTCATCAGGAGCGATGTCATTTGCAGTTGTGCAACATAGGGCTCACGCAGAGACTCAAGCAGTCCCTTAGCGCCCTCGTGAAGCACCAGATAAAGCAAGGCAATCTGACCATCGAAACTCCGCCTGCCATCAAACCACATAAGAAAAATACCAACGGCAAAGGATGCGGCCATAAACAGGAAGTGTAGTGGCAGTACCGGGTGACTGGGGTGCGCAGAATGATCGAGCAAACCCGCCTGAAGCTGGAGATACCAGACCTGACTACCGGGCTGATAGCTGAGGCAATAGGCCGAATCGCACTCAGGGCCAGTGCAACAACCATTCATAAAACAGCTGATGCGCACCAGCGCAAACGCAAAACAGACCGTAATCGCTAATACGTCGAGAAACCTGAACAGAGGTAAGGAGGGCAAAATCCACCGCTTGAGCAACGGACCTATAAGCACAATTGCCAGAAGCGCACCTGGGTATCGCAAACCACCGCGCCATTCTGCCGACAGAGGCTGGTAAGGTTGCCAGTCACGTACGTACAGGGAAAACAGTTTCGCGCCAAGGAACGCGGCCACAGCAACGCATAGCAGCAGGATAATCGCACGGCCAGCCCGAACGCCGTCGTTACGAAGATAGAGTATGAAGAACAGAATGCCGAATAGTGCTATGGGTGAAATCAGGGCTCGTAATGCGTCCAGACCAAAAAGACCGCCAGGGTACATAGTAATAACCGTCCCTAAAGAATTAGAAATTCAGACTTGTCTTTCGGAGCCTGTGCTATTGTTTTTTTATTGGATACAAGCTGCGTCTTCCGCGGCCAGTCGGCGAACTGCAATGGGAACACACGCTCACAGTGCGCTATGCGTGTGCTCCGCCAGAGTCGACCTTAACAGCCTCCTCCTTCACAGGCATCGCCAATGCCATCGTTATCGGCGTCCAACTGATCCGGATTGAAAACAACGAGGCAGTTATCTATCGAATCAGCAACCCCGTCACCGTCAAAATCAGCATCCGCGATTAGATCACAAGCGTCACCGATGCCATCGCCATCGCTATCTTCCTGCCCATTGTTTGCGACTGACGGACAATTGTCGAGATTATCCAGTAAACCATCCTCATCCCGGTTAATACCCATGCGGACTCCAGATCCCGGTGGGACGCAGGTGTACGTCAGCGGCCCGTCGCTCACGGCTAACGTGCGCAGTGCAGCATCGGATACCAGGCTACCGTCGTCCGAGCGGAACTGACCACTCGCTTCCAGCATCCCGCCGCGTTCTTCGCCGGCAACACTACCCTTCACGATCAACTCGCATTCAACCACAGCGCCTCCAGCCGTCAACGAATCATAAATCGTACCAGCACGCTGAATCATCATGTCTATACGTGGGCCAACTACGGCAGCGTTGGTGGCCGTTAGCGTTACCTGCTGGGCAACCATCGGAGCAAAGTCCGTAGGAAACTGAAAAGTGAACGCCTCCAGGTTCTTTTTATCAGCGGTAGTCAACGTGAAGACACCCGCAGAGAAAAAGTTAAAAGGAGTGTCAACTGAGCCGTCGTGCAGGAGACCGTTTCCACGTATCTGCGGTCCGGTATGGCTGCCAGCAGTGGAAAGCCCAAACATTCCAACCTTTTGATACACATTCCTCATGTGCGGCACTTTGAAGTTCTGGGTTTCGCCCTCGAATGTCTGGTCGCCCCCCGTCCCGAAAAAACCCTCGGCTGGGTCGAGCGTATGGCAGCCCTCACACGTTGCGATACCATCGCTATTCCCGTTGAAAAAACGAGTCTTTCCCATAGCTGCGGACGCTGAAAGCTGATTATCCAAACCACGAATCGGGTTTGGCGGGCATGCCAAACTCAACGCGAATGCGGTGAATTGATCCATTTCCGCGTCACTTATAGTACCTTCCATTCCAAGTAAACCTTCAAACGCTGGAATAAAGTTTTTGAACGATAGTTCTTCCGAACAACTTGCGCCAGTGGTTGCATTACAGGGATCAGTGCCAAAGTGGCCGTCGGCTCGATCACCGCGCCAATGGTGCGATCCATGCGATGATATACAGCGAAGCGTTTGCGTGGTCATCGGCCCCTTATTCGGATGGAACGTATTCGCGCGGGGCAAGGGAACGGCAGAGGGAATGTTATTGGTTGTTACTTCATCATCAGGGTTGCCGAGGTTCCAGATATTGTGATCCAGGTCACCAAAAATATGGCAGCTGGAGCAGGATGCCTCCCCGTTACCAGATGTTGCAACTGCGTCATACAGGAGCCGACGACCCGCAACGATCTCAGGAGGTTCCGGACTGGGTAATACGTGTGTTTCAACAGTACCATTGGTGGCCAGATCAATAACCTCAACCTTATTATCAAAGCGAGCAAGAACATAGAGGCGGTTATTGGGCTCATCCAGAGCAACCCCGCTTGGACCACCACTGGTATCGATGTAGTGCGCGCTCTCAACCGTGGGATCAAAAGTCGTCTCAAAGTTAGCGCTTTCTATCTCTGCCGTATCAAACACGCCGATCTTCCCGGAGCCAAATGCCGCAACATAAAGCTTGGCGCCGTCGCTGGAAACTACCAAATCCAAAGGCGTTGCTAGACTGTGTGCCTTCTGGTCGTTGATCGCCGCATGGTTTGCACCCGCATCGGTATGAAGTAGGTTGTAATTAATGTGCGGATTCAAGTGCTGCGCATCCACTGTACCAGTGGAGGGGTCAATCACCGTGACACGAGACTCGGACAAATGGCCCTGAACGGTACTGTTGCCGAAATCCCCGGGCCCTTCAAACTGAACGTGGTTTGGGCTCTCGATGTTGGTCACATAGACCTTACCGGTAACAGGGTTAACCGCCAGATTAAAGTTGATGGTGCCCACATGGTTAAACTCTTGAATTGAACCGAGGGACAATGTGTTGGCATTGATAGAAAATACATCGTTGTCCGGCAGATCAAAACGCACCCGGTTGCTGCGGTTCGTTCCGTTTGCGTCAACCCAATTGTTGCCGGTTTTTTTGACGATCACGCCAACTTCAGGTCCACCGAAACTTTGGAAATTTGTAGGTGGCCCGGGCACCCCGTTGGGTCCAAAACCATCGGCTACTTCAGTCTCGTTGATTACGGTGGTCTGGTTACCTGAAAAATGCACGGCGACATACACAGTAGCGCAATCGGGGGTGACGGCCAAACCTCGCGGTGTATCACCAAAGAAACTGAGAATGCGGAGTGGCGTTCCGCCGATAGTGTCGTCGATAATTGCGCCATCAAACACCCAAACATCCGCTCGCCCGATACCCTCGGTGGTCAATTGCGGATCTCCCGCCCCGGGAACCCCTGAAATCGACGGGTGAGTGCGGTGCTGCCCACGGTGTGCGGTGGTGATAAACGCGCGATTACATCCCGTTCCGGCAAATACAATATCTCGTGGCTCGTCACCTACCAACAACGTGCGCACGACCTTTGCAGGACTGGCGGAAAGATCGATAATGCTCACGCTATCAGAAAGATGGTTTACCACCCAGATCTCGTTGTTATCCCGAGCCGCAACAGAAACGGGTTCAATACCCACTGGAATAGAATCGATATGTGTCAGCGAACCGCCGGTGACGGAGAATACCTCCAAACGATTATCCGGCGTGTTGACCACGAGAAGCGTACTGCCATTCGGCGTGAGCGCAATCGGCCTGACCTGGCCAGCCTCGAAATTAGTAAATGAGGGCTGAGCGACTACCGAAATAGCGGCCGCCATGGTGACAAGGAGGGATAGACAAGCCAAGGTACGAGAAATCGTGGCGTGCGCTTTTCTGCGTGCAATAGGGTGTACCTTCATGGGGTGAATCCTCTTTAAAACACTGCCTTTAAATCGAGGATTCCGTTTCCCGATATCGTGTAATTGAACTGCAATGAGCTGCAGATTACTACAAAGAAAATAGCGATGGCAACAGCTATCCGCAACGCCTGAGAATGGAATATGAGGCCAGCTAACTGTCAGCGGAATACCCTACTCAGAGCTCATCCGGAGCTATTGTACCTGAGGGTGAGTGATTTCTCTTCCCTGAACACCGCCCAGCGCATTGCGGAGGCAATCTAATTTAGATTATTATCATTGTTTTCATAAGCTTACCGGCGTTTCTCAGCTCCAAAAAATAGAGCGGCGCCGCGCGGTAGTTTGAGCAGAATCCGGCCATAACATAAGCAGCTTTCTTGAACATCAGGTCTTTCGCTGCTGGTAGGTCTATACAAGCAGCAAGTCATACCTTGTCAATTTGATATGACTAAAATATTGTCCCACGCTAATTGGCCGCCCAATTCTCCCGAATTATTCGGCGCAGTAGCTTGCCGGTTTCGTTGTAGGGAAGCTCCGAAGCAAAGTTGATGAACTGGGGGACCCGGGAGGACCGCAATTGATTCCTGACACAATCCCGGAGCTCGTCGGCGGTAGCTTCGCCACCGGGACGCAGCACGACCACAGCGGCCACCGCTTCGCCCCAGTGTTCGTCGGGAACGCCTACCACACACACATCTAACACCGCCGGATGACGCAGCAATACGTCCTCGATTTCTCCGGGTGACATATTCTCAGCGCCACGCACGATAACATCGTCCGCACGACCTTCGAGAAACAAGTACCCTTCTTCATCCAATTCACCGGCATCGCGGGTGGGGAACCAGCCTTGGGCATCCAGCACGCTACCACGACCAACATATTCACCAGAGACCTGATCTCCGCGAACATAGATTTCTCCGCGCTGACCGGGCGGTAACGCCCTGCCTTCTTCATTCCGTATCTGCAGTTCTACTCCCGGAAGGGGTCGGCCAACCGAGGTGAGGCGGCGACGCTCTGCAGGATCATCACTGGCACCAGCTGCGCGATGTTCCCATGGCAACAACACACAAATGGTAGAGCTCGTTTCAGTTAAGCCATAAGCCTGCGTAAATTTTGTGTTCGGTAACAAAGCCATTGCCCGCTCTATTACCGGCTGCGGCATCTTGCCGCCACCGTAGGAAATAGAAGCGAGTAGTGGCAGGTTGGCAGAATCCTGTCCTTCCAGTTCGCTTACAATTTGGGACAGCATTGTGGGCACCAGGAACCCATTGGTGACTCGCTCCCGCCTAGCAATGTCTATCCAATCCCGTGCGTTGAAATTCGGTAGCTGTACTACACGTCTGCCGGCATAGACGGAGCTGATAACCGAAATCACGCCCGCGATATGATACGGCGGCACCGTTACCAACGCGACCTCATCCTCGGCGGCGGAGCCAAATTCAACGGCTGAGAACATGTATGACACCAGGTGCCGGTGACGCAACACCGCAGCCTTAGGAGTCCCAGTAGTGCCACTGGTAAACAACAACACAGCAATATCATCCGGCGCCATCGGCCAGTCGTTTTCCACCGGGCTTGTACCTTTGCAGGCGCGATCGACAAACGTTTGTCTCGCCTCCAGTTCCACCTCCGACCGCGAAGACCATGAAGCGATGCGCTCTGCATCCGTTACCATAAATGCAGGCTCTATTCGCGACACCAATCCCTCCACTTCATGACTCGACAGACGGTAATTAATCGGTACAAAGGGTTTGCCCGCCCAGGCGCTGGCAAACAGCCCGATCGGTAGTGCAAGACTACTCACATCTAACATCGCCACATGCTCGTGGGCACCGTCCCGCAAGCGCATCCCTGCCTGACCGGCCGCCTCAAACAGTTGCTGATAGGTAAGCGACTCATCCCCGTTTACAAAAGCTACTCGCTCGCCAAAGCCTTGGGCAGCCATTTCCAACAACATCATCAAGTTCATAGGTCGTGTTATTAGCTCATTATTGTGTAGATACAGATCACGATTAGTCGGAAGACGGTAATGGCTTGGCCCCTTTTTGCACCAACGCAACACCCTCTGCCGCCAGAGTACCCTCACCCGGCTTTACGCACAGCAGTTCAAGATCGCCCGTCTCATTGGTGTAGCGTTTACCCAGCTGAGTACCTTCTGCAGCACTGGCCTCCAATTGCAGACCTTCTCCCACCTGCTCTCCCTCTAACAATAGCGGCGCACCACCACAATTCAATGCCACAGAATTGTCAGGAGCGGCAATGACAACCACTTCAGTAGCACAAACTGCGCTGCGCAAACGCGCTCCAGGTTTATATTGACTCATCTCTCACTCTCTCTTTGTCGGCCTTGCACTAGGGACAAGCATGCGTCCCACATCAAATAATTTCGTCTATCAGCCCCCACTCAAGCGCGGTGGCAGCATTAATTCTACGCGCAGAAAGAGCCAGATATGCTGTGCGCTGCCGGCCTATTCTCTCAAGAATACTGACCGTTCCACCGGCACCGGGCAGTAGACCCAATGTGATTTCGGGCAGTTGCATGAACGTATTTTGTGTCGCAATAACACGGCTGGCAAAAGCAGGAAGTTCGATTCCCGCGCCAATACAAGCACTGTGCAGACGGAACTCCAGTCGCGCACTCTGCTCCAGCAACAATTGGCTAACACTTTGACTGGAACGGACTGCGTGTGCAGTAGAGGGATCACTCACCTGGCCAAATTCGCTCAGATCACCGCCGATGCTGAAACAGCTTCCCTCGCCTCGAATCACAGCGCGGTGCAAACTACAATCGGCTTTGAGGAGTAGCAAGGCTTCATACAAACTATCTCGCATTGCTATGGAATAGGCATTGCGCGCATTGGGACGATTCAGTGTGATACTCAGCTCATCATTGTTGCGCTGAATCACAATTGGCGTGTCAATCTTCGATTGGACCGCGATTGCCCGGTTATAGCTTTGCATGACCTGCCTATGCTCAACGCCCTGTTGCAAACTGGCATAAGCCAGAGACTCGGCGAAAAGGCCCTGGCCGGATGTTGCTTCCTGATTATGTCGCAATAGTTGTACCAACGTCATGGCCGCCAGTGGATGCGCATCAATATTTGTAGTCATGGCTGCGACCGACTGCAGATCTGGTACCAATACATCCAAGCCATGTAGCAGCCTCGATGAGGCAGTGGTACCCACTCCGATAACCGGACATGGTAACAACCGCAATTGACTCACTAGTGCTTCCAACCCAATCCACCCCTGGACCGCCTGTGCCCCGGATATATCCAGCAACAGATAATTGTGATCACGCAGCGGTGAAAAACTTTCCAGGCCCATGGGCGTGGCGCTCAACCGCGCAACATCGGTGAGAGTCAGCACCGTTTCAGACCGGGAACGTGCCCTTGTGCTGGCAGGGTCATGCAGCAGCTGATGCATCTCGCCTCCCCTGTTTTTCAGTACCATCTCGATGAAAAATACATTTTCCATTTCTGAAGCTTGCGATCACGTCATCGCTGCGCAAGCGCAACCGCGCGTCTTTCCAGGGCTGGTTAAGCAAACAGAGGTCAGCCACACAACCCTCCTCTACCCGACGGACAGCTCCACCGGCATCGTCGGCGGCAGAGGTGAAAAGGGCCAGCGCTTGTTCCGGGCTCAGCGCTTCGGCGGGCCCGATCGCGCTGCCCGATCGGCTGCGGCGATTCACCGCCGCGCGCATTGCATCCCAGGGATCCGGGTCGCCATAGGGCGCATCAGTACTGCCTGCAACACGGATGCCCTGCGCCAGAAGTGTTTTACAGCGATAAAGGTTGTTCTGTTCCAGATGAGGTATGTCTTCAAGGTACTGGTCACCGCGCTCGTAAATAAACCCTGGCTGGGTAACAACCCGCACACCAACTTGCTCTACAAGGGGAATCAATTGCGCGGGGACCATGGATGCGTGTTCAATTCTATCGCCCGAATGAACACCCACATCGCGCAGCACAGCCAGCGCCAGCACCAACTCGGCCGATGTAACACAGTGCACCGCCAGTCCTCTAGCCTGAGAATGCGCGTGGGAAAATATAGCGCGCAAGCTATCCCAATCCGGCAGTGCATTTTCATCGAGCATCACTTTTCGCTCACCCCTTTGCACCTGCTCACAGCTTGAGCGGGGAAGATCATCGCCGCCCATAACCCGCACCCGCTGCAGCAATTCGCCACGCTCGGCAGCGGCTGAGAACTGGCTCATCGCAAAGTGACCATTGTCCGGCGACGTATCTGTAACACCGGTCACACCAAAGCCTGCCAGGCGCTGTGATACTTCTATTAGCGAAGGCACAGTGGCAGGGCCCGCTGCATTCAGTTGACGGCGCATCCAGCCATCGAGTCGATACAGCCGGCCGCTTGGGCGGCCCTTGTGATCCAGTTCAATACCCCGCATTCCGATCTGCTGGCGCAGTGACAATTGTTCAGCAGCAAGTGAATTCACCATCCACATTTTTCCGCTACGGTGCTGAATTTTGATAGGGCGATCAGGGCAGATTCGGTCCAGTGTGTGAAGGTCCAGGTCACCCATGACCGACTCATGATAGTTCACGCCCCGAATCCACCCAGAACCCGGGGCACAGCGCAGTGCTGATAGCAGCGCAGATCGACTGGAGACCTCCGGCGGACCACATTGCACAGAGTTGCATAGAGCCGCCAGAGCGAATAAGTGGATGTGGTGGTCATGCAACCCCGGCAGGAGCGCGCCACCATTGCCTGCAATCAACCGTTCGTTCGGTGCAACTAGCAGGTCCCGGCCGACTTCACAGATACGACCTCCTTCACAGCGCACATCGACCAGTTCCGTCCGGTCCATCAATGCCACTTTGGTGATCAAGAGTCGCTGTACTACTTCCACGCCATGCACCCGTTTCCTGCTAATATCTGACGCATCGTCAGATATTACATTCAAGCATGTTTACAACCGATTTCCAACACCCTGGTCGCTCACTGTTTCAGTTTCTCTATACGCACTGCACGCAGTGTGGACCGGCGCATTTTGCCCGCATCATCGCGCAGCAAGGTTGTAACGATTTCAATACTTGCGGGAACTTTATAGTGCACCAATTGCTCCGCTAGATGATCACGAATGTGCGATTCTTCAAGCTCAATTGATTGCGCACCAATATCGACGATGGCGTGCAATCTCTGACCCAAATCGTCATCGGGCAGACCGATCACAGCGCAGGAGCGCACACCCGGTAGTGAATCAATTGCCGCTTCAATCTCGGCCGGATAAATATTTCTGCCCCCGCATAACACCATGTCGCTGCGCCTGTCTCCCAGATACAGGTAGCCATCATTATCGAAGTACCCCATGTCGCCAACTGATTCCCAGCCATCTTCCGTCAAACGTGATGTCGCACCCACATAGTGGTAGGTGGAGCCAGGGCCTCCGGGAGGCAACATGTAGATTTCGCCCATTTCCCCGGGTGGCAATTCGCGGCCGTCGTCATCCAGAATTTTAAGTTGTGCACCCGCAGCGGGTTTGCCCACCGAACCCGGATGCTTCAGCCATTCTGTGCCACTAATAAAAGTACCCCCCATCCGCTCACTGGGCCCGAAAGCTTCGTGCATCACCTCAGGACCCAGCCAGTCGATCCAGGTGCGCATTAGCCAGGCAGGGCAAGGTGCACTCCCGGTGAGTACGAATTCCAGGGAAGATACATCGACTGACTCCCGCTGCTGGGCGGGTAAACGCCAGATACGCAGCATCATAGTAGGCACTACCGTCATGCGATCTACGTGATGATGCTCGATCAGTTGCAAGCTACGCAGCGCGTCAAACCGGCGCATCACAACAACCGTACAACCGCAGAACAGACCACCAAATGCCGCGCTGAAAGGCGCGCCGTGGTAAAGGGGACCGGGAACCAGAACCGCACTACGTCCTTTAAACAACGCCGATGCGCGCTGTGGGTCATACACTGCAGGATTAGACGCTACTATAAGCTTGGGCAGACCAGTACTGCCACCTGACGCCATGGCGCGCTCGTGGGCTGATATTTGTTCCGGTAAAACCTCGGCCGAATAGCCGGCAACGGAAAAACCCGCAGGCACACAACAACGCCCCGTATAAGTACCTTGTTCCACACCGATCACCAGACTGGGGTTGGCACGCTCGACAATCGTCGCGCGTTCAGCGTGGGGTAATCTATGCGATATTGGATTCGGAACGGCACCCAGTTTCCAAATGGCGAGACAAGCGGCAAAAAATTCTGCGCCGTTAGGCAGAGCAATAGTCGCGAAATCGCCGCTTGAAAGGCCTCGTTCAGCGTAAGCGCGCGCGAGACGATTGGACCAGGCCTCCAGCTCACTCCGACTCACTTGCATGCTTGTGTCGGGCCCATCACAGACCAGCGCCACCTGATCGGGCGCTTCCGCAGCCAGCGCAGTCATAACGGACCCGTAAGGTGTTCCTGCCTGCGACAAATTGCGATCCTGTTTATTGACTGCCATTCATAGGGCCGTGTGAGCAAGGTTTAGCGCGCCTTCAGCGCGCTTTAATGAACTCTGCCATGATGTGGTCCAGAGCCTGAAGCTGCCGCTGGCGGGTAAAATAGGTCGGGCGCAAGATGGCATTACATCCAAGACCGTTTAGCCGGTGCAATAGGCTATGCGCCAGGGGCAACAGATCGATATCGGTCTCCAACTCCTCACTGTCCTGTGCCTGCTGTAAAAATTCCAGGATAATCTTTTCCGACACGTGAATGCGTTTTGACTGTTCCCGCCGGTGCTCGTCCGACACAGCCGCCATTCCCCAAAACTGCATCCGAACCTTCCATTCATTGCGCGTTTCCGGGGTGATAGGGAGGCTCAGCTTGCTAAACGCTTTCAGCGCAGTGAGACCTGACTTTCCCTTCAGTGCTGCATCTGCTCTGGCCAAAGAACGTTCGTTGATCCAACGGATAGTCTTGGTGATAAGCTCTTCTTTATTGTGAAAGTAGTGCTCAATAAACCCGCGGGAGTAGCCCGACTGCCTCGCGATCTCGCGAATGGTGGTCTTTTCAGCACCCACCGTTGCCAGCATCTCCGCGACTATCTCAACAATCCGCTCGCGTCGCTCATCGTGATCCACAATTTTGGGCATCGGTTGAATCCGTTCTCTTCATGGGGTTGGGCAGGCGTTCTATTATAAGGCAATTGGCTTTATTAGGAACAAACAATCTGATTTCAGACAGTCTCGAGACTCGGCATTGGCTCAGTTCAAAAAAACTGAACCTTGGGCCGATGCAGAATGAAATAGGCACCCTTCGATGGGCCCGTCTGACGGGGGTGGATGTGCGCGCTTTTATATATGCCAGCTGTCTGATAAATTAACGCGTCCATTGCATGAGGCGCTCAGGCATGCCCTTCCCGGAATTCGAGCCGTGTACGCCGGCTTTTATCCGTTTCCTTGAGGAACACTACGCGACCAACGACCTGATCGTTTACGAGGGCCTGCGTCTGAGTTATACAGAGGCTGCGACTAACTCAGCGCGCCTGGCCCGCGGCATGCTTGCCTCGGGCATCAGCAAGGGCAGCCGGGTTGGTTTACTGATGCCCAACAGCCCCGACTTTGTGGTGGCATGGCTGGCAGCGGCAAGAATCGGCGCTATCATTATCCCCATCAATACCTTTTACAAACCCAAAGAACTCGCTTTTATATTGCATCATGCGGACATACAAATCCTCCTGACTGCGGATAAACTCCTGAATAACGACTACCTGGAGCGCTTGGAAACCTGCATTCCAGCACTGAGTGAAGAGCCTCCCGGCAGCATCGGCGCTCCGCTTTTGCTGCAAGACTTTCCTTTTTTGCGCCAGGTGTATGTCTGGGGAGAATCGAGCCGCCAATGGACGCTGCCTTCCCAGCAACTATTGGATGCGGCCGCTTCTGTTAGTCAGGGTTATCTAGATGCCGTGGAGCATTGCGTGCACCCAGCTGACCCACTCACGGTCATTTATAGCTCTGGTAGCACTGCCGACCCCAAGGGTGCCATCCACACACACGGCAGCGTTATCCGTCATTCTTACAACCTCAATCACTGGCGCGACCTGCAATCCGATGACCGCATCTTTTCTCCTATGCCCTTCTTCTGGGTCGGGGGCCTGATATTTACGCTTCACTGCGCACTGCACAAAGGCTGCACCTTGATCTGCGAGGAAGTTTTCGAGCCGGGGAAAACGTTGTTATTGCTCGAATCTGAGCGGGCTACGCTGGTGACAGGCTGGCCTCACTATGGCAGCGCGCTGGTCGATCATCCCAGCTGCGGCGAGCGCGACTTGTCTGCCATCCGTGGCGGTAATATCTATGCTTTGTTGCCCGACAACATTCGTCCCGCTGACCCCCAACTGCGCTCCAACGCCTTGGGCATGACCGAAACCTGCGGCCCCCACTCCATCGACCATATGGACGTCGATCTCCCGGAAACTATGCGCGGTTCGTTTGGCCGCCCGCTGGAAGGCGTGGAACACAAAGTGGTTGATCCTGACACCGGTGAACATTTAGCTACCGGCACCGAGGGCGAAATATGCATCCGAGGCTATAACGTGATGCAGGGCCTGTACAAGGTCGAGCGAGAAGACAGCTTCGATGCAGATGGTTTTTATCGCAGCGGCGACAGCGGTCACCTCAACGAAGACGGCTTCCTCTTTTTTACAGCACGTCTCGGAGAGTTGATCAAAACAGCGGGCGCCAACGTGACGCCACTTGAAGTCGAAATCACCATCGATGAACAACCGGAGATACAATGTTCCTATGTCGTTGGCCTGCCCCACCCCGATCGCGGTCAGGAAGTGGCAGGCGCTATTGTTCTCAACGCTGGACAATCACTAGACGCAGGGGAACTACGCAAGCGCCTCAAACAGGAATTGGCATCCTATAAAGTGCCCAGCAAAATTTTCTTCTGTACCAGGGACGAGATTCCCTTTACCGATAGTGGCAAAGTCGATAAGCGTCGTCTCACTGACTATCTGTCGGGTTTGGCAACACAATGATCAAAGATAAAACGGCTATCGTCGGTATCGGTCAAACGGCATTTGGTAAGAAACTGCCCGAATCGGAACTGGAGCTGGCCTGCACCGCCGTAATGAACGCGCTGGACGACGCCGGAATCGACCGGGCTGAGGTCGATGGCCTGGCCTCCTATACACAGGAAGCGCACTCGGAAGTCGAGCTCGCGCGAAACCTGGGGCTGGGAGATATCTCCTGGTTCAGTCAGGTCGGTTACGGCGGTGGAGCAGGTCCCGGCGTGATTGGCAACCTGGCAATGGCAGTGGCCACTGGCCAGTGCCGCGTGGGCGTCGCATGGCGCTCAAGAAAACGTGCTTCTGGCGCCGTGCGCAGACCCTGGTCAAAAACCGGTTCTTCCGCCCAAGAAGACATCGCTACAAACTACACCCGGCCCTTCGGAGTGATTCGACCAGTAGACGAGATCGCACTACTGGCCAGCCGGTACATGCACGAGTACGGAGCCACCCGAGACCACCTCGCCAACGTTGCCCTGGCACAACGCAAATATGCCAACAACAATCCCGACGCACAGATGGTTAATAAAACCATGACGCGCGAAGACTATATGACATCGCGCTGGATCTCCAAGCCCCTGTGTCTGTTCGACAACTGCCTGGAAACCGACGGCGCACTGGCCACCGTTATTGTTAGCGCCGATAGGGCGCGGGATTGCAAACAAACGCCTGTTTTTATTCACGCATGGGCGCAGGGCTTTCATGCCCAGCACCAGACCATGCAGAATTTTTTCTGTGACGATCCACTGCACGGGCCCAGTTGGGTTGCTGCACGCCAGCTCTACCGTCAGTCAGACATTCAGGCCCAGGATATCGATGTCGCCCAGATCTACGATGCATTCACGCCGCTTATTCCCCTGTCTCTGGAAGGCTACGGATTTTGCGACCGGGGCGAAGGAGCAGCCTATACTGAGAATGGCAATCTCGAAATCGGCGGTGCACTGCCGGTCAATACGTCCGGTGGTGGACTATCTGAAGCCTATGTACACGGCTTCAACCTAATCACCGAGGGCGTTAAACAAATGCGTGGCACGGCCCATAACCAGGTTTCGGACGCCGCAACCTGCCTGGTCACCGCGGGCGAAGGCGTGCCTACGGGCGCACTGATTTTACGGCGTTAACACGGAGAGTACCGATGACCGACAGCGCCCTGCTACCCTTCATCGACGACACCAATAGACCCTTCTGGCAAGGTTGCCAGGAGGGCATTCTGCGCATGCAACAATGTCCGACAACCTCGCGCCTGATATTCCCTCCGCGACCCGTGAACCCATGGTCACCAAGAGACAAAGCTATTTGGACCGAGGTTTCGGGAAGAGGCACTATCTGGTCCGTGATCGAACCGCATCCTCCACTGATATTGAACTTCACCAAACTTGCTCCCTACAACGCCATTGTTGTGACACTGGAAGAAGACCCAAGCATACGTCTGATCGGCAACCTGGTTCCCGCCGCAGGCGCGCAGATAAACGAAATTGCGTACGAAGACATCGTGATTGGCACACCGGTTCAGGCTATATTCGAATCTATCAATGATGAGATCACCCTACCTCGCTGGGTGGTAGTTAGGCAGTAGAGACAATACACGCATCGGCTCAGGAGCCTGTGCAGTAAAAACGTAGACGCATCAACATTAGTCAGGGAGAAGAAGAGATGGCAAACTATCGAGCACTATATATCCTGGAACACGATAATGGCGACTTTACCCAATCAATCGTCAACCGCGACACCAGCGACCTTCCCGAGAACGACGTACTGATAAAAGTGCAATTCTCGTCACTCAATTTCAAGGATGCGATGGCAGCCCACGGCAATCGCGGCGTCACCCGTGAATTTCCTCACCAGGGTGGCATCGATGCTGCTGGTGTTGTCGAACAAAGCGCCAGCGATGCATTTAAACCCGGCGACAAAGTAGTCGTTACCGGTTACGACCTGGGCATGAATACACCAGGAGGTTTAGCCGGCTATATCCGCGTACCCGCCGCATGGATACTACCCTGCCCCAGGGGCCTCGCCGGAAAGCGCAGCATGCAATTTGGTACGGCGGGGCTGACCGCCCAATTGTGTATCAACAAGCTGCTACAAATGGGGCTGAGGCCGGATCACGGACAAGTACTGGTCACTGGTGCTACCGGCGGCGTCGGCAGTATCGCCGTGGCGCTGCTGGCAAACGCGGGCTTCGAGGTCGTCGCCAGTTCCGGAAAAGCGCAGCAGACCCAATGGCTGAAAGACATCGGTGCCAGCGAGGTCATCGACCGTGCTCAGTTAAGCGAATTTAACAAGCGCCCGATGCTCAAAGAACGCTTTGCAGGGGCGGTTGATGTGGTGGGCGGCGATACCCTGGGCAATGTAATCAAATCACTCAAGGCCGGTGGCAGCGTCGCCTGTTGCGGGCTGGTGCAGTCGCCTGCATTCGATGCGACCGTACTGCCCTTTATCCTGCGAGGCGTCAATCTATTAGGTGTCGATTCTGTTGAAATTCCGCTAAGCGAAAAACAGGCAGCGTGGAAACAACTCGGCCGCTGCGCCAAGCTGCCCGCAATTGCACTGATCAATACCGAAATTTCGCTGAAAAAAGTTCCTGAAGCGTTGGCCAACTTGTTCGCTGGTGGCGTTACAGGACACACATTGGTCAAAATTGGTCGCTAAGTAGTCGGAATTGACTCGCGTTGTCGGAGCGGCGTTAAATCGAGCACAGCTTGCCGAAACACGTCGTACATACCGCTGTAGGCTCGCTTCGGCCATGTCCCCAGGGATGGATTACGGCATCGCTGGACAGGACATAATGGTAATTCGCGTTAAGAGGCCTTGCCCAGCTACCCCATCTTCTCGAGAGGAAAATCAGCAAGCAATAAGCTCTTTGCGACTTAGCCGTCTTGTAATAGACTCTTTACAAGGTATCTGTCTTGTATAAATCAACGCATACAAACAAACGCAGCAGCACCCGCCCCAAAACCACGAGGTGAGCCAAGGTGTCATTTGAATTAAATCGCCGCCTGGTCGCTAGGCGACCCTCACTGGATACCGACATCAAGATTGATGCGGTCACTGCCAGCATCATCAATGGTTCATTTGAGACCATCTGTTTCGAAGTCGCTACTCATCTTGGCCGCGCGGCCTCTTCTGCCATTATTAACCAGTCCAACGAGCGCAATGCGAGCATCATCGACGCTAACGGTCGCCTCGCAGGCATTTCGGTGGGTATACCGCAACTTCTATTCGTTTCGCCCCTCGCGGTGCGCTGGGGCCTGGAAAACGCAGAGCAGGACGACTGGGGTCCCGGCGATGTTTTTGTTGGCAACGATCCGGATTACGGTGGCGGTCACCTGCCCGACTACACGGTGTATGCGCCGTTGTTCGATGAACAGGGGGAACTGGTACTTATTCAGGCGCTACAGGCACACCAGGGAGATACGGGCGGCAAAGACCCCGGTGGGTTTTCGGTAGACAGCACGGACATCTTTGGTGAAGGCCTCGGCATTCCAGTACTGAAACTGGTGCATCGGGGTCAGCCGCGGCGAGACGTGATTGACCTGCTCATTCGCAACAATCGATTTCCCTCCTTCGCCGGTGATATTGCTGCGATGATCAGCGCGGTGCAGGCCGGCGTGCGATCACTGCACACACTGATCACACGCTACACAGTTGATAGCGTAAAGGCCGCCATAAATTACAACATCGATCAAACCAATTCACGGTTTCGACAGGCCGTTGCTCAGTGGCCCGATGGAGACTATCCCGCGCACGTCTGGATCGATCAGGACACGGCGGGCAATCCCGATGTACATGTACAGGTCACATGTCGCGTCGTCGGCGATCAACTGACTGTCGATATGACCGGCAGCGATGCACGCCCGGAACTGGTGAACGTCTGGAATACATTTGCCAATACACGCGGCTACGCCATCGCACAGCTCGCCTCCATGGTAGATCCGGACATCAATAAGAACGAAGGACTATTCTATGCCGTGGAGATGGTGATTCCAGAAGGCTCTATTCTGCAACCCGCCCCAAATAAGCCCGCCGCTTTGGGTGCGTTTCACCCCGCCGTGGAAGTGGGCGAGGCGATTTGCATCGCACTTTCACCGATACTTCCGCAACGGTCGGCGCCCCAGGTATACAAACTCGGGATGCCCAGTGCGGTCATCGGCTTCAACGAGGCGGGTGAAATGTGGATGGATCAGGGCGTGGATGTCCGCGCATCTGACGCCTCAGCAACCCAGGGCCTCGACGGCTGGGGCTCTATGTGCGCAGGTCTGGGCAACCTCATCCTGGCGACAGCGGAGGACGCAGAGAGCCGTTTTCCAGTGCTCAATCTGAGCCGCGAGATGACAACAGATACAGGCGGCGCGGGACGCTGGCGCGGCCAACCCGGCACACGCAACATCAAGCAGGTGCTTGAACCGGTATCTGCCATGACATGGATGGTGTCGCGCAAGCACCCGCTGCGTGGACTGTGCGGGGGCGACGATGCCGCACCCTACTCCAACTTTTTCCTGTTCGGCAGCGCAGATGAATTCGAAGTAGAAAACGCAATTAACGCACAATTGCCCGCTGGTGCAGTCACCGCGTACCAATATGGCGGGGGCGCTGGCTTCGAAAACCCACTGTTGCGCGCGGCTGAGGCGGTGAGAGAGGATGTGCTGGACGAATATGTCAGCGTCGAGGCCGCCCGAGAACGTTACGGTGTTGTACTAACAGGTTCGGCAGAAAACTGTGATATCGAAATTGATCCTGAAAAAACCGAGGACTTGCGTCGCCAGCGAGTGGCAGAAAATATCAGGGACAGCAGCACATGAATTACCGTATCGGTATCGACATCGGTGGCACCTTCACTGATTTCGCGCTGTTAAAGGATCGGGAGCTCATACTGCATAAAAATCTCAGCACGCCGGAGGATCGCTCACTCGGTGTAATCCAGGGGCTGGAGCACCTGGCGGCGCTAGAGGGAAAAAATTTGTCAGAACTGCTGCGGCAGGTCGACGCCATTATTCATGGCACCACCGTAGCAGACAACACACTGATCGAGATGAATGGCGCCCGCACGGGACTGCTCACCACTGAGGGCTTTCGCGACGAACTGGAACTGCGCCGAGGATACAAGGAAGACATTTGGGATGTGCGCCTTCCTCCCCCGCCGCAGATCATTCCTCGTCGTCGCCGCCTGGGTATACCTGAGCGTATTCGTTTTGACGGTTCGGTTCATACGCCCTTAGATGAAGATGCTGCGCGTGGTGCGATTCGCCGCTTGGCCAAGCAGGGTGTCGAGTCAGTGGCTATTTGCACCCTGTTTTCTTTTACCAATCCGGCTCACGAAATCCGGCTGGCGCAGTTAGTCGCAGAAGAAATGCCCGGTGCCTATATCTCTCTTTCACATGAAGTGCTTCCCAAATCTCCTGAGTTCGAGCGCGTCAGTACTACGGCTGTAAATGGCTACGTGGGCCCCCGTGTCAGCGAGTACATCGCGAAACTGAGCGATCGGCTCAAGGACGCCGGATACCAACGTCATTTGCTGTTGATGCAATCCAACGGCGGGGTAATGACTCAAAACTATCTGGCACGCAGCCCCATACGCGTCCTCGCGTCTGGACCGGCCGGCGGCGTGATCGGTAGTGCGGCTATTGGCAAGGCAAAGGGGGCAACTGAACTACTGTGCGTGGATATGGGTGGAACCAGTTACGATGTCTCGGTCATCCGCAAGGGCATGGCGCCCGCGCAGTCGGGCTGGAATTGGCACCATCGCTACCTCGTCGCCGTACCCATGGTGCAGA
The DNA here is from genome assembly GCA_028825045.1 of Halioglobus sp. Taxonomy (GTDB): domain Bacteria; phylum Pseudomonadota; class Gammaproteobacteria; order Pseudomonadales; family Halieaceae; genus Marimicrobium. The sequence continues at coordinate 77,310 of JAPKAY010000013.1, forward strand.
TTGAAACCCTGGGCGCTGGAGGCGGCTCTATTTGTAGTGCGGCATCCGGCACATTACAGGTAGGGCCAGCAAGCGCCGGCGCACAGCCAGGACCGATATGCTATGGCCAAGGCGGAACGCTGCCCACAGTCACTGATGCAATCCTGGTATTGGGTTTACTCTCTGACGAATCAGACTTTGCCGGCGGGAGTTTCCAGCTTACGCGCGATGGCGTCGAAGCCGCTCTGAAGGAGTACGTTGCCGACCCCATGAATTGCAGTGTCGAAGAAGCCGCGTTTGATTGCTGGCGCGTGGTGAATGCCAATATGACTCAGGCAGTGCGCCGCCTCACTGCGCAAAAAGGCAGTGATCCAGAAGACCTCACCCTGCTCGCCTACGGCGGTAACGGCCCTGTGTTTGCAGCGATACAGGCGCAGGACCTGGGCATTAGTCGTGTATTGGTACCGCGTACCTCTCCTGGCTTTTCGGCGACCGGGGCACTGGCGGCACAACCGAGCATCGATGAAGAGCGCTCCTATATCGTACCCGGTACGGAGGCAGACGTAGATCACCTGCGCCACTTGTGGAAAGAGTTAGATCAACGCGCCGAAAGTTATTTACTGCAGGCCGGGTTTGAAAGAGACGACATACACTGTCGTTATCAACTCAACGTACGCTACCCCGGACAAAACTGGTCACTGACCGTCGACGCTGCGGACGTTCGCGGCGCCCAGGATCTTTCCTTTGCAGGCGAACAACTGGTAGAAAAAATGCTAGACCGCTTTCATCAGCTGCATTTTTCAGAGTACGGACATGCGCGAACGAGTGAGGCGCCGGAAATTACCGGCGTACGTCTGATCGCCTCCACTCAAATACCGCAACCACAGTTCACCGGTGGATTCAGCGCCGAGTGTCACTCCGCTACACCGCATAAACAGCGCCGCGCCAACCTTGGCCAGGGTTACCACTCGACGGATATTTACCGCGGCTCAGATCTCGTACCGGGTCATTTCGTGACGGGACCAGCGATTATTGAAGAAGCCTTTACCACCATTGTTGTCTACCCGGGCTGGAATGCTCAACTGGATGATGCGGGAGACTACGAGCTAACCCGCCAAACAAACTGATTTGCACCCGGGGTACCCTTTGCCCCGCGACTGGAGACCATTGATGATAGAAAAAGAAGATAACGACACTGCCCAACTCGATACCAGCCCGGTGGACATCTGGGTAGGCGTGCCGCTGGGCGGAGGACAGATGAAAGACCCGGTCGCTCCCAATGACATCAGGCGCTGGGTCCAGGGCATGCAAAACTGCAACCCGCTGTATTACGATGAAGAGATCGCGGAGGCTACAGAAAGTCGCTTCGGTGAACTGGTCGCGCCGCAGTCATTCGCCGTCTGTACAGACGACAGTCACGGTGCGGCCCCCGCCATTCAGGGCAACATTCCCGGCACACACATGTTGTTCGGCGGCGATGAATGGTGGTTCTACGGCCCTCGTATTCGGCCGGGAGACAAGATCACACGTTCACGCATGTTGTTTGATTATAAAGTGTCGCAAACTGGGTTTGCCGGACCTACCATGTTTTCCCGCGGCGACACCGAGTACGTCAACCAGGGCGGGGAATTCATTTGCAAACAGCGGTCAACCTCCATTCGCTATTTGGCAGAGGAAGCCCGCAATCGCGCGCAGTTCAATGAGGAGACCGACCCCACCTGGACGGAAGAGCAACTGATTGAGATTGAGCGTAAGAAGATGGCCTATTTCGAGCGGGTGCAGGCCGAACAACATCAACGCAAACTAAACGTACTGGCGGGAGAACAGCTACCGGAACGACTGATAGGACCGCATTCGGTGGCCAGTTTCACTACCGAGTGGCGCGCCTACCCTTTTACCATTTGGCACACGTTCCGCCCAGACGGACTCCCCTCCTCCCTCTATGAAGCAGGCTGGCTGCCGGAAATGTCTCGCGATTTCGGCAAGGGCGCCATCGACCCCACGCACCTCGATGGGCTCTACCACGGTCCTTCGCGCGGCCATGTGCAACCGGAGTACGCTCAGTTGATCGGACTGCCTCGGGCCTACGGTTACGGTGCCTCCATGGGCGCCTGGATTCTGGATTACATCAACTTATGGGGCGGTGCCTGGAGCGACATCATCCACAGTAAGTTTTCTTATCGTACACCGGCCATGACCGGGGATTTAACCATTTTGAATGGTGAGATCAGTTCCGTGCGTGAAGACCCAATGACTGGCCAACCATTGGCTGTCGTGCAGGTACGCATGACAAATCAGAATGATGATGTACTGGCCACCGGTGGCGCAGAGGTGCGACTGCCAACCCTGGAACTACCACCTGCCGAGAAACGCTAGAATGAGCAGCGATCTTCAGCTGCGCTTGCAACCGGATACTTCTCGTCTTAGTTGGCCGGCATTTCTTGACGATGTGGTAAGCCGACACGGTGACCGCTGTGCTATCCGCTTCGACGGGCGCGACATCAGTAGTAGGGAATTACAGACTGTCGCGAGGCGCCTCGCCAAGGCACTGGCAGCCAGTGGTGTATCTAAAGGCATGCGCGTCGCAGTACATATGGCAAATCGCCCAGAATTTGTCGTTGCCTCGTTTGCCATCGCAATGTTGGGTGCGGTTATGGTGCCTGTGAACACCTTTGCCACCGTAGACGAACGCGAGTTCATCCTGCGACACAGCGATAGCGCGTTTCTACTCTTCCAAAGTCAGTTACTGAAGCACAATTTCCTCAAACAATTAACAGGCCTGCTACCAGAGCTAAACGACGAATCCAGCGAGCCAGTGCACAACATTAAAATGCCACAGTTGCGCCAGGTTATTGCACTGGGGTTGCAGGCATCGCAGGGCAGAGTTCAGGCGTGGGAAAGTTTTCTTCAACGGGGTGACAACTTTCCCGATGAAATGCTCGATGCGATGATTGCAGAAGTCTGTCCCGGCGACGAGAGTCTGATCATCTACACGTCCGGCACCACTGCCAGGCCCAAAGGGGTACTGCACCTGCAACGCGCTGCGGTAATACAGAGCTGGCGCTTCGCAGACGACATGCGCCTAACCCGCGACGACCGCGTCTGGACCGCTTACCCATTTTTCTGGTCGGCTGGGATTTGCATGGCGCTCGGAGCGAGCATGGCTGCAGGTGCAACACTGATTCTACAGGAAACCTTCGAACCCGGCGCTGCCTTACAATGCCTGAGCGACGAACGGGCCAACGCTACTCAATGCTGGCCACATCAAGCCAAGGCCATGGCCGAACATCCGCTCTATGCAACACTGGATTTATCACACATCGATAAGGAGGTTTGTCGCTTGCAGCCGGACGTCGATCCGAAAGACGACAGATGGGGAACCCAGGGCTCTTTTGGCATGACAGAAACCTTCACCCTCACGTCTAACTTACCAACCGATGCGCCAGTTGCATTAAGAAACTCTACCGCCGGAAAACCGCTGCCCGGCATGAGTGTGCGCATCCTGGACACCGAAACCGGCCTTCAGCTTCCCCCGGGGGAAACGGGTGAGATTGCGGTAAAAGGCCCAACCTTGATGCGCGGGTATTACAAGATAGAACCGGAGGCCACCTTCGATAGCGATGGTTACTATCACAGCCAGGACGGGGGACACCTGGACAGCGACGGCTACCTGCACTGGACGGGCCGATTGTCCAATATCATCAAAACAGGAGGAGCCAACGTTTCTCCACTGGAAATCGAAGAGGCACTCCTTAGCTACCCCAACATGCGCAGCGGGATTCCCTTTGGCGCTCCCCACCCCAGTCTAGGTGAGGTCATTGTTCTGTGTGCAATTGCCATTGAGGGACATGAACTCGCCGAAGCGGCTATTCTGGATTTTCTCAAGCAGAAGCTAGCCGTCTATAAAATTCCGAAGAAAGTTCTGCTGTTTTCAGAGAAGGATTTAAGTTTTACCGGTAACCAAAAAATTCAAACCCCAAAGCTGGTGGAAAAAGCACTGAAGCGACTGCGCGAAGACGCCATCGAAATTGATGGTGTGAACTATGGCGACTATCTGATTGATGAGATGAGCTAGCTATATCGAGAAAGACATGCGGGCCGATGCAAACTGTATTTGTCAGTCCGAGAATACTGCGCGCACCCTCCAGTCAGATATCTGACTGGAACTAGCTGCGCTGGAACTCTACCATTTTGTCAGGTTCGCACGGGGCGTTCAACAGATCCGAACCGGACACGCTTAACGTCACTCGGGTGATTTGACCGTCATTCACCCAGGCACCCATAAGCAAACCCCTAATGGCTCCGGGAATAGCGCTCTCGGTAGCCCTGTATCTCAGCGCGATGCTGACACGGCCTCGATTGGGCACCTACGGTCTGCTACACGGTACGAAGTTATGAGATCATCTACACCTTAGGAGATAGAAATTGAGCACTAGATTGCTGGAAGGTGTAAAAGTTCTGGACGTTGCCGGTGAACCACTGGCCATGGCCGGGCGCATGCTGTCCGACTTGGGAGCGGAGGTTGTCAGGCTTGAACCGCCCGGCGGGGACCCCCTGCGCAACGTCCCTCCGTTCGCCGGAGACAGCGGGCTATCCCTGAGATTTCTGGCATGGAATGTGAGCAAGACCAGTATTGAATTTTCCGCCTCAGATAAGCGCATCGACGCTCTCATTCTCGGGGCGGACGTAATCATTGAGACCCCGGGATTTCCAGGCGCTCTTGAACTTCCCCCCTCATCCGCGCCGCAGGCTACCTGGTTAAAAGCAACACCCTTCGGGCTGAAAGGACCAAGAAGCCGATGGCGAGCTAGCGACCTCGGTCTACTGGCTGCCAGTGGCAACCTGTATGCCACTGGCTATCCTGATCGCGCGCCCCTACGCTGCAGCGAACCGGCGGCCTATGCACACGCCAGCAGTGAGGCAGTCTTCGCAATACTGACCGCACTTGCATCGGGTCGCCCACAGGTGATCGACCTGTCGATGCAGGAAGCGACCATGATTGCCAGTATGGGTAGTGCCGGGCAATTTCCGAAAACCGGGCGAAAAGGTCTACGTCAGGGCGCCGCTTTGGGCAAGACGCGAGAGATCTGGCCCTGTAAGGACGGCTTTGTTTCTTTTGGCCTGCGCGGCGGACCTTCCCGAGCAAGAAATTTCGAAATTCTAACGCCCTTGTTACAAGAGAAAAATCTACTAACCCCCGCATGGGCCAATCGGGATTGGCGCAACTTTAACGCACAAGCACTGGACGATGAGGAATTGCGTGCCATAGAACAGCCGTTGGCCGATTATTTCTCCCGCCATACCATGGCCGAACTTTATACGTTGGCGGTTACGTCAAACCTGATGTTAGCCCCGGCCAACTCCGCTGCCGAAATTCTTGCCAGTCCACAGTTACGTGCACGGGACATGTTCATTACGCTTGATGGTATGGATTCGTTTCCGGCGAGATTTTTTCTAGCAACGGACCCGAAGGGCAAGGCAGTATCGCAATTCCAATTGCAACGTGCCCCTGAGCTCAACCAAGGGCCTTTACCGCATTGGCCTATGAAAAAAAATGACAAGCATAGAATTTCCGGTACACCGACCCATTCGGACTTCGCATGGGCTGGAGTGAAACTGCTTGAGTTCGGCTCCGGTGCTGCGGGCCCTATCGCCAGCCGCTACTTTAGCGAGCACGGCGCCACTGTCATCAAAGTCGAATCGCGCAGTCATCCGGACTTTTTACGCGTCATGGCCGCCGGCAGCCCCCAGGGACTGGAAGGTTCAACGCTCTTCGATGCGCTCAATGTCGGAAAAAAAAGCATCACCATCAACCTCAAACACCCTGCCGGTAAAGACGTTGCCCGACAACTTATTCAGTGGGCGGACGCGGTATTAGAAAACTTTGCGCCCAAAGCAATGAAATCCTACGGATTACACTACACAGAGTTGGTCCGGGAAAAACCCGATCTGGTAATGTTATCAACCTGCCTCAATGGCCAAAGTGGGCCGCACAAAGACTACCCGGGGTTTGGGGGTCAGGGTGCAGCACTGTCTGGATTCAACTTTCTCACCGGCTGGCCAGACCGAGAACCCATCGGCCCCTTCGGAACGATCACTGACTCATTGGCGCCCCGGTTCGCCGCCGCCAGTCTCGCTGCGGGATTACTGTATCGACGGCGCACAGGCAAGGGTGTACATCTTGATATTTCCCAAGTGGAAACCGGTGTTTACAGTTTATCGCCCTGGCTCCTAGAGCACGCTATCAATGGTCGCAGCAGTGGCCGCAGTGGCAATCGCTCCAAACGCGCGGTGCCACACGGCGTATTTCCGTGTCTGGGTGAAGATCGCTGGATTGCGATCGCTTGCTGGAATGATACCGATTGGCTGAACCTTGCCACAATACTGGGTATAGACGCACACCAATATCCAGCACTAGAAAACAGACTAGCGGCAGAGGATGCCATCGAAAAAATTATCGGTGAAATTACGCACCACAGGACCGCTGACGATCTAGCCAAGCAATTACAATATGCGGGGATCGAGGCCGTACCTGTCGCTGATTTCGAGGACCTGCTGCTGCGTGATCCACAATTGAAACAACGGGGACATTTTGTTCACCTCAACCGGTCGGAAACGGGAGAATCGATCTACGAACGCAACGGCTTTCGACTGGATGCCGCAACATCTGATTACCATCACCCCTCTCCTTTACTGGGGGAACATACCCAGGACATCCTCAAACACGTTCTGGGATTACATGCCGACCAAATATACGCATTGAAAGAGAGTGGCGCGATTGAGTAAAGCTTAGAAAGCGACCTTCGAGTAGCTCAGCGCCAGGAACATCCAACATTCGCCAACATAATGGCAGGGGGTGTTTTGCGACCGGTGCTCTTTGACTTTACAGCTGTGAACGCGGTGGCAGAAGTGGTGGAGAAGGCAACTGTTCGCAACCGACCGGAGACCGCGCCGCGGTATGTGCCACTCACCTTGCTCTGTTTTGATCCAAAGCTTGCTTCGTATACTGAATTTTCACCACCGAATTTAATGCCACAACGCAACAGCGATTTATTTTCGCCACCTGCAAAAGCTGTCGTTGCGAAAAACGCGAGAAGTAGGGTAAGCAGCAATTTTGTCATAGTCCTTCATCAACCTGATGCAAACGGCCCAGGTAATACTGGACGCCGTTTTGGCATTTCAACTTCTATGAAGTCATGCCCTTTGCGCTTCTGTATCGGCTTGAGCGCAATTGCAGGTCTGGACAACAGTGTGCGAACGTGGAATCGAGAGTTTGCAGTGCCGGCACATTGTCGCGCCCTAAAACAACCCGTTGATTCCCACAATCCCGCTATCGTAGAACTTACGTCCCTTAGACCGGTAACTTTGCGTCCCTATCTTTCGACAGGTTTGCCCTTCTTACAGAGTGTTACACTTATTACGGTAGGGTATTGCACCCCCTCTCTTCAACACCGGAATCTACAAAAAAATACCAAATCACTGCAGGTTATTTCTGTTTAGATCACCTGGTTATAACATGACAACGAATTGAGTCGCGGACACATCTCAACCCAGGGGGCTGCAGGCGTTGACAGTATTTTCACGAAAAAAAGGTAACGCGAGTTACCCGTTTAGACGAAAAAAATGTGCGCTAGATCACAATAGCAACCGCCGTAGCGCCTCAAAAACTTCACCGAAGAACACACTACAGAAATCTCCAAGAGTCGATGAATTTATCTTGTTGCGGAAACGTTCGATGTTCTGTGTCGCGCACTGCGCGCACTGCGCGCCACGAACCCCGCTCCCGAGCGATAGTTTCCACAAACAATTGAACTCCCCTGTGACTTCGCGTCAAACTTCTATTACTTACCGCGCAGAGCACTCACCAAGGGCCCGAACTCCCGGACTACCGAACCTGGAATAGTCACGTAACTGATTCCCCAACGTGCTCTCCACCTTTGCACAGTCTCAACACACTCTTCCAATGTGCCCGCCAGAACGTGAGGACAATCCTTCAGTGTTTCTATGGATACTCCGATCATCTCAGCTAACGGTGCAAGCAGAGCCGCAGTGTCTCCATCCGTAATACCGCCGGCAAAAACTGTTGTTTGTAATTCCAAATCATCAAATCGCCCTCCAGCTCCTGCCTTGATCCATTTCAGTTTCATATCAGTGATATCCGCAAAGGGCGTGGATGTCTCGGGAATCGAAAAACCCAAGGGAAGCCCAAGGTTTAGCCCGATGGTATCCGCGATACGCGCCGCCTGTTGCAGCATTACCGGTCCCGCTCCGCCTATAAAAACTGGAATGGGTGAGCGAATCGGCCGGGGACTGCCCGTTAAACCGGTGATGGTGTAATAGTCTCCTTGAAA
>JAPKAY010000090.1 GCA_028825045.1 Halioglobus sp.
CCTCCCAACTCATCGCCGACGAATTCACAAAGTTGGTCCACGGCCCCTGATATGAGTGCAGATACCCCGATTGAAAACCCACACCGCCGGGTACCCTCTGTAGATGCCCTGCTGCAACAAATGCCGAATGCCCTGGCATGCTGGGGGCATCAACAATTGACCGTTGCACTGCGCGAGGAGTTGGCTGACATACGTGCACAAATTTCCCGCGGCGAAGTACCGGAAATCGACGCTGAGTCGATTCACAAAAAGGTTTCCGCACGACTTACGCGAAACAACAGCGCCAGCCTGAAGCCGGTGATCAACTTGTCCGGAACGGTACTACACACCAACCTTGGGCGGGCCAGTTTGCCGCAGGAGGCCCTGGATGCGGTGGCCGCTGTGGCGGCGGCGCCCAGCAATCTTGAATTTGACCTGGAGTCCGGGGTACGCGGTGATCGCGAGTCGCACATAGAGGCGCTGGTGTGTGAGCTGACGGGTGCCGAGGCGGCAACGGCCGTCAACAATAACGCGGCAGCAGTACTACTGGTACTGAATACTCTGGCCATGAACCGTGAGGTGCCGGTATCCCGCGGGGAGTTGGTGGAAATTGGCGGTTCCTTTCGTATTCCCGAGGTGATGCAGCGCGCCAGTTGTACGCTAGTTGAAGTCGGCGCTACCAATCGCACACACCTGAAAGACTTCGCAAATGTCATCAATGGTAATACGGCGCTGTTGATGAAAGTGCATACCAGCAACTACCAGGTTGAGGGCTTCACCAGTGCGGTGCCGGAGGCGGAACTGGCACAACTGGCACAAGAGCATCAAATACCCTTTGTGATCGATCTCGGCAGTGGCAGCCTGGTGGATTTCGGCAAGCTGGGTTTGCCACCGGAACCCACTGCAGCCGAGGCCATTGCCCAGGGTGCAGATCTGATTACCTTCAGTGGTGACAAGTTGCTGGGCGGCCCACAGGCGGGTCTGATTGCCGGTCGCAAGGATTTGATTCAGCAGATCAATACGAATCCCCTCAAGCGGGCGTTGCGCCTGGACAAGATGACGCTGGCCGCGCTGGCGGAAGTGCTGAAACTGTATCGGGACCCGGACAGCCTGCTGCAGCGCTTGCCAACCCTGCGCCAGTTGACGCGGTCCAAGGATGATATTACGGCGCAGGCCGAACGACTGCTGCCCGCAGTAAAGAATGCGCTGGCGCCTGCGTTCTCTGTGGTTCTCGCCGATTGCTCAAGCCAGATTGGCAGTGGTGCGCTGCCGGTGGAGACTTTGCCAAGCACAGCGCTTAAAATTACGCCATGCTCGGGTGCAGATGCTGATGCCCGACAGCTAGCGCAGGCACTACGTCTGCTGCCCTTACCCGTGATCGGGCGCCTGCACAAAACCAGCATCTGGCTGGACCTGCGGTGTCTGGAACAGGAACAGGCGTTCATCGAGCAACTGGGTGGGCTACGCATTTGATCGTGGCCACCGCTGGTCACGTGGATCACGGCAAGACCTCGCTCATCAAACATCTCACCGGTGTGGACACCGACCGCCTGGAAGAAGAAAAGCGCCGCGGCCTCTCCATTAACCTTGGCTTTGCTTATCGCAAGCTGGACGGGCTTAGCCCTATTGGTTTTGTCGATGTGCCGGGCCATAACCGCTTTATCAATACCATGATTGCAGGTGTCAGTGGTATCGACCTTGGCATGCTGGTAGTGGCTGCCGATGACGGCCCAATGCCACAGACCATAGAACACCTGGACGTATTGAGACTACTGGGAGTGCATAACTTCCTGCTGGTTGTCACCAAGATAGACGGTGTACCGGCAGAGCGAGTGCAAGAAATTGCAAAGGAAATGCAGGCGCTGTTGACTGTAAGGGAAGGCGAGGTGCCCGTTTTTCCTGTGTCCAACACCCGTGGCGAGGGTGTGCCGGCACTGCTCTCTCACCTGGAACGATGCGCGCGCGATACAGCCGTGAAACCCGCCGGGGGCGGGTTTCGCCTGTCGATTGATCGCGTGTTCAATCTCAAAGGCGTCGGCTTGGTGGTCACCGGCACGGCGACTGCGGGTTCTGTCAGTGTGGGTGACTTCCTGATTTTACAACCGACCGGTGTAAAACTACGGGTGCGCAGTATTCATGTACAGGATGAGGAAGCCGATACCGCTTGCGCCGGTCAGCGCTGTGCGCTTAATGTCGTGGGTGATGTTGAAAGGAATGCCGTCGCGCGCGGCGACTGGTTATTGGATATCAACGCCGGCCCGGTATCTCCTGGTGTCGACGCCCGCGTGCGCTTGCTGGGCACCGCACCCTTTCCATTGAAACACCTGTCGCCGGTGAAAATATACCTGGGCGCCAGGCGTATTGCTGGCCGGTTATTCATTCTTGAAGGCGGCAGGTGCCTGGACCCGGGCGCAGATGCACTGGCACAGCTGTTGCTGGATGAGGCTGTCAGTTGCTGCCATGGCGAGCACTTTCTGCTGCGTGATGACAGCGAAAGCGTCACCCTGGGCGGTGGCCTGGTACTTGACCCCTACGCGCCGCGAACGGGCAAGACTAGTCCACGACGACTGGACACGCTCCGTGCACTGGATACCGACTCGTCTCAAGCCGCATTGGGGGCGTTGGTACTTGAGCAGGGACAACTGCTGGACCGGGAAAAATTTCGGCATAGCTGGAACCTGCGCGAGGATGAGATGCAGAAATTGTGTGGGCCGCAACTGCACCGAATCGACGTCGACGGTGTCAGTCTGTTGGTCTCCGTGGCACGTTGGCAGCAGGGGATGGCAGCCATCCCCGAGTATCTGGCGAGCTGGCATCAGCATAACCCACGTGAAGCCGGCATCAAAGTGCAGCTGCTTAAGTCAGAGCTGGAGTCGACACTGGAAGCACCGCTGTTTGCAGCCATGCTGGGTGATTTGCTGCAAGGTTCGGTATTAACTCTGAAAGACGGCAAGTTATTTTTGGCCGGATACAAGGCATCAGTGTCCAATGAAGATGTCGAGCACTGGCACAAGTTCGAAGACTTCCTGCAGCAGCGTAGTAGGGACATCCCTCTGCTATCTCAGGTTTCCACGCAAACGGGACTGGACAGGAAAACGCTGGAGAACATGGCTCGGGTTGCGGTGAGCGACGGCAGGCTGCACAAGCTCACCGATAACCGCTATGCCACCCCACAACAACTGGCACAATTGGCTCAACTGGTGGGCGACCTGGTGGCTGACAATCAGCCCATCAACGTCGTCAATTTCAAGGGCCGCATGGGCACTGGTCGCAAGCTGGCCATTGAGGTGCTGGAATACTTCGACAGCATCCGTTTTACGCAGCGGCGGCGGGATATTCGTGTGATTCTGGACGTCGAGCTACCCGCGCGTCTGTTTAACAGATAAACTTTTGTACTGCGGAAGAGCGACGTCCCCGGTGGGGTGCCTGGTCTTCAAAACCAGTGAGGCGCCCAGCGCGCCTGGTGGGTTCGACTCCTACCTCTTCCGCCACACAAGCGGCTAATCTTTCTGTAAACAGGGCCACAAACTGGCAGCAGTCCCTCCGAGACAGAGACTTTGGTCTTTTGCCGACAGCTCACCAAAGGCTTCTCTGGCGAAATCTACCAGTTCAACGTAGCTACCACTGTGAGTCTGGGAAAAATCAGAACCCCACATGAGTCGATTGGCGCCGAAATGAGTGACCAGATACTCAACCCATTGGGCCGGGCTATTGGCTTTTTCAAGTACTGTATTTAGTAGGTGGGTAGTAATTTTCAAATATAGATTTTCAAATTCTACCAGGTCGGTCAGTGACGCTGAATCGCTCCAGGGAGGGCCGTTGACGGAAGGAAAAGCACAGTGATCCAGGGAAACGGAGATTTGTGGATAGCGCTGCAATACCTCGCGGAGCTGGGGAAGCTGGTGAGCGAAAATAGTGACAATTACATGAGCGGCTAATTCATCGGCGCATTCCCACAGGGGTTGCGCAATAGGCTTGTCGAGCCAGCCAGAGCCATCGAAATCCAGGTCGAACAGGCGCACCCCGTGCATGCCCCTTTCCTTGATCCAGTAGCGCAGTTCTGCAACAGGGTCCTGCCCATTGATATCGACACAGCAGGCACCGGCAAACAATCGTGGATAAGCTTTCGCCGCGTCGGCGGTATAATTATTATCAAAAGAATAGGCACCCACTGGCTGCACAAGTACCGCTTTGGCGACACCGGCATCCGCCATGCAGGATATGAATGCCTCAGCACTATAGGGGGCCTCGCGATACCAGGCTCCCGGCAATCCCGCTGGATTCAGCGGGTAAGCTACCTCGTCCTGGGCGACAACGTGGACATGAGTGTCGATTATTGTGTACTGATCATTCATTCCCCATCCTTTACAGGAACATTTGCTCCCAATAGCGACATCAATTGTTCAACCGAAGATTCCGCGCGCTGCCTGAGTACTTCATCGGGAACTCCACCGATGGGATGGGCAACAGTCAAAATCCGGGCTTCGGGCAAACCCAATGCCTGGGCGGAACTGCGCGCTAATTCTTCAAAGTCCTCACTGGCGATCACGACTGTAGGCAATCCCATTGCTTCCAGTTGTACTAAGTCATGGAGACTCCACGACGTACAAGATCCTCAGTCAGCAGTACCGGTAATGACACAATCTGCATCGTTGACAAGTTCACTAAGCAGCAGATCCTCTACCGGTGTGGCAGCAGATCCTTTTGCTCGAACCCCGAGCCAGCTGGCGCCCGAGATTTGAGCAATGCGCTGCCCAGCACTCTCGATTAACAAAGCAGCACCGGGCTTACCATTATCCAACCCAACAAGTCTGGATTGCCGCAAAGGTTTGGGGGCTTCGGCCAGACCGTGTACCGGCCTGCCTACAGACCCTGCAGGTGAATATATTTTCATTTTACTCTCCGTCGTTATCACTTCTCGCTACTTCTTTAACCGGGCTATCAATATTCTTTGTTAAGCCATGACAGGCAAGGTGACGCTTTTAGTCATACCCCAGCTGGGAATTACGCAGCTGTGCTTGCCGGGCCCACCGGCGACTAGAATTCGTATGTTTTGTGGATCATCGGTAATCGGCATCAGGTCATCGTCGTGCAACTGTTTGATCCAGTCAGCGTATTGGGTGACCTGGAAATGGCGCCGAAATACAGATGCCCTGGCTCTGGCAGTTTCAAAAATAAAGTTCTGAATATCTTCACAAGACCAGCCGGCGGCGGCAATGGTCGCAGCGTGTTCTGGCCCAAACACGACAAAAAACTCTGCCGAAGATACCGGCCCGTTATTGGAACCCAAGGTCATCATTACACTGGCTGCCTTCTCCAGAATCAGCTCGGGTCGGTCTGTTTCCATATCGTGAAAGTTGTGGGGGTTCTCGCCACAGGCAACCGTTATCGCACTGTCTGCACTGACGCCGCAGCGTTCGGGATACGATTCCCAGGGGGTTTGTTCGGTATTTTCTGCGATGCAGTAACTGTATTTTGAGGGCTGCCCTTGTGTGGATGCGTCACCGGTGCCTGTAGCTGAACCGGCGATATGCAACAGGATCAACCGGATAGCCCGCCCCACAGAAGCATTGGCTCTGCATCCTGGACCAAAAGTACCTTGGCCCGAGTTAAATCCAAGATCATCAACGGCCGTACCGTGGACGATCAGCAAGGGCACAACCGGGTGGGTAGTGGCAATCACACCACGCAAGTTGATCTGGGGATGGGTCAACGCCCGCACCGCTGAGGTGATTACAGGGAGTACACCATTTGGGCAGCCCGCGAGCACCGCGTTAACCGCCAGTAGCCGGCGTGTCGCTTGTCCAAACCGCGGCGGCAGAGTGGCTATAATTTCATCGGGAGGCGCAGTTGCCAGCTCCCCTCCGACGGCGAGCATCGCCTCAACCCGTTCTTCAGTTGGCGCAACTAATGGCAGCCCATCTCCCCAACCATTGGCCTCAAATAACGCCAACAGCTCCTCCGGGTCTTCAGACATCAGTTCTAGCTCAGGCTGAACGTTGGAGGAAACCTGCGGTAATGCACAGATATCATTTTCACAATTCAGGGAGTCATCATTCATTCCGCTCATTTGAACCCCAGCGCTTGCATGTCGACCCGGTTGTGCAGGGGCTCGCCGCGCGCGTAGCGACGCAGGTTGTCTTCGAAGAGGTCGAAGATATCGTCCACGTAGCGGTCCACCGATACGGACGAGTGTGCCGAGATGAAGACGCCCGGCATGTCCCAGAGCGGGCTTTCCTTTGGCAGGGGCTCCACCTCGAAGACATCGAGTGCCGCGGC
>JAPKAY010000046.1 GCA_028825045.1 Halioglobus sp.
CAACCACCTCCTCCAGCACCAGTTGGGCCACACTCGGCGCGGCCGCTATTGATAACGCTGCGGCGAGGGCGGTTTTGCGTAAGATTGGGGAGTTAATGGTGTTCATAGTGGGGTACCTTTGCGGAATTCGGCGAATTGCCAGCGTCTTTTAGGATAGGTCGATTGCATTGTCATTATTTCATCTACCTTCCTTTGCGCTCATGTACAGGTTCGACCGCTTAGCCGAGCCTCACCCTTCATCCTATGCTGGAGCCAACTGCGAATACATGTCGAAAAGGGTCATTTATTACCGGTGAAAGTTGCGATATACAAAAATCGGGGCCTTCAAATACGCAATCGTCGGCACAATGTTTGCCATTCCGCTGTAAAACCACACTATAGTTATAATCAGGAGGTGTCGTCTGCGTAAAGCTGACGTAGCGCACCTGGCTGCACTCCAAAAAGACACTTTCTGGCCCGGACAGCCATAGAAAAAGCGATCACAGTGGTCTATCCTGCCACGGTTCATCTGGACAATTGTCACTCATGCCACCACTTAATCGCGCAGTTGCGATCACAGCCCTTTTCATCGCCCTGTGTCTACTCGCAAGCTGCGGTGATCCGCAGGACCGAGGGGTCATCGTTGGCTCCACTACCCCGGCAACCGTGTTAGCAGATAAGCTGCAGCGACAGAGTCAGGCGTCCATGCAAATTGTTGCAAATTCCGGCCCTCAAAAGGTCGCGGGGCAGCACTCGCAAATACTGTTCGGCGACCTCCATGTACACACCACCTTTTCTCCGGACGCGTTCATTATGTCCGTGCCCTTTATGGGCGGCAGTGGCTTGAAATCACCGGCGGACGCCTGCGATTTTGCCCGCTATTGCTCCAGCCTGGATTTTTGGTCCATCAACGACCACGCCGAGGGCATCACACCTCGTCTATGGCAAGAAACGCGCAAAAGTATCCGTGAGTGCAATGCGTTGTCAGGCGATTCCGCGAACCCGGACCTGGTGGCCTTCCTCGGCTGGGAATGGAGTCAGGTCAGCACGGATCCGAGTAAGCACTGGGGCCACAAGAACGTCATTTTTCTGGATACTGCAGACGACGCCGTACCAACCCGAGCGATCGCCTCGCCCCGTGAACAACTGGCTAAAGCTCCACTGGGAAAAATGGCGCAACTGCTGCTCACCCTGAGTGATTTTGAAAATCGCGCCTTCTATCTTGGAATTCAGGGCTATTACGATGAGATAGCGCAAACCCCTGTTTGCGAACCGAATGTGAACACTCGTAAGCTGCCACCCGACTGCCTGGAACTGGCGAAAGACCCGCGCGAGCTATTTACCAAACTAGACCAGTGGGGTTTTGATAGCATCGTTATTCCACATGGCAACAGTTGGGGCTTGAATACGCCCGCGACCACTACATTCAACAAGCAATTGAACCGCGAGCAACATGATCCGGCACGACAAATTCTATTCGAAATTTTCTCTGGTCACGGTAATTCTGAAGAGTATCGGGACTGGCGAGCCACCGAGACAGATGAAAACGGTCAGCTTTACTGCCCTACCCCCTCTGAAAAATACCTTCCCTGCTGTTGGCGCGCGGGTGAAATAATTCGTGAGCGCTGTACGATCCAGGGAATCGATTCCGCAGACTGCGAACAACGCGAAATCACAGCACGGCAAAATTTCGTCAATGCCGGCAACTCCGGACACATGACAGTACCCGGCCAACAAGTCACAGACTGGCTCAACTGCGGTAACTGCACGGACTGCTTTCTCGAGCCCATGGATCACCGGCCGGCGACCACGGGCCAATATGCTTTGGCACTTACCGACCTTGAACAACCACAAGCGCCATTTAATTTCCGCTTTGGCTTCATTGGCTCCAGCGACAATCACCGCGCGATGGCGGGCACCGGCTACAAACAGACGCAGCGTAAACGGACTACTGAGGCGTTCGGCCCACCCAGTGAGCGCCAGGCGAGGATGGCTCCGGGTGACCAGCGCGAGCCCGAGCCCTACTCCATTCCGTTTGACCCTGCAGGCGTCGGACTCGGAAATCTGCGCAATATGGAACGACAAAATTCTTTTTGGCTCACTGGGGGCCTGGTGGCCGCGCACAGCAACGGGCGTCATCGCGATGCCATATGGGATAGTCTCAAGCGCCGCGAAGTGTATGGCACATCGGGCGACCGCATCCTCCTCTGGTTCGATTTATTGCAAACAAACGGTGACATACCCATGGGCTCGGAAACAAGCTCCGCCGTAAACCCTCGCTTTCGCGTGAGCGCGGTGGGAGATTTTGCGCAGCAGCCCGGCTGCCCTGATCACGCGTTAAAAGCGCTTGGCCAGGAACGTCTTGAGTGGCTGTGCGGTAATGAATGCTATAACCCTGCCAATGAACGACATCGCATAGACCGCGTCGAAGTAGTGCGCATTCAACCGCAGATTACAGCCAATGAAGCTGTAGGCCAGTTGATCGAAGACCCCTGGAAAACGTTCAGCTGCCCCGATGACCCCATGGGCTGCAGTATCGAGTTTGAGGATGAAGACTTTGTTCCAGGTAAACGAGAGACCATTTACTACGTGCGTGCGATCCAGGAAGCAACGCCCATGATCAATGCCGACAACCTGCGCTGCAAGTACTCGGAATCCGGAGAGTGCATTGAGGTCAATCCCTGCTATGGTGACTACCGCACTCCCGCCGATCAAGACTGCCTTGCACCCGCGGAACAGCGTGCATGGTCATCACCCATTTTTGTAACATTTAATCCCTCCCCAGAGCCAACAGCACAGGAATTCGTCCAGTGATTTCAAACACAAAACAACAGCGTGGCGCCATCGGCAAAGCACTTCTGGTTCTGCTTGCACTCCTCGCCGCCGGCGCACTGTGGTTATACCTGGACAAGGAAGCTGCGCAGGGACTTAAACGAGAAGCCGAAACCCGGAGCATGGAAGTGATCGGCGCAGTAGCGACCAAACGCCTGGCCGGTGATGCCGGCGAAGAAACTCACGGCAGCGCCGTTGACCTTATCAAGCGTCCCATTGAAATACGCGAGGTAGCAGACAACGTCCATTACGCAACCGGCGTTAGCAATACCATCATGATTTCGACCAGCGAGGGTAATGTCCTATTTGACACAGGACTGGTTCTGCAATCGGCCATGCAGTTGCGATTGCTGAAAAAGGAAGTATCCGACGCTCCGCTGCGTTACATAGTACTGAGTCATTCCCACGCCGATCATATTGGTGGCACCCGCTTTTGGGCGAGCGCTGAGACTGACATCATTGCGCATCAAAATTTTAAGGAAGAACAGCGCTACCTGGCTGAACTGCAGCCCTACCAGTACGGCCGCAATCGCACTCTGTTTCCGTGGATGCCAGCCTGGGAGGATCGACCGGACATAGAAATGATGCGTTACGGCGGCATCGAACCGACCATCACAGTGGACGACTGGAAGACCTACGACTTCACCCTGGGAGATACGCAATTTCAGGTTATTGGTGTACCTGGAGCCGAGGGCGCTGACAATATTGTGCTGTGGCTACCGCAGCAGAAAATATTAGTTGCTGGCGATTTCTTCGGCCCGCAGTTTCCGCAATTCCCCAACATCTTTACCATGCGCGGTGAGAAAATCCGCAAGCCCATCGAATATATAACATCGCTGGAAAAGCTGATGGCGCTCGAACCCCGAATCATCATCCCCAGCCACCTTGACCCCACCGTGGGTGCCGAGGTAATTCAAGCGGGTATGCAGCGCATTCGTGACGCCGTGCAATATGTGCACGATGAAACTATTGCCGGAATGAACGCGGGCAAAAACGTCAATGAATTAATGCAAGAGATCAAACTGCCCCCTGAGCTGGAACTGGTCCAGAATCACGGAAAAGTGGATTGGGCAGTGAAGACCATTTGGGAGTACTACATGGGGTGGTTCCACTTTGACAGTACTACGCAGTTGTACCCTGTTCCGGCCACAGACGTCTACGCTGATTTGGCGAAAGTGACAGGGAACGCGGGCCTGTTGAGCCTTGCGCAAAATTATCTAGCACAGGGGGAACCGGTTAAGGCGCTGCATATTACCGAGATCGCCCTGGCAGGATCACCGCAAAACCGGGGCGCATTGGCGCTGCGGCAGCAAGCATTGGAGATACTACTGCAACGGGCTGAAGATGGCCTGCGCAACGACTACGAAATTTACTGGCTGAAATCGCAACTCGCAGAATCACCTCAAGCACTCGAGGCCAAAGGCCTCTAGTTCAGGATAACTTCGCATGCCGCACGAGTGTTCTTGCCCATGAGCGCCTATTCAGCTATAACGCAATGAACTTTGCGTGCCCCATTACCCAAGAGGAACGGATCAGCATGATAGGCGAGAGAATTGCGATACGTGCACTGTTCATAAGCGTCTTGTTTCTGAGCGCCTGTGGAGGGTCAGGATCAGCCGACGTTTCGGTGGGCAGTGGCGTGGGAAATGCTGAGGGTTTTGCAGCCACCGGCGTAATGCTTGAAAAGGAAGCCCAGACCACTGGCGATCCAGAGCGAGGTAGAACAACTCTGCTCAGCGGGTCCTATATGGAATGTGGAGTTCCTTATAGATTGATGGCAATCCCTGGGGTGGCATCGTTGCTTGCTGCACAGTGGGGAAATGCCAGTATCATGGACCCACTCCCCGGCAGAGAAGGCAATGGCGCTGAACTGCCTTACTGGATGAATACCTTTGTTAACCAGGATGGCGCCGAAGTCGTGAACGCCAATTGCCTACTCTGCCACGGCGGCAAATTCGACGGCGAAATGGTAATGGGCCTGGGCAATGCAAATGCCGACTTCACCGCAGGTGTAGCCGGCTCAGCCCTCCCTGCCTTCCCACAGAACTTGATCGACCAGCTCGGTCTCACAGTTGCAGAGCAGGCCAGTTTTGACAAGTTGTTGCAACGTGCGGCAGCTATTGGCTCCGCCACAAATATGCGTACCATCGGTCAGAATCCGGCAGAAATGCTAGCTGTGACGCTCATGATTCATCACGATCGGCATACACTGACATGGAGCGATACGCCCTACAGTGAATACGTGGTGCGAGATCACAATGGCAATCCCCGCCTGGTTGACAATATCATGACCTCTGACCCCGCTCCCTGGTGGCGAGTAAAAAAGAAGAATGCTCTTTTCTATAACGGCATGGCACGCGGCGATCATCGGGGCACAATGGCACTGGCTACTTCCGTTTGCGTCGATGACGTTCAAACAGCACAAAAAGTGGATGACATGTTTGTTGATATCCAGGCATTCATTCTTACCATTGAGGCGCCGAAATACAGCCGAACAATAGACCTTGAGTTGGCTAACACCGGCAAAACCATTTATGACTTAGACTGCGCAGCCTGTCACGGTACTTACGCTTCAGCCGAAGAAGCAACAGTGGGTATCGAAGACACTTACCCAAATTTGCTCATTCCGCTGGATGTTATTGGCACCGATCCGGTGGTTGCCCAAGCCGGTGTAGTCCACTCACCGGAGCTGGTCGACTGGTATAACGATTCCTTCTATGGACGAATAACCAGAATGGTCCCCAACGATCCATTCCCCGGGTACATTCCGCCGCCGCTGGACGGAATTTGGGCAACGGCACCCTTTCTACACAATGGCTCGGTACCTACTATTGAGCTTGTCCTGAACAGCGCCGCCCGCCCTGCCGTCTGGAAAAGAGCGAGCATGGATTCAGCGATTTTTGATGAAACCACGCTGGGCTTTCCCTATATCGAGCTCGGGTATGGGCAGGATAAGGCAGTGGAGGAAGAGAAAGACTTCATTTACGATACCCGATATTGGAGCCAGTCTAATGCCGGGCATACCTTTGGCGATCACTTGTCTAACACTGAGCGCCGCGCTGTGATCGAGTATTTGAAAACCCTGTAGCGATATCGCTGTTAATTTTCATTACGAACTAACATATATTGGCTTCCTCTGTTCAAGTTTTAAATACAAACGCGGATCGTCTCGGGGAGTCCGGTCGACCACGAGCAAGTCGGCTCGATTTTTATAATCAAGGCGTTGGGTTCACCCCCGACTGGGTTGTCGTAGCTCAACTGGGAGCGCCCAACTTTGCTCAGCGCGGCGCTATTATCACCGATCGGCGCCTGCCCGACATGCAGTGTGATGACACGCAGGTTACTATCACGCGACAGATCAATGGGGTGTTTCTCGGGATAAACCAACCGGCGTTACACTATGAGTCCACAATACGGAGCCACCTATGACAACCTGTACCACTATTCAGCAGCGTCTTTTAGTACTGGTGCTTCTGCTGGTAGCACCAGCCCTGGCGGCTGCCGATGAACGACCTAACGTCATTGTGATTGTTGCCGATGACCTGGGTTGGAACGACGTTGGTTTTCACGGAGGCGATATCGATACTCCCTCGCTGGACCGACTGGCGGCTGAGGGAATGGAGCTCAATCGCTTCTACACCACCCCCGTATGCTCTCCCACCCGCGCGGCACTGATGACTGGCCGGGACCCCATGCGCCTGGGCGTAGTCTACGGTGTAATCTTCCCCTGGGACACCAATGGCATTCACCCGGAAGAACATTTTCTACCGGAGTCTTTCCAGGCAGCGGGATACCAGACCGCGATGGTAGGGAAATGGCACCTGGGACATGCGCAGATGACCTACCACCCCAATAATCGCGGTTTTGAACATTTCTACGGACACCTCCATACCGAAGTGGGATTCTACCCGCCGTTTTCCAACCAGGGCGGCAAAGATTTTCAACGCAACGGCGTGTCTATCGATGACCAGGGTTACGAAAGCTATTTGTTAGCCGATGAAGTGTCTCGCTACATTCGCGCGCGCGATAAAGACAAACCGTTTTTTGTCTACATGCCATTTATTGCGCCTCATACACCATTGGATGCACCGCAGGAACTACAGGATAAATACAAAGACATTAACACTGACCTGGCGCCCTCCCGTGCCAAGCAAACAGACGATACGCGCCGCATATCCAAGCTATTGATGATGGACAGCGCCAGGCCAATGTACGCAGCGGTAGTCGATGGTATGGACCAATCTATCGGCAGAGTTCTCGCTACACTGGATGAAGAAGATATTACCGACAACACCATCGTTCTGTTTTTTAGCGATAACGGCGGTGCTGCCTACTCCGTTGGCGGCGCCGATAACGCGCCGCTGCGCGGCGGCAAGGGTGAGACCTTTGAAGGTGGAATTCGCGTGGTGTCCATTATGCGCTGGCCGGGGCATATCGAACCGGGGCAAAAGATGACCGAGATAATGACCGCCATGGATGTCTTCCCCACACTGGCCGAAGCGGCTGAGGTCCCTGCGCTGAACACACGCAAGTTTGATGGGCGCAGCATGTGGCCAGCCATCTCCAGGGGCGCCGCTATGCCGCGCGACGAGTTGGTGTATTTTGGTTCTGAGACTCCCATTTATGGCCACTTCAACCTCACGGCTTTTAACGATGAATGGAAACTAGTCCAGGAAATAGACCAGGATCAATTGGAAACCACCGTGACCAACTACCTGTTTCGGATAAAGGACGACCCGAATGAGTACAACAATCTCGCGGCTTCGAACCCTGAGGTCGTGCAGGAACTGGCTAAAATGATTCACGACTGGCGAGCGCTCTACCCCATTAACGGCACGCGCAGCCAGTTGGTAGCTCCGCCGGGCTGGCGTGCGCCCAAAGACTGGGCAACTTATCCAATTCCTCTGGAGGACTTGCAGGCCGAGCCTGCTCCCGGCATGGCACCCGACAAGCGCATTGAGAGAATTCTGGATTTTCAACACGGTGACCGGGGGCGACTCACCTATGATTGCACACCCAAATGGTGGTTGGGCGGCGCATGTCTCACAGATGAGTAACAGAGCCGCCCTTGGCTCCCCACCATCGCAGTAACAACACACTGGACGCAGCTCAGGCGAACTTGCCCACCAATCGCGCTAGCGTCTAATCAGTCGCACCAGCCCCGTCACAATCAGGGCAAACACCACAAAAAGGACTGCTACCGTCAACCGCACCATGACGAGGCTTGCCTGCGGCCGCACCGGAAAAACATGCGTCTGCTCAATAGACGCCCATTTGTGAGGTGCCATCTCCAGCATGGCAGGTTCGGCCACCATCTTTAGCATGTCGCGGACGCTGCGATAGCGCACTAAGCCCACAAAGTCCCAAGGCTGGACGTCGCCATCTTCCAGAAAGCGCCCACTGGGCGCACCGACAAGTACGGGCAGACCGCCGTGTCGCAACAATGCGGGAACGATACCGGCAGAATAGCGATCGTTCGCTGCCATTGGGTCAGGATCGTCGGCCCAGGGAGAGTCTTCCGGATACCGCGCCGTGTCGCGCCAGCGGATCAGGTTCAGCATATAGTATTCATTGCCGTCGTCTGTGCTGGCCAGCGTCTGAAGCTCATGCAGTAATTCCGAACTTGGCTCGCGGCCACTGGCACGCGCATTGTCAGCGACGCGCTCCAGGTAGGTGGCCACTTCAGATTCCGTCACTGGTTCCCCTGATCCGCCATACCACCAGAACCAAACGCCATAGAGAACTATAAGCAGCGCATAAAATATTCGCATTGTGATTTATTTCCTGGCTTGAATGATTACATTCATCCGGTTTTAAGGTTTCCATTATTGGACACCTTAACCCGACTCAGATTACAGCCCTTAATTTACCGAGCATCGGCAAGCGACAGCATATCGCGCACTTCGCGCTTCACGAACTTGCCATTAGCATTGCGCGGCAGCGGCGCATCCACCAACCAGATATAGCGAGGGATTTTATAGGAGGACAGTATGTCCTTAAGTGCTTTACGCAGCTGATCAATATCTAAAGACGCATCCGCCTTAGGGAAGATTGCCGCAGCCACTTCCTCTCCCAACCGCTCATCTTCCACACCAAACACCACGCATTCAGCGACCAATTCATGGGTAAAAATAGCGTTCTCCACCTCAGCGCAATAGACATTCTCACCACCACGAAGAACCATTTCCTTGGCCCGGTCCACCAGAAAAATAAACTCATCTTCGTCCATGTAGGCGATATCCCCGGTACGCAACCAGCCATCGGTGATGGTTTCTTCGGTGGCCTCGGCTCGATTCAGATAACCCTTGATAACACAGGCTCCGCGAACGCAGAGCTCGCCGGGCTCGCCAGCAGGCACGGTGTTACCCTCTGTATCAACGCACTTGGCTTCAAACGTAGGCATTGCACGTCCCACACTGGACGGGCGATCAACTAAATACTCACCTGACAGCGCAGAGATGATGCCGCAGGTCTCAGTCATGCCGTAGCCGGCACTGGGTGCGGCATTCTTCATTGTCTTATCCATTTTTTGGGTGAGGTCCGGTTGTACTGGCGCACCACCTCCACCCATCAACTTCAAACTGGACGTGTCGCGCTTGGCAAAGTCGGGATGGATGAGCATCTCGCGCGACATCATCGGTACAGCACTGAAAGTTGTCACTTTCTCAGCTTCGATGATGCGCAGTGCTTCGCCGGCATCCCACTTGTACATATGAATCAATTTACCGCCGGTGGCAGCAATTCCCTGCGCCACACAGTTGTTTCCTGTCACATGAAATAATGGAGTGGCTACTAGCGCTACATTCACTTCATCTGAAGCCATTGAACCCTTGGGTTTTTTCCCCGCCTTAGTCATTGCAGCACTTTGCACCGCGCGGCCGAATCCAATATTCATCAAGTTAGACACGCAACCTCGATGGGTAAGCCGCGCACCTTTGGGAGTGCCGGTGGTACCTGAGGTATAGAAGATACAGGCGTCATCATCAGGATCGATAGTAACCTCGGGCATAAGTGGCGCGGTGTTAATGACCTCCACCCAGTCCACCACATTGGCAGGTGCCTCCTCTCGCAGACGAACCGCAGCGACAGTCAGCTCCGGAAAATCCTCACTGATTTCTTCAAACCGCACCAGGCGCTCCAGATCACAAATCATCACCTTTGGCGTAGAATCCTTTAGCGCAAAGTACATTTCCTTGGACACCCACCATGCATTCATACCAACGGCTACAGCGCCCATAGAGACCACCGCCCAGTAGGAAAGCATCCACTCCGGGTAGTTGCGCATCGCTATCGCCACTCGGTCGCCCGGCTGCACCCCCTGCTGGGTGAGCCAGTTTGCTATGGATGCAGTGAACTCATGGGCCTGCGAGTAGGTGCACCGTTCGTCTTCATAGATGAGGTACTCCCTATCCCCGTGCGCAGCAGTGCCCAGCCAGATATCACGCAGCGCAGGGGGCGCATGTTTATAACTGCGCATGGGCGCACCGCGCACCTGGAGCGTTTCGATTTCAAAAATTTGTCCGGGCGCGATCAGCTCTTCCCAGGCTTCTTTTAGCTCAGCGTACATTTAATCAGCTCTCCAAAATGTGTAATTCAGGTTCTTATTGTAGACAAGCGCAGGGCATTCGGCACGACCATTTATTACTCGATTTCCCTGCCACTCGCCAGGATTGAGATCTGCCCTCTTGTATGGGCAGATACTTGCGGCGTGTCCCGACTGGCTCTGCGCGATTTCGTGCAAATCTGATAGCGTAACTCCACACCATTATCCGCTGAACCGAAAAATCTAACCCGAATTCAGCTGCCGCCAGAGAATTCCGCAGCAGCTTCAAAAATTCGCTTCATCGAAGACAATTCGGTGTAAATACCATCCATCAGCAAACAACTGATGCCGTGGAGTGTACCCCGGGGCACAGGCGAAAAGCACACCACAGCCAGACCCACCGGAAGACTAGTGAACCGCGACCAAGGAAATGCTTAATACATAATTTCTATATTTATCAACAACTTGAAGATTTATAGCAGAACTGACACAGGGAATTCTGTTTTGATCTTGCTTTGACTGTGCCTGCAGTACAGTTAAGCTAGCTCCGCATTGAGATTTGGAGGAGAGTTTCAATTTGACTCTAGGTGCCAACCGCAGTCGTCAACGTATTCTAAAGGCCGCCGAAGAAATATTTTTCGTACGCGGTCTTGCCGACACTTGCATCGACGCCATTATCGACACGGCCGCGGCTTCACCGGATTAACCATTTCGACATTTCACATAAACAGCAATTTTTTTCAGGTAATGCAGGCATGACAGAACAGCAAATAGCCGCGCGTGATCAGCGCTTTCGTGAACTCACTTCCATTGACGACCTGCTGCGGCAAATGAAAGTGGAACTCAAGCGCTGGGGCCACGAACCAGTGACGTCTATCTTGCGCGACATCATGACCCAAGTGCGCGCAGATATCTCCCGCGGGCTCACGCCTGATATTTCTGTCGCTACCATTCGGCAGCGCGTAAACCAAAACCTTAGCGCTGACGACCTGCCCAGCCTCATTCCGGTTCTTAACCTGACCGGTACTGTACTGCACACTAACCTGGGCCGGGCAAGCCTGCCCGCTGAAGCTCTAGCGGCCATTGTTACGGTAGCCGGATCTCCCACTAATCTCGAATTCGATCTTGCCACGGGAAAACGTGGCGACAGAGAATCCCATGTGGAATCACTGATTTGTAAAGTCACTGGCGCGGAAGCGGCCACAGTAGTCAACAACAATGCCGCCGCCGTATTACTGGTGCTTAATACGCTGGCCTTGGGTCGGGATGTTCCGGTGTCCAGGGGTGAACTAGTGGAAATTGGGGGTTCGTTCCGCATTCCCGAAGTCATGACGCGCTCCGGTTGCACACTGGTAGAAGTTGGCGCCACCAACCGAACCCATCTAAAAGACTATCGCAATGCGATAACCAGTACTACTGCCCTGTTAATGAAAGTTCATACCAGTAATTACCGGGTGGAGGGATTTACATCTGTCGTCGATGAGAGCGAATTGGCGGCCCTGGCACGGGAGCATGAATTGCCATTTGTCATCGATCTGGGCAGTGGCAATCTGGTGAACTTCAGTACACTGGGCCTGCCGGATGAACCCACTGCAGCGCAAGTGCTTAGCAAAGGCGCCGACCTGATTACCTTCAGTGGCGATAAATTGTTAGGCGGTCCACAAGCTGGCCTGATTGCCGGACGCAAAGACCTGATAGAGGCTATAAAAAGTAACCCACTAAAACGCGCCCTGCGGCTGGACAAAATGACCCTCGCAGCCTTGGCGGAGGTATTAAAGCTCTATCGGGACCCGCAACGACTGGTCGAACACCTCCCCACACTGCGTCTGCTTACCCGCACACAGCTGGAGATACGCGCCCAGGCGAGTTCCCTTCTCACGGCAGTGCAATCGGCACTCTCGCCTCGCTACGAGGTCACCGTCAACGATTGCTACAGCCAGATTGGCAGTGGCTCGCTTCCGGTAGAGACCATCGCCAGCGCCGCACTGCGGATTGCCGCGTGCTCCGGTGAAGACCTCGATCTGCGAGCACTGTCAGACCAACTGCGCAAGCTAGCACTCCCCGTGATCGGCCGCACACACAAGAACGCTCTATGGCTGGACTTGCGCTGCCTCGAGACTGAACAGCATCAGGCATTCACCGCCCAGTTGGATTCACTACAGCTGTGATCATCGCCACTGCCGGACATGTTGATCATGGTAAAACAGCCCTTATTCGGCAACTCACCGGCGTAGAAACTGATCGACTGGAGGAGGAACAACGCCGTGGACTGTCCATAAACCTGGGCTATGCTTATCTGTCTCGACCGGGGCACACGGCGCTCGGCTTTATCGATGTACCTGGCCACCAGCGTTTTATCAATAATATGATTTCAGGTATCAGCGGCATCGACACGGGCCTACTGGTGATTGCCGCTGACGATGGACCCATGCCCCAGACCTATGAGCATCTGGATATTCTGCAACTGCTTGGCATCGAAAACCTGGTAGTGGTGATTAGCAAAATCGACCGAGTGACAAATGAGCGTGTGGACGAAATACAAAAACAGGTCCAGGAGATACTCTCCAACCGTCCTTGGAAAAACACGGCCTTCTTTGCTGTTTCAAACACGACCGGCGACGGAATTGAAATACTGAAAACCGACTTACTCTCACGTGCTGAAACCGTGAAAGCACGAACATCCGCCGGCTACTTTCGACTTTCCATCGACCGCGCATTCACCGCAAAAGGCGCTGGCCTGGTGGTTACCGGCACAGTATCTGCCGGAAGTGTCAGCGTGGGTGACTCGTTAACCCTACTTCCCCAAGGTCTGGATTTGCGCATACGTGCGCTTCGCGTACACGATCAGGACGCCGAAACGGCACTAGCAGGTCAACGCTGCGCGCTAAATATCACAGGCAAGGTCGATGCAGCCGCAATCGAGCGGGGTGATTGGCTGGTGGAGGAAGGCGCTGCGCCAGTGGCGAATCGAATTGACGTCGATTTTTCATTACTGGCTAGCGCACCCTTCTCACTCAAGTATCTGTCTCCGATAAAGATGCATATTGGCGCCAAACGTGTACCCGGTCGGATCGCCCTGCTGGAGACTGAGCGTTGTGGCAATCGTCTACACCCCGGTGACAATTGTTTGGCCCAACTAGTTCTGGAACATGACGTAGCGTGCTTTCGTGGCGAGCGTTTCCTGCTGCGTGATCACGCGGAAAATATCACCCTCGGCGGCGGAATTATTTTAGACCCCAGTGGCCCTCGCACACGCAGGTCACATCCCGAAAGAATTGCCTTTCTTAATGCGATGAAAGCGGATTCTCCTGCAGAGGCTCTCACCGAGCTGATCACACAGCAACAGCTTGTAAATCTGGATAGCTTCCGACAGACCTGGAACTTGCGTGTGAACGAATCTGAGGGCCTGTCACTGCCTGATACACGCGGCTTTAACGCCCAAGGTTGTAACTGGATAGTGGGCGCGGCCCGCTGGCAAGCAGTCGACGCTGCGTTGCTTGCTTACCTGGACCAGTGGCATTTGCAGGAACCAGAGCAGCCGGGGATAAAAGCGACCGCACTCAAGCAGTCACTGGAAAAAAGCTGCGAGCCACCCTTACTGATGGCGGTCCTGACATCCCGACTGCAAAGTAGCAAACTGGTTTTATCGGAGGGCCGACTTCGCCGAGCAGATTTTCAGCCTGCGGTGAATACAGAATTAACTCAGCACTGGCTGCAATTGCAGACATTCCTTCAGGGTCGTGGTAACAATATCCCTTTGCTATCTGAAGTTGCCACCCACACAAGGTTCTCGCCAAAGGCATTAGAAAAAATTATCAAGGCTCAGGAAAAAAATGGCCAACTGCACCGCCTAACCGCTCAACGCTATGCCCTACCCGCTCAACTGTACAGATTGTCCAGCGAATTACTCTCCTTGGCTGACACTGGAGAGCCCGTCACCGTCGTTGGAGCAAAGTCCCGGTTTGCGATCGGTCGCAACCTGACCGTAGAGATCCTGGAATATTTTGATCGTATTCATTTCACGCAGCGAACCGGTAACGAGCGCATCGTATTAGATTCGGAGCTTCCCGCGCGCTTATTCAACAGATAAACTCCAGTTTCGGAAGAGCGACATCCCCGGTGGGGTGCCTGGTCTTCAAAACCAGTGAGGTGCTGTTAAGGTGCCTGGTGGGTTCGACTCCTACCTCTTCCGCCAGATAACAGGCATAACTATATGATTATATTGAATATAATAAGCATAAATGTTGATTTACCCACACCACTACCCACACAATAAAATCGGGGCTAGTCCTCAGTCCAGTTCACCAGCTTTATGCCCGCTTTCGGTACTGACAAGTTAACTTAGTTTCGCTCGAAAAGTGGAAAATGAGAGCGTATAAAACCAACAAATATCGGTCAAAGTGGAGCCTGGCAGTGGACTCTTGGTCACCTGAGCCTAGTTCTTGTAGAGCCAGCCCATGACATCAAGTTAACTTGTCAGTACCATTAATAAGTCTTGTTACCTACCGGCAGGTTTCTACGTGTCCACAATAATTAGTTTGTATTTTTAGCTATGAGAAAATTATTCCTACATATCGGGCTGGGTAAAACGGGTTCTTCGGCGCTTCAATCCTGGCTTTCCTTAAATACGGAGGCATTGAAGAAGCAGGGCATCGATTACGCTGATCTAAAACCGCATGACAAACTTGGCGAACACCCCTCCGGCAATGGAACTGTATTATTCGAAGCGATTAGAGCCAGAAACTTTGGACACGTCGAAGAACTTATCAAGCGCAATTACTTTTACAGTGAGGGTAGTCAGACGGCAATTATAAGTAGCGAGCTACTTCAGAATGTATGGCCGCACAAGCTAAAAAAAATCGAAGATATATGTCAGAGGAACAACGTAGAGGTGACCGTAATTGCGTATGTTCGGAGCGTATATGAGGGAGCTTACTCTGCTTATGGCCAACTGGTGAAAATGTCCGGCGAGAGCGGTGATTTTAGCGTAGATCATGTCGAAGACTATATGGCGGCTACTCTAAGGAGTTTACGTAGATACTCCGACCACTTTGGCAATCGCATAATCTTATTGAACTATGATGATCCAGACCATGACATCTATACAGCTTTTTGTGCATCAATTTGCGTAAGCACCTCCAAGATGCAGGCAACAGAGAAAAGAATAAATAGGAGCCTTAGTCATACTGAGCTAAAAGTGCAGAAACAACTGAATGTCCTGCACGGGGGGAATTTTTCAGCGCCAATCAGCAAATACATGGCTGGTTTATCTCCAAATAAATCAACATCAATACACTATGATGCTGAAATAATGAGTGCGTTGTCAGACCAAGTAAAGAGGGACATTGAGTGGATTAACGAAAGATTTCAACTCACCCCATCTCTGACTCTATATTCTTGCAATAAGAAAAGCAGCGGCCATTCTCCCGAGCATGTCGGCGATATAATGCAGTCGATTGCTGACTGGGCATTAACTTATGTCCCAAAGGAGGCGTCACGAAGAGAGTTCGGTGAATATCTCGCGAAGTTTTCCTCCATACTTTATGAGTATTCTATGGAAGCCAGCAAACGTGTTGCAGTCAGATCACAGGAAATCCAAAAAGGTGACCTCACATGAAGACACTGCTGGGAGTCCGCTCAAAAGAGTCGCTGCGCTTAATGACTATTTCACCCGCTGGAGGCATTGGACGATAGTCGGTTTGAAAGAGCTAGGCCTTAGCAGCACGTTTCCGACGACTTATCCAAATGCTAGCCAGTCCAAAGCCGACAAGAGATAGAGTTGCTGGCGCAGGGACTTGGTTAGAGTCTCTTACAAACCACGCGCCTATGTTCTGCTGCGTACCCGTGCCTGACGTCCCCGCTCCAGTCGATGCTGAGTCGGACGCATCGGTCCGATATTTATCCTGCACAAACGGCGCCACCGTCGACGACCGCCCCTGGACACGCTGCCCTCCCCCATCGAAACTGAAAATTAATGTAGGATCAAAGCTCGGCAAAAACGTAGGCGCCCGTAATGTATCCTTACCGTAGTGAGCGCCCGGAGCTTGGGTAGCCTACCCGGTAAAAGTGATGAAAAGAGTCTGAATCGACTCTATTGACGCCCGCGCCCACTCCTGCCCGCCTACGACGACGACATCAGTCACTATAAATGTCGCCGTGACCTTCTGGCTGACTACAACCGCCAACACTGCAACCCACTTAAACCACTTGGTTTTCATGGTTTTTCTTCTCGCCGTGTAAAAATCCAACTATATTCAAAACACGCATGAATCATGCCAGCCCTGCAGAATACGTGAAGCATCAATGGGCTGGATTAACACACTCCCAGTTTAAGGAACTCCTTATAGTTGGTCCGTAAAAAATACTGACACACTAAGAACCATGAGCTCCACAGTGTAATGTACAGAAAATGCAACAAAAAAGGTGAAAGCGGACTATTCGTTGACCCAGCTCACCAGCTTCAAAGCTTTCCCGGCATCTACCCCTGCTTTCTTTGCCAGCACCTTATACTTCACGAAAACCACACGACATGTAGCATCTGCTGTGTTTAATATGAGTATCGCAATCACATGCTTTGACGGTCCACACGTTGTCGACGTACAGTTAACGTCGACAGTTCATGAGTCCGCCTCAATAACCAGAGAGAAATTTGTATGGCGTTTGGTTTTCTGCATCAGCTACCGGGATTTCAACTTAAAAATCGCAACCTGTCCTCCGCCCTTTATTTTTCTTGGTTTGCGGTTAGCTTTCTACTACTGGTTACTTTACCAACTGCGCTGCAACTGGGCATCCCTTTCTGGACGTTGCCTATCGATCAGATTACTCAAGTGTATGTTCCGGGTGCAGCATACCTTCTTTTTTCCTTGGTTCTTTTTTATGCTTCGAAACAGGTTAGTGGCCTGAATATTATTCAGGCCGCGGTACTGGGCAGTACCTGTTTTTTTCTCGCTTATGGCACTTTGTTGCTAATTCCAGACCTGGTGTACTCCCGATCTGTTCTGTTTGTATCCATTTTTTTAGGTATTACACTTGCCCTCCCTCCCCTGTGGTTAAACAACCGCCAGATTGCCCTGGGCACGCTCTTATTAGCTTTGTTGTTGGTTGCGGTAGTGGCCCGCGTGTTACTGCAGCCCACTCCTGTCGAAGAAGATGAAGGAAGATGGCAGCAATCTGCCTTATATTTTCTTGATCTGACCACTCAAGAAAATATTGTAGGCCAGCTAGAAATGGATGGGGGAGCCATAGAGCGTCTTAACGATGGTTTCATTCTGGTTACCGGAAGTGGGGAGTTCTACCACCTGCAATGGTCGGAAAATGGCGGCGCACTTGTCCCAACACGCCTGCCTTTCAGTTCCCCGATTACAGACCGTGACGCTTTTTTTACTGAGATGGAAGGACGCGCCTATCGCTATAGGGTGACAGATCTTTTGATTCAACAATCCGGGCAGGATTACCAGTTGTTCGTGGCGCACCAGTCGTGGAATCAAGCAAAAAAATGCTTCACCATGAAAGTTTCCCGCGCCACCATGTCAACAACCAGCGAAAAGCCTGCAGAGGCTGAAAGCTCCTGGACGACGATATACGAGACCCAACCCTGCCTGGCCATTAGCGACTCATTCGACTCTGTAGAGACCGGTGGCCGAATCGCCTGGACAAGTTCTGGCGAAATCTTGATGACGGTTGGAGACCACGGACTCGATGGGAACAACGCCCCCGCTCTTGCACAACAGTCCGATACGGACTATGGCAAAGTCCTGCTTCTAGACAAGCAGGGTGGAGCAGCAGTCTTTACCTCCGGGCATAGAAATCCCCAGGGATTACTCGTGGATAAATTAGGGCAAGCATGGGTGACTGAACATGGGCCCCAAGGTGGTGACGAAGTGAATCTGCTTGGAGCAGGAAAGAACTACGGTTGGCCGATGGTCACATACGGTACGGACTATTCCCAACTAACCTGGCCGCTTGCTCCGAACTCAAGAAATCACGAGGGTTTTACCGAGCCGACACATGCCTTTGTGCCATCAGTAGCGATATCAAACCTGATCCAGCTTAGCGGCAGGGAATTTCCAAGATGGGAAGATGACTTTTTGCTTGGATCATTGAGGATGCAGAGTCTTTACCGGTTGCGAATGCGTGATAACCGCGTCATTTATGTGGAGCCGATTCTGATGGATAGAGAAATCAGGGATCTGGCGGAAGCGTCTGACGGAAGAGTCCTGCTATGGTCTGACGATGGCAGCATCACCGTACTGTCCAAACGTATGGAAAAACGTTCCGGCAAAGAGGTCTTTGAACAATGCCGCAGCTGCCATGAGGCTAAGGGCAAAGCAGCTGCTACTGCCCCGGATTTGCAGGGCGTAATTGGCCGACAGATCGCAACCAGGCCTGACTTCAATTACTCCTCATCTTTGAGAAAAGTCGAAGGGATCTGGACTGATACAAGGCTTGCTGAGTTTCTGGAAAACCCACAAGCTTTTGCTCCCGGCACTGCAATGGGTTCAGTTGGGGTGGTCGACCCAACCGAACGCATGGCTGTTGTTGAGTACCTGAAGCATTATGAACGCGATGGCAGCTAACCATGGGGGGCATCACCGGTGCTACGAGGCCCTACCCCGATTGCACGGCCAGATTACTCCGGCCAACATATCGCCAGAGGGCGCTGAGAAATTCTCTAATGCCGAAGCGGTATTCTTGAAGTGAGTGATGCACATATAAGAACGAGACTGTAAGTGGCTAGTCGCGACTCAGTCCGTTAGTATGTTTTATAAAGTTTGTAAAGGAAGC
The DNA here is from genome assembly GCA_028825045.1 of Halioglobus sp. GTDB lineage: Bacteria > Pseudomonadota > Gammaproteobacteria > Pseudomonadales > Halieaceae > Marimicrobium. Next base: position 19,139 of record JAPKAY010000046.1, read on the forward strand.
GCTATGGAATACAGAAAACTGGGCGGATCCGGTCTCAAGATTTCCGAATTATCCTTTGGCTCCTGGGTGACATTTAATAAGCAAGTAGATGCTTCGTTGGCGGAGCGGATGTTCGGAATGTGTTTCGACGCCGGCATCAACTTCTTTGACAATGCCGAAGGTTATGAGGCCGGAGAATCTGAAATTGTTATGGGTAAGGCCCTGACGTCGCTCGGACGACCACGCGACAGCTATTGTGTATCATCCAAAGTTTTTTTTGGCGCCACCCCTGGCCCTCTACCCACACAAATGGGGCTGAGCAAAAAACACGTCACCGAGGCCTGCCATCAGGCCTTAAAACGCCTGAAAGTCGACTACCTGGACATGTATTTTTGCCACCGTGCCGATCCGGACACGCCCATAGGCGAGACGGTTTGGGCCATGCACAACCTGATAACGCAGGGCAAGGTGCTGTACTGGGGTACTTCCGAGTGGACGGCCCTGGAAATTATTGCGGCACATGAATTCGCAGAAAAAAACCATTTGACTCCGCCTACAATGGAGCAGCCCCAGTACAATCTTCTCGATAGAAAGCGCTTTGAAATTGAGTACGCGCCTGTTTTTGAGAAGTATCAAATGGGCTCCACTATATGGTCACCTCTGGCCTCAGGTGCACTCACAGGGAAATACCTAAAAGGTATACCGAAAGGCTCACGAGCATCACTAAAGGGTTACGAATGGCTAAAGGATTCCATGGTGGAATCTGAGCGAGGCCAGGGAAGAATGAAGAAGGTGGCTCAGCTTCTGCCAGTTGCCGAAGAACTTGGCGTCAGCCTGTCAAGGCTAGCGATAGCATGGTGTCTGCTAAACAAGAATGTCTCTACCGTGATACTTGGCGCATCCAGAACCGAACAACTCGAAGAAAATTTGTCAGCTCTGGACGTGTTGCCACTCCTAACGCCAGAGGTTCAAGCCAAACTAGAGATCTAGCACCTGGCTCGAATCGATTTATTCGTGGCGTGTAGTGGCCCCCTGAGAAGCGCTCTTTTGGTGCCAATCTCGTGGATCCAATTGATAATAATGGCAAAGCTCCTCATAAAGGTCAGGCCGCTTATCGTGCAACTGATGCGGCTCTTCGAAAAACGTTTCTGTAGCGACTGCGAAGAACTCCGCCGGATTGGTTGCCCCATAGACATCCATAACTGTTTTTTGGCGACGCCGACTGCGCTCTCTCAGGTCTTCAAAATTCTCGGCAAAAACTTTGGACCAGGATTTATAACTGTTCTGGCGCAGGGGCGGTGCTCCATTGGTATGACCGGATTCAGCATCCAACTGGTGGGCAAACTCGTGCAACACGACATTGTGGCCATCTGTAAAGTCGGTAGCGCCATTCTCAACATCATCCCAGGAAAGAATAACCCGGCCACTGCCCCAGGACTCGCCTAGCAAATGGTGGTCTCCTGAGCTCACAACCCCGTCGGCCTGCACCTCATCACGTGTTACACGGAATGCAGAGGGGTACACGAGTACAGAAGACAGCTTCGGGTATACCGCCCAGCCCTGATTTAGCAGTAGTAGGCATGCCTCCGCCGCGATAATAATCCGCATCTGGTCAGTCACGACTAATCCAGCGCATCCGTAGAATTTTTTTCGAGCGAGAAACACGAGAATTAGCTGACGTAATCGGTGCTGCTCCTCTAAAGACAAGCGGGAATATACCACCAGCCCCTCAGCCAGAAACGCTAGCCATTCTTCCGGAAAGGGACGGCTGCGAACCCACTGATCTCGCCATTTTGTATAGTAGAAATACACACAAAACGCGATAATAACGGCCACAATAGGCAATAACGCAATCAAAATTCCTCCAAGATGTAACACGCGGGCTACACGGGAGCAGCCCCCCTATTCACGCCCACTTTAGCGCAGGAGCTCTATCGATAATGTAATGTGATAATACCATCGAAATCTGAGCCCGTTTATATTACCCAACCGCAGTCCTTGCTCAAGGGTATGGCCACTCCGTATTATCAGACCTTAAGTGTATGTGCATAATAATGGTAACGCTGGGTTATGAATACAAATTCCAATTTTGCATGGAACCTCGGGGATATTTTCGACGCGGTTGGCGAGGCCGTCGACCCCACTCGTCCCGCTCTGATCCATAGGGAACGCACCCTTTCCTGGTCGGAATTTAATGCAAGCACCAACAATCTGGCCAAAAATCTAATCGCCAGAGGTGCAAGTCCAAATGATAAAGTCGCGTTCTATCTGGCCAACGGGACTCAGTACACACAGTTAGTCGTTGCATGCATGAAGGCACGCCTGGTGCACGTCAACGTAAACTACCGCTACCTCGAGGATGAACTTCACTACATCATCGACAATTCCGACGCCAAATTTGTTGTTTACTCCTCCCAGTTTTCTGCGCGAATCGCCAATATTCATTCGCGTTGCAATAAGGTAAGTCACTTTATCGAAGTTGACGACTCAGGCGCTGCAGGCCCACCGACAAACGATTTTGCCGAGGACATGAAGGGGTTATTGAACGAAGGGGATGGCCACAGACTAGACATCAGGCGGTCACCCGATGATTTAGTCTTTATTTACACCGGCGGCACTACCGGCATGCCAAAGGGCGTGATGTGGCGACAACACGACCTGTGGGGAGGGTTTGGTGGCGGTAAAAGTCATCCCTGTGCCTATCGTGTGCTGGACAACGTTAATGAACTGGCAGCGGCAGTAAAGTCCTACGAAAAGCCACTTACACAACTGATTGCCTGTCCGCTTATGCACGGTACCGGTCTGTTCACAGCGCTGACCACCCTAACCGGAGGCGGCACCCTTGTGACCATGGGTGTCAATGGTCTTGACCCCGAACTCACCTGGCAAACAGCGCAAGACAGCAAAGCAAAGTCGATTGTCATTGTAGGTGACGCCTTTGCCAGACCAATGCTCAACACCCTGGAGACCACCCCGGGGAAATGGGATTTGAGCGCACTTCGTTTAATTATTTCCTCCGGGGTAATGTGGAGTAGCGAGACTAAAAAAGGCCTAATGAATCTTATACCCCAACTCATCTGTGCAGATTTATTTGGCTCATCTGAAGCACTGGGGTTTGGTAACTCAATCTCCAGCGAGGAGACAGGCGTGCAAACCGCCCGCTTTAGAATCGGCGACCATTGTAAGGTCTTTAACGAATCCCAAAGAGAAGTCCTCCCCGGTAGTGACCAGAAAGGCTTTGTCGCAAGAACCGGCGCCATCCCACTGGGATACTATAAGGACGAAGCCAAATCTCAAAAAACTTTTCCGGTCATAAACGGTGTGCGTTACTCTGTGCCCGGAGACTGGTGCACCGTCGACGAGAATGGCTTCATACGGTTATTGGGCCGTGGTAGTGCGTGTATTAACACCGCGGGAGAAAAGGTTTACCCGGAAGAAGTTGAGGAGGCGTTGAAACGTCATGTGGATATAGACGACGCGCTGGTGATCGGTCTCGAAGATGAGAAGTGGGGTATGGCGGTGACAGCAATCCTCAAACCACGTGCAGGAAAAGTGATAGAGGCCAGTGGAATTCACAGTCATATAAAAACGCTGCTAGCAGCCTACAAGGCCCCCAAAAACTATGTAATGTCAGGTAAGTCATTTCGAGCAGTGAATGGCAAAGCCGACTACAAATCGGCAAAAGCCTTCGCAATAGAAAGTCTGTGACGGAAAAACCCTCAGAATCAGCGACCTCACTATGAAGTTACAAGACAGCGCAATCGAAAATCATAACAAGCTCTATCACACGGGCCGGATCAAATTCTGGGGCGAAACCATTGGCTTGCATCCATTTTCGCTACGCATGCAACAAGCCAAAATAGCGCTGCGAGGCGAAGAGGATGTACCGGCGTCACAATACGATTTAAGTAGTCTAAAACAACTAAAGCCCGGAATCGCTATCCCGTTGTGGCTGGGAAAACAGAAAGTAGAACGAAAAGTCATCATCACTAATTGCTTCAACCATTTGCAAACCCCGATCGAACAAGGGTGGTCAGTAAAAATTACTCAAGTAGAGGATTTTCGTAAGCGTAAACTGACGTATGACAGCCACAATGGTACCGATTTTGCGATTCCTATTGGCACAACCTTACTGGCCACCGCGCCGGGCAAAGTTGTTCTGATTAAGTCTGATTTTAATCGCGGTGGTCTCAAAGTATTCATCGACCACGGGCAGGGCTTAATGACCTGCTGTGCACACCTTGCCCGAGCACTCGTCAAGGAAGGTGAAGTCGTTCAGCGAAGCCAGCCGATCGCCATTACCGGTTATAGCGGTTTAGACAGTCTCGTTACTTTCCCTTTTGGCACGCCCCACGTGCATTTTAATACCTGGCTAAACGGCGAACCAATCGACCCCTTCCCTTATGGCCAGGCAGCTTCGCTTTGGCGGGCGGGCGATCTCCCGACGCCAGGCACGAATAATTCCGACACTGCTTTTTCTGAATCTTTTTACGACGAAGCGCAGGTTGATCGAGCCATTGTCGCGTGTTTGACGAGCAGTTCGAGGCGAAGGCTCGCTGCCATCCAGGATTTGAATACGCGCGCAGCTCATACTATTGCCGAGATGAACTATTACCCGACCCGTTTCCCTGAACGGATTAATGTTTATCGGGCATCGCATCCTCGTCAAGGAGTGCTGGATTTGCCGTTTGATAAGTGCTTTTTTGATGGCGTTGTATTTGCGGACGAGCTCTAGCGACTGCCCTCTCTGGATGGCCGGACCTAAAGCACTGGCGTTTGTAAGCGTACCTTTTTATAACTTCGACGGTGCAACTGAAGCCACTAGCTCACGTCAATTGGCGGTCAGATAGTGATACTGATGGTCAGAGAGATCCAGGCTCATCAAATCAGCCCCAGCAACAAGTTCAGCGTATTCAGAAGGAGCAACCGCCTCTCGAGTCCTATCTATGCTGATCTCCCACGCTAACTCAGCTCCCGGTATCTGCTGGGGATCGAGCATCACAACCCGCGCAAAGGGGTTTACCGCTGTCGCGATGGCGTCGAACCCGGGTGTCTCAGGGTGGTGCGTCATTAAACTGATTATTCCCCTGGCCTGAGTTTCGTGCAGCGCGGCACAGTCCTGAAGCCACAAACGCCCGCGATTTTCATCGATGAGTTCAAACGACAGCTTAAGATATTCACGGGGAAAAAAAGGATTAATTTGAAGTACCTTCAAGACCGAGCTCATGGAATCCCCGGTGATTTTGAAGGCTTCCCTTATTCGATGAACCGTGATCGGTGCCATCGCGCGCCATTGCTCTACTGCAATTGGCACCAGTACATCCTCTCCCCAACGCTCAGCAATAGAGGTATAGCAAGCACGATTAAGAAGATGTACGTCGAGTGCAAATTCCTTGCACTGTCGCGCCAACACAGTGTGCGAGAGATCATCCAGTACAAAGTCGCGCTTAAATTCTCCACTGTAGTCGGCCATACCTCCCCCATCGACAGTGATCGGCGAAAATTCAAAGTCGGCCGCGAGACTTTCTCTAACAATTCGCAGGATTGGATTGTCTTCCACCATTCCAATGTCGTATTCAACAGCCACCCGCCAACGGCAGGGGCCTCCCTTGGGAACGTCTCCGTAGGGTGGCCTATACTCCGGACGGCAACGCATACGTGGATTGACCGCCATCACCGTTGCATCGAAGGTAGGGTCCTCCATGTGATGACAAATTTGTGTTTCCATCGCCGGATCGGCATTCGTCATCCGCCTGACATGATTGTAGGGTCCGCAACTGGTGGTCCAGAAAAAACCCTCTTCGGGTGATACCACCTCGTAATGGAACTCCAGGAAGTTGTGAGGGGCCCCGATGTCGACCTGTAGGCATTTAAAGACTGTAGCCACATCGTCGGTCTGTATATTCAACAGGGCACGATTGCGCGCATTGTAAATCGGGCTCGAGCTCATCCATTCATCGCAGGCAACGGCAGTCTGCGACTCCATTCCGTACTGCAGTGCAACCTGCAGGAGCGCACCGCGATCATGGATATGATTCGCCAGCATGACCTCTCGACCATACCAGGCCAAAAGACTGTGTTCGAAATCCTCCAACTCTAGATCGGGCCTGAAACTATCGCTGTAGTCCATCATTGGGTCTAACATTAGAGAGGATACCTTTCGACTTTATATGGTACGGAGAACGGAAGACTCAATACTCCCGAACGCGTGACTAATGGGTAATCTTTACTATTGGGCTACCCCGGAGCTACTCCCATCGCCGTAACCCGTCGGTACAGTAAGGTCACCAGTGTACGCGAAAATACCAGCCAGCTTACCCGGCTCACCCAGTAGTGCCGCAATTCTCAGGGCCGCTGCCAGAATCCGACTGGTAATGCACACCGCGCGGTTTTTCCGGATTGCCAGGTGATACATCGCACGAAACCACAGCTTTGCATCTTCATAAGCTTTCCCCACCTGACCGCAGGAGTCACCCAAGCCAGTGCGCAACCCAGATAGTGCTGGCTATTCTTGACCGTGGACTGACGGGACGTCGGGCATAGTCGAAGTCAGATCGCGCTGCAAAAGATCTGCGCTCAAAAGATCAAGTAAACGTTTATAAAATGCCAATGCAACTCGCGTGGCACCCGACATTTTAGCCCTATCTTTTGCAGTCCACTCTGGTATAGTGCCGCCCGTCTTGGCGCACTTCGGTCTGCGCCACACATCAGCGTCACAGCCTGTGACCGTTGATTCCATTAAGCATTCCAAGCCTGGACCGAACCATTCTCGAGTACATTTTTACTGTTTCGTATTCTGGTCAGGCGCTCTCATTAAGAGAGAATCAGGAGCAATACATAAATGTTATTTAGTGATCTCGGCCTATCGGCCGAACTGCTGCGCGCGGTCGAAAAGAAGGGCTACAGCGAAGCGACTCCCATCCAACAGCAAGCCATTCCACTCGTACTGGAAGGCAGAGACGTACTCGCCGGCGCCCAGACGGGTACTGGCAAAACAGCCGGCTTCACCCTGCCGGTCTTGCAGCTACTGCAAGACGCTCAAAATGCGGACAAAAAACGTTACCCTAAAGTACTGGCTCTAACCCCTACCAGGGAACTGGCGGCCCAGGTGCATGAGAGCATCCAGGATTATGGACAGTATTTACCCTTTCGTTCAGCGGTCATTTTTGGGGGCGTCAGCATTAACCCGCAAAAACAGAAACTCATCAAGGGCGTCGACATCGTCGTGGCAACACCGGGTCGCCTGCTTGACCACGTACAACAGCGCAGTATCGACCTGTCCAGGGTTGAAATACTGATTCTGGACGAAGCGGACCGAATGCTGGATATGGGCTTTATCCGCGATATTCGAAAAATATTGAATGTCATTCCCAAACAGCGTCAAACCCTGTTGTTCTCAGCTACCTTTTCACAGGACATTAAAAAGCTGGCATCCGAATTTCTCAGACAACCTTCGCAGATACAAGTGACACCCGAAAACACTGCGGTTGAACTGGTAAGCCAAATCGTTTATCCAGTGGATAAGAAGCGTAAACGGGAGCTTCTGGCGCACAAAATTGGCGAGGAAGAGTGGCAGCAGGTGTTGGTGTTTACCCGAACAAAGCACGGCGCGAACAAACTGTCGGAACAGCTTGGGAAGGACGGCATTACCTCAGCCGCTATTCATGGTAACAAATCGCAAGGCGCTCGCACTAAGGCGCTCGCGGACTTTAAGAGGGGCGCGGTCAGGGTACTGGTCGCCACTGATATCGCAGCACGCGGCATTGATATCGACAAACTACCCCATGTGGTCAATTTTGAGCTTCCCAATGTACCCGAGGATTATGTGCATCGTATAGGACGAACCGCTCGAGCAGGCCAGGAAGGTCACGCAGTATCATTGGTATGCGTCGACGAACTGAAACTGCTTCGCGATATCGAAAAGCTCTTAGGCAAGGATATTGAAAAGATCAATTTACCTGGCTATGACATTGACCCAAGCATCAAAGCCGAGCCCATTGTCAATGGTCGTGGCGGCGGTCGTAACAATGCCGGTAATCGAGGGAATAAGCCACGAGGCAAAAGCCGTGCGGCATCTGGCGGTCGCAAGTCTGGTGATTTTGGCAATCGAAGCGGCGGTGCACGCGCTCACTCAGGCGGCGGGAATCGACGCGCAGGCTAGTGCGCATCTACTAAAAAAGTGTAGGGACCAAAGCGTCAATTAAATGCGGGCCGGGGCCATGAATGGCTTTGGTCAACTGTGTGCTGAACTCTTCGGCGGTAGTCGCTCTCGTGGCTGCAACACCCATGCCCTGTGCGATAGACACGAAATCCATATCCGGGCTACCAATATCCAACATACTGGCAGCCTTTGGCCCGGGCACCCCGCCTCTTGCGCCAGTGCGGCTAAATTCCAGTTCAAGAATGCTGTATTTTCGGTTGTTGTAGATGATCACCACGATATCCAGATGCTCCCTGGCCATCGTCCACAGGGCCTGAATGGTATACATTGCACTGCCATCACCTTCTAGACAGATCACTTTCCGATCTGGACATGCAATGGCCGCACCCACAGAAGCGGGCAACCCAAACCCGATACTGCCGCCAGTAAGGTTCAGCCAGTCGTGCGGGCGAGATGCGGCCGTTATCGGGAATAGCGGCATACCCGATGTCGCTGCCTCGTCAACGATAATCGCATTTTCTGGTAGCAAAGCTGCCAAGGCCTGTGCCGCCGTACCGACATCCAATGCGCCGCTGGGTAGTTCAGGCAGCGCCAGTGGATGCACTTCCGGTTCGACATCTGTAGCGTCAAGCCGTTGTAGTAGATCTTCCAAGGCCTGATCGATATCGTCACTCGGACTGGCGAACAAAAATTGATCACAGTCCTGCGGCGCCATTACGCTGGGTACATTGGGGTAGGCAAAAAAGGAAACAGGGGGAGCGGCACCAATAAGAATAAGATGATCTATATCCTTAAGGTAATCGATCGCCAATTCTGCCAGGTAAGGCATGCGGTCGATGACAACTGTACCAGCACCGCGCGCCAACCGGGTTGGGAATACGTCAGTGCAAATACTCGCGCCTGTGGCTTTAGCCACCTGCCCCAGCATCAGCCCCCTGCGCTTATCGATTTCCCGGCCACCAGCAATGATTTTACAGTTCTTGCCGGATTGTAGCCTCGACATGACATCATCAATACGGCTCTGGGGCACTTGTGCAGGTGCCGGAATACTGACTGCAGCTGCTGCGCCGTTGGGGTTGTCACCCCATGAGACATCGGCTGGCAGTATCAATGTGGAGACCTGCCCCGCGCCCGCCTGGAAAACGGCCTCAGCACCATCTTTGGCGATATCCTCCGATGATTTGGATGTGTACACCCACTGCGAAACGGCACTCGCGATTGCTTCGATATCCGCAGTCAGCGGTGCATCGTATTCCAAATGATAGGTGGCGTGATCGCCGACTATATTCACCACAGGCACATGCCCTTTTTTGGCGTTATGCAGATTGGCCAGGGAGTTCCCCAGACCAGGGCCCAGATGCAATAACGTTGACGCGGGCTTTCTCGCCATGCGGGCGTAACCGTCAGCGGCGCCACTAAGCACACCTTCGAAAAGGCACAACACACAGCGCATACCTTCTACTTCATCCAGTGCGGCCACAAAGTGCATCTCGGAAGTACCCGGATTGGTAAAGCACACCTCAATATCATTATTGACCAGAGTGTTAATTAGACTCTCGGATCCGTTCATTTGTGTCTATCCCCTCAAGGGCAATCTGATTATTTAGTCCCTTCACAAGCAT
>JAPKAY010000047.1 GCA_028825045.1 Halioglobus sp.
AGGGAGCTTAACTGGTTGGGATACCAGAGCCTGTTTGGCTTCCTGGATGCACTGACTGCAAAACTGTTGCTTCCTCTGGTTGCCTTGCTGATCGCCGTGCTCGCGGGTTGGCAGTTGCGGCCGGAAATATTGCGGCAGGCGCTGGACCGGGAATCGCGTCTGTTTTTCTCGCTCTGGCGCTTCCTGTTGCGGTATATTGCCCCGCCGGTCATAGCGCTAGTGCTCCTGCTGCCATTTTTTGTAGCGGTTGTTGGTGAGGATTCAGGCGCAGTAGGGTTGTACGAAGCGGATTAAACTTATGAGTCAAGACAACACAATGACGGTGGAGGTGGCCTATGCGCTACCAGACAAGCAGGCACTGCTTGAGCTGCAGGTGGCTGCTGGCGTCACGGTAATGGAAGCTGCGGTCCAATCGGGGATCGCCGGGAAATTTGAGGGCCTGGACTTGAGCGACGCCAAGTTCGGCATTTTTGGAATTCTGGTACCTGCCCAGCAGGTGTTGCGAGAAGGGGACAGGGTAGAAATCTATCGTCCGCTGATTGCCGATCCCAAGGAAGTTCGCAGGGCTAGGGCGGAGGCCGCAAAGGAGCGCCGCAAACAGGGTAAGTCAGACTAACGCAGTCGCTTGGCTACCCGCCCGTGGGAACGCCGCTGGCTGGCGCTGACGCCGAAGGAGCGGGTGACGATCCACTGTCTGGTGTGCTCCAGTTCGTTGCAGCCAGGTCGCCCGATATGCTCACTAGTGCATCACCTTCAAACTCGACGGTCAGGCGAGATTGCTCAAGTACTGTATTGCCATTGCGGATCACGAAAATGTAATCCCAGCGATCTTGATCAAAGGTATCTTCCGCCAGGGGTGTGCCCAAAATAAATCGTACCTGACGGCGATTCATACCCGGTTTTAGCTGGTCTGCCATGTCCTGGGTAACGATATTGCCCTGTTCTATATTGATTTTGTAGACGCCGGGAAAGCCGACAAAGCTACATGCGCCTAAAAAAGTGATGGCCAGGGAGATCAACAGAATCCGCATGGGATAAAACTTCCACTTCCGGTATTGGGGTGGCATCATACCTCCACTGAAGCGCACAGAGAACCCCCCGCATCATGGCTGAGCAAAATCAGGAGCTGCGCAAGGCAGGCTTGAAAGTGACACTGCCGCGCGTCAAAATCCTGCAAATTCTTGAAGATTCCGAGATGGGAGTCCAGCACATGAGTGCTGAGGCCGTCTATCAGGCATTGCGCGATGCCGGTGAGGACGTGGGTTTGGCGACGGTCTATCGGGTGCTTACTCAATTTGAAAGCGCGGGGTTGGTAACGCGTAATCATTTCGAGACGGGTCACTCCGTGTTTGAGCTTGCCAAGGGCGAACACCACGATCACATGGTTTGTATGGGCAGCGGTGAAGTGGTCGAATTTACCGATGCAACGATCGAGCAGCGTCAGCGTGAGATTGCCGAGGAACACGGATACGAACTGGTGGACCACTCGCTGGTACTGTATGTCCGTAAAAAGACAGAAACGTAAACGCCGTCAATACGCCGTAAATAAACAGAAGCCTAATTTTCCAGCATTTCCCGCGCGTGCGCGAGGGTTTGCTTGGTAATCTTTACGCCGCCGATCATCCGCGCAATCTCTTGCACCTTTTCTTCTTCCTCCAGTCTCGCTAGCGTGGTTTCTACGGCTTTGTCGCTGCTGGATTTTGTCACCTGCAGGTGCTGATTGCCCTGGGCTGCCACCTGCGCCAGGTGGGTGACGCACAGCACCTGGGCGCGTTCCGCCAGCGTGTGCAGCAGTTTACCCACGACCTCAGCAACCGCACCGCCGATGCCCACATCCACCTCATCGAACACCATGCTCGGCACCGTGCCGGTGTTAGCTGTTACTACCTGAATTGAAAGGCTGATGCGCGACAACTCACCGCCGGAGGCGATTTTGCCCAGGGGTCGGGTGGGCGCACCGGGGTTGGTGCTGATGAGGAATTCCACTTCCTCGCTGCCGTGGGGGTGCGGGTCATCACTTTTTAGCGGGACAAGGGCGATCTCGAACTGACACTGCTCCATGGCCAGCGTTGACAGTACCTTCGTAGCCGCTTTTACCAGTTTTTTCGTTGCGCTGCGCCGCTGCTTGGTCAGTCGTGCAGCAGCGGTAACGTATTGCCCAGACAAATCCTCCATCTGCTGCTGAAGTTCTTCAATGCGCTGGCCACCATCGGCCAGCTCCTTAAGCTCTGCTTTCAGGGCCTGGTGCAAGTCGGCCAGGCGCTCTGGCACTACCCGGTGCTTGCGCGCAATATCGTAGATGCTTTCCAGGCGCCGTTGCACCTCTGCCAGCCGCTCGGGGTCGATCTCAACGCTGTCGATATGCTGTTGAATTTCGCTGCGGGCTTCGCTCAACGCAATGGCCGCTGATTTCAGAAGCTCACGTGCCTCTGTTGCGTTCTGGGTGGCATGAACGTCGGAATCGAGAAGGTTCAGTGCCTGGTTAACCCCGCTGTCCTGGTTCTCGCACAATTCCAATGCCTGGTGTGCTCCCTGCAGAATTTCCTCTGCATTGGCGAGCAATTTCAGCTCTAACTCCCCGGTCTGCAGTTCGTTGTCTTGCATGCCCAGGGTATCGAGCTCCTCAACCTGATAGGCCAGCAATTGTGTGCGTGACGTGTGTTCGTCTTTTGCGCCCGCCAGCAACTCCAGCTCGCGCCGCTTGCGCAGCCAGTCTGAGGCGCACTGTTCTACCGTCTGCGTTAGTGGCTTGTGAGCGGCGTACGCATCCAGGATGTCTCGTTGCATCGGTTTGCGGAGTAAGGACTGATGGGCGTGCTGACTGTGGATATCAATGAGCATCGCACCCAGTTCGGCGCAGTCCTGCAATGTCGACACGCTGCCATTGATATAGGCCCGGCTGCGGCCATCCACTGTAATCACGCGGCGCAGCAGGCATTCATCGCCGGTGTGCAGATCGCGGTCCTGTAACCAGGCTACAGCCTGGGGGAGTTCGGCAAGGGCGAAGCCGGCAATAATTTCTGCTCGCTGGCAACCGTGGCGTACCGCCTTGGAGTCGGCTCTGTCACCCAGGCATAGGCCGAGGGCGTCCAGCATAATGGACTTACCGGCGCCGGTTTCGCCGGTGATCACAGTCATCCCGGCACTGAACTCCATCTCCAGAGAAGAAACGATGGTGTAGTTGGTGATACTGATGTGCGCGAGCATAGGCATCTTCTGATTGTTTCCCTATTTATACCGCAGATGAGCAAGCGGTTAAACAACTGCGGCCACGGTGAATAATCTTGCGCCGGTTGCTAGGACTATTGGGGCCGCTGTGATAAAACCTTAAAGGTGTAAATCGTGGTGAGAATGTATGAAGGCAGGGGTGATATCGCAGCGCGCGCGTGTTCTGTTGAAGACCTTGGTCGAGCAGCACATCAAGGATGGTCAGCCGGTGGGCTCTGGCACGTTGCTCAAAGCCGCTGGATTGCCCGTAAGCGCCGCCACTATTCGCAATGTAATGTCCGACCTGGAGGAGCGGGGTTATCTGCATTCACCGCACACGTCGGCAGGGCGTGTCCCAACTGCCCTCGGTTACCGCCTCTTTGTCGATACTTTGTTACAGGTTCAACCTCTGGGAGACGAGGCAGTGACGGCCATGCGCGCCGAGCTTAATCCGGATAAATCCTCTTCCGAGCTGGTTCAGGCGGCCTCTATGCTGTTGTCTAATGTCACCGCTCAGGCGGGTCTTGTGACCGTGCCGCGCCAGGAGGCTCATCAGTTGCGTCAGGTAGAGTTTTTGCCCCTGTCCGGTGATCGGGTTCTGGTGATTCTGGTGATTAACGAGCGAGAAGTGCAAAACCGTATCATCCACACCCAGCGGCCCTTTACCGCAGAGCAACTGCGCAACGCGGCCGCCGTCGTGAACCAGCGTTACGCGGGACAAGCTCTAAACCTGGTGCAGGAGCGGATTCTGCGGGAAATGAAGGAGGCGCGCAGCCAGATTGACAACTATCTGGAAGATGCGCTGGATTTAGCCAGTAAAGCACTCGACCAATCAGAGAGTGAGGAAGATGAATATGTGATGGCCGGGGAGTCACGCCTGCTCGGCAGCGCCACAGCCACCGCAGAAGAGTTGTCCAAGTTGCGCGATTTGTTTGATTCCTTCGAGCAGAAGAAGGATTTGCTGCACCTGCTGGAACGCTGCACGCGGGCTGAGGGAGTGCAGATCTTTATCGGCGAGGAGGCCGGCTACGAGGTGTTCGGCGATTACAGCGTAGTGACGGCTCCCTACCATAATGGCACCAGGACGCTGGGCGTTCTGGGTGTCATTGGGCCCACTCGAATGGCCTACGAGCGCGTCATACCCATTGTGGATGTCACTGCCCGCATGTTGAGCACCGCGCTCACTAGTTAGCGGTATTGGCTAGCGGGCAGCCCTCTGCTAGCCCGGGGCCTTCACTAGCGGCGGGCCCTTTCCCGCTAGAAGTCCCCCACCCAGTGAACCACGCTTCGTCGGCAGAGACGCCGTATCTGCAGCGAGGCCAATAGCGGCGCGAAATATCTTCCATTTTTGTCTTGAAATACCACCTCACGGCCCCATATTTGGCTACAGAACTCGTTATACACGTCTTTAGTTTGGTGACGTGTTCAGTGAACACATTAAATGGAGCGCTAGCGTGGCCGAACAAGACCCCAAGCAGCCAGAGGCTGAGAGACAGCCCGAGGCAGTCGAACAGCCTACTGATATCGCGCCAGAAGCGAGCGAGGCAGCGTCTGAAGACGCCGAAGCGCCGGCAGAACTGACGCCTGAGGAACTGGTGACCCAACTGCGCGAAGAGCTAATTACTAGTGAAGACGCGGCCCTGCGAGCGCAGGCCGATGCGCAGAATGTGATGCGCCGCGCCGAGCAAGATGTGGAAAAGGCGCGCAAATTCGCGCTGGAGCGTTTTTGCAATGAATTGCTGCCGGTGGTGGACAACCTCGAACGTGCCCTTGAGGCTACGGTTGGCGAGGCGGTTGATGACAATGAAATCGTCAAGCCCATTGCCGAGGGGGTGGCGCTCACACTCAAGAGCTTTCTGGACGCGCTTAAAAAATTCAACATTGAGGCGGTAGAACCGGAGGGCGAGCCCTTCGATCCCCAATTGCACCAGGCCATGAGTCTGGTGGAAAACCCCGATGTAGAACCCAACACCGTCATTGCGGTTATGCAGAAAGGCTACACCCTCAATGGCCGCCTGGTGCGCCCTGCGATGGTTATGGTGAGTAAAAGCCCAGACGGAAAGTAGAACATACAATTGCCCTGTTTAAGGCTTGAAATCAGTCAATTAGGGCCAATATAAAGAACAATGAAACTTGAAAGACCGCGGGTCTGACCCGCGTAAACAGACTGGAGACAAACAATGGGTAAGATAATTGGAATAGACCTGGGAACGACTAACTCCTGTGTATCTGTAATGGAGGGGGGAAAGCCCAAGGTTATTGAAAATGCGGAAGGTGATCGTACCACGCCCTCGGTTGTGGGTTACGCCGAGGATGGTGAAATTCTGGTGGGCCAAAGTGCCAAGCGCCAGGCTGTCACCAACCCGCACAACACGGTCTTTGCGGTTAAGCGTCTCATCGGTCGTAAGTTCAAAGACGATGTGGTGCAAAAAGACATTTCCATGGTGCCCTACAAAATCATTGCGGCAGACAATGGTGATGCCTGGGTGCAGGTGAAGGATGACAAAATGGCGCCGCCACAGGTGTCTGCTGAAGTCCTGCGTAAAATGAAGAAGACTGCGGAAGAGTATCTGGGCGAGACGGTCACCGAAGCGGTGATTACTGTGCCGGCCTACTTTAACGATTCCCAGCGTCAGGCCACCAAAGACGCCGGTAAAATTGCCGGCCTGGAAGTGAAGCGCATCATCAACGAGCCCACAGCGGCAGCGTTGGCCTACGGTATGGACAAGGGTAAGGGCGATCACACGATCGCAGTTTACGACCTTGGCGGCGGTACCTTCGACATCTCTATCATCGAGATCGCGGAAGTGGATGGCGAGCACCAATTTGAAGTGCTCTCAACCAATGGTGATACTTTTCTGGGCGGCGAAGACTTCGACATGCGCCTGATCGAGTACCTGGCAGAGGAATTCAAAAAAGAAAGCAGCATCGACCTGCATCACGATCCGTTGGCACTGCAGCGCCTCAAGGAAGCTGCTGAGAAAGCCAAGATCGAGCTGTCCAGTGCACAGCAGACTGAGGTTAACCTGCCGTACATCACAGCCGACGCAACCGGGCCCAAGCACCTGGTGGTAAAACTGAGCCGTTCCAAGCTGGAATCTCTGGTGGAAGAGCTGGTGACCCGCTCCATGGATCCGGTAAAGCTTGCGCTTAAAGATGCGGGCCTGAGCCCCAGTGATATTGACGAAGTGATTCTGGTAGGTGGGCAGACCCGCATGCCAATGGTGCAAACGGTTGTAGCAGATTACTTTGGCAAAGAGCCGCGCAAGGATGTTAACCCCGATGAAGCTGTTGCCGTAGGTGCCTCCATTCAGGGCGCCGTGCTGTCTGGCGATGTTAAAGACGTTCTGCTGTTGGACGTAACACCTCTGACGTTGGGTATTGAAACCATGGGTGGTGTGGCGACATCGCTGATTGATAAGAACACGACCATTCCAACCAAGAAGTCGCAAATCTTCTCGACGGCGGACGACAATCAGACGGCGGTTACCATTCACGTGGTACAGGGTGAGCGCAAGCAGTCTTCCGGAAACAAATCACTGGGCCGTTTCGACCTGGCTGATATTCCGCCCGCACCGCGCGGTATGCCCCAGATTGAAGTCACCTTCGACCTGGACGCTAACGGCATCCTGCACGTATCAGCCAAAGATAAGGCCACCGGTAAAGAGCAGTCTATTCGTATTACTGCCTCCGGCGGTTTGAACGATGAAGACATTGAGCAAATGATTGCTGATGCGGAGGCCAACGCCGAAACTGATGCCAAGTTTGCTGAGCTGGTGGAATCGCGCAATACCTGCGATGGACTGGTTCACGCGGCGAAGAAAACCGCCGAGGAAGCCGGCGAGCACGCCAGCGACGAAGAGAAGGCGGCGATTGAAGCAGCAATCTCTGAGGCCGAAGAAGCGCTCAAGGCCGACGACAAAGACGCGATTGATGCGGCAGCCACCAAGCTGACCGAAGTGACCGGCACTGTCGCGCAGAAGATGTATGCTGCGCAAGCCGCCGAAGCAGAGGCAAGTGCCGGAGCCGATGGTGGTGCGGGCGATGCCGAACAAGCACAGCCTGCGGCTGATGATGTAGTCGACGCAGAGTTCGAGGAAGTGAAGGACGACGACAAAAAGTAAGCGCCGGACCCTTCACAGGCGGGATGAGTGCTGAGCTCATCCCGTATATTGATCAAGACAACGCGGGACTTAAGTGCCCGCGTAGTCATTTCAGGAAGTGCTGTAAAAAAGCCATAAAAGTTTATGTCAAAACGCGATTTTTACGAGATTCTCGGTGTCAGCCAGACGGCCGATGAAAAGGAGGTCAAGAAGGCGTACCGCCGTGAGGCGATGAAGTATCACCCCGACCGAAATCCCGATGATCCCGATGCTGAATCCAAGTTTAAAGAAGCTTCCGAAGCTTACGGGGTCCTCATGGACAGCCAGAAACGGGCTGCCTACGACCAGTACGGTCATGCCGGCGTCGACTCCAGCATGGGCGGCGGCGGTTTCGGCGGCGGCGGCAATTTCAGCGACATTTTTGGCGACGTGTTTGGCGACATCTTCGGCGGCAGCGGTGGTCGCGGGCAAGGCGGACCGCAGCGCGGTTCCGACCTGCGCTACACCCTGGATATCTCGTTGGAAAACGCCGTTAAAGGCAACACCGTAGAAATTCGTGTGCCCAGCCTGAGTAGCTGTGACACCTGTGATGGCTCCGGCGCAAAAAAAGGCAGTGCACCCACCACCTGCGGCACCTGCGGCGGTGCCGGTCAGGTGCGCATGCAGCAGGGTTTCTTTCAGGTGCAGCAGGCGTGCCCTACCTGTCGCGGACGTGGTAAGACGATTTCCGACCCCTGTGTGCCATGCCGAGGCCAGGGACGCGTCGAAAAAACCAAGACACTGTCGGTGAAAGTGCCTCCGGGCGTTGATACCGGCGATCGTATTCGTCTGTCGGGAGAGGGCGAAGCGGGCCCCGAAGGTGGGCCGCCCGGAGATCTGTTCGTGCAGATGTCTGTCAGGCAGCACCCCATTTTCGAACGGGACGGTAAAAACCTGTATTGTGAAGTCCCGATTACCTTTGTCGATGCCGCCTTAGGTGGAGAGCTGGAGGTACCCACGCTTGATGGCCGGGTGAAACTGAAAATACCGTCCGAAACCCAGACCGGAAAATTGTTCCGACTGCGTGGCAAGGGCGTCAAACCCGTGCGCGGTGGCAGCGTGGGCGACCTGTTGTGCCGGGCGGTAGTAGAGACCCCAGTAAAACTTAACAAGGAGCAAAAGACGCTGCTCGAAGACTTCCGCAAGAGTCTGGGCGGTGATGGCAATAGCCAATCCCCGCGTCAGACCAGTTGGTTTGAGGGAGTGAAAAGCTTCTTTGATGATATGAAACTATGACCACAAGAATTGGAATCACCGGCGCAGCTGGTCGCATGGGGCGAACCCTTATCGAGGCGATCAGCCAGGTCGACAGCTTGACGCTCACCGCTGCCATTGAGCATCCCGAAAATTCCCTGCTCGGCGCCGACTCTGGAGAGTTGTCCGGGTTTGGTAAAAACGGTATTGCCGTGGTCGGTTCCCTGGCAGAAGTCATCGCAGACATCGACGTACTAATCGACTTTTCAGTGCCCGACGCGACGATGGCAAATCTCACACTGTGCAGCGAGGCAGATGTCGCCATGGTCATTGGCACTACCGGCTTTACACCCGAACAGCAAAGCGACATCGACAGTGCAGCGGCGAAAACCCCTATTTGTAAAGCGTCAAACTTCAGTACCGGCGTCAATCTCTGTTTCAAGTTGCTGGACATGGCCGCCCGCGTGTTGGGTGACGATGTTGATATAGAAGTGTCCGAGGCCCATCATCGCCACAAAATCGATGCACCTTCCGGTACCGCACTGAGTATGGGACAGGTAGTAGCCGATGCCCTCGGTCGCGATCTGGACAAAGTCGCCGTCTATGGCCGAGAAGGTCAGACCGGCGCAAGAGCGCGCGAGACCATCGGTTTTGCCACCGTGCGTGCGGGGGATATTGTCGGAGACCACACCGTCACCTTCGCCGCGGATGGCGAGCGAGTGGAAATTACGCACAAGGCATCCAGCCGAATGGCTTTTGCGCGAGGTGCAGTGCGCGCGGCGGGTTGGCTAGTCAAAAAAGACGCAGGCCTCTATGACATGCAGGATGTTCTGGGATTATAGAGTCCCGCATAGTGCCCCCGTTCTCACGGGCGAGGTCGAAGCGAACAACTACATTCTGCTGAAAAAACCAAATTGAACAGTCACAGGGGGACAAATTGACCGACTACATAGTCAACATCGACGAAACCAACGCATCAGCACTCCTCATCGAAGAATCCCACAAGCGTCCAGTAGTGGTCGATTTCTGGGCCGACTGGTGCGAGCCGTGCAAAGTCCTCATGCCCATGCTCGAAAAAATTGCCACCGAATACCAGGGCGCCTTCCTGCTAGCTAAAGTGAATGCCGATGAACAACAGGGTATCGCCCAGCAGCTGGGCGTCCGCAACCTCCCGACCGTTATGGTGATAAAGGATGGTCAGCCCGTCGATGGCTTCTCCGGCGCGCAACCGGAAACAGTCGTGAGAGAACTGCTGGCAAAATACTTGCCCAAACCCTGGGACGCGCTCGTGCAGAAAGGCCTGGAAGCTATGGAGCGCGAAGAGTACAGCGAAGCTCTTCCTCCGTTACGCCAAGCCTGGCAGGAATCCAATCAACTTCACGAAATTACCATCACCTACGCCCATGCCCTGATTGAAAGCCTGCGATTAGAGGAAGCGGAAACCGTGCTCGACGGCGTGCGCATGGCGGATCAGGATGCCGCCTACGGTCAGCTGCGGGCACAGCTGGAGATAAAGCGAGAGGCCGCAAAATCGCCGGAAATCGAAGCGCTGGAACAACAGCTGGCAGCCAACCCGAACGACCTGGATATTCAGCACCAGTTGGGCGTGCAATACACCAATGCCGGGCAATTCCGGGACGCCATGGACCACTTTGTCGCTATTTTGCGCAAGGATCTGGATCACGGTGACGGCGCCACCAAGCGCATGTTGCTCGATACTATCGCCTCACTGGGCAAAGGTGACCCGTTGGCCGTGGAATATCAGCGTAAGCTCTATTCGCTATTGCATTAGAGGGGCTCAGCGTAATGGCCCTTCCAAAACCTGCGCCACGGGGTCAATAATTCTGTCATTCACGATCCTTGTTTTGCCAGCTCGGAATCGCTAATGTACGTGCCCTGAAATTTAAAAACATACCCAAAAGTCAAAATGACATTGGGCAACCGTGCTTTCACTACCTGTCAGTTATCAAGCTGACATCAGAGGAGATTATCTATGAAATTGGGCTTTCTGCTGGGCTATTCCGGCAAGCAAATTCATATCCCCATGGAACTGATTAAACAGGCCGAGTCCATGGGTTACGACTCTGTTTGGACAGCTGAAGCCTATGGCAATGACGCAGTTTCGACTGCCGCCTGGGTGCTGGCGCAGACCGAGAAAATCCGCGTGGGCACCGCCATTATGCAGATGCCAGCGCGAACGCCGGCGATGTGCGCAATGACTTCCATGTCGCTCCATCAATTGTCTGGCGGACGATTTATTGCTGGTCTGGGTGCATCCGGCCCACAGGTCGTTGAAGGCTGGCATGGCGTGCCTTATGGCAAGCCAGTTACCCGCACCAGAGAATACATAAAGATTATGCGCAAAATTATGGAGCGCGACGGTCCGGTGGAATTCGACGGTAAGGTATACCAATTGCCGAACAAGGGCGAGGGCACCACCGGTCTGGGCAAGTCGCTGAAATCGATTCTCAACGGATGTCCCGAACTCCCTATTTATACCGCATCCATTACGCCTGCAGGTCTTAGTTGTGCGGGTGAAGTTGCAGACGGCGTATTCCCGGTGTGGATGGACCCCAATCGATACGAGATTTTGGGTGAGCACCTGGAGAAAGGTTTCGCCAAGGCGGGAAATGGCAAGAGCCTCAAAGATTTTGATATCGCGCCGTTTGTTATGGTTTCACCCAATGACGACCTGCCCGCGGCTTTTGATGCCCTGCGACCCTGGCTGGCGCTTTACATTGGTGGCATGGGTGCCAAGGGTAAGAACTTCTACCACGACTACGCCACGCGACTTGGCTATGGTGATGTGGCCACGCGCATTCAGGATCTGTATCTCGAAGGGAAAAAAGACGAAGCTACAGCACTTGTTCCCAACGACTTGCTGGATGAGGTAGCGCTGGTTGGATCACACGGCCGTATCGTTGAGCGGCTGGCACCGTGGAAGGAAGCAGGTAAGCGTGGTGAGGTAGGGTCCATGTTACTGAGTGTCGCGAATCCTGAAATTCTCGAGCTCTTTGCGCGAGAAATGTTGTAGCACCAAAGGCGGGTTCTTTCGAGCCCGCACATTTTGCGCCGTTATTTCTGTTACCCTGACTCCAGCATTTGAATTACTTGAGGGTTTGAGAGTTCACCGTGGATACGCGAGAGCGCTTTGTGCGCACCATACTCAATGGATTCGAATCCTACTTTGCGGAATTTCAGAATATTACCCTGGCGGCCAGTACGCGCTTTGAAAATGCCGATTGGTTGGGATTACGTCACACTTCGATTCAACGTATCGACCTATACAAGGCCAAGGTCAAGCAGGTCTATGAATATGTCGAGCTGATCGCCGGAGACGAGCTTCATAATCACGAATTCTGGCGCGCGGCGCGACATAACTACGCTGAGTTGATCGCAGGACACAATAAGTTTGAGATCGCTGAGACATTTTTCAACTCTGTCTACTGTGCGGTATTCAAGCATCGCAAGATTCGTGACGAATACGCGTTTGTATTTTCACCTCATGGAGATATACCGCCTGTAGATGTTAGCCAGGTTTATCGTACGTATAAGGTTGATACATCGTTGAGTGCGGTTCTGGAAAATATCCTCAACGATTATGCCTTTTCCATTCCGTATGAGGACCAGGCCAGAGATATCGAAAACATTCGGACGGCGATAGAGACTTATCTCGCGCCGCGTTTTGATCTCAACGACGCTGACGCGGAATTCCAGATTTTGGCGCACCACTTCTTTCGGAACAAGGGCGCCTATATTGTCGGCCGTATTTTGGCCAACGGCGAATCTATGCCGATAGTGCTGCCCATTCTGCATAACGAGGCTGGCGGCATCTACGTTGATACCATTCTGTTCGGTTCCGACAAGGTCAGCGTTCTGTTTAGTTTCACTCGCTCATATTTTCTAGTGGATGCCACCATACCGGCCCAATGGGTTTTGTTTTTGCAGCAACTAATGCCGGCCAAACCGATTTCGGAAATATACAGTGCGATGGGTCACAACAAGCACGGCAAGACCTATTACCACCGCTGTGCCTTCCGTCATATGACAAGTACCGATGACAAGTTCGATATCGCACCGGGTATTAAAGGCATGGTGATGAGCGTATTTACGCTGCCATCTTATGATTTCGTATTCAAAATCATCAAGGATAAGTTCACGCCTCCAAAAGAGATGACCCGTGAACAAGTGAAGCAAAAATACACGCTGGTAAAACGCTGGGATCGGGCTGGACGCATGGCGGACACGCAGGAGTTTACCAACCTGGCGTTTGCGCGGGAGCGATTTTCAGATGAGTTAATGGAGGAGTTGCGTAAGGTGGCGCCCTCCGTGATAGAAGAACATGGCAAGGCACTCATTATAAAACACGTGTACGTGGAGCGCCGTATGACGCCGCTCAATCTGTATTTGCGTGATGCAACGGATGAGCAAGTACAGGATGTAATGGACGAGTACGGTAATGCGATCAAGCAATTGGCCGCTGCCAATATTTTTCCCGGCGATATGCTCCTAAAGAATTTTGGTGTGACGCGTCATGGTCGGGTGGTTTTTTATGACTACGATGAAATCATGCCGCTTACCGATTGTAACTTCCGCATAATTCCCCAGCCGCGCACAGAGGCAGAGGAGATGGCCAGCAAGCCCTGGTATACCGTTGCCTCGAATGACATTTTTCCGGAAGAGTTCCGCCTTTTTTTCTCAGGAAACCAGCGCGCGCGACAGGTGTTCGACACCTTGCACAGTGAAATTTACGATGCATCGTACTGGCAGGGACTGCAGGCCAAAATACGCAGCGGACATGTAGAAGACTTCTTTCCCTATCGGCGCGAATTGCGCTTCAACCGACAGCCCAAACTTGTTTCGGAGAGTGCCTGATGGCGACCCTTTATCTCATACGCCATGGTCAGGCATCTTTTGGCGCGGAAAATTACGACAAGCTTTCTGAGTTGGGTTGTCGTCAGGCACATATTGCGGGAGAATATTTTCGTGATTATGGAATTCAGTTTGACGCGGTTTACAGCGGCGATCTGTCGCGGCAGCGCGAAACTGCCCGTTTGGCGATTGCCAGTCAGCCCCAGGAGGTTCCACATCATATCGACGCTCGCTTCAACGAAATAAAGAATGACGAGCAGCTAAAGTATCTTCTGCCAGAAGTGGTGAAACGCGACCCAAAAATACAAGCGTTGGTTGAAAAGAACCTGAAGGCCAGCAAAGACTACCAGAAACTGATCGAAGCGGTGTTCAATTACTGGGTAACGCCTGCCTGTGATGATGCGCGTATACAAAGTTGGGCGAATTTCTCCGGCGGTGCTCGTCAGGCGTTGCAGGATGTTATGCAGGAGCAAGGGAGTGGAAAGACGATTGGGATATTCACGTCCGGCGGCACCGTGGCCACCCTCGTCGCGCAGATCCTTGGGCTGAGTGGTGAGCAGACTTACCAATTGTACGAACCTATCTTTAACTGTTCAGTGACCCAATTGTTTTACAACGGCTCTAAAGTCTCCCTGTCTTACTACAACGATCGCTCATTTCTACAGGTTTTGGGTAAGCAGCTGGATGAAAATCTGATTTCGTATCGCTAGACGGAGGCGACCGCGTGGAGCTATTTCTGGTAAGGCATGGTGAAGCTGCGTCCAGTTGGGGCGAATCAGCCGACCCTGGCCTCAGTGAGCTGGGACGGCAGGAGGCCGAAGCAGCGGCGGGGCAGCTCATGCGGTATGTCGATCCCGACGTCTTGCTGATCAGTAGCCCTTTGCAACGTGCGCTCGAAACCGCGCAGCCTCTCGCGAAATTATTAGATCAACCGGTGTGCGAAGAGGATGTGTTTCGTGAAATTCCGTCGCCCGTGCCCCTTGCGCAACGCCAGGGATGGTTGCGCCAATTTATGCAACAGGACTGGCATGAGCAGAGCAAAGAATTGATGGCATGGCGAACTGCAACGCTGAGTCGCCTGCTCGAGCTACGTCAGCCCACTGTTGTTTTCACCCATTTTTTGGTAATTAACGCGGTAGTCGGACAGGTTCTTGAGCGTTCTGAGACGCTGCACTGCTGGCCGGCAAATGGCTCGATTACCCGACTTCGATTGCGTGGCGACCATCTGGAACTGATTGCTCTGGGTGAGCAGATTGAATCGGTAGTGAATTAGGCTTCGCGGGTGCGCAGCAATGATTCCTGTGCTGTTGAGGCAACCAGTTCGCCCTCGCGTGAGTAGAAGCTGCCCCGGCTGAAGCCACGGCCTGCAGCTGCGCTGGGGCTGTCCAGACAATACAGTAAGTACTCGTCTGCTCTGAAGGGGCGGTGAAACCATAGCGTGTGATCCAGGCTCGCAGCTTGTAGGCCATCGCTCATGCCATTGTAGGGATGCGGTAAAAGTGCTGTACCTAAAAGTGCAAAGTCTGACATGAAAGCTAACACGGTCTGGTGTATTCCAGCATCGTCACCCAAATTTCCCAGGGCCCTAAACCAGATTTGTTGTTCGGGCTCCTGGGGTTCCGGGCTGAGAATGTCGCGACGGTTCACCGGTCTGCGCTCAATCGGGTGCATGGTGGGCGCGTCAATCTTGCCGGGGTTTTCATCGGCCAGCCGCTGCCAGAAGTCGCGGTCGGTCTCAAGTTCTTCGGGTGGTGTTACCTGCGGCGCATCAAACTGGTGCGACATGCCGGGCTCTTCAATTTGAAACGATATCGAGGCGTTGAAAATTGGAACACCGTCCTGCTTGGCAATCACGCTGCGCGTGGTAAAGCTCCTGCCGTCACGAATAGGGTCTATTTCGAAAATAATCTGCTTCTTGGGATTTCCGGGCCGTAAAAAATAGGCGTGAATGGAGTGAGCTTGCCTCGACGCATCCACGGTGTTGATTGCCGCATTCAGTGACTGGGCGAGCACCTGCCCCCCAAAAATTCGTCCAGGCCGTTTTGGGCTTCTGCCTACAAACAAATATTTGTCTATTTGCTTCACTTCAAGAAGTTTGACCAATTTGTCCAGATCCGTGTCCACAAAAAGCTCCTGAGAATTAGAAATCTAAGCCTGACTGCGCGGTAACAGGCCATTGAGGAATACGTCAAAATAGTCGATGGCCGCGAGGTTGATATCATCAACTTTTCGCCAAAGCTTGATATCCATAGAGGCATTGACTGCACCTGCAATCAGATGCTGTGCCACAAAGGTATTGATGGGGCGCACGCTGCCGTCCTGAATGCCCTGATTCAGAAACTCTCCGAAGTGCGTATTGCCGGCCTCTGTGCGCTTCAAGATTTGGCGGCGGCGCTCTATGGGTAAGGACGTTATCGTATTGTACCGGATAAGCGGCCCTTCATCGGAATTTTGAACCTGGAACGTACGCCTGCAGGTCAGTTCTGCTTTTTCCAGCCCTGAACCCTTCGCCTGCACTGCCAACGCGTGGATTTCTTCCATGATATCCAGTGAGCGGATGTAGCAGTGGAACAGCAAGTCTTCCTTGTTCTTGATGTGGTAGTAGAACGCGCCTTTGGAAACATGTAGTTGTTCAGCGATCTCATCCAGTGAGGTGCCATTGAACCCCTGCTTATTAAAAAACCAGGTTCCTGTTTTAAAGAAGGCCTCTTGCTTGAGGCGGTTCTGTTCTTTGCGATTGAACCCCTGCAGCGCACTGGTCTCGCTATCGCCATCACCGATATCGACGGGCTTATAGGCTCCCGCGCCGTTGGAAATACCGTGGGCCAGAATGTCCAGAGCCTCTTTGCCTACCGTCTGTAACTGTTCAGGGGGTACATGTTGCAGCCAGGAAAATGTCCAGTCCACCGAGCCCAATAAGGCCAGGGTGGTTGATGTCGGTTCTCCCTGCCTCAATGAGCCCTCTGCCATGCCTTGCTTGAGATACTCACGCAGTCGCTTAAACAAGGCGATATACCGAGCTTCAACTTCCTCGCGGTGAGTTCCCTTGAGTGCTGCAATTTCCAGTAGAACGGCGACATGCGATGCGCGGCCCTCCTGAGCGGCCAGCCATGTGTCAAAGTGAGAAAGGAAGTAGCCGGAAGCGCGCTCTACCGCACTGGAATATTTCTTTTCAACCTCGTCGAGGTTGGCGTGGTGGTGTTCCAGGGCCGCCATGTAGCATTGGTAAATGAGATCTTCTTTGGTTTTGACGTAGTAGTACAGGCTGGTTTTGGTCAGGCCCAGGCTTTCAGCGATATCCCGCAAAGTGGTAGCCCGAGACCCTTTGTGGTTAAACAGTTTGGCTGCCTGCGACAAAATCGCTGCGCGCTTGGCGTCGTGCTGGACGGTGCGATTGAAGGGCGACGAGGCATCGCCAGGGTCTGGGTGTCTGTCGGTTGTCATAAGGGGCGGATTCCGGTCAAAAGACCAATGACCTACTGATAATTCTATAGTTTCAACTTTAAGTATTATTTTTGTCGCTGTCTACCGTTGTGACCTCAATTGTCAGCCAAAATCGCGCTACTTATGCCACGGTCTCAATTTTTATATCCAGCCACTTGCGTGAGCGGAACCGGTGAATGAGTAACGCCGCCTTGATGGCGTAGTCAAGAATCATCACCGCAAAAATCCAGTACACCGAAAACTCCAACCACATGAAGGTTAAGGCAGGAATCAGGCGACCCACGATAATGCCGAAGAAGGTGGCGATCAGCGGGAACCGCGTATCACCGGCTCCGCGTAGAGCGCCTCCCAGCGTGAATTCACAGGCCATAAGAGGTTGGGCCAGGGCGATCATGTAGATAAAGAAGACCGTGAGGTGAACCACTTCTTCATCCTCTATCATGAACCGCGCGAGGTCTTCTGCGAACCAGGCCAGCAGCACAGACAGAAAGGTCATTGCCGCCAGCGACATTCTGAGGGAGCGGGCTACTGCCAGTACGGCTTGCTCAGTTTCGCCGGCGCCCAATTGCTGCCCGACCAGAGTTGCGGTGGCAATGCCAAAGCCAAAGCCGATTACGATGGAGAACGCCACGAGCGTGATACCGATGCCGTAGGCGGCGTAGGCCACGGTCCCGTAGTTTGCCAAAATGGCAAAAAATGCAAGGAACGCCACCTGCACGATGCCCTGCTCCAGCACTGAAGGAGCGCCAATAGTGATCAGCTGCCGGCTGGTGACCCAGTCTAGTAGCAGCCGCTTTGCTGGTTTGAGATTAAAATTCCCGCGCCACCAGAAGATGACAAAGGCGACGGTAATGAGTGCAGCGCCAAAGCTACCCCCCAGGGAAACGCCCGCGACACCTAGCTCGGGCAGGGGGCCAACTCCAAACGCCAGGAGATAGGCAAATATTACGTTAAGGGTGGAGCTGAAAATAAGAAACCAAAGTGGCGTGATGACATCACCGGTCGCTCTTAGCGCTGTCCCCAGCATCATGTTGACGGCGGCGAACACATTGAACAGACCCAGCCAAAAAATGAAGGATGCCGCCAGTTCGGTGGTCTCCTGGTCAAGACCGAACAATCCTGCGATAGCCTCCGGAGCGACCAGAATGGGTATGCTGAGCACCGCGGCGAGCGCCACAGAGATGACGATGGATGCCCAGGAGACCGCTTCCGCCTGTCTGATCTGCTGCGCACCCCAACTGCGCGCGATCATAGCGGTAGCAGCTACCGAGACGCCCATGAGAATAGCCTGCACCAGGAAGAATACTCTGTGCCCGGTGGTAACAGCCGCTACCGACGTGGTGCCTAGTTGAGCCACGATCTTAATGTGAACAAAACCCACGGTGGTGAAGAGTAGGTTCGAGATAATAGTTGGCCACGCCAATTGCCAGACACGCTGATTGGTAGAGACGGGTTTCGTTGGAGTGGTGGCAGACAAAAAAGGAGTCCCATGGGTGGCGACCGCGGATTCTACCACTGTGAGGCCGTGTTGGGTGACTCAGGCTATCTGCTGGCATTCCCGATGGCGAAAGCAATCCACTGTGTGGTCGTTTACCATTCCCGTGGCTTGCATGTGGGCGTACATAATCGTGGAGCCAACGAAGGTAAAGCCGCGCTTTTTCAAATCCTTGGCCAGCTTATCGGAAACAGGACTGGTCGCGGGCACATCGCGCATCGATTTGGGACTGTTCTGTACGGTTTCTCCGTCTACAAAGTCCCACATATAGGCAGAAAAACTCCCGCATTCCTTTTGTACCTCGAGAAAGGCGCGGGCATTCTTGCGCGCACCAAACACCTTGAGACGATTGCGGATAATGCGTGGGTCCAGCAGTAATTGATCCAGCTTCTTGTCGCTGTAACGGGCGATTTTTTGTACGTCGAAGTTGTCAAATAATGCCCGGTAGCCCTCACGCTTGCGCAGAATGGTAATCCACGCGAGGCCGGCCTGAGCACCCTCCAGAATAAGAAACTCGAACAGTGTGTGGTCGTCGTAGACCGGCACGCCCCACTCCTCATCGTGGTAGGCAACATAGAGTGGGTCATCTCCACACCAGGTACAACGCTTTGTCATTCTGTTAAGTATCCCAGCTTTGGTTTGTATGGTGTTCAGCGTGCTGTGCGGGCGGTGGCCGGCTCCGCTGGCCTGTGCCACACTAGCGGCTTCATATTCCAGCGTACATCAGATGACAGAAACTATCCTTTACAGTCGCCAGGGGCCTGTAGGCCGACTGGTGTTGAATAACCCGGAGCGACACAATTCTCTGGGCAGCGAACAATTGACTGCGCTTGTGCATCACTTGGCTGATGTGGCCGCTGATGAGCAGATTCGCGTTCTAATAGTGACCGGTGCCGGTGAGAAAACTTTTTGTGCCGGTGCTTCATTGCAAGAGCTTGGCAGTGGGCAAATGAATGACGACGCTTTTCAGAGTGTTCCTGGTCTGTTGGCTGCTCTGGAGATTCCCACCATTTGTGCGCTTAACGGCAATGTGTTCGGAGGTGGGGTCGAGCTTGCGGTGAGTTGTGACTTTCGTATTGGTGTTGAAGGAAGCCGTATGCGAGTGCCGGCGGCGGCGATTGGGCTTTGCTATCCGCTCAGTGGCATAACCCGGTTCATCGAGTGCCTGGGAGTGAATGTTACAAAACGGATACTCGTTGCCTCGGAGGAATTCGATACCCAGGCTCAGCTCGACATCGGATTTCTTGATCGTGTGGTTGCGCAACACAATCTTGAGGCGACGGTAAATGATTTTGCTCTGCATGTCGCGGGCCTCGCGCCATTAGCAGTGCGGTCTATGAAGAACATACTAAAGCAGGCCGCCAGGGGTGCGATTGACCCTGACGAAGCGGCAGCACTATCGCGCGCGTGTCTAGAATCACAGGATTTACAGGAAGGATTCGCAGCCAAACGAGAAAAGCGTAAGCCACAATTTAAAGGGCGCTAAGGCTGCCTACTTATTTGGACAACGGACCGTGACACCTAAGCTGCCGGTCAACAGCCATCCACGGTAGCCCGAGCTTATCCAGCCACTTAATTCCACTGGCTTCCGTTTTAAGCCGCGCCACACTGGCGGCACTGCAGGCAGTGAGGCAATTATCTGCTATCACGGCAACGCTGAGTAAACCGGGTATGGCTTGGCCGTCCACCGGACTCAGTGCTCGGCCAAAGCGCTCATCGTTCTGCATCATCGCCTGTTCAAAGTCCCCGCGCATGGCAAGGCCCTTGTTATTGGCCTTTAGTCGACTTATTGCCGTATGGGAACCCTTTGGAAAGCGTACACCTATGAGCCAGTTCGCGCCGTCGGGCTGTTTTCCGATGGTAGCAATATCCTGGTCCATCTCGATCAGGGCATGCCCGACGTCTTGTTTCAATAAGATTTTGCGTACTGAATCGATCGCATAGGGACGAATGCAGCTGTTTAAATCAACCAACATGCCTTTGGCAGCGAGATGCGCCCCTTCGGTAGTAACGTCGAGGCTTTGCCAGCCAACCAGTTTGAGCATTCCCTGCAATTGCTCATGAGAAGCTAGCAGCAGACCTTTGCTGTCATAGCAATCCTGCAGAATCCGCGTTGTTGGATCGAATATATGTTTGCTCTCTTCCCAAAGCGCATCCACATAGTGAAATAAGCTGCGTGCTTCAGCGTCAAGCGGAACGAACGAACCGGTACCTGCGCACTGATTGATGCGGCTGATGATGCTTTCAGGCTCATAAGAGCTGAACTTTCTCTCAAGCCGCGCAAATTCCTCCTGGCAGAACGCCAGCATTTCAGGCCCGCGATCATCACGATTGTCGATAATGACGTGACAGGATCTGCCAAACGCCTTTAGCCTAAGTTCGCTCTTATCCACGTTCCCCACCAGATATAATTATTTTCTCAACGCCGTTTTTTCAAAAAAGGGGCGCGTACGCCAAGTTTAAAAAAGTAGAATGGCATCCGAGGGAACAATGTACCACCGCCGCGGGGAGGATGACTAGGCAGGGAGTGACAGTCTGTTCAGTTTTTAGGTGATGATATTCGGGATGGTGATCGTGACTGTTGTGCCCGGGTTGGTCTCTACCCGCATTGCGCCTCCCAATTTCTTGACCAATGATTGTACGACCGCCGTACCAGAGCTCTGGGTGACGAGTTCTTCAAAGCTCTCCGGGATGCCCACACCGCTATCACGCACACACAGTACCAAATTCGGCTCAGGTGGTTTATCGGTGCTTCTCGATTCCATTGTAATATGGAGATAGTTTGCAGGAGAGTCAGGTTCGAAGGCATGTTGAATGCAATTCTCCAGCAATTCGCGAATGATAATGGCAAGCGGCGAAGCGAGCTCCGCTGACAATAGCCTGGAAGATACCTCGTTAATCGTTATGATGCTCTCGGGACTAACGGGGGAGTTTGGAAGCAACTCGGAGATTATTTTGTCTGTATATATTTGAAGGTTGGCTGCCGGGCCGCCCACCTGATAAAAAAGACAATCCTCAAGGCATGCAAGGGCTTCGATCCGCTTGATGTTGCTGTTCGAATGTTCTGCCAATGCATACTCCGGCACGCCTCCACGCTGTTGGGAGATACAGTCGCCAAGCACAGACAACGTTTTCAAATTATGCTTATAGGCGGATTGAACCAATTCGTCCTGCAACTCCAGTTGTTCCTGCATATCATCATCAGCTCTGTTTTCAGCCTCAAACATCTGCGTCGCCAGCGCGACTGATCGCCTGTTAATAACATAGCTTTGGTAGATCCGGTTGGCACTCCAAATGGCTAGCATTGCTGCCAGAGTATAGAAGCAGTATGCCCACCAGGTTTTCCAAAGTGGTGGAAGTACGTGGATATCCAGTGTGAGCCCTTCGCGATTCCAAACACCTGCGGAATTAGCGCCTTGTACGCGAAATACATAATCACCCGAGGGCAACTTGGTATAGGTGGCTGTATTGCGTGTTCCGTTTTCGATCCAGTCGGGGTCGAGGTTTTCGAGCTTGTAGCGAAACTGATTTTTTTCGGAGTGGATTAGGTCTAATACGCTGAATTGGAAAGTGACGAAACTTTCGTTGTGAGCCAGTTGTAGGGACTTTAGGTTTGCTAGCGGCCCCA
This sequence comes from Halioglobus sp., assembly GCA_028825045.1. Classification (GTDB taxonomy): domain Bacteria; phylum Pseudomonadota; class Gammaproteobacteria; order Pseudomonadales; family Halieaceae; genus Marimicrobium. The sequence continues at coordinate 21,983 of JAPKAY010000047.1, forward strand.
TTGCTCCCTTTTTCTTGCCTGGCAGTTCGATGCCGGTCAGTAACATCTTCGGGGGTGTATCTAGAATTACTACCTCTTTTGGGTGGAATCTAGTGTATCCGTTGGGACCGCCGAAGTAGATAGGTACGTCTCGACTTTTGAATGATGCGCCGGAGTTAAAATCTTCACCTTGCAGTCCTTCGATCATTGTGTATTTTTGCATCAAAGTGCCAGAAGAATTTAGTTTGAAGATCCCGTCCTGAGTCGAGCACCACAGATTACCCTGTTCGTCCTCCTGAATACCGTTGATGGTCGAATACTCTAGCTCACTGCTTCCTTCAATTTCTCTCAGTTGGAAAATATCTAGTTCTTGGTCTTCCCGTGTCCACAAGAAGAGGCCATGATCTTTAGTGCCAAGCCATATATTACCTTCTTGGCTTTCAAGGGCGCTCAGGATGCGTGGCCTTTTCTCGGGCGTTCCAAAATCAAGGGAAATAAATTTATCAGACAAATTATCGTGTTCGTAAAAATTGCGAGATGTGACTACGAAAACTCTACCCGTTTTGGTTGTGAAGAGAAGTTCAATAACTTTTTCTGGTAAGGAGCCATCTTCCAGATATGAAGTAATCATCTCCCCTGAAATACTAAAAATCCCGTAATTATGGGTTGCGATCCAAATGACATGACTACCTTCCTGGGTAACTATATCGCTAACGCGTATGGCTGTTTCTTGTTCAAAGTTGGGAATAATGGACTCTCCGATAGCAGGGTCTATAACCTGAATGCCCCCTTGAGAGAATCCTAGCCACAACCATTTTCCATCGGTTGCTACAGTGCTAATTCGTTGATCGAGAAGCTTTTTTGACTCATCTGGCATCATGAACTTGATATGAGATTTTGTTTCAACATCAAAGTAAAAAAGTCCGTTATAAGTTCCTACCCATAATATTTCGTTTTCGTCTTTATCGATATCTAGAACATCATTATAGACGCTGCTATTTTTTTCGTTATAGAGCTCAAATGGCGACATGGACAAAATATCGAGTCCGTCATACGTCCCGATCCAAACATATTTTTCTTCTTTATACATAGTATAAATGTCGTTATGAGATAGCTCAAAATCAAGTAAAGTCATAGGCTTTGAAAAGGGAACGCTTGCATCTGTCACGTAAATCCCTTCGTCTGAGCTTATAAGTAAGTAGTTTTCGTACAATGTGATCTCGGAAATATATCTGGACGCGCTGCGGTCTAACTTCCACTGACTCAGTACAGTACCTGACTTCACATCTAGTGATGCCACATAACCTAAATCTGTGCCAATAATAAGGTTGCCGTGGGCGTCAAGCTCTAGCGCAGTAACGCTAAAATTATTAGGAATACCGAGTATTTCAAAGCGAATTTTGGAAACGAGTTTGTTATGAGGCGAAACCAGCGCAAGCCCCCGACTTCCGCCAATAAACACGTTTCCTGAATCGTCTTCTAGGAAAGCATATGGCCGACCTACTTTGGCAGTGATCCCCTGATTTTCTGGCCAATCTGGAATTAAATTCAATTTGGGTTCGTAGAGAATTGCTCTTTCGGGTGCTCCTAGCCAAATTCCATCTTCTTTTGTGACCAGAATTTTTCTTATTTCAATCTCGCCCAAAGCTTCTATGATTTGGATAGAATAAAATTTCTTTGCAAGGTTATTCCGCTGAAGTAGCCCACTGTCGTGGGTTGCTACAAATATATTCCCAACGCTGTCCTCGGCAATGCCTCGTATTTCAGAAGTTGGAATATAATTTTTGTTATTATCATCAGAATTGAACAAAGTCAGGTCGGCACCGTCAAATAAGTAGAGTCCTTCTTGTGTGCCAATCCAAAGGAGTCCCTTTTTATCTCGAAAAATTGCGCTGATGAATTGTTTTCCAAGTAGATCGGATATCGGTGATTCCGAGATTCGTAGTAAAGCTCCATGAGCTTTATAGGCTATAGAAAAACTGATAAGGATTGTGGGAATGACTAAATACAACCGCATCGGCATGCCTTAAAAAACACATCTTAGTGGCTCAGGAGTTTATTCAAATTCTTTCTCGAACATCAGGGGTTGGAGCGCAATACCTTTTTGCCAGATTTTACGCTGCGTTGCGCTTCCCCCCAAATCCTAATTTAACCGTTTGTAGCATAATATAAACTAATCTAAATGGAGATTTCAGTCTCAAACTCGTCTACAAATTCATGATAGGCCTTGGCAAGAAGCTCGATGGATTCATTGGCTTGCGTTAGATCGTTTTCTCGGCTCTTCTTTTCGATTGCGGCACTAATTTTTCTAACTTTTTCCGCACCAATATTTGCACTCATTGATTTAATTGCATGTGCTGTCCGATAAGTGGATGCGGTGTCCTTTGAGAGAGCGCACCGTTTAATCTCTTCCAGTTTTTCATCCATCTGACTGATGTATCCCTCGAAAATAGAAGGCAGTATCTTCTTGCCAGTTAGTCGCTCTAAATCCCTGATGCTATCTATAGCAGAGTGATTAAAAATTTCTGATTCTCGGGTGGTATCCTTGGTCTTTACTGTTTTCGCATGACCGCTATCCAGAGTGCCGGACTCGATCAAGGTCCTGTAATTTTCCGGGCGCAGGTGAATCTCAATGTTTTGTTGTATATCAGTGATCGAGAATGGTTTGGTCATGTAGCCATTCATTCCGGCTTGCTCGCATCGCTCCTTGTCCTTTTTGTGAGAGCTTGCGGTAAGCGCGATGATGGGTACTGGAGGCGTGCTTTTCTCAATTTCTATTTTGCGAATTTCGCGCGAGGCTTCGTACCCGTCCATTACGGGCATCTGACAATCCATAAAAATAAGGGAGTATTTCTTGGAAGCAGCCTTTGCAACCGCAATCTGTCCATTATTGGCCATATCAACTTCGTATCCCAGCAGCTGAACCATCTCGACAATAATCTGCTGGTTTATGATTACATCTTCCACGATCAATATTGTTGATTTTTTACGCGCTCGGCTGGCGGGCTGCAGTGGGCGTGAGACCTCAGGCAATTCTGCTGTATCCATAACATCGGCGAGGGCTGCATGAAGCCCCTGCGAAGTTATGGGCTTTGTAAGCATGGTCCAGTTAAAAAATATCTTGGGGGGCGGTTCGCCATTTAGTGGTGTGAGCATTATGCAGAGTAAGGGGTCAACACTGGCTAGTTTTTGACTCAGTTCAAAAGAGAAATCATCCTCTATGGAATCCACTATGAGAATACACTTATCCCAGCGACCGTTGGAATGGAATTCTTCCTCCAGTATCGGAGATGAATTGATACCCAGGCGCGACAGATGGTTGGAGACCATTTGGTACGTGTCAGTATTTGCGGTGAGTATTTTTGCGGTAAATGCTGCGAATGCTCTTTCTAGTCGTGTTGAGGTTGAATCAATATCCATCGGAAGCGACATCGTGATTTTTGTACCTTCACCCAAAGTGGATTGGACGGCGATGTCTCCGCCCATTACATCAATATAGTGGCGTGAAATTGTTAGCCCCAGACCTGTTCCACCAAACTCTCTGGTGGTACTTGTATCGGCTTGAGTAAAGGGCTCAAACACGCGTTTTTGCGTCTCCGCGTCCATGCCGATGCCATTGTCTTCGACACAAATGTGAACGAGCGCCTGCTCTGGATTCGATTGGCTGAATTTGGGTTCTACGCGAACATTTACATTTCCATCACGTGTGAATTTAATAGAGTTATTGACAAGATTCATGACAACTTGGCGAATCTTCGTAGGGTCTCCAATTAGCTTGCGAGGTGTTTGTGGGTGGCAAATATTGTTTAGTTCCAAGCCCTTCCTGCTAGCAGGCTCTCCTTGAAGGTAGCAGATGTCATCAATCAGATCTGTGAGGTCGAATCCAATTCGCTCTAGTTCAACCTTGGAGGCTTCGACTTTTGAAAAGTCGAGTATTTCATTAATCAAATTCAGGAGCGATTCGCTGCTATTGCGCGCGGCGTTGGCAAATTGTTGTTGCTGTCCACTCAGGCTGGTGTGAAGTAGCAGCTCCGTCATTCCTATGATGCCGTGCATAGGTGTGCGAATTTCATGACTCATTTTAGCCAGAAAATCCGACTTGGCTTTGGTGGCTTCTTCAGCGACTTTTCTGGCGGCCTGCAGGTCCAGTGTACGTTCATCTACGCTCTGCTCGAGTTCTCTCTGTCGTTCCTGCGATCGTCGATTCCGCTGTCCCTGACCATAGAAGTAGTAGGCGATGACAGCAATGGCGAGAAGAATATAGCCTGCGTAGGCCAACGGGCTGAGCCAGGGAGGGGGTGCCACGATGACGGGGATGCTTCGCCCATCCCAGTTCCAAGCGCCATCTGGACTTGCAGCAGCCAGTTTTAGATTGTACGTTCCAGGGGGGAGCGTGGTGAAAGATGCAATTCTTGAGTCGGGCGAAATTACCCAGTCGGGGTTAATCCCTTCCAGCTTGTATGCATAATTAATTAGGTCCGGATTTGAGTAGTCAGCGGCGAAGAACTCTACGGACAGCATCCTATCTTCATAGCCCAATTCAATAGCTGGTAGTGCCGTGTACGATTTGTCGAATTCGCGTCTTTCGTTCATCACTTTAATATTTGAAATGGCAACTTTGGGCGGGACTCTATCAATAGTCATAAAGTTTGGTTTTATAGAGTTAAACCCATTAATACCTCCAAAATAGATTGTTCCAGATTTGGATTTAAATGATGCTCCCAGACTAAACTCCTTAGCTTGCAACCCATCTCGTACACCATAATGATATGACTCATGGGAATTCGGGTTAATCCGGGTCAACCCCAGCGTGTGAGACACCCAAACCCAACCATTATCGTCACCTTGTATTCCATAGATATTTGAACTGGGCAATGAGAATTGATTGGAAAACCGTCCGATATTTACAATCGACTGAGCCCTGTCTTCAGCAGACCAGAGATTAATGCCACCACCAGCCGTTCCAATCCAGAGTGTGCCGTCCGTGTGCTCGTAGAAAGACCAAGGTATGTCACTTGAAAAGCTATTCGCACTACCCCGTTTTGAAAAGTAACGGTCAAATGTAAGTGTATCCGGGTGAAAGCGATTCAGGCCTTTTTCAGTGCCAACCCAAACGAAGCCTAAGGAGTCCTCATAAATAGCCAGCACCATATCATTACTGATTGATGATGGTTCGGCAGGTTCGTTCCGAAGATTTTTGAAGTCGTCACTTTCCTCTTGATAGATGCTCAAGCCTCCACCGTAGGTGCCAATTAGCAATTTCCCTGTGGTCAGGCGGAGAATCGAAGTGATTCCATTTGCGCCGATGCTGGCTGGTCGCAAGCTGCCGTGTCGGTAGTTCACCACACTGTTAGTCGGTAGGTGTATTTTGTTAATCCCGCGTTCATAAGTTCCGGCCCAGAGAGTGTCTCCATCGCTGTACAGGCTCATTACAGTGGAATCTGAGATTGAGAGCTCAGTTGATTCATTAATCCACTCAAAGGTTGAGGTATCGGGGCGGAGCCGATTCAAACCATCATCAGTGGCTACCCATAGACTACCGTCATTTGTCTCTGCGAAAGCGTTAACGGCGTCATTGGAAAGGTTGCCAAGCGTTTGGTCAAATTTTTGGAAGTTGGTTCTCATACCGGAGACAAGGCCTGATAATGTACCGACCCAGTACTTCCCCTCTCTGGTTTGATAGATGCTCACGACGAAACTCTCGGGTAGCCCAGAGTTTTGGCTCGTGTATCTGATAAAATTATCCGTATCAGGTGCGTATAGATTTAGGCCTTCTAATGTTGCAATCCAAATGCTGCCATCTGCATCGATATAAACCTCCGCTATTTGATCCGATGATAACGAATTCACATCAGACCCTGAGTGCTTGAAGCTTGTAGCGATTTGGTTGGTTGGGTTGTATTTGCTGACACCTGCGTTTGTTGAGGCAAGCCATATGTTGCCCTCACGGTCGGTAGCAATACTGATAATCCAATTTGAGACTATAGAACTTGGATCATTCTCATTTCGCGCATGAACACTCACCTTGTTCGTTGATGGTTCAATCCTGAGGAGACCTGTCTTTTGGGTAGCAGCCCATATAGCCCCGTCAGGTGTTTGGGCAAAGCTACCGACGACGCCCGTGAGCGGAAAACTTTGGGAGTTTGACACATAGTGATGAAAGGTACGTTCGATGGGATCAAATCTGCTGAGGGCATCTGAATAGCCGAGCCAAATCATTCCTTCAGAGTCAGAAAATATCGTATTTATATCATCCGAATAAGGTGAGTTTTGGTCGTTGGGATCAGCGGAAATTGTCTCGAATCCGTTAATTATCGGATTGTAAAATACCAAGCCTGCTCCGCGAGTTGAGAGCCAGAGTGAGCCGCCATGACCCTCGGCTATTCCTGTGATGCTATCCGTAGGTAAAGAGTTGGGATCAGTTGCTGAGAAACGATAATTTTGGAGCTCGTAACCGATATAGCGATTCAGACCCTCCTGGGTGACGAACCACAATGCGCCCGTGGAGTCCTGAAAGGATTGAGTCACACTTTGTTGTGTTAGTTGGTCGGAGAATACAGCTCGGCCAAAACTGACGTCGAATCGATTTGAATTTGTACTCTGTGCGCTTCCAACCTGGGAGAACAGCGCCAAGGTTATTAAAACCCAAAATCTCATAAATGCACGTAGTAGCTGGGCGGCTTCACGTGAGTTTAATAGATATCATTGGCCTTTTCTAGATAACATTCAGGAACGGGTTAACATATACGAAAAAATGCACAAGTCTCGTCAAGGGAAGGCGACCCCGACAGGATGTTGTGCATCAATCTTGAGCTAGGTGTTCTGCGTGTCAGCTGACGCCCGCACGCAGAGCACATCTTAAATTTGCTAGCGACGCCACCTGCTTCCTGCTTGCTCGGAAAAGTCACGACGCCACCTGCTTCCTG
>JAPKAY010000048.1 GCA_028825045.1 Halioglobus sp.
AACAAAAGCAATGCGGCAACAGCTAGAAAATATTTGCAGAGAAAAGACGGGCGCCTGTTTCTTCAGGGCGTTCAAGCAGATGACGTGGCGAGCGCTGAAGAGGGGGGCGTTGATCAGGGAAAAGATTTCGATCGTATGACTCAGATTTGGCTGGGCATGATCTCTTATCAGCAGCAGGAATTTAACAAACTGGAGATGCAGATCAGCATTTTGAGGAAGAGTATTTCGTCTAAAAAGTAGTAGAGCGCCCGAAATAGTCAGGGCTTTCTTGATGTGTAATTCTAGTCGTTCCCAGGGCCCACAGACCTATGAAAGTAATCACTTTTCTCGATCGACAGTGGATGCGCTACAACCCCCAAAAACGCGCGCGACTCCACGAATCCGCTCAAATTCCTACGCATCCTCTTTTTTTGGAGAATCAGGATATAGCGCTTTTGTGGTCAGCAAAATCAGGATGTACGCTCGCTGTGAAATGGTTTTTTTTACAACGGAACGAATTGGACAAGGCACAGGACTACTCATCCTGGATTCATGACTACCGCATCGATGTCTATCGAAAATCTGCGGAGTTTGAGGCTGGTGTTCATCGCGCTGAGTATGGAAAGATGAGGTATATTCGATTTGTACGAAATCCCTTTTCCCGTGCCGTAAGTAGTTATTTGCATATGGTTAGAACTGTTGGTGATGATGCGTTCCATCAACCGTTTAATACGTTTCTGGGGCGCGACATCGAGAAAAGTGCTGGTGCGACGTTTCGGGAATTTGTTGATTTTCTGTCGCAGGTTGATGTGAGTCAGTGTGATATACACTACCGGCAACAGGCGCATGCTCTGGAGGTTGATAACCTTATCGACGTCGATCATGTGGTGCATCTAGAGGATGTGGATAACGAGTTACAAAGCGTTACGAAATACTATGGGTTAAAACCTGCTTCAATCGACAGCCTCAGCTCTTCTAGCCACAACACAACTCGGTCTGCATCGGGCATTTCTTTTGTCGGTGATACGCCGCATGTTCGTACTGATGCCGATGTCTATCCAGATTATCGGGATTTTTACGATTTTGACTTAGTCGGGAGTGTTGCGAATATATATGCTCAGGATTTTGATCGGTATGGGTACAGCACGCGCCTATAAAACCCAGTATTCAGTTCGGGTACTGCGACAGAAATCTATATCACGCCTTGGTGGAAGGGTGGCCACGCTAGGGAGAAGTTGGAAAAATCTCGCGTCAGGTTGGGATTGTAGTAGGGGTCTGTAGTGAGCCTATCTCCCCAGCGGCTGATCATGTAATCTCTTTCTTGCAAAAAGCGCTCATGTTTGACACTGTCGCCGTGGTCATGACCTCTGGAATAGGATTCGTAGTGGTACAGTTGTGCGTAGGGCGTCCATACGTTGGTATAGCCTTTCTCCTGTAACTTCAGGCAAAAATCCACATCATTGAACGCAATAGCCAGGTTGTTCTCATCGAGGCCGCCAACTTCCAAATATTTTTTTCGCGTTACAGCCATACATGCGCCTGTAACCGCAGAATACGCTTGCGTAAGTCGAGTTCTGGCCATGGGTCCGGTGACGTGTTTGTGCGCGCCCTTAAATGCGTGTCCTGCAACTCTATCGGGCCCCATGCCCAGCAAGACACCCGCATGCTGAATCAAGTTCTGTGCATAAAATAGTTTCGCGCCTACAGCACCAACCTCTGGTCGAACGGCATGGCCTACTAATTCTATCAGCCAATCGCTATTACAGACCTCGGTATCATTATTGAGAAGTACTAACACCTCGCTGTGAGTATTGGACACGGCAAAATTGTTTATGGCGGAAAAATTAAATTCATTTAAATATTTGAGCACGCGTACCTGAGGCTGTTGGAGCGATCGCAAATAATCTAGCGCAGCTTTTTCATCAGTGCCATTGTCGATAATCAGAACTTCGTAGTTCTTGTATTCTGTTTTACCCAGCACGCTATCGACACAATTCTTAAGTACTCTGAGGTTATTATACGTTGGAATAATTAGCGTCACACTGGGCTGTGGTTGCGGCAGTCTATAGCGTATACGGTAAGCGGTCGGTATCTCGGAGGGCTCTACCTCAGCGTCCAGTTCCAGCCTCTCAATGTGATCCTGCAGTGCTTTTATACCCGCTTCCGTACTGTAACTCTTGTTGCTGTGGTCTAGCACTGTGGAGTTACTTGATGCCCGCCAGTGGTAGAGTATATGCGGAATGTGTTGAATTTGGTCGGGTGTTAGTCTCTCTGTGGCTCGCAACATCAAATCAAAATCCTGTGCTCCTTCGTAGCCCCCCTCCCTGAATCCACCAAGGTGCTCTACGCGCTCCCTTCGGATCACCATAAAGTGGCAGATGTAATTTATGGAGCGTGCAAAATCCACATTCCAGTCTGGTTTGAACTGTGGGTAAAGTGGTTTGCCTTTTTCGCTGATGACATCTTCGTCCGAGTAAACAAGTTCTGTAGAGAAATTGCGGCGGATAACCTGCATAACCTCATGCAGGGCATTTGGACTCAATTCGTCATCATGGTCGAGAAATCCGACAAACGTACCACGTGCTAAGCCCAACGCGGAGTTGGACGCAGCACTGATGTGCCCGTTTTCTTTACGGAAAACAATCCTGATTCTTTCATCTGAACTATCCAATTTTTTCAGATAGCTACGAATCGCCGGGCTCGATGATGCGTCATCAGCTATGCACAGCTCCCAATTAGAGAAGCTTTGATTCAAGACAGAGTCCACAGCTTTTTTGAGCAGTATCAGACGTGTTTCATAGACAGGCATGATGATCGAAATATCCGGGGAAGCTGTATCTATGCATTTATTGCTTTCTCGTTGTTCAGACAGCACAGCTTGGGAGGGTTTTTCGTACAGCTCCCACCAGGTGGCATAGCTGTCATCAATTCTGCCTTTGATAAGACGCTGTATTCGCGCTTCCGTTTCTTCTCTGATTCGATCGATTGTCCAGCTTAGTCCAAATGACCGAAGCCGAACATAAGTCTGCCCGTAGATATAATCTCGACCAAAAGTGTTGATCGCGCGAAGGTAGCAATCTTGGATTTTAATATTTACCGGCAGACGGCTGGGGTAGAAAATGAGAGCCTCAATGTCTTCGGTTATCTTGACGGTCCCATAAAATTCGCTGTGGTCCTTTGTTACAAAAAGATGTACAGCTTGGTCGGACTCATGCTGGTTTCGTGTAACCGTTGTAAGATGAGCGCCCATTAGACTCTCGTCGCTCTCCTGTACTATTCGAATGAAGTACAGGCAGGGGCGTAGTAGGCCGGTGACCGAAAGTCTGATGTTATCTTCGGCTGTGGCTATCGTGTAGCCTTCTTTATTCAGCGCTGGTTTGAGCGAGGTTTTTTTCAGTACAAATGGCGCGAGATGACGCTTGATGTATGGCCATAAGCGGTTGACTACGTTTTGCCGTATTTTTAGATTGGCCATTATTGCGATGTACGATCACTACTTGCCAAGTCAGTCCACGGTAATAGACTCGACCTAGCTCGATTAGGAGGTGTGTGAAACGAAAGCTTGGTAATCAAGGGTTCCCTCCCAGGTAGGCTAGTAGGTTTGGTTACATGATAGTGTAAATAGGTTTAGCAGTTAAGCTCCGATTGGCGAACCTTAGTTATGGATGTGTACTATGTCCAATGGTGGCCGTTCGCGTCTGTGTGGGAGGGCCAATCGTTTATCGGCGGTGGTTATTTCGATTCATCTGTAGCCAGATAGGGAGTTTTTCCGCGCTGGAATAGCTTATTCCTGGGACTAGATTTGATATGCTCTGCAGGCACTTGAATTTGGAGTTGCACCTTCCTGCTGCCTCTCGGTTGGTCATAGGTCCTAAGTCAGGATCCAGGACGGCATACAGGGTTTTCGATGGGGAAATTACAGAAGAAATCTGGCCTGCCGGCGAGCCTCCTGGCAGATACAGTCCACGGGTATTTAGCATTTTTAGTCTCAAGCAAGTAAGAAGTTGACTATGGCAGACGGTAACTGGAAGGAACAACTCCTCAATCGGCGAATGTTGATCTGTGTATTCACAGGTTTGGCGTCCGGTATGCCTCTTTATGTGCTGTATCAACTTGTTCCCGTCTGGTTGCGAGAGGGTGGTGTATCACTCTCTGAAATCGGGCTTTTTTCCCTCATTGGCATTCCCTACACATGGAAGTTCATGTGGGCACCCCTGATGGATCGGTGGGTGCCTCCTTTTCTAGGGCGGCGCAGGGGATGGATGCTGGTCGCCCAGGTGGCTTTACTGCTTTCAATTGGTGTGCTCGGCATGCTTGATCCGAGCCGTTCCACCTGGGTGATCGCGGCTGTCGCCGCGGCGGTCGCTTTTTTCAGTGCAACACAGGATGTAGCACTGGATGGTTATCGGAGGGAAATACTGCCAAATGATGCGGAGCTGGGGATGGGTAACGGTATCCATGTCTCCGCTTATCGTATTTCGAGCCTGGTACCTGGGTCGTTATCCCTGATTTTGGCGGACAGTCTGCCCTGGTCGAGCGTATTTTGGATTACGGCTGCGTTTATGTCCGTCGGCATAGTGTTGAGCCTGGTGGTGTCCGAACCGAAATCGGAGCTGCCACCAGCTGCGGGACTGCGTGAAGCTATTGTAGAGCCCTTCGCGGAATATTTGAGTCGGCGAGGATGGAGCAGTCTTATCCTGGTCCTTTGTTTTCTGTTTTTGTATAAAGTCGGCGACAATATGGCGACTGCTCTGTCCATGCCGTTCTATCTGGAATTAGGGTTTACCAAGACTCAGATCGGGTTGGTGGCTAAGCATGCGGCCCTTTGGCCAGCAATAGTCGGCGGCGTATTGGGTGGCTTGATCATCGTGCGGGTGGGCATTAACCGCGCTTTGTGGCTTTTTGGGGTGCTGCAAATGGTTAGCATACTGGGGTTTGCGCTGTTGGCCAGCAGCGGTGCCTTATTGTGGCTCCTGGCGGCGGTGATTAGTTTCGAATATCTGGGCGTGGGAATGGGTACCGCTGCCTTTACCGCCTTTATCGCCAGGGAAACCAGCATGACTTTTGCGGCCACCCAATTTGCACTTTTTACAGCACTGGCAGCCGTACCGCGGACGCTTGCGAACGCCAGCACCGGGTTTATTGTTGAGCAGATTGGTTGGGTCGACTTCTTTCTTCTTTGTACGCTAATGGCGGTGCCGGGGATGCTACTCCTGATTTGGGTGGCTCCCTGGTCTCATTCTGGTCTCAGGCCATCTTCGACGCATTAGCCCACACCATGTGGCAGCCCGTGAAGTGCTGTATTTATGGGCAGCCGGTCACGATTGAGGCAATTTATCTAGGTTGCCATAGTTATTGCAAATAAGTGAAGATATACTCAAGATCGCGCTCTAACTATTATAAGCGCTGGGAAAAGATTAATCTGGAGGGGCTGTTTATGCACTGCAGAAGCCATCAAGCAGAGGTCGTGCGTCACCCGTGTTGAAATTCAATCCACCTGCGAGAGTTGTAGGCATTCTAGGAATGCATCGAAGCGGTACAAGCTGCCTTACTGGTTCACTCCAGCAAGCAGGCTTATTTCTGGGTGATACTCACGAGTTTAGTAAACACAACTGGAAAGGAAATCGCGAGAATCAGAATTTTGTTGATCTTGATGATCTCGTTCTGGAAGCAAATGGAGGCGCCTGGGATTCCCCTCCAGCTCAAGTAAGCTGGAGCGAAGAGCACTTTACACTCGCAAAGGAACTTCTAGCCCAGTATAGCGAAGCGCCCATGTTCGGGTTTAAGGATCCTAGAGCACTGCTCATTCTGGACGGCTGGAAATCTTTAATCCCCAACATGGAATTCGTTGGTATTTTTCGCCATCCCAATGCGGTGGTCGGTTCACTGCAAAAACGTAACACGATGGAGCGGGAACAATCTCTGAAACTCTGGTATGCCTACAACAGTGCGATGTACAAAGAGTATAAGCGAAGTCGGTTTCCGATCTTGAATTTTGGTGATCCTGAAGAAGTATTGGACGAGAAGATCTTTCGGGTTGCCGCGGAAATGGGTCTTCCCGGAAGGAGCGGCGACGAAAAATTCTACACTTCGGACTTTATCAACAACTCTGAAAACGATGGTCCCAAACTGCCCTGGAAGATAAATCGTTTGTATAAGAAGTTGAAAAAAGTAAGCCTGTGATGAGTGGGGCCTAAATGCTGAAGCGATTACAACAAAGCATTCGTCGCTTCGCCGGGGAAAGCCCCAGCAGCAGTGTAGAAATCATCGTTAGCTTTATAGTGATCGTCTACGATATGCCTGGGCAAGCACAGAACACGGTGCGGTCACTGTTTTCGGATTATCAGCGAGACGTTCGCCCTCAGGATTACGAAGTTCTCATCGTGGAGAACGAATCCGACAACACCATGTCACCAGAGTTTATAAGCACTTTACCCGCCAATTTTTCCTACCACCTGAGGAAAGAAACTCAGCCGACTCCGATTCACGCGATAAATCATGGCCTGGAGCATGCCCGGGGTGAGAATATCTGCGTGGTGATCGATGGCGCTCGTCTGCTGACGCCCGGCGTTGTAAAGAATACGATTCTGGGGCACCGACTCTCATCCAGGGCAATTGTGACCGTTCCAGGCTACCATTTGGGGTTTGAGTTGCAGCAAAGAGCTGTTGGCAGTGGCTACGATGTCGACGAGGAAAGGGGTTTGATGGCTTCGATTTCCTGGCCGGAGAACGGTTACAGACTATTTGAAATTTCCTGTTTTAGTGGCTCCTGTGCTCGGGGGTTTTACCTAGCTCACAGTGAGAGCAATTGTATTAGCATGCCACGAAAGGTCTGGCAGGATCTTGGTGGTTATGATGCGCGGTTCGATATGCGCGGGGGTGGCTTGGTAAACCTCGATCTCTATAAGAGAGCGTGTGAATATGCGGGGATAACCCACGTTTTTTTGCACGGGGAAGGTACCTTCCATCAGTTTCATGGCGGTGTTACAACCGGTGGTGAAGCTATCGAGGCCAGAAAGAAGTTTATCGATGCAATCAGGGAGCAGTACGAAGAGATTCGCGGGCAAGCATTTTCAGCTCCTGAGACAAATCCAGTTTATCTGGGAGAGTTGTCGCATGAGGCGCAAAAATTTGTTCATATTTCATCGAATACAATAATGGAACGGTTGAATAAAAAGACATAGGTTCGACTTAGTTCGAGCCAACTTTGGGATACAAGAGAGGTTAAAAGAACCACATGAAAAATAGTTTATATTTCCCACCCTCAATGCAGCGGTTTGAACCCAAACGAATGGTTTTTAGCACGTGGGTTGATCACTTGTCTTTTGCCTACGATCTTGTGGCAGAACTGCGTCCAAAAATAACAGTTGAGCTTGGTGTATATAACGGACTTTCATTTTTTGCTTTCTGTCAGTCAATGATAGAAAACGACATCGATGGCGTTGCCTATGGAGTTGATTGCTGGGAAGGTGATGAGCACACGGATGCGTATGATGATTCTATATATACAGATGTCGCGGAACACGCGCGCGAATATTACCGTGGAATGACATACCTCATGCGTATGTTTTTCAGTGAAGCGGTACAACATTTTGATGACGAATCCGTTGATTTACTGCACATAGACGGCTTGCATACATACGAAGCCATAAAAGAAGATTTTACAACCTGGTACCCAAAAGTGAAGCCGGGCGGCATAGTTCTGTTTCATGATGTCATGGCTAAAATGAAGGATTTTGGCGCCTGGAGATACTTTGAGGAACTTGAAAAAGAACACGACGAAATTTTTAAGTTTAATCACGGGTATGGTCTCGGTGTACTGAGAAAGCCCGGTGGGGAACGCACTGACGAGCACCTGCTTGAATTACTATTTACAAAGGATGAGGAGACCGAAAAACGTTTGCGACAGCTCTACGTGCACGCGGGACTCTATTTAGAGACGCGCCGCCGGGCCGAAGCTGTTCGGTTGCGACGTAAAGGGGTCAAGATGGGCGGAGAGGGCAAGAAAAAGCCTGCCGTTGCTGGGGCGAAGTAACAGCAGTTTTTCGGTCCCTGGTGGTGCCCGTGACAGAACGAATCGGCACAGATGCGGTATTCGTTCCATGCTGTCACTGTCGGTTGATATTTCTGTCGTTTGACAGGTAGTGAGGGAGTGTGGAGAATATTGGAATGAACGCGGTTAACGATGCACTTTTGCAAGCGGATCAACTCGTCAGTGACGGCGATTACCTTGCTGCTATTGCTTTATTGGAAAATGCAGGAAGTCACAATGACGAGGTGCTCGCGCGACGGCTAGTCGATTTGCGTATTCAAGCCTATTCTCACTTGACCTGGCCCGAACCTCACGGCAACTGGCCACCGGCGCACGATAACCGCTTTGCGGATGTTGATGGTTTTCCCGAAGTTGAGTTTCAAGATCTGAATGTGCAGGCCCTTAAGGCTGGAATTTTCGGGAAAGGCGGTCTGATTGTCAGAGGCATCATGGGCGACGATCGCATTGCAGCAATGCGAGAGAATATCGATCGTGTCCTTCAGGCAAGAATGGATTCTGTCGATGTTGATGACAACAAAGAGAAGAACCCCTGGTACCAGAGAAGTGCCAGCGTGAGGGGTGGGCCCCAACAATTTCGGGGCGGTGAGCGCTATACCAATATTGGTTCAGTTTGGAGCGTTGATAGCCCTCCCATGACATTTGAACTCCTTGAGTACTTTCGTGAGATTGGTCTCCCCGGGTTACTGACCAGCTATTTTGAGGAAGACCCCGTGCTTTCAGTGCGCAAATGGGTTGTCCGCTGCGCTGCTCCCAATAATGGTGCTTCGTCCGGATGGCATCAGGATGGCTATTTTCTTGGTGATGCGACGGCTATTCGAACGGCGAACCTCTGGATAGCACTGACAGATTGCGGCGGTGACGCCAGCGCTCCCGGATTAGAGATAATATCGGGTACGGATAGAGAGATATTTGAAACCGGTACCCGCGGATCTCCATTTGATTGGACGGTTGGGCAGGAACTGATTGATGAGATCGCTGAGACCAATCCTGTGCGGTGTCCCAGGTTTAATGCTGGAGATGCATTGTTCTTTGACCACTTTAACCTTCACCGAACAGGCTTCGGATTGAATCATACGAATAATCGCTACGCGATAGAGTCGTGGTTCTTCGCCGGATCAACTGCGCCTGTCAAGCAGCAACCGGTGGTGTTTTAGTATGAGTAAGTGGTCAGTCTGATTCTGGGTTAGGGCCGCGACTGTACATCATAATAGTGGTAGTAGAGATTCTTGTTTTACCTCGTGATAGTTGAATTTTATGGACACCAAATTATTCGTTGAGAAGGCATGAGTATGGAAGTCGAAAGTGGGGCGGAAGGTCAGCGTCCCCACCAGAAAGTTCTTGAGCAGGTTGAAAGCTTTGTCGCTGCTGGAGATTATGAATCGGGTATTGAGCTTTTGTATAAGGCAGTTCGAGAGACGGGTGACGATAAACTGACACAGCGTCTGGTCTTTTTGCGAATTGAAGCCGAATCTCCAATTGCAGAAACTATAACGCCAGAGCCCATGTATGAGGCGAATGAACTTCTCAACGATGCTGCTGCAGTGCGCGCTCGATTGGAGGCAGATGGATACCTGTTTTTTCGGAATATTATTCCTGTAGAACGCTTACTGGAACTCAGAAATCAGATAACGACTATTCTGGCTGAGCAGAGATGGATTGAGGATGGTGCACAGCGCATGCGGGCGAAGGCCATATCCCGGCCACGCAGAGAGGGGCAGCCCAAGTTTTTTCGCGTTCACGATCGTATTATAAAACTGGAGGCCTTACATAGCCTGGCGCATGATGCGCAGCTGATGAAGGTGATGCGGCTGGTTCTTGGGGAAACGGCTTTTCCTCACCCTTTGTGCATTACTCGGCTTATCTTCCCTGATTCCAGTGAGCTTTCCACGCCGCCACATCAGGATTATCCAAACAACCAGGGTACGCCAAATTTGACTGCCGCCTGGATTCCCCTAGGGGATGTCAGCATGCAAGACGGGTCCCTGGCGATCAAGGAGGGTTCGCACAAGTTTGGTGTTCTGCCATTGGACTTTCACCTTGGCGCCGGTAATCGTCAGGCAGTGTTGAGCGATGAGATTAATGCTTGCCGTTGGATGGGTGCGGATTTCAAGGCAGGGGATATCGTGCTATTCCCGGCGTTGACCATTCATCGTGCCTTGGACAATATGAACCTCGAGACCATGCGACTATCTGTAGATTTCCGCTTTCAACTGGAGGAAGAGGCTCTCACCCCGCTATGCCTAAAGCCGCATTTTGAGCGCGTTAGCTGGGAAGACATTTACAAGGACTGGAAGTCAAAAGAACACCAGTATTATTGGAAGAATAAGGATTATGTAGAAGTTCCCTGGAATCCGGCGCTACATGCTTTACCCGAGGAGGGTATGTTCGAGGCCTATTTGCAAGAACTACAATACAATGTCAAATTATCACAACGTCAGGCTGCTCGTTTGGAAAAAATCTGAAGACATATCTTTTTTTCCCCACTGAAACCATAGCGCGGTTTTACAGGACTACCACGCAAGTGGTATTTGGTTTTTGGGAAAACTCGAAGCCCCGAAAAACCAGGTCTCAACCGCAAATCGTATCTTGGTGAAATCAGTCCTAAATTGGGTGCGATGTAAAAAAAAGTGATCGAAGAAAAACGCATCGCCCGCATTGA
This sequence comes from Halioglobus sp., assembly GCA_028825045.1. Classification (GTDB taxonomy): domain Bacteria; phylum Pseudomonadota; class Gammaproteobacteria; order Pseudomonadales; family Halieaceae; genus Marimicrobium. The sequence goes on from JAPKAY010000048.1 coordinate 10,692, forward strand.
AAACGGGCATGATGGGCTGGTTGTCAGCGAACGTGTCCGTCACCTGTGTCGAACTTACCGACCAGTTAAACTGAGCGCCATCAGCAGAAACAATTTTATTCAGACGCCTGGGTACAACATCCATGCCGGGTGACCCCGTGTCACCGCCACATCTGTTTAGTGGGAGCCACATATTGATGCTGTTGATATTGGTACCCATGAAGGCCCCATCCTGATGCCAACCCGCTTCTGCTACAGGTAGCTTTGAACGTCTCACTACCCACTTTTTCACTGACAGACATGGGGGCTCGCCAAGATATTCGCCGAGAAGATCTTTCAGGCCTTTTTCTTCGTAAAGCTGCAGTAGGGCCTCAGCGACGCTTGGGGCCTCTACGCACATTGCAGATCCTGAATCACGGTGGAACGTTCTCGTATTGCCCAGCTCTTTATCCGCCCTTGGCATTATGGAGCTCAAGTTTGTCGGTGGATTAAAATAGGCACTAGCAGGTGGCGGTGCACTCGGGTCTTCACAGGCGCTGATGACCTGGTCGGCTGCTTTTGTTAGTGTGCTTGTGGTTGTATTGGAAAACATATTGCGAACAATGAGAGCACCGTAGTCGGCCAAGTTTTCGCGCAGTAGATCGGCGGTCAGTTCTTGCGCGTCCACCTCCGGTATGTGTCGCTCCGCATTTGCGACAGCCTCTGCGTTCTCGTTGACAATTAGGTTGGGGTTAGCGAGGGGCTCGCGAGTGCGGTAAGCCTCTATACGGGATTCTACGGTCGCACAAGCGTCTGCAATGTTTCTGGCTTCAAGGTCGGCCACTGTCAACTCAAATTCGCTCGTACTATTCATCGTTCACAAATGACCATTGAAAGGGTGCGTCATTAAAGAGTACGTTATTTTCATTCTCCGGTCGACTAGCAGTCAACCTCCCGTATCAAGGTGTTGCTGGGAAAGAATGTGAGCAGGCGGGGTTTTTATTAGAGATTTTTGCTATAAACCCTCCGGATTTTTCTCTAGTATTAATGTAATAACTCTAAAGCTGGAGGTCGAACTCTGGCTTCGCCACAAACAGTGAATTCAATGAAACTATCTGTCATTTTAATCTCGTACGATATGGCGCGGGAAATTCCTCGCACTTTGCAGGCGCTGTCGCGTACCTATCAGCATGATGCGATGGACTTGGATTACGAAGTGTTGTTGGTCGATAATGGCTCTCCCGTACCGTTAGACGAGGCAACCTGGGCAGACATAGATGTGCCAGTGCGTTTAATACGCATTGAGAACGCCTTCCCATCTCCAGCCCAGGCCATGAACGTGGCGTTGTCGGAAGCCGCAGGAGAAATTGTTTGTTTGATGATAGATGGCGCCCACCTACTGACGCCCGGTGTGTTTCGAATGGCATTGTCGAGTTTTAAGGCATTTACCAATGCTGTTGTGGCGATTCGATACTTTTACCTGGGTTCAGATGAGCAAACGGTATCCGTATCAAATGGCTACGATAGGCAAAGCGAGGATAAATTGCTGGCGCGAATTGAGTGGCCGGCAGACGGGTACAGGCTGTTCGAAATTTGTACCCCGCTTCGTACCGGTGCCAAGGTTATCACCTGGTTCAATCGGTTGTCTGAGGCTAATTGTCTGTTTATGAAAAAATCATTGTTGGAAGAGCTCGGCGGGGTGGATGAACGTTTCGATCTTCCTGGCGGTGGCTTTCTGAATTTTGATCTTCTTAAGCGCGCGGCGGAAGCACCAGATGTTACGCCATTTCAAATAATCGGGGAGGGCAGTTTCCATCAGTTGCACGGCGGGGTTACAACCAACTCCAGTGGCAATGAGCGGGAGGCGAAGCTGGAGCAATACCGTGAGCAGTATCGTCAGATTCGTGGTCACGACGATTTAGTTGCGAATGCATCGTTTTTCTACATGGGCCATATGCCGACTACGATGTCCAACATTACAGTCGTTGCGCGCAAGCGGGCCAGAGATTCTGGAAAACCGATTGACTAAAAAGCGATGTGTCTTGTTCCTCTGGGACACTTCAATATGGGATTAGCATGAAATTATCAGTTATCTTGATTTCGTATGACATGGCACGGGAAATTCCTCGAACCCTGATGGGGCTATCACGAACCTACCAGCACGGTGCGCAGGCGCTGGAATATGAAGTTATTCTTGTCGATAACGGATCACCCGTTCTACTTGACCCGGCTTCATGGTCCGGTGTGGACGTGCCTGTTCGATTTATTCCACTGGAGAATGCGCCACCTTCGCCTGCGCAGGCGATTAACCTTGCGCTGAAGGAGGCGACTGGCGACATTCTTTGTTTGATGATAGATGGAGCGCATATTTTGACGCCTGGCGTCTTTCGCATGGCGCTTGCCTGCTACGAAGCTTTTGAAAATCCCGTAGTTGCAACCCGCTACTTCTGGATGGGGCCGGAGGAGCAGAATGAATCGATTGTCAACGGGTATGATAAACAGGTAGAGGATGCGCTTCTGAAAAAAATCGATTGGCCTGACGATGGCTACCGTCTTTATGAAATCGGGACGCCCTTGCGTACAGGTGACGACAAAATCGGCTGGATGAATCGAATGTTTGAATCGAATTGCCTGTTTATGAGACGTTCACTGTTTGAAGAACAGGGCGGGGCGGATGAACGGTTTGATTTACCTGGAGGAGGATATATAAATCTGGATATATTTAATCGCGCCATCGATGCTCCAGGTGTTACCGCCACCCAGTTGATCGGCGAGGGTTGTTTTCACCAGCTTCACGGTGGCACAACAACTAATGTCAGCGCCCGTGAGCGAGATGCGAGACTGGAGAAATACCGGCAACAATTTGCGGAAATTCGCGGGCATGGTGATGTGATAACCAAAAAGAAATTTTACTATTTCGGTCATATGCCCACGAATGCGTCGAAAATCCATCGGCGCAATAAGTAAGCGTCCAAGGCAGTAGCCTGAGGTCGAACAAACTCAGTTCACCAGCCGAACTGGCGCAAGTCGATTTTGCCATTTAATCCAAAGCCAATGCCCTCGGACTCTAAACGTTCCCTTTGAGTAGCGTGGGATACGGAGCCTTCAGGGAGTGATATTCGCCCCTGAGCATTGACTACCCTGTGCCATGGAATGCTGGTATCGGGAGGCAAACCACGCAACGCCATACCAACCCTGCGTGCAGCCCGGGCAATACCGGCTTTTTGAGCAACCTCGCCGTAAGTGGTCACCTTGCCTTCGGGAATGGCCGCCACCGCCCGCCAGATGCGCTGGTTGATGTCGGGTTCATATTCCTTCATAGACACTGCTGGTTTGGGTAGGTGTGAGCTCTGAGTTTGTCAGACTCCCCCGGTGGGGTCGAGGGTCGCCTGCGCTATAGCGCGCTATGCTTGAAAAAATGGTTCCGGGCCCCATACTGGAGTGAAGCGGAGGATTCTCAATATGCGTTTTTTCATTATGCTTCTGCCCTGGCTGGAGCTATTTACTCTGATCGAACTGGGCATCGAAACCAGTGCTTTGACCGTGATCGTCTATGTTTTTGCCACGGGCGTACTGGGTTTGGCCATTCTACGGCGCCAGGGTCGTGGCATGTTCGAAAGCCTCAGGGAGGCTCAGAATGGACGTGTTATCGGCCCGCAGCTGCTACTGGATGATATGGCCATGGGATGTGCCGGTTTACTCCTGATTTTTCCCGGCATGATATCGGACTTTGCCGCCCTGATAGTGATGATTGGTCCATTGCGCCGCCGGCTGGTGCAGGCTTTTATGGGCCCGCAGCCCGAGCTTTATCAGCCTCAACGGGCGGAGCCCGGTCATGAGACCATCGAGGGCAGCTTTCGTCGTGTCGACGAAGATAACAACAGTAATAATTCCTAAGTCATTGAAAAATATTTAAAAAAAACTTACATTTCTGATCTTCTCAGTTCGCCGTCTCGCCCTTGACTCCACTGTAATCCTGACTAGAATTAGCACTCTCTTGAAAAGAGTGCTAATTGGAGCTTGAAATCCGAGTTTGCGCCCCAATTAAGCATGCTAACCCCCTTCCAGGGGCCCATATAACATTGTCACTTTGGAGAGTTACACAAATGAAAATCCGTCCGCTGTACGACCGTGTGGTCGTTCGTCGCAAGGAAGAAGAGGAAACTACTGCAGGCGGCATCTTGCTGCCCGGTTCCGCCAAAGAGAAGCCCAATCAGGGTGAAGTTATCGCCATAGGCGATGGCAAGGTGCTCGATAGCGGTGAATTGCGAGCGCTGGCTGTGAAAGTTGGCGATACAGTTGTATTCGGCCAGTACGCCGGTAGCAACACCATCGAGATCGATGGTGAAGAACTGATCATCATGGGTGAGAGCGAAATCTTCGCCGTAGTCGATTAGGACCACTGGCAGTCGAGTCTCACAAGTTAAAAAATTGATTAACATCTAAGGAATTTTCACCATGGCTAAAGACGTAATCTTCGGTAGTAGCGCTCGCCAGCGCATGCTGAATGGCGTGAACATACTGGCAGACGCGGTAAAGGCAACACTTGGGCCCAAGGGCCGCAACGTAATTCTGGACAAATCCTTTGGCGCGCCCACCGTGACCAAAGACGGTGTCTCGGTCGCAAAGGAAATCGAACTGAGCGACAAAGTCGAAAACATGGGCGCACAGATGATCAAGGAAGTTGCTTCCCAGGCATCTGATGTTGCTGGCGACGGTACCACTACCGCGACAGTGCTGGCGCAGTCTATTGTCAACGAAGGGCTTAAGTCCGTCGCTGCCGGCATGAATCCGATGGATCTCAAGCGCGGTATCGACAAGGCCATTGCTGCAGCGGTTGAGAAAATTTCCGCAGCTGCCATACCCTGCGAAGACGGCAAGGCTATCGCTCAGGTAGGATCCATTTCTGCCAATAGCGATGTGGCTGTGGGTGAGATCATTGCAGAAGCAATGGAGAAGGTTGGTAAAGAAGGTGTTATTACTGTTGAGGAAGGATCCGGTCTGGAAAATGAACTCGATGTGGTAGAAGGCATGCAGTTTGATCGCGGTTACCTCTCCCCTTACTTCATTAACAACCAAGAGAGCATGAGCGTCGACGTAGATGATCCCTTTGTCCTTCTGGTCGAAAAGAAAGTCTCCAATATTCGCGAATTGCTGCCATTGTTGGAGCAGGTTGCGAAGGCCTCCAAGCCGTTGGTCATTGTTGCTGAAGACGTTGAAGGCGAAGCCCTTGCGACCTTGGTGGTCAACAACCTGCGCGGCATCGTAAAGGTTACTGCCTGTAAAGCACCGGGTTTTGGCGATCGTCGTAAAGCCATGCTGCAGGACATTGCGATCCTTACCGGCGGAACAGTCATTTCTGAAGAGGTTGGACTTGATCTGGAGTCTGCGACTCTGGAGCACTTGGGTAACGCCAAGCGCGTGACCATGGACAAGGACAACAGCACTATCATCGATGGGGCTGGTGATCACGATGCCATCACGGCCCGTGTTAACGAAATCCGCACTCAGGTTGAAAACACTTCTTCTGACTACGATCGCGAGAAGCTGCAGGAACGCGTGGCCAAATTGGCCGGCGGTGTTGCAGTGGTCAAGGTAGGCGCTGCCACTGAGATCGAAATGAAAGAGAAGAAGGCCCGTGTTGAAGATGCTCTGCACTCGACTCGTGCCGCGGTGGAAGAGGGCGTAGTTGCAGGTGGTGGTGTTGCCCTGGTCCGTGCGTTGATGGAAATTTCCGGCATGACAGGCGATAACGAAGACCAGACTCACGGCATCAATGCAGCGCTGCGTGCGATGGAAAATCCTCTGCGTCAGATCGTTGAGAATGCGGGCGATGAAGCCTCTGTAGTCCTCAACAACGTGAAAAACGATGGCAAAGGTAACTATGGCTACAATGCTGCCACGGGTGAGTACGGCGATATGATCGAGATGGGTATCCTGGATCCCGCCAAGGTCACGCGTACTGCGCTGCAGGCCGCTGGCTCTGTGGCAGGCCTGATGATCACCACTGAGGTGATGATCTGCGATTCCGTAGAAGAAGCTCCTGCTGGTGGCGGCGGTGGCGGCGGTATGCCTGATATGGGCGGTATGGGTGGTATGGGTGGTATGGGCGGCATGATGTAAGCGCATCCCACTGTGTCATCGAAAACCCCACCCTCCGGTGGGGTTTTTTTTGATTTTGAAAAAAAAGTCGGTTTACGGTTATTATTAGCGCGGTTCTGCATGCTATTTTTATGTACACTGTGGTGACATTTTTTTATAACGATAGGAGAGATCCATGATTCTCGATTTTTTCGCCAACAATCAAGATTTTATCTTCAGGTTCGCGCATGTTTTATTCGGTATTGTCTGGATAGGGATGCTCTACTATTTCAACTTCGTGCAAACCGAATACTTTAAGGAAGCCGAGGCGGACGCCAAAGCTGACGCCCTTAAGAAACTGGCTCCCAGAGCACTTTGGTGGTTCCGTTGGGGCGCAATGTTCACCTTTCTCACCGGTCTCTACCTGCTTCACCTAATTGGTGCCACCATGAATTTCATGGGTATGCCCCTGATTACGATTGGCGCCCTGGCGGGAACGTTTATGTTTCTGAACGTCTGGCTGATTATCTGGCCTAAGCAAAAAGTGGTCCTGGGCTTGAAGGAAGGCGACGGTCCCTCCAGTGCTGCCAAAGCCGGTCTGGCATCGCGCACCAACACCTTGTTGTCCGCGCCAATGCTGTTTGGTATGTTGGGGTCCAAGCACCTGTACATGGCAGACATTAACCCCATCGGTATTTATGTGTGTCTTGCTATTGTTGTTTTACTTGAACTTAACGCTATTTTTGGCAAGCTCGGCCCTATGGCCAGTGTCAAAGGCGTCATTCACTGCAGCTTGGGTTTGACTGCACTGCTATGGGCAATACTCGCTTTTGCGTGATTGAACTGGATTGTCAACAAGGCCGGGTTTCCCCGGCTTTTTTGTATTCAGCGCCGGCGGACCCCGGGTATAATTGTGTCCAACGCTAGCCAAGTGAAGTCCCATGTCTCAAGACGATCTCGACCATATCCCCGCCATTGTCCCGACTCGCGACGGTGAGCCCCGGCGCAGCAGCAAAATCAAGGCTGGCAGCGGTGAGCGAAGCCGGATCACCGGTAATGGGAAAAGACCTGCGCCGGCAGCCGGTTCTGGTGTGTTGGCCCGTTTTGTGATGACGTTGGCTCTGGTTGTTGCCATGGTAGCGTGTGCCTGGGCCTGGCAATTGCAGTCGCAATTGCAACAGACGAGTGACCAGGTGGAGAGCTATGCCTCTCGTATCGGCGATCTCGAGGCCAGATTGTCTGACACCGATGAGGGTATGAACCAGAGTGCGGCCGTGCAGGCGGTAAAGATTGGGGAACTCGAGTCGGAAGTACGCAAGCTTTGGGATAATGTCTGGAAGCAGTCCAAAGAGCGTCTGGACAAGCTGGAGTCAGCCAGCAGTCGTCAGGGCAAAAGTCTCAATAGCATCGAAGGCTCAGTGGCTGACACCCAATCCGAATTAAAAGATGTCTCGGGTGATATCGCCAAACTTAAGGGTGTGGCGGGGGATCTGTCCCGTCTAATGGCCAGCGCGAAGGCCAATCAGGCGGAAGTAGAGCGTGTTGCCGATGCACTGAATGCGATTAATTTGCAGTTGGCGAAGCTCGATAAGCGGGTGCAGGGCAGCGAGGAATGGGTGGGTTCGGTAAATGCTTTTCGGCGGCAGGTTAACACCAGCTTGGGTGAATTGCAGGCTACGGTAAGGTCGATGCAGAGTACTCCTTAAGATGGGCAATCAACCAGGCCCTGACTGTTTTTGACACCGATCTTATAGCGTGGGTCTGCACCATTTAGTCAATCTGTTTTCCACTAGTACAGTACAAGGATTCGCCACATGACCGTCATTCGACAAGACGACTTTATCGATAGCGTTGCCGATGCCCTGCAGTTTATTTCCTACTACCATCCCCTCGACTTTGTCAAAGCCGTGAATGAGGCCTATGAGCGGGAGCAAAACCCCGCCGCTCGGGATGCCATGGCACAAATTCTGATCAATTCACGCATGTGTGCCCAGGGCCATCGGCCCATATGCCAGGATACGGGCATTGTGACCGTGTTTCTTAAAATTGGTATGGATGTCCAATGGGATGCGGAAATATCGGTTGCAGATATGGTGAATGAGGGCGTCCGCCGCGCCTATACTCATCCAGATAACGTCCTGCGTGCATCCATTCTGGAAGACCCCGCTGGGGCGCGCCGCAATACCAAGGACAATACTCCGGCCGTGATTCATATGGAGGTCATACCCGGTGACACGCTCGATGTGCAGGTGGCAGCCAAGGGCGGCGGCTCGGAAAACAAGTCCAAATTGGCCATGCTGAACCCCTCGGATAGTATTGTGGACTGGGTGGTGAAAACCATTCCGACGATGGGCGCCGGCTGGTGCCCGCCGGGTATGCTGGGTATAGGAATTGGCGGCACTGCCGAAAAGGCGGCAGTCATGGCCAAAGAAGCACTGATGGACCCTATCGACATCCACGATTTACGCAAGCGTGGTGCGTCCAATCGTGTGGAGGAACTGCGCCTTGAGATTATGGAAGAGGTCAACAAGCTGGGTATCGGGGCTCAGGGTCTCGGTGGTCTCACCACCGTTATGGATGTGAAAATCAAAGACTATCCCACGCATGCGGCCTCACTGCCGGTGGCCATGATTCCCAACTGCGCGGCCACACGTCATACGCACTTCGTGTTGGACGGTTCGGGCCCTGCACTGCAGACGCCCCCGGATCTAGATGACTGGCCGGACATCACCTGGGAAGTCGGTGAGAATGTGCGGCGCATTAATCTCGATTCAGTGACCCGTGAGGAGGCGGCCCAATGGCAGCCGGGGGATACGCTGCTACTGTCCGGCAAGATGTTGACCGGGCGCGATGCGGCGCACAAGAAGATGAAGGAGTTGATAGAAAGTGGTGAGGGGCTGCCGCCTGAGGTTGATCTCAAGGGCCGCTTCATCTACTACGTGGGCCCGGTCGACCCGGTGCGGGATGAGGTTATGGGCCCTGCTGGCCCGACCACCTCCACACGCATGGACAAATTTACCGACTTTATTCTCGAACAGACCGGCTTGTTGGGAATGATTGGTAAGGCCGAACGCGGGCCCGTTGGCGTTGCGGCGATAAAGAAGCATAGAGCGGTCTACCTGATGGCTGTAGGTGGTGCGGCCTATCTTGTGTCCAAGGCGATTACTTCTGCCAGGGTAGTCGCTTTTCCCGAATTGGGCATGGAGGCAATCTACGAATTTGAAGTGAAGGATATGCCTGTCAGTGTGGCGGTCGATGTTAACGGTGCCTCGGTGCATGAAATCGGGCCGAAGATTTGGCGGGAGAAGATCGCAGCGCAGGCTATCGACGTTGCCTGATACATTTTACTGGCACGATTATGAAACGTTCGGTGTTAATCCGTCCCGCGACAGGCCAGTGCAGTTTGCCGGCCTGAGAACAGATGCGCAGTTGAATGTTATCGGCGACCCGCTGGTCATTTATTGCCGTCCTGCCAACGATTTTTTGCCACACCCACAGGCTTGCCTGGTGACCGGAATTACGCCGCAGAAAGCGCTCGCCGAGGGTCTGCCGGAGCGCGAATTTATCGCCCGAATTCACGGGGAATTGGCCCTTCCCGGAACCTGCGGTGTGGGCTATAACTCACTGCGTTTTGATGACGAGTTTACCCGTCATACACTCTATCGAAATTTCTTTGACCCCTATGCAAGGGAGTGGCAGAACGGCAATTCCCGCTGGGATATTATCGATATGGTCCGCACCACCCTCGCACTGCGACCGGAAGGTATCGAGTGGCCACTCAGGGAAGATGGGCTGCCAAGCTTTCGTCTTGAAGATCTGACCAGCGCGAATGGTATCAGTCATGAATCAGCCCACGACGCGCTCTCAGATGTTCATGCCACGATCGCACTTGCCCGACTGATCAAAGAGCGGCAGCCGCGTTTGTATAATTATGTTTTAGGCAACCGGGATAAGCGTAGTGTGTTGGCGCAAATGGATATTGAGGGAATGAAACCTCTGCTGCATGTATCTGGGATGTTCGGCGCCCAGCGCCACAACATCGCGCTGGTGGTTCCGCTCGTGGTGCACCCAAAAAACCGCAATGAAATTATTTGCTTCGACCTGAGTGCCAATCCGCAAACATTGTTCGATCTGGAACCTGAGCAGCTGCAGGAATTACTGTATACACGTACCGAGGATCTACCACCGGGTACTGAAAGAGTGGGTCTAAAGTCAGTCCATATCAATCGCTGTCCAATTCTACTCACACCCAAGATGGCGGATCCGGAGACTGCGCAAAGACTGGGTATCAATGGTCAGGAGTGCCGCAAGCATTTGCAAGAGCTGCGCGGACATCGTGAGCGCGATGCGGCAGGATTTAGCCGTAAGATTCAATCGATCTATGAGGGGCGTCGGTTTGAGACTCCTACTGACCCTGATTTGATGTTGTACAGTGGCGGGTTTTTCAGTGCGGCGGATAAGCAGGTGATGGAACAGGTTCAGGTTCAGAGCAGTGAGGAGCTGGCCACCGGGAGCTTTGTATTTGAGGATCAGCGACTGCCGGAGATGTTATTTCGTTACAGGGCGCGTAACTATCCAGAGAGTCTGACGCCCCAGGAGTACGGCATATGGGAAGAGTTTCGCTACGAAAGGCTTACTGAAGCGCGGTCCGGAGCCGATTTCTGCATGGAGGAATTTCAGGTAGAGATCGAAACGCTCATGGCTGGCGATGACATTACCGAGGCCCAGCGGGGATTACTCGAGCAACTACAGGACTACGCAGATACGCTGTTGGCCTGACCGGTCAGCGATTTATTTGGTATTACGCACATGGGCAGAGGCGCGTGTCACCCTTATAATGTCTGGCGTAATAACAGCACATTTTAGTGCCAGTCCAGGAGAGAACCCGCGTGCAGTTTTCCGGCAGCCATATCCTCTCAGTCCAGCAGTTTGAGCGGGACGATGTTGAACGCATATTCTCCGTTGCCGATCGTATGCAGCCTTACGCCCATCGCCGCCGTGTGACGGGCGTGCTCGATGGGGCCATTCTCGGTTCCATGTTTTTCGAACCCAGCACCAGAACCCGCGTTAGTTTTGGCAGCGCTTTCAACTTGCTTGGAGGGGAGGTGCGGGAAACCACAGGTTTTGAGAATTCTGCGATTGCCAAGGGTGAATCCCTTTACGATACCGCCAGGGTGTTAAGTGGCTACTCGGATGTCATTGCCATGCGCCATCCGGAGGTTGGATCGGTAGGTGAGTTCGCGGCCGCCAGTCGGGTCCCAGTGATCAACGGGGGTGATGGCAGTAACGAGCATCCCAGTCAGGCTTTGTTAGATCTTTACACCATCCGCAGTGAAATCGCCGCTAGCGGACGCACGATAGATCAGTTGCGCATCGCCATGGTGGGAGATCTGCGCTATGGACGAACAGTCCATTCCCTGTGCAAGCTCTTGTGTGCTTTTAAAGGTGTGCAGATCGTGCTGGTGGCACCTCAGGCGCTGCAGATGCCACCGGAGATTGTAGAGAGTCTGCGCAGCACAGGACACAAGGTGCTTGAGTCTGACCGGTTGGAAGAGAGTATCGCGCACGTGGATATTGTCTACTCTACCCGCATTCAGGAGGAGCGCTTCAGTTCTCAGGAGGAGGCGGATCTGTATCGTGGCCGATTCCGCCTGAACCAGAGTATTTATACCCATCACTGCGAACCCAACACCGTTATCATGCACCCCCTGCCAAGGGACTCCAGAGAGCATGCCAGGGAACTGGATGACGACCTGAATGACAATCCTAATCTTGCGATTTTCCGTCAGGCGGATAACGGGATATTGGTAAGAATGGCATTGTTTGCCTTGATTCTGGATGTGGTGGATCAGGTCGACAAGCATGCGCGCGATGTTAACTGGTATACAGGCGGTCGCTTCTAGTGTCACAAGAGCCTACATTTGGGGCACAGGATGTCCGTGTACTCGAGAGCCAGATTGTATGGTCCGGGCACTATGCCATGCGTAGATTGACGCTACAGCACAAGCGCTTCGCCGGTGGTTGGAGTGATCCGGTGACGCGGGAGGTGTTTGAGCGCGGTGATGCTGTCGGTGTTCTTCCGTATGACCCGGTGACAGACCGCTTGGTGTTGATTGAGCAGTTTCGCCCCGGCGCGATGCGTGGCGATGACACTCCCTGGATGTTGGAGTTGATTGCCGGCGTAGTGGAACCCAGTGAAAGTGATGAAGATGTCGTCCACCGAGAGGCTATGGAAGAGGCCGCCTGCGAGTTGTCAGATTTGGTCCCCATTGCCACGGTATTTCCTAGCGCGGGGGCCTGTTCGGAGCAGGTTCGACTATTTTGTGGTCGCGTAAGTAAAGCCTCGATTGGCGGTTTTCATGGACTGGAAGAGGAGGGCGAGGATATTTTAGTGCACTCGGTAGCACGCAGCGACGCCTTGCAAATGCTCGCCCAAGATCGCATTCCCAATGGCCATACGCTGATCGCGTTGCAGTGGTTACACATTCACGGTGAAAAATTGCGAGAGCGCTGGTGCTGAGGCTTTTCGCCGGCACTTGATTTTGCATGACACAGCCTGACGTAAACCCACCCGAACAAGCCAATCCAGGGTTATTGCGGTCCAGTGCAGTCGTGGGCAGTATGACCATGCTGTCCCGCGTCTTGGGCCTGTTACGTGATGTGGTGATTGCGGCTGCTTTCGGAGCGGCTGAAACTGCAGACGCCTTCTTCGTTGCATTTAAAATCCCCAATTTCTTGCGCCGCCTTTTTGCCGAAGGTGCTTTTTCTCAGGCATTTGTTCCTGTACTGGCAGACTACAAGACCCAGGGCAGTATCGCCGCGGTAAGAGCATTGGTGAATCGTGTCGCCGGTGTGTTGGGTGGATCACTTTTATTGGTTACGGCGATCTCCGTTCTCGCTGCGCCGCTGGTGACGATGATCTTCGCACCGGGCTTTGTCAGTCAGCCCGAGAAATTTCAGCTCACCTCGCAGATGATTCGAATTACGTTTCCGTACCTGATGCTCATCTCTATGACGGGGTTTTGTGGCGCCATTCTCAACAGCTACGGACGTTTTGCCGTTCCCGCTTTCACACCGGTGTTCCTGAATCTATCGTTGATTTTTGCTGCCTTGGTTGCCGCACCATGGTTTGATGAGCCTGTATACGCATTGGCCTGGGGTGTGCTGTTTGCAGGTATTATTCAGTTGCTGTTTCAATTTCCCTCTCTTTATCGCCTGGAACTTTTTCCGCGACCGATTTGGGATACCTCTGATAAGGGCGTACGGCGTATTCTGAAACTGATGGTGCCGGCGCTATTCGGGGTTTCAGTTAGTCAGATCAACTTGTTGTTGGATACGGTACTGGCGTCCTTTCTGCCTACGGGTAGTATCTCCTGGTTGTACTACTCTGATCGACTCGCAGAGTTGCCTCTGGGTGTATTCGGAATTGCGATTGCAACTGTCATTCTGCCTAATCTATCGGCGCACCGTGCGGCTGCTCGCGAGGATCACTTCAGTGCCATCCTGGATTGGGCGATGCGTCTGGTTCTGCTGGTAGGCTTTCCTTCTGCGGTGGCGTTGATGTTGCTGGCAGAGCCGATCCTCATCACCCTTTTTCAGCACGGCGCCCTCACTCCAGAAGATGTCGGCATGTCCGCATTAAGCCTGCAAGCCTACAGTGTGGGGTTAGTCGCCTTTATGCTGATTAAAGTATTGGCTCCTGGCTTTTATGCGCGCAAGAATATCGCAACGCCTGTGAAATATGGGATTGTTGCGATGGCTGCCAATATGGTTATGAATGTGTTGTTCGTGCTGCCACTGATGTTGTGGAACATAGGGCACGTGGGGCTGGCGCTGGCGACCAGTCTGGCAGCTGTTCTTAATGCCGCGCTGCTATTGCGGGGACTTTTACGTGCGGGCTTCTACCGCTTCCAGCCGGGCTGGGTTGTGTTTTTGCTGCGTGTGGTGGTGGCTGTGGCGGTCATGGTCACGGTGCTTTGGTGGATTACGCCGGAAGTAGCCGTCTGGTCGGACTGGAACTGGCATCGGCGGATTCTCAATATTCTTGGCCTTAGTCTCGTCGGTGTGGGCGTCTATTTTGCCGGACTTATTCTCCTGGGCACCAAATTCGGGCAGCTGCGGTCCCCGGCTGTGGGTTAATATCGCCTGCTGACTGGCCTGCGCATTAACGTGTGAGATTCAGGACTGAGGGCGAGCTACACTAGGCGTCCCAATTTCGCTATACTTCTTTGTTTGGCCAGAGCGGGTTCTCCCATCGCATGGAATTGATTCGCGGCTTGCACAACCTGCGGCCCAGACATCACGGATGTGTCGCGACAATTGGTGCCTTTGATGGGGTTCATCTAGGACACCAGGCGGTAATCCGCCATCTGCTGGAGAAGTCGGCGGAACTGGCGCTGCCCTCTCTGATCATTGTTTTTGAGCCGTTACCACGGGAATATTTTTCCCCACTCAAGGCGCCGGCACGGATCATGAGTTTTTGGGAAAAGTGCCGGGCGCTGGATGCGCTTGGCGTAGATCGAATATTGCGGATACGCTTTAACGAGCAATTTCGAGGTATGTCGGCGCAGCAGTTCGTTGATGATATCTTTGTAGCCGGGCTGGGCGTGCGCTATGTGGTGTTGGGCGACGATTTTCGTTTCGGCGCAGATCGCCAGGGCGATATTGAGTTTATTCGCCAACAGGGCCTGCATTACGGCTTTGAAGCCGTATCAACCCCTACTTTCGCAGTGGATGGCGAGCGAGTCAGTAGTACGCGTATCCGAGAGGCCTTGGAAAACGCCGAATTTAACACGGCGGAGGCTTTGCTGGGTCGTCCCTACAGTATTTCTGGTCGCGTGATTTACGGTCGACAGTTGGGGCGCGCGATCGGTACACCGACGGCAAATATGGAATTGCGGCGCCTGAGGGCGCCCTTGTCCGGGGTTTACACAGTGGAAGTCAGTGGCGGCGGTTTGGATATGGCCAAGGGCGTGGCCAATGTGGGTGTGCGGCCGACCGTGGACGATAGCATCAGGGCCAATCTGGAGGTTCATCTTCTGGATCGGGATATTGATTTGTACGGACGTTACATTGAAGTAACCTTCCGCCATAAATTGCGGGAAGAGAAAAAGTTTGGCTCAGTGGCGGAACTTCAGAAAAACATTGCGAGGGATATAGAGAAGACGCGGGCCTGGTTTAGCCAGGACTAAGATTCGATCGAAAACACTATGAGTGACTACAAAGACACCCTGAATTTGCCGAAAACGGCGTTTCCTATGAAAGCCAGTTTGGCCCAGCGGGAACCGCTGCGTCTCAAGCAATGGCAGGCAATGGGACTGTACGAAAAAATCCGCGAGACGTTTGCCGGGCAGCCCAAATTTATCCTGCACGATGGTCCGCCCTACGCCAACGGTGATTTACATCTGGGGCACGCGGTTAATAAGATTTTGAAAGACATCATTGTGAAGTCCAAAACGCTGGACGGCTTCGATGCACCCTACGTGCCGGGGTGGGATTGTCACGGCTTGCCTATAGAACTCAACGTGGAAAAGAAGGTCGGCAAGCCAGGTGTCAAAATAACGGCGGCTGAGTTTCGACAGAAGTGTCGGGAGTACGCAGCGCGGCAGGTAGATGCACAGCGCACGGATTTCATGCGCATGGGTGTGATTGGCGACTGGTCCAATCCCTACCTGACCATGGATTTCAAGTTCGAGGCGAACGTCGTTCGAGCGCTCTCGCGTATTGTGGACAACGGCCACCTGCACAAGGGCTTCAAGCCAGTGCACTGGTGTATGGATTGTGGCTCTGCTCTGGCGGAAGCGGAGGTGGAATACCAGGACAAATGCTCTCCCGCCATCGACGTGGCGTTTTTGGCGGTCGACCCGAGCGCACTCAACGCCGTTTTCGGCGCAAGTTACACTGGCGAAATTGCGGTACCGATCTGGACCACCACTCCCTGGACCCTGCCGGCCAATATGGCGGTGAGTTTGCACCCGGACCTGGACTACGTGTTAATCGAAGGGCAGGGTAGGGCCTTAGTAGTGGCTGAGGCGCTGGCGGAGTCGTGCGCAGCGCGGTTTGGTTTGGATGCAGTTCAAATACTGGGACGTTGCAAAGGTGCGGCCTTGGAAAACCAGTTGTTGCAACACTGTTTTCTTGATCGACAGGTTCCGGTAATTCTCGGAGATCATGTCACCACGGAGGCCGGTACCGGCGCCGTGCATACAGCCCCGGCCCATGGGCAGGATGATTTTGTCGTCGGCCAACGCTATAACCTGGAAGTTTACAATCCTGTTGGCGGCAATGGAGTGTATTTGCCCGACACGGAATATTTTGCCGGACAACATGTACTGAAGGCTAATGCAGAGGTTATTGCCCTTTTGCAAGCGCGGGGAGTGCTTTTGCACAGTGAGGAGTATGAGCACTCCTATCCCCATTGCTGGCGTCATAAGACCCCGATTATTTTTCGCGCAACACCCCAGTGGTTTGTGAGTATGGACCAGAACGGGCTATTGGATAAGGCTCTGAGAGCAGTGGAGGGTGTGCAATGGCTGCCGGAATGGGGTCGCGCGCGCATCGATAGCATGCTCGGTAGCAGGCCGGACTGGTGTATTTCCCGGCAACGGACCTGGGGAGTACCCATCGCCCTTTTTATCCACCGGGAAACAGGCGAGTTGCATCCCAATACCCTGCAACTGATGGAGCAGGTTGCTCAGCGAATGGAGCAAACGGGTGTGGATGCCTGGTTTGAGCTGGATGCGGCGGAACTATTGGGCAGTGAAGCGGAAGATTACGATAAGGTGACGGATACGTTGGACGTCTGGTTCGACTCTGGTGTAACACATGCTTGTGTCTTGCGTGAGCGGGAGGAATTGCAGTATCCGGCAGATATTTACCTGGAAGGCTCCGATCAGCACCGCGGCTGGTTTCAGTCTTCACTGCTGACGAGTATCGCTACCGATGGCATAGCCCCTTATAAGACTGTACTAACTCACGGTTTTACCGTGGATAGCGACGGTCGCAAAATGTCGAAGTCCCTCGGCAATATCATCCCGGCCAAAAAAGCGATGAATGAATTGGGTGCAGATGTTGTGCGCTTGTGGGTTGCAGCAACAGACTACCGTGGTGAGCTGACGGTGAGTGATGAAGTCTTCAAACGCACTGCAGACACCTATCGCCGGATTCGCAATACGGCCCGTTTTTTGTTGTCCAATCTCGACGGGTTCGACCCCGCTGCAGATGCGGTAGAGTTTGCCGATATGTTGAGTTTAGATCGCTGGGCTGTGGATCGAGCCGCACAATTGCAACAGGAACTGGTCGCGGCTTACGGCGGTTACCACTTTCACCAGGTCTACCAGAAGCTACACACCTTTTGTGCCAATGACCTGGGTGGCTTCTATCTGGATGTCATTAAGGACCGGCAGTACACCACCCAGGCGAATAGTCTTGCCCGCCGGTCTGCGCAATCTGCGCTGTACCATATTGCCGAAGCCCTGGTGCGCTGGATCGCGCCCATTCTCAGTTTTACGGCGGAGGAAATCTGGGAAAATCTGCCCGGAGAGCACGACTCATCGGTCATGCTGGTGCAGTGGTATGACCGATTGCAGACTCTTCCGGACGATGAACCCATGGGTCGAGCGTTCTGGCAAGAGCTGATGTTAGTGCGCGTTGCAGTCAACAAGGAAATGGAGGCGCAGCGTTCGGCGGGTGTCTTACGCGGTTCTCTGGATGCAGTGGTGACGTTATATTGCTCGGCTGCTTTGCAGGCGCGCTTGAGTATGCTTGGAGATGAACTGCGCTTCGTATTGATTACTTCAAATGCGACCCTCTTACCGTTGGAAGCAGCTGGTGCTGATGCGGCGGTGACCGAGCTTTCAGATTTGCGCGTGCTGGTTGTTCCTGCACCGGACGAGAAATGCGAACGTTGCTGGCACCGTCGGCCTGACGTTGGTGAGAACCCGGCACATTCGACGTTATGTGGCCGCTGTATCGACAATATTGATGGCGATGGGGAGCGGCGTGAGTTTGCGTAACGCCGTTCATACTCTGCCCTGGTTCGGGCTGGCGCTGTTGCTGGTGCTTCTGGATCAGTACACCAAAGCGCTTGCCAGTAGTGGCCTTG
>JAPKAY010000091.1 GCA_028825045.1 Halioglobus sp.
ATCTTCCGGTCTGCTCGGGACAGGCGTCGTCGACGATATAGATCAGTCCGACCTCAGGGCCTATGGAGTATACGACGCCCTCTATAGCCCCAATCACTTTATAGCAGGGTATGACGACCGCGATAAGTGGGCGCTCTGCTTGCTGTTTTATAGTCACGCCGTACTACCCGCATCTATAGTCAGCGTGCTGCCGGTTATCATGGAGGCCGAGTCACCTAAGAGGTATGAGACTCCGCTGGCCACATCTTCAACGCTGGCCAGTGAGTTTAATGGGCTTCTGCGTTTGATAGACTCCAGTTTTTGACCCTGCAGTGAAGCGGTCATTTCCGTTTGCATATAACCCGGTGCCACCGTATTGACAGTGATGCCAGCCCTACCGACCTCTCTTGAAAGAGACCTAGTAAAGCCGCTCAGGGCGGCTTTGGTCGCACCGTAAACTGCGAGGCCACTGAAGCCAGTACCTGCCATTATTGAGGATATATTAATGATGCGGCCCTGACCGTTGAGTAGCATGGGGCGGATCAAGTATTTGGTCAGCAATAGGGGGGCCTCAATATTAACTTTCAGTAATTCTGAAATATCCTTTTCATGCATGGTCGCTAAGATACCGTCGTGTCCTACTGCGGCGTTATTGACCAGGCCATATATTCTGCCATGTTCCCTACCGATGCGAAGCGCTAGATCATGTATCTCCGTCGTATTATTAAAATCATATGGCTCGAATGTAATGCGTCCCGGATGTCGATGCATCAGGTCTTGCAAGGCGTTGCTACAGCTGCGACTTATGGCTACCAGCCGATAATCTTCCTCTAGCAGCCGGTTGATGATGGCCAGCCCCAGACCTCGGCTGCCGCCGGTAACCACTACGACTTTCACTAGCAACCCTTCCTGACTAACTTTCCCGATGCAGCAACCTCTAGCGTATCTACAAAGTTGATCAAGGCGGGTACCTTATAGTTCTGTAAGTGTGCGCGGCAGTGCTGGCGAATTTTTTCTTTAAGCGCCTGGCGCTCTTCATCGGAGAGCGCGCCGGCCTGAACGTCCAGAGAAACCAGCTGGCCCATAATAGAGCTGTTCCTGGCGTTGACTGTGGCATTCTGGATCTCGGGTATTTCTCTTACCAGATTTTCGACTTCTTCCGGATGGACTTTATTGCCACCTACGTTTATGACGCCACTGGCCCTGCCGATGAAACACACCCTGCCATTATTGATCCGGACGCAATCTTCTGTGTCCAAGTATCCGTCCGAACTTCGTCTACCCTGTAATGACGCACTGGTGGATATAGCTGGGCTCTTGATCAGGAGTGTATCACTGTCGGAGATTTTCATGTCTGTGGGAGGGCCTTCACCCAGCCAGCCTTCTGGAAATCCGGCCGTGTCATCGGTTACAGAAAAACCTACACCTGCCTCTGTTGAAGCATAAATGTGCGCGATCCTGGCTTTCGGAAATTGGCGCCGTAAGGCGGAGAGAATGGCTTGGTCCGCGATTTCACCACCCAGCGTGATCTGCCGCAGGGAGCAACGGCTGATCGACCCGTGTATGAGGAAGTTCCGCCATTGGGATGGTGTTGCAGATAGAGCATTCACGCCGTTTTGTAGGAAGTACTCGGCCTGTTTGCCTGTTTCGCTGGTGCCGCTGGCTACCAGCGGGCTGCCACTTATGAGTGCCTGCACGATTACCTGTATGCCAGCGAATCGGTGGGCCTGATACGCCAATCCCCAGCAGTAGGGTGTCTGACGTGGCTTCACACCGATACTTAGGCTGCATAGGGTGTGTGCATAAACCTTGGGTGGGCCAGATGTACCAGACGTAGTAAACAGCCACTCGCTGGCATCAAACTCTGCGCCTTTCGGTCGGTCTAGGCCCAGCGTCGATAGACCGGTTGCGTCTAGCAGAAAGTCAGCGGCCGACTCGGAGATTACGTTTTCGAATGCCGGCCCGGTAAGGCAGGGCGGGAGCAGAAGAATCCGGCGCGCATACCCATCTAACGCGATAAGGTGCAGGAGTAACTGAGCCGGGTGAGTAAACTGCAGCGCGATATTGGCAGCTGCGAGCTCAGGATAGAGGGATCTGATTTTTTCTGCGTCGCGGCACAGTGCAGCGGGACTGAATGTGCCCTCGTCACTGATGAGTAGAGGGCGCTCAGGGTGCTGCCGGATTATTTGCAGCAGTGTCATCGGCTCATTGCTCATAAACAGCTATAAACTCACCTAGTGTCTTGGGATAGATGACCTCGTCGTTTTCCGTAAAGGGGTCGCGACCCAGTTCTTCTTCCAGGCGAGCGACCAATATGGCAAACCCAAGAGAATCCAGCCCGGATTCCAGCAACACCGTATTGTCATTGATCTCGCTTATTAGGGTACAGTCGGCGCTTTCAGCCACTTCTTCAATGAGTCGTAAAACTAGTGCTCGCATGACGGATCCCTGACGCTGATGGCAAAAATCTGCCCGCTGGTGCGGACTGTCGCCCACAGTGTATTCGTATCATCGGGTGATTCTATCAATCAATGTGGCAGTGTGAAATACAAACTGTTCCTGACTGCAAAATTCGCGCCGCTGGTATAGCAGCCTTCCGGCATGCGGGGCAGCGCGCAGTCTGTCCAGATTTAAAGGTTGCAGGTACTGTCTGCCTTTGGTCAGTAAGTTTACCGCATAGGGGGGATATAGCCCCAGCCATGATAACCACTGGGAATGGTAGGTCAGGCAGTACCCCAGATACCGCCAGCGTTGCCGCCAGAATATGCGCATGGATTCCGCTGGCCCATTTTGAGTCAGCGGCAAAAACGTGTGCCAGAGAATTCCTGGCAGGCCTTGCCCGTGGTATAGCGGGAACTGTCGACTCGCTTCCAAGCAGGAAAACTTCTGCGCCAGATAGCAGGCGACAATGTGGGTGGCATCATGGTCCTGGTGGCCGCCTTCCCAGGCAGGTGTGAATATGCGTGTTGGTGGCGTCCCGCCCTCCAGTAGATGCAGTACCCCCACGCAGGCCTGTTGCAGATGTTGGTAGAGCTGCCCGTCTGGCAGGTTAAGCTCTGCCCCTGGGAAATGTATTTGTTCTGGTGTCAGTCCTAGGTGGGTCAGGACACGAACACTCTCCGCATTGCGCTGTGCTGAAATGCGCCCGTCCGGGGTACCGCTGGTGAGGTAGGCTACTGCCAGCGGTTCCCCGCGGGCCACCAGTTGTTCCAGCACCGGGAATATACCGTATTCATCGTCCTGGTGTGCAAACAGGAAAAGGTTCATGAGTCAGTAGGCGTCGAAATCATGGGTTCCCAATATTACCTCATTTCGGTCAAGTTTCCGGGGTGCCATATCGACTAGTGGCCGATAAATGAAATTGAGAGGTGAAGGTTTTAGTCTTTCGGGGATGCGCAGGTAGCCGGGATAGCGACAACTATTTTCCGGCAAAAGGCCTAGGAAGAGTTTTAATCCCAGGCCCGGCCTTTGCGGGCAATCTTGTAGGGGGAGCTCGAGAGGTATTATACCGTGGGCGAAGATGCCGGGGAGATGCGTTTTCGCTCTGAAGACCATCGTGTTGCCATCATTCAACTCCAAACTGGAAGGGTTGCTAGGATTGGCGGCACGCCAACGGGCAGTAGCTTCTTTCCATCGACGTCGGAAGCGGTTACCGATTATCGCTTTTTGCCAGTCCAGCTGTAGGCGGGACACCCCTACCGATGCTGTGAGTTGACTGACAAACTGGAATTTGAGTGATTTCACTAGTATGGGTGTACTGGCGGCATTGGCCACCGCATAAATACAAGCAAAACCAAGCCTCTCAGCCAGCTTACAGGTCCTGTTCGCCAGGCCATATATTACCCCTGCGCTGCGGTAGTCCGGGTGCATCGCTGTGTTCAATGCCAACAGTCCCGTGCAGGCATCACCGTCCAGGTATATATCGACAGGGATGGCTGCGTAGTGGCCGATGATTTTATTACCTTCCCAAGCATTGTATCCAATCACAGGGCCGGCAGGGTTGTGCCGGTAAAGCCATTGAAGATATGCAGCATTTAGGTGCGACGCTTGAGGAAACGCCGCTTGGAGGAGATCGACACAAGCCTTGATAGAGCTGTCGTCGGTCCGTATTTCAGAAAACTTCATGGCCCGGTGTTCTGCTTGCAAAAAACTTGTAGCTGAATATCGGCGGGAGAGCGCTTTAAGATGAGCACGCTCAACCAGGCGGCGCAATACAAAAACACAGCCGAGGGCGCTGAGTACTGGCCAATATGTGTAATGCGCTGAAAAAGTCCGTCGCGTGTGAGGGTGTCAAGGCGACCACAATAAAGTTTAGTGAAACCGTAAGACTCTGCCAGGGTGCACAGGTTCTTACTGCCGAAATACTGTAAATGGGTCGATGGGTAGCACCGTTGCCGCATTCTCTGGAACATGCTGTCCCATCCGATTCGAGCGAACAACTTAGAAATACCGGAGAGCACACCGCCGGAATTGGGTAAGTTAAGGACGAGTATACGGTCCTCGTCGAGAACCCGATGGCGGGCGCGGAGGCAGGCGTCTATATCAGGTCTATGCTCTAATACGTCGTTGAATACGATGACGTCATACACATCGCTATTGTTGAGTACGTCAGGAAAGTAACCTTCGCGCAGTGCATACCCTTTGGACCGTGCATGCTGGGCGACTTCTCGATGAGGCTCGATGCCCTCAGCGCAATACGATGTTGCCGCCACGTTGAGAAACAAGCCGTGGTCACACCCAGCATCCAATAAACGTTTTCCATTTCCTCTTTGAAACTGTTCCAGCAGATTACAGATCACTGTGAACTTTTGCTCGCGAACCCTTTTCAATCCCGTTTCCCTATCCTGCTCGTTGGGTTTCACGGAGTGCCCTTCACTATTGATGAAAGGGGTTATGTCGGCTGCCTCATAATCGCAATTGGTGCAGTGGTAGTGCCAACGACTTAACCCTTTTATCATTGATTGGTGGCAGCATTGACAGCTTTTGATTGTTAGCAAAATTTCCAACTAGAAATGTGAAGCGGCAGCAAAGCGCGCAAAAAAGGCGCTATCTGCTGGAACCCCGCTCGAGATCGATATCATTGTAAGTTCACTTAACTATAGACTATATTGCATATCATTATGAACGAAAAATACTTCTTTAGTACTTATGTTCCCAAACAGCTGGAAAAGTTACCGTGCTTTGTCTGTGGTTGCGTTGATGATGTACTAATTGTTATAGAAAACCAGCTAAGAATTGTACGTTGTAGTCATTGCGGTTATGTTTTTGTGAACCCTCGGCCCAATATCTCTGGTCTCAACGAATTTTATAGAGATTACTATGCGGACAAGGAGGGTTTGCCTGAATCATGGGGCGGAGAAATGAGCGCAATATTTTCTAGCGCTTACATGCACATTAACTCGAGCAAGAGCGATGGCCGAATACTGGATATTGGCAGCTCCTATGGCCACTTTCTCAGCCAGTTCGACATAGCTAAATGGAAAACCACGGGGATCGATCCATCTCCTACGGCTGTTGCTTACTGCAGGGACAAATATCCATCTATCACCACCCATGTTGCCAGTTTCGAAGACGTTTCCCTAGAATTGCAAAGTTTCGATGTTATCACTTCATTCTATGTACTTGAACACGTCTTCGATCCCCGCGATGTTATGCAGCGCATTCATGGATTGCTGGATCAGGATGGTCTGGCCATTATAAGGATTCCCTATACCAAGCCTTTTTTCCCCCTTGCTAGGATGCTCGGTCGTCCACTGATGTATGCACCCATGCACCTGAACGACTTTGCGCCGTCGCACTTTGAACGGATGTGTCGAGATGTCGGTTTTTCAGAAGTTAAAACAACGATTGGCGCGCGCCGCAACTCATCCGATCTCGTTGAGAAACTGGGCGCCCTTATTTTTGGCGGTGCGGGCGGGATTTATGAAGCATTGATTCCGGGGTCGTCTCACTTTCCTTTTGCCGGTGCCTATACCTATGTTTTAGCTAAATAGTGAATACCGTAGTGGGTAGCAGGTGCCTCTGAAAGAGGGGATCCCCATAGCAGGTGATCGAGACCACTAATTTAGTAATTTATGTACGCCTTAACCAAGTTACCCTTAGGCGGTAAATCCAATAGGCCAGTAGGCACAATATTGTTGTGCCGGTAAGTAGT
>JAPKAY010000092.1 GCA_028825045.1 Halioglobus sp.
GCGTATAAAACCAACAAATATCGGTCAAAGTGGAGCCTGGCAGTGGACTCTTGGTTACCTTAGCCTAGTTCGTGTAGAGCCAGCCCATGATCTCCAGTTAACTTGTCAGTACCGACATAACACATCGGACACGCTAGTAAGAAGCGTAAAGAGATGATTCCTGATATAGGCGTCGTTGATTGGTTGGTAATATCGATTATTTCGCGCAGCTAAACCTACTCACAAGGTCCTCCGTAAATAGCCGAGAATTTTTCATTTTTTCGGCCAGAACCTCGGCCAGTCGGGCGCTGCCCCTGGGTTTGAAATGACGCAGATCTAAAAAGTTTTGCCTTGTGCCAGGTACAGCCCCATGCCAATCTATATAGGTGACTCTTTTAGCGGCGGCAACGTCCTGATTTATCTCGTTATACCACCTGGCTGAGCGCAGAAATTTCTCTGCGGACATAAAAGGCAGCCTGGAGAGTCCCCCTCTTTGGACCAGCCTGTTTTGCTCCTCGCTACTTTGATTTTCTCTTATTACCTGGCTGAAACTCAACAAAACCGGAATGGCATCGCTTTTTTTAATGGTTTCCAGTAGGTGAGGCAGGTCTTGCTTGTACTGAGTAAGTAGCTCGTCCCTGGTGAAATCCAGGGCGTCTTCCGGACCGGCACGAACGCCCGATTGGTTTGCCAGCTCCTTCAGTGTGATCTTGCGATCATCGGTCATCACCACGACAATATCGGGCTTGAATCCCGAAATAACCTCTTTATACATGGCGACTAATTTTCTGGAGTTCGCCCCGGGGATTCCGGCATTTTGGTAGGTGAATTGGCATCCCGGGAAGGCCTGTCCCAAATACTGTGTCGTTAGCGCCGGCCAACTTTTTTCATCGGGGGTGGAGAACCTGTCCAATGTTAAAGAAGAGCCCATGTAGCCAACATGTATAACGTCCGGGTCAAGTGGGTCGTCCAGCTCTGGTCCGCGAAAGCCCCTGGAGTTGAATTGCACCGGGAAGTATTTTGCGCCTGGTATTGCCAGCCGTAGACCGGTGCCCGGCTGCGTATAGAAAGCATTCTTTATCTTGCGATCGAAGGTTTGCTGTTGCTTCTCGGCCATATGCTTCCCGACAAAGGGTAGCTGCTCGATATCTACCGGGATCTTGCTTCCCGCAAACAGACCCAATAGGAGAGTGAGTCCACACAGACCGGTGAGGATTTCTTTTTGTCGGACAGTTAATCGATTAAACATTAACAACAGGGCGCAGAAAGTGAAAAAAGCAGCTTGAAAATCTCATATATGAATTTGGTTTGCAATTGTAATTGTAATTGTAATTGTAATTGTAATTGTATTAGATGTAGCCTTATTTATTCTATACGGCGATACATGGCTTGTAGAAAACATCGCTATTTCTGGGCGACGGCAGCAGTATTAGCACGCTTGGCTGATATTTAATTTCCGCAGCTATCAAGGGGAATTGGGTTAATTGTGCAGTGCATTGTGAGCCAATTAGAACCTTTACATGCTTTTATGAGTGACCACCTGCCTCAATGAAACGAAGCCTTGTTGATATTCTCCGCCTGAGTACCCAGGATTCTCCTGTCGAGTTGGACGACTTCGGCTCAGGCGGGCAGGAGGTGGATTATGCTGTCCTGCGGTGCCCTGAGAGTGGCCGCACCCATCCTGTTCTTTCCGGGTTTCCATTATTCACGGAAGCTCTGCCAGTTGCCCGTGAACCTTATGATTTGCACGCACTGAAAACGGCTGAAGATGAACTGTTTGGAGCCTCGTTGGAATATGCTCATTTTGTTGAGCAGAAGTGGCGCAGACCGCATCGAGATGCGTACGCCGCCTTCCAGCCTTTTAATGAGTCGACTCGGGCATTTTATCCGTTAGTGCCACTGTTGCGTGAGCGGTTGCAGCCTGGTGATTACATTCTCGATACCTGGTGTCGTACCGGGTGGAGTGGTGAGTTGTTGGCGGCTCTGTTTCCCGAGCAGAGAGTTGTGTCCATCTGGGAGGGTAATCAGGGTGTGCTCAGTTACCGCGCATTCCGGTACTGGCTTGATCGTGATCGCAGGGCGGGTAATCTGGAAATACTGTTTCACGATGTCAACCAGCTATTCCCGTTCAAGTCGCAGAGTTTTGCGGCGGTAGTGGGGCTGGATACGCTACACCGCTATGACGCAGATAATTTGGTGGCGGAATGCCAGCGGGTATGCCGCGATGACGGCCCTGTCCTGTTTCCACACGTACACCTGACCAATAGCGAGCCGGACCCCTGGTTTGATCGTGGTTGCCGCCAGGAGCACGGCCAATTCTGGAATGAGTACCTGAATCAAGCTGCGGAAAATACCACACGCAGCGTGCTTATCGAATCGGAGATGGCGCTGTTTACGTCTTCCGGTAACGCAGTCGTCGCTAATAACCCGCAGACCCGCCATTACAACGCATTGGCAGGTCTTGTTCCCCGTGAGTGGGAAGGTGCACCTTTATCCAGTATTGATGATCAGTTTAGCGTGCACAGTAACAGCTATATTATTATCAATCCCCTGCTGGATATTGATCTTAATCGCCTTCGCGTTGGACTACGTACCAACGATGCAGACGGGATGACAGAGCATATGCTACTGCGACATCCAGGCTACGGGGAGTTCCTTAGCAGACGGTTGTGCGCGGAGATTGACGCGGATCAGGCGCGGGTATTGTACTGGGCAAGCAAGGCAATGCCGCTGGGCTATATCGCAGAACAGCTGAATCTGACTACGGGGGAAATCCAGCAGATACTTGCACCCTTGGTCGCCGCGGATATCGCGCTGATTCTGCCGGTATCGACCGGCATGGCTCATCTCAACCACTATTATGCCAATCAGTTGGTTGCGGTTCTGCCGGATGAGCAAAATCTGGCTGCATTGTGGAAAAAAGCCGTGCGCGATTATGGGGATGACATCTATGTCGTGAGTATCGAAGACGAGCTGGAATTGACGTATGCGGAGTTGAATCAACTGGTAGAAATAACGGCCGGTCGGTTATTGGCCCAGCTACCGCAGGCGGGAGCGCCAGTCTGTGTGGCGGCAGAGCCGAAGTTGGAGACCGTGCTGTTGTTCTGGGCTGCCCAATTGGTCGGGAGCCCATTTGCAGCCATTGATCCCGGCTGGCCCGTTTCGCGAATCGCCGAAATTATTCAACAACACGATTTTGAACTGTTGTTTATCGATACCGATATCCCTCGTGATGTTTTACTGCCCAAAAATACCACGGTGATTTCGCTGGAATCCGAAGCGGTGTTAGCAGGAAGGTATGTGCAGTTTGAGGATTGGCTAGAGGATGAAACGGCTGTCAGTTTGCCTGAGGCGGAGCCACTGCGTGGTAGTACTGCGGTAATATTGTTTACTTCGGGCACAACGGGCGTACCCAAGGGGGTGGAGCTGGCGCACCAAGCGGTTTGGCAATCGGCTGTTAGCTTCGCACACTATTACGAATGGAGCCGAGATGATGTTTATTTAGGCCTCGGACACTACGCCACCATGAGCGGTTTGCGCAATCCGCTGGTCGCCACTGCAACTGTTGGCTGCCGGTTTTTGATCCCCGACTCCTGCGGACGATCCGGTGTGCTGGAAGCGGTCAGCATGATGGGTAATCAGGGGGCTACGATTATGGGTGTTGTGCCCGCGTTCCTGACGCGCTTGGCTTCATTGGCGCAGCGGCTGGAACCGACGATGTTCGCCAGCTTGCGACTCTTTCTCTGTACGGCCGCTAATCTTCAGCCCTCCGTTGTAGACCTGGTGGAGGGTGCCCTGGGCGTGACCGTTAGTAACTACTATGGCTTGACGGAGACGTGTGGCGCCTGCATTTTTATGCCTCGAGAAAAACCCTCGGAAACTGCCAACTACATTGGCAGGCCCTTTGATGCGATAGCACAGATTGTCACGGGCGACGGTCGGGTCGCGCATGACAATGAACCCGGAGAATTGCGAATCTACAGCGGAAATCTGATGACTGCATACCTTAATGAACCCTCCAGATCGAGTGAAATATTGCGTGACGGCTGGTTGTATACCGGTGACATCTGCCGCTGGAGCATCGATGGCGTTATTGAACTGCGTGGACGGAAGAGAGACGTGATCAAGGCGTCCTCAGGGACTCTTATTTATCTGGCTGAGGTTGAACAGTGCTTATGTGGTCAGTCCGGTATCAGTGACCTGGCAGTGGTAGGTTTTGTTGACGATCACGGCGATGATCAGCTGGCGTGTTTTTTGGAAGCGATTGACGAAACTGCAGCAGATTCACTATTGGCGCAATTTAATGAGCTCTTACGGATGTCACTGAGCCCAGACCATCAGCTCAGCACGGTTATTCACGTGGAGTCGCTTCCACGCGGCGCCAATGAAAAGATCCTGAAAGGTGAATTAGTACGTCAGCATGTCCCCGGTATTGGAGAAAGTCAGTAATGATCGGCAAGTTATACAGCACGGTAATGGCACAGACCTCTGCGTCAAAGCCTTACCTTCGGAGTAAGGGGCAAGTGCTCAGCTATCGTGATGTGGATGCCACTGTGAGAAAGCTGACATCCGTATTTCAGGACAGGGACTTGCGTGAAGGAGACTATGTTTTCCTGAATGTGAAAGATGATAGCCAGCTGGCCGTTATCTGCCTGGCGTGTATTGTTAATGGGCTTGCTGCGGTGGTTACTGATCCCTCGATGCCGTCCCTCAATGGCTTGCTAAAACTTGTAAAGCCGAAACTTGCATTTGTTGACCGGGGCAAGCTGGAAACAGCAGCGCTAAAGCCAGACCTTCACGTGATTCCCGTCGATGAACCCCGCAGGAAAACCAGGAGTGTGTTCAAAAAGCTGCTGAAAAAAAAGGGGAAGTCCGAGGCCCAGACCGATGATCTCGATGCTTTTCCCCGGTTACTGGATAAGGCTTTACCCTTTGGGGACGATTTTCCTGTGGTCCACCCGCAAGCGACCGCGTTGGTGTTATTTACCTCCGGCACAACATCGGAACCCAAGGGGGTGGAACTCACTCAAAATAACATTGCAGTACAGATGCGTATTCTTCTAAAGCAGTTCAGGCTTGATGATCGAGCTGAGGTCTTCAATATACTGCCGCTGCACCATGCCGATGGTATTATCAATGGCCTAATGCTGACATTGTTTGCAGGCGGCACACTGCACCGCCCCGGTCAGTTTACCATTCATGACTTGCCCAACTCGTTGGATTATATTTTTCGGGAGGGAATATCTCACCTCATCACAGTGCCGACAGTACTCGCACTGATTCAGCGGTTGGGTGATGACTTCACAGACGTGTTTCAATCGGGTGACTTCAAGGTACTGGTCAGTACGGCCGGCGCACTTTCCCCTGATTTATGGCAATCTTTTGAGGAGCGTTTCAGGACAAGGGTGAGTAATTGCTATGGCCTAACCGAAACAGTGGCATTGTTTACATGCTCGGGGCCCGATGACGAGAGCTATGAAATTGGCACCGTGGGTAAACCTCTTGATAGCGAAATCAGGTTGGTAGACGACGCGGGGTTGGACGTTACTGCTGGTGGGGCGGGAGAAATTCTGGTGCGCAGTGAGCTTGTAATGAAAGGGTATATCAACAACCCGCAAGTCACGGCTGCAGCTATCAAGGACGGCTGGTTTTATACCGGGGATATTGGTCGCATCACTAAAGACGGAAAAATTGAGATACGCGGGCGCAAAAAAAGCATCATTATCCGCGGTGGCATCAATATACATCCCGAGGAGATTACTGACGCAGTTCTTGATCACGAAGCCGTGATCTATGCAGCAGTATTTGGCGAACCGGATGATATCTGGGGAGAAACTGCCGTTCTGTGTATTGTCGAGGACCCTGCTATAAGCCCTTCAGATCAGGAGCTACAGGCATTCCTCGAAAGTCGCCTGGCCAATGAGAAGATGCCGGCGGAGTTTCATCGTTTCGCTGACTTCCCCCGTGGCCCGGCAGGCAAGGTGGTATTGGCGGAGTTGCGCGAGCAAGTGGCCCTGCGAAGGCAGAGCAGGCGGTTCAGTCATGAAGGGGACCCCCTTGAAGTCGTCCTTGATATCGCTGCGACCATGCTCAAGCTGCCCCGGGAGGCGA
>JAPKAY010000049.1 GCA_028825045.1 Halioglobus sp.
CCCGGCATTAAACCCGGTGACATTATTAATAGTGATTACAATCCCGTCTGTTATGACTCAGTCCGACAGACCGCAAAAGAACTCGATATGGGTGTCGACAACTCAAATGCCCACAACTAATAGAATCGCTGGCGCAGAAAACGGAAGAGCTTTCGTCAGTTTACGCGCGAGTACAGATTGCTTGAAATACTTGCCTGCAACGGGACGGGGTCTGCGCATGCTCACCCCACCGCGCCCGGCCCCAACGGCTGCCCGTAGCTGAATTCCACGAAATTCCCGTCCGGGTCGCGGATGCCGCAGTAGTAACCCACCGGGTAGGGTTCTTGCCTTGGCTCCCACTCGAGAATGCCAGCCGCGCGGGCCTGGTCTGCGATCGCATCGACTGCTGTATTGCTGTCCAGGGCAAAACCCAGGTGTGAGAAATCCGTCTGCGCCTGGTTCCGCCCGGGTCCACCGGGTATGAGCACCACGATGAAATCATTTTCCCTGCCAGGCTCGGCCAGCCACACGATACGCCTGCCATTGTCAGAACGATCTTGCGTCAAGTGCATTCCGGCATAGGTTTCATAGAAAGCTACGCAAGCCTCCAGGTCATGCACGTGAAGGGCCAGATGGGTGAAGGCGGTAGCCATAAGCAATTGCTCGCGTTGTGTTAGCGTCGGTGGGCACCCATGGTAGAGTGCATGGCATACTGACAAGTCAGGGCGCATTGATTTTACAGGGATTCAAAACCCAAGATGCGACCCGGTATGTCCTACCAGGCCTAATTCCCCACCGTATCGACTGCAGCCTGCACAGATTTGTAGAAGGCCTCGCGCTGCGCTCCTACGGTATCGGGATCGGTAGCACGGGGCCAGTTGCCGTTAGAAGCGATGACCAGCCTGCGTTTAGGGTCGATAAAAATACCCTGACCGAATATACCTTGGGCTGCAAAACTACCGCCCTCATAGGTCCACCATTGATAGCCATACCCCTTGCCCGGATAGCCAATGTTGGCTTGTGTGGTCGTCGCTGCCGCTATCCAGCCTTCGGGTAGCACCGCTTCCTGCCCAATCATCGCTCCATCCAACATGAATTGACCAAACCGCGCAAAGTCACGAGTCGCTGCCTGGATGCAACAGCCGCTGATTTCATGCCCGGTAGAACCCAATAACCAGCTCGCATCCTGTTCCATGCCAAAGGGCGCCCAGATCTTTTCAGAGAGATAATCAGAGAGCTTCTTATTAGTCGCTGAGCTGACTAATACCCCGATAAGATTCGTTTCGCCCGTCTTGTAAACCCATTCTGTACCTGCGGGCGCCTCGCGCGAAAGCATGCGCATATAGCTCACGGTTGCATCGATACCCGGCTCTGGCTCATGTTCGTTGAAGAGTGCGACATCGCTATTCTTGTCTTCGTAATCTTCGTTCCACTGGACGCCCGACGTCATAGTGAGGAGTTGCTTAATCGAAACATCATCGTAGACGGACCCTTTCAAGTCCGGAATATAGTCGGAAACCTTATCATCTATACTCTTGATAAAACCGTCCTTGATTGCGGCACCAACCAGGGTCGACGTAAAGGATTTGGCAACCGAGAAGCTGGTCCATCGCCCCTTGGCATCAAAGCCAAGGCCGTATTTTTCCAGTCGAACTTTACCGTCCTGAACAATGACCAGTCCTGCCGTTCGTTGTTCACTCATATAGTTGTCGACATTCATAGAGATGGCAATTGGATCACCCGGTGGCAGCGGGAAAACCGTACCTGCAGACGCAATGACATTGGCTTGGGCCAACAGGGGTATCCAGTCGAGTCCGCGAAATGCAGCATCGCGCTGTGGTACCGTCCAAAAGAGCACATCCCGGTCTGTCGGCAAGTTGGCCAGAATATTGCGCATGTCCTTTTCCGCGCTGAAGTAGGCGAATCCTAACCCCGTCGTCACCACCACCACTATTCCGACAATCCATTTCAACATAAATCCTCCCAGGTATTTACTGTAGCAAGCCGCTGACGTCAGGATGGATGGTCTTTAACACACACCAAGTTATGTACTCTTGCATTATTTTATCGCCTCGTACTCCGTAAATATGCCCAAATTTAAACGCATAGTAACTTGACTGAACCCAGCCTTTTTCAGCAGTGAAAGAACCTCTTCACTGCCGACCATGTTCTCCACCGTTTCCCAATAATAGGCCATAAGATAATGCGCCGGCTGGCTTCCGGTAAAGACGCGCGTAAAAAATGGCAATAGTGTTTTAAAATACAATTTCATAAAGAAATATCCAAGCGGATTTTCAGGCGTTGTAACGTCAAGGATAAGCGCTTTCCCACCCGGCTTGAGCACGCGACAGTACTCTATGAATGCCTCGTCAAGATTATCGACATGTCGAAGTGCAAACCCCATTGTCAAAAAGTCATATTGTTGCTCTTCCAGCGGCATGCTTTCCGCCTCCGCTTGAATATGCTCACAATCCAGCAATTTTTTTGACTCAACGATCATACCAGCGCTTGGCTCAACACACGTGACAAGATGCTTGTCCCCAACGATATCAAGAATAGCGCGGGCCGTAATGCCCGTGCCTGCAGCAACATCGATTGTCTTCATGCCGGCGCGTAAACCTGCGCGGCGTAATGCCATGCGCCGATACCAATCTCCGGAGTTAAACCATCCCCATTTTGCAATGCCTTCGTAATGTTTCGCCGAATCGTCAAATATTTTTCGCAGAAATGGTTGTTTGTCGTCGGTGGATTGATAGTGTTTCAATAAAGATGGATGCGGCTTCATGAGTATCCCTTTGATGAGCAACTACGCAGTAGCGAGTGTTTTTTATGGCACTCATTAGACTTACTATAATATGCCTGAGTAAAGAAGCTGGGCAAGAGACTTTCGCGATTTTATTGTTCGCGTTCGAGGATTATTCGTTTTTAGCCCACTCTTGCTGTCTTTGCCGTTCCCGCTCCAAATGTGAAACCAATGTGCGTGCGCAACGACAAACTCCCAGGACGAGAAGGCTATTCAAGACAAACAGTATAACCTTGTAGATGTCGGCGAAATTGATGACATCGACGTAGCCCTGATAATGAAAAAGAAGGAGCGTTATTGGTGCCAGGAAAAAGTATGCGATATGGAGTGACCACCATGCCGTAACAATAATCTGGATATTTTTTCGCCTATCTGAATGATCCTGATCGCCAAAATTTTTCGAAAGCTTGAGCACTATGCGGTAGGGTAAAAAAAGATTAAGCCACGGTGTGCCAAATCCGAGATAGGCCCAGCGGGGGCTAATGTCGTGACTACTATCGCTGTGGTCTTGCGTTGCTTCGATAAAAACGTAAAGCCAAGACATAAAGCGCAAACCGACGAGGCAATAGAGCACATATTGTAGTAAGACTAGCGCCTCAATGTTTACTTGCGTCAATGAGTTTGTCAAAAGGTTTGGCGGGAGGACTGTTCCGATCGCTATTGACGCCAGGCTGATGGCAGTCAGAGAGAGCATATTAAATGCTCCGTAAGTGATCGCTAAATTTTGATTTGAACTCGGCATTTGCATATTTTTACGTACTGGTACGTTAACTTCCTGAGGCTAGCGGAATATAACCTTTAGTCACACACATAAAGCTCATTTTAGTGGCCCTTGTGGCAGTAATAGCATCTGGTTTGTTGAGTTGCACGTTAAATGATCAAGGGGCAACTGGCACCGACCCTGGAAATCTAAAATCAGACCCACAGTAATCCAAAAAGGGAGAGGTATGTCACTCTATCCGGGTGGCAAAATCGGACGCGCTGCGTTCATAATCTAACTGTGCATTAGCACACTCTGTCACTTTTCTTACTGGAACATTAGCCGTGATGATTAGCCAAAAA
This sequence comes from Halioglobus sp., assembly GCA_028825045.1. Lineage (GTDB taxonomy): Bacteria > Pseudomonadota > Gammaproteobacteria > Pseudomonadales > Halieaceae > Marimicrobium. Next base: position 3,845 of record JAPKAY010000049.1, read on the forward strand.
TTAGATAGCAAGACGCATACTGACAAGGCCCAGAGCTTAGTTGATTCTCGGCTAGCTGACGTCAGGCATTCGCCTGATATAAGTGAAGAAATTTCTGAAGACGCTTACAAGCAGAATGCCGTATATCAGTCTTGGGCTAATATCTCCCCTGAGGAGGATAAGGCTGCATCTGAGCGAAAACGGCCCCTAGGCTAACCGCCACTCCCACCTCATAAGGGACGTTCACCTAGGGTCATTTTTGTTTACAAGATGGTTTGATTATTCTTGTAAGTGTATAATATTTATGTCGATATAAATATTGCTTATCATTGTAGAGATGGACGTCCCCTGGATAAGCAAAAGCGCAAAGCAGGTACACTATGCGGACCAAGATTTTCGTCATTGTACTACTAAGCCTATTTGGCCAGTTATCTAACGCCGAAGAAGTCACCTTCAACTTTGAAGGTGACATTGACTATCAACACGGAACTGATTCCGACCTGCACACGTTGTTGCCCGTGGGCCAGACTTTCACTGGTTCCGTCACTTTTGATCCCGGCACTCCAACCACAGGTTCGTCTAATGAATTGAGTTACGACGGAGCCATCAGTAATTTTACGGTTTCTTTTGGGACGCTATACGCGACACTGGATAATGGCAATTTGGCCCTAATAAATGACCGACTCAGCGATCCCGAAGATACAGATTCTGATCTTTTCGACGTTTATATTATCCAGGGGAGAACAGATCACTCCGCTATTCCGACCAATGTTGATACGAATATAGTTCTTTCAGACTATGTGTCGCCTACAACCAACTCTGGGTGGCACTTGAGGTGGTTGAGGCTGCATATTTATGATTATTCTGGCGGCATGCTCGATGATGCATTGCTTACCAGTGTCCCACCAGATATCACCGAACTGGATATGGACTTTGAGTTCGATTTCCAGTTGGACTGCTGCACGGGTAGAACTTATGTCCACGGTCAAATCAGTTCCATCAGCTACGCGGGCAGTGACGAAGACGGCGATGCGGATTACACAAATGATAATGTTGATAACTGTCCAACTGTCCCCAACGAGGATCAAATCAATTCAGACGGGGGTAATGATGGCGGTGATGCCTGTGACGATGATGATGACAACGACATGATCTGCGATGAAGACCAAGACGTATCCGGTATTTGCATTGCCGGTTCTGCCGGGGGAGACAATTGCCGCACGATTTCCAACAACAACCAGCTAGACACTAACGAAGACGGTTGTGGTGATCTCTGCACGATTGCTGGCTGTGGCGGGTCGGGCTGTATTAACTGACCTCCTAATCGGCTATTACTAATTCAGATTCCAGGCCCGCCACTGTGCGGGCTTTTTCTTGCCTGAAAAAGTCCCCGGTCAGTCCTCCACTGTATTTTCTCCAGACATAAAAAAGGGCTACATCTCTGTAACCCTTTGATTTATTTGGTGGAGCATAACGGGATCGAACCGTTGACCTCGACGCTGCCAGCGTCGCGCTCTCCCAGCTGAGCTAATGCCCCAAAAACTATCCTAACTAATTGATCAAATTAGACTTTTCGTCCAAAAAAAGATCACTGAGGAGCCGCGCATTCTAGTGATAGCGGCTGCCACTGTCAACCTGACGCTAACCGTGCAGCTCGCGACCCCGCACTCGTCAGTCGAACCCGGTCCGCGCACCGGCAGAACACGAAATACCCTCTCCGCGATGCTGACGCAGGCTGTGATAAGCTACCGCCTGTTGAAACGGGTCACCAGCTTGGAGTACGTCATGTTAGGAAAATTGCTTCTTTGGATTTCTGCCATCATCTTCGTATCCTACGGATTAGTATGTCTTTTCTCACCGGTAGTTCCTGCGGACTATGCCGGGCTCACGATAAGTTCAGGGGATGCGTTTGCCGAAATGGGCGCTATGTACGGTGGTTTGCAGACCGGCTTCGGCATATTCTGCTTACTCGGTGCATTGCGAAAAGACATCTATCGACCGGCATTGATGGCACTTGTGCTGCTTGTAGGTGGCCTTGCCCTGGCTCGCCTCTACTCAACACTAACGGGCACAGAGTCCGTTGGCATTTATACCCACGGTGCCATGGGCTTCGAATTTTTCACGGCTTTGCTGGCTGCACTCGCACTGCGGCTCTCCCCGCGCTAATCTAGTGAAACAACCCGTACGCCAGTGTGCCGCCTACTCATTGAGCTCCGCAGCACAAATAAACAGGCCCTCGGCGCTGGCAGTGACCTCGCCGTTAACGCGCATCTCTCCGTGACATAGCTGCTTGCGTCCGTCCTGACGAATGTTCTTGCCCCACAACTCGATCGGCGTATTCAGTGGCGTCTTTCTGCGATACTTAATCGTTAACGTCCCGGTAAAACCAGCAGTTCCAGAGATCACGTTGGCCATTGCCAGAATTTCGTCAAACACAGCGGCGATGATGCCGCCGTGCACACTATCCGGCGGGCCAGCGTAGGTCGGCGAAAATATTACCTCTCCTTTCACTTCGCTCTCGCCCGCTTTCCAAAGACGCATAGGTGGCGCAACGGGGTTCCTTTTGCCACTGACAGGGCTGTAGGGCATGACAGCAGTGAGATCATCTTCCTGCCAGGGAAATCCCGGTACGTCGCCACCGATTGAAATAGTCGACCACCCCTCCCCCTCTTGCAGCCAGGGCTTGAGTGTACTCAGCGCCTGCTGGATGTACTCGGTTGCCTTGGCCAGTACCTCATCCGGGGCATCACTGCAGCGCAGGTGATTGATCAACTGACTGACGTCTCGATTCACCGCCTCGGACAAACCATTATTTTCCCGCTCTGCGCTCTCATCCGACATGCATTGCTCCCAACGCCCAATCAAATTCGAGGCACATAGTGGCGTATTGAGGCACAGGCGGCAATGCGGCGGGTGTATTGACTTGAACTGCGACATGCATTCCCAAGGGTCGGAATCACTAGGACTTTTGCGCGCAAAACCTTACTATCTGCGCTGCCGCAGATAGAGGAGACACTTTGTGCAAATTGGACCAAAAACCGTAGTCACTTTTCATTACACCCTACACGATGAGTCAGGAACAGAATTGGAGACTTCGCGGACGTCGGAGCCTACCGCCTACTTGTACGGTGCCAACAACATAATCCACGGACTGGAAACGGCAATGAGTGGCAAAGGCACTGGCGATATTTTCAGCGTGACGTTGAATCCCGAGGAGGCGTACGGCTTACGCAACCCTGACCAGGCGCAGCGCGTTCCCATAAAACACCTGGTGTTCAAGGGTAAACTGCAGCCAGGCGACGTAGTGCAACTCAATACCAAAGAAGGGATGCGCGCAGTCACTGTAACCAAAGCGGGCAGACACACCGCCGATATCGATACCAACCACCCGCTGGCCGGTCAGATCCTGGTTTTTAATATTGAAGTCATCGAGCTAAGAGAAGCCAGCGAAGAAGAAATAGCGCATGGACACGCACATGGCGCCGGCGGCCACCACCACTAATATTCGCGCGCCAGTTGCCCGTAGGTTTCGCGCAAATAGTCGAGGATATCCGCAGATTCGAATAAGCCCTGTTCCGTATTGGGGTCATATAGGTAGGGGATAGACACCCTGCCCTCCGCACGCTGCAGTTGCTGGCGGTTATGCAGATCACTGTCCGGCTGAATCTTCAGCGTCTCTCTCATCGCCGGTAAAACCCACTCCTGCAGTTGCGTTCGACCGCAGTTGCGCACGATGTAGGGAATTTCCATCTCACACAGCAGCTCACGCACCGGTCGTGCGTAGGGACTGGACTCAAAGCTGTACAACTCGAGCAGATACTGAGGTGCGTCTCCGGGGTGCGCTAGCATACCTCGGCTCACCCTTGGTGCACTGGCCAGCATGGAGCCCAGAGTTTGCAGCCTCCCCGCCTTCCATTTGAAGGGCACTTCCCGTTGGCCGTAGGTTTCGAATAGATAGGCGATAATATCCAGAGATTCATACAGCTCAACACCTGTGTTTGAGTCTACCAAATACGGAAACTGCGCCTTGCCGCCGCGTTCCACCAATTGCGGACGAAAGCGCTGCCCGGATTTGGGGCAAGGATGAATTTCTGCATCGAGGTCGAGCTCGGTTAAGGCTTCGCGCACCAGACGGCAATAGGGGCAATTCTCTATGTCGTACAGCTGCAGAGTCTGCTCCGGTTTCACCGCTGCCGGTATGCTCTGAATGCCGTTAGCTGCCCGTAGCAATGTCGCTACCATTGATGTTGCGATATTTCCCGCCATCACCTAGTCCTGATTCAATTGCTGGTATTCTTTTTCAAGCTTTTTGAGCGACTTCTTGGACACCCCACCCAATACCTCAATCGCGTGGCGAATCCGCGCCCGGCTCATATCCGATCCCAACAGCTCCATTGAGTCCACCACCGAAAATGAGGCGCTGGTGCCGGCGATCGCAATGAACAGTGGTGCCAGAAAATCCTTAACCTTAACCCCACATGTATCAGCCAGCCCCTTAAGGTCGCTCCAAATTGCGTCGCGATTCCATTGCTGCTGGCCTTCGAGGCGCCATAAGGCAAACTGCAGGCCTCTCACAACATCCTCGCGCTCACCTTTCACCGCAGCGAAACTGGATTCATCCAGCGGCAGAATTCCCGCTACCAAGAAGCTCGCCAGCGGGGCAAAATCACTGAGCGTTTCCATGCGCTTCTGCGCATGGGGCAGAACCTTCATGAGATTTTCCCGGTTGTAAGCCCACTCCAGTAGCCGCTGTGCCAACTGAGCTTCGTCGAGGTTCTCGCGAATCCACATACCGTTGAGCCAGCTAAGCTTCTCCACATCGAAAATAGGACCCCCGAGAGAAACGCGCTGAATATCGAACTGCTCCAACATATCCTCAAGCGAAAATTTCTCACGTTCATCTGGCATAGACCAACCCATGCGGCCCAGATAGTTAAGTAATGCTTCAGGAAGATAGCCCATGCGCTGGTAATACAAAATACTGGTGGGGTTCTTGCGCTTGCTAAGTTTAGACTTGTCCGGGTTGCGCAGCAGGGGCAAATGGCACAACTGCGGCATTTCCCAACCGAAATACTCGTACAATAATTTGTGCTTTGGAGCAGAGTTAATCCACTCTTCACCGCGCAGGACGTGAGTAATCCCCATCAGGTGATCGTCCACCACATTGGCCAGATGATAGGTGGGCATGCCATCAGATTTCAACAATATCTGCGCGTCCACCATACTCCAGTCCAACTCAATGGTGCCACGCAACATATCCGCAATGGCACAGGTGCCCTCCTCCTCCGGCACCATCATCCGAATCACATACGCATCACCAGCCTCGCGGCGTTTTTCAACGTCTACCGGGTCTAACTTAAGATCCGATGGCTTGAGTGCAGTACTGTTCCCCGCTGCGCGCCGTGCCTCGCGCAAGTCGTTCAACTCCTGCGAAGTGCGGTAGCAAATGAAGGCCTTACCCTCTTGGACGAGTTGCTGCGCATGCTCCGCGTATAGGGCCATACGCTCACTCTGTCGATAGGGCCCGTGCTCACCACCAACATCCGGACCCTCATCCCACTCCAGGCCGAGCCAGCGCAAGGAATCGAGTATCGCCTGCTCCGATTCAGGGGTGCTGCGCGCCTGGTCGGTATCTTCAATGCGCAACAAAAACTGGCCCCCGTGGGCGCGCGCAAAGCAGTAATTGAACAGAGCGATGTAGGCAGTGCCCACGTGGGGGTCGCCGGTCGGAGATGGCGCAACACGGGTGCGTACGGTCATAGGTATCCGGTGCAGTGAAAACGGGACACGAGATTATACGGTGTGGAGCGGCTAAATCCCACTGATGGGCTCTCGTGCCGCCAGCCCATCAAATTTTAAACTCAGCAGCTACCGTGATAGCGACACCCTATGAATCGCAAACCCCACCCCGTATACTCGGCGCTCTAACCCTAAGGGGTGGCCATTGGCCTGAGATGTCTGTTCTGGTAACAGACAAACCCTTGAACCTGATCCGGTTAATACCGGCGTAGGAATAGGTGCAGTCATACTGCTCTCGCGTCGTACTCCGGGTCTCTTATTAATATTAGAGGCTCACCATGTCACCAAGACCTTTTCTCCCCACAACTCTGTTGGCCTTAGCGAGCGTTTTCGCTGCCCCACTTGCATTTGCCCAGGCTGGCGAAACGCTAGAAGAAATTATTATCACTGCCAATTTTCGTGATGCCACGCTCATGGAAACAGTGGGTAGCGTTAGTGTGGTAACCCAGAACACGATTACAGAACGAGCCGCCCAACACCTCCAGGACATCCTCAACGCCGCTCCCAATGTGACCTGGACTGCAGGCGCCTCCCGGGGTCGCTTTGTTCAGATCCGCGGCGTGGGCGACCTGGAACAGTTTTATGACCCCAAGTATTACCCCGCCGTAGGCATCATGCTGGACGACATGGAATTGGGCGATACCGCTAGTGCCGGCATGTTGTTCGACATCGCCCAAGTCGAGGTGTTGCGCGGACCACAGGGCACACGCTTTGGCGCTAATGGCCATGGGGGCATGGTCTTCATGCGCTCCAATGCGCCCACCGATGAGTTCGAGGCAGAGCTCTCCGGCGGCGCCGGCAACTACGACAGCTCCAATCTCGGGCTGGTGGTCAGTGGTCCGCTCAGTAGCCAGTTAAGTGGGCGCCTGGCAATACAACAGAACAACAGCGATGGCTATATCGACAACGACCGCCTGGATCGCGATGACACCAATGACCTGGATGAGTTTACCAGTCGCGCCCGGTTGCGCTGGACACCTTCTGACACTGCTCAATATGATTTTAGCGCCAGCTATTTTGACGCCGATAATGGCTATGACACCTGGTCGCTGGATAACGATCGCACCACGTTCACGGACCAACCCGGACGAGATACCCAAAAAGTCGCCGCTTTTATCGGCGCCGGCGACTGGACGCTGGGAGATACTCATACGGTGGATGCCTCTTTAAGTTATAGAGACGCCGACCTGCATCAGAGCTACGACGCAGATTGGGCCTCCGACGCTCTGTGTGAACTGTTTGCCTGCGCCTTCGGCGTTGACACTGCCAGCGAGATTTTTGATCGCGACAATGAAACCTGGGTGGCAGATGTACGATTGCTCGGTAGCGATGGGGGGCACAGCGCGGGTGAAAGTCGCTATGTAATTGGCCTTTATGCCAACGATGGCACCCAGCAGCTAGACTACCAATACCCCAGCGCCGTATACGGTGATACCTCATCGAGCAGTGACTATGACACCAACCGCTACGCCATATACGGTGAGTATGAATACTCCGTAAGTTCGCAGTTAACCCTCATAGCCGGACTTAGACTGGAGCGGTTTGAGGACGACTATAAAGATAGCAACGGGTTTGCCTCGGACAACAATGACAACCTGTGGGGAGGCGAGGTCAGTCTGCGCTATGCGCTCGATGACAACACTATGACTTACGCCACCATAGCGCGCAGCCAAAAGCCTGGAGGCGTTAATACCAGGACTGCCGCCGACCGCCCGTTTATGTCCCCAGCGTTCCAGGTATTCACCCAGGATAAACTCACTTTCGATGATGAAACACTCATTAACCATGAAATTGGATTGCGCACCGAGCAGTTCGACCAGCGACTCGCACTCAGCGTCGCCCTGTTTTATGCCAAGCGCGATAGTGCGCAATTGGAAAACTGGATGTGGGATGCTGACAGCGGCCTATGGATTGGATACCTCGATAGCGCCGGCGATACCAGCAGTTACGGCGCAGAACTGGAAACAAGCTTCACGGTGAACAACCATGTGCAGCTGTATGCCAACCTGGGCTGGCTGGACACAGAGGTGGACTCGATCGAAACCTTTGATCTGGATTTGGCGCAATTTGTTACCAAGAAAGATCGCGATCAGGCTAAATCCCCCGCCTACCAGTATAACGTAGGTACCCGGCTGACCTTGACCGAGAGCTGGTCAGGACACCTGGAGATCGAAGGTCAGGACGACAACTACTTCGGTTACTATCACGACGGTGAGTTGGACAGCTATAAGCTCATCAATGCCAGCCTTCGATGGCAGTCAGGGGCTTATGCCGTCACCTTGTGGGGACGCAATCTTGGCGACGAGGACTACGCCGTGCACGGACTGTATTTTGGAAATGAACCGCGCGACGATTTCGGCGCTTTCCAGAACCAGACTTACCTGCAGCCCGGTGAGCCTCTCACTTATGGTGTTGAACTACTGTATTCCTTCTGAGGTGCTAACGGTTTGATTATTCAACAACATAATAAGGCGCGCTCGTGAGCGGGACTCTAACCACTGCATTGCTACTGGAAATATTTGCTACCGGCGCAAGCCTGATCTATATCGTGCTGCTGATAAAGGAAAAGATAGCATGCTGGGCATTTGGTATTCTCGGTAGCCTGTTAAGTATCTACCTCTTTATCGACGCGCGACTGTACTCGGAGGCTTTCCTGTATCTGTTTTATGCGGGAATGGGCGTGTGGGGCTGGATTTACTGGCACCGAAAACTGGAAGCTGACTCGAACCCGGTCATTAGATGGCAGGCTCACCGGCACCTAATAGCCATCATCATTGCATGTGTTCTGGCCGCCGCGCTTGGATTTACAATACAAAATTACACTGATGCACAACGCCCCCTTTTCGATGCGTTCACCACTGTGTTCAGTATTCTAGGCACCTATCTAGAAATCACCAAAGTACTGGAAGCATGGGTCTACTGGTTGATCATCAATTTCGCATCGGTGTGGCTCTACCACGACCGAGATCTTGATATTTACGCAGTATTAATTGGGTTTTATAGTGTGCTTTCAATCTGGGGATATATAAGCTGGCGCAAAACGTATCAGGCGCAGTCTGCATAGTGTTCGCTATACAGGGCTAAGAATTTACAGGTTGCGCCCCATTAATTTGTACAGGGGTGCAAACTGCTCCCGGGTCGTAGCGGGCAGCGGCACTGCCTCACCCAATAGACGCGCGCCCCAAACGATTTGCGCGGTACGCTCTACTAATTTGGCCACTTTAAGCACATCGACGGGGTTTTTGCCCACGCACAGTAAACCGTGACTGGCCATCAACACCGCACCCTTATCTGCAATCCGGTCTGAAACCTCTTCTCCCAGCGCATCACTACCCGTCATTTTGTAATCCGCGACCTCCACATCTCCGCCAACATAAACATCAAACTCTTCAATTACGCAGGGTATGGGCTGGCGAACGATGGCAAACATAGTGGCAAACATGGCGTGGCAATGCATGACTGCGCCGATGTCCTGGTGTTTTCGAAGGCAGTCCAAATGCAGCGCCTTTTCTGTTGTGGGTGTTTTTTCACCTTCAAGCACATTACCGTCTATATCGGTCACCACCAGGTCGTCAAGGGTCATGGTGGCATAGTCAATCGATGACGGGGTAAGAACAACATTGCCATCGGGCAGGCGTGCAGACACATTCCCGGCGGTACCCTCGACCAAACCACAGGCGATCATCTCTTTCGCGACCTGGAGTAATGACGCCTTCACCTCATCATGGTTCATTGACAGATTCCTTCTTCATTGCACGATAACATTAGGTTACATTCCTCAATATTAAAAAGCCAAGTGATCTTTGAGGCCCGAACACTCAAGCGTTGCGTGACCACTACCGACTAGTTACTTAGTGTCACCGCTAACCGAACGCTGCGCCCGGGGCTGGGAAATCCAACAGCGGTCTGAAAATCCTCATCCAACACGTTGTCAAAAGCCACTTCCACCGCTGCCCAATCAAGTATCTGCCAGGCCAGGCTCATACCCAACTGGTTAAAATCATCCAGAGTTTCGATTACGGTGCTACCGGTGTATCGCGAAGAAGCATACTGCTCGCCAGTCCATTGATAATCCAATGCGGCATGCCAGTTGGCTGAAATCTGCCACAGTGCCGTTGCACCCGCCGTCCATTCGGGTCGCCCCAGCAATGGTGCGCCCTCGTCCTTGACATCAATGTCAGTATACGTCGCATGGCCAAGAATATTCAGACTGGTCGTTGGCGTCCAGTTGAGCTGGAGCTCTACGCCACTAGTGTCTACCTGCCGACGATTTACGTTGATGAACAACTCGGAATCGAAGTCAATGAGATCCTTATAGACATTTGAGAAATACGCTGTCTCCAGCGAAAATTTATCTGAAGGAGAAAAGCTCACGCCCACGTCCCAACTCTCAGCGGTCTCTGGCTGCAAATCTGGATTACCCACCAATCCATGGCCAAGGGCAAAAAAACTTGGCAGTTTAAACGCCTCACCCCAATTAGCCGATAAAGACATCATCGATGTCAGGTTGTACTCGCTCCCCACTTTCAACGTAGTCTGCGATGAAAAATCGTCAGGCTCGTCGTATCTAACGATGGCTTGTAACAGCAGCGCCGGTAATACTCTTGAATGGACGTCTAGAAACACACCGCTAGAGCTGCGATCGAGAGAGAAATCAGTGGGCAAAGAAACAAATCCAAAATCAAGCTCACCTGTGCTCTCGCCTTCTTCATTCCGATAGTCAGCCCCTGCGGCGACATGGACCGTTTCCAAGACAGTGACACTGTTCACCCACCGGTATTGATCGCGCGTGAAATTGGTCTGCGACTGTTGCGGGGGAACTTCAGAAAATGGGAAAATACCCGGCGACCGGTAGTCTTCGTCGTGATCGAACCGGCTGATAGATAACTCACTGTGCCAGTCTGGCAATATTTTCCAACCCCAACTGACACCGACAGTTTCATCTGTGTAATCAGTGTGATCCAGCTTTCGTGAGACCGCAAATTCCGCACCACCACTCTGTTCCGGAAAGGTTTTACTGTTGCCATCGAGGTAACGATAATTTAACTGCAGGTGATGTGCATTTGAAGGTGACCAATGGAGTCCGAGATTTGCCTCGTCGTTCTCGCGCTCACTGCCCTCAGTCGGCTCGCCGCTGTCCCACTGGGCAAACTGCGCTGAGTACCCAAACTTTCCCAGGGTACCCGTTGCGCCTATTGAATAGCGCTCGAAGTCGTCCTCTCCCCACTCAGCCTTCGCTCGTTGCTGGTGCTGTTCCGTAGGACGCTTGGTAATCACATTTATCACCCCTGCCATCGCATCTGAACCATAGACGGCAGACTCGGGCCCCCGCACAATTTCTATGCGCTCAACACTGGCGATATCCAGGTTGGAGAAATCAAAACTGCCGCCGCGTGTATTGGTGGGATCATTAACCTCCACCCCATCTACCAGTACCAGGGTAAAGTTTGCCTCTCCACCTCGGATGGAGACAGCCGTTAGCCCACCTTGACCACCCGACGCCTCAATCAGCAAACCGGGGACTGTGCGCAAGGCGTCGGCAACGCTTCGCATATTCGTTGCTCGAAGAAACTCGGCGGTTAGGACTGTATGCGAACTACTAAGGCTTCCAGACTGCACAGGCGTATAGGAGCCAGTAACCATTACGGATTCCAGTTGCTCGGAGGCAAAAGCCGGCGATGGCGAATTTGCGATCAATCCTGCTATTAAGATTAACCTATGCCGCTTCGCACTAATCTTCATGCATATACCGTGCTCCTGAGCGCTCTAGTGGGTGATCTTGAAAAAAAGGATACTAACTGAAAACCGCTTTCTAATCGGGCTGTTACACACCCCACGACACTACTACTATCCCGCCGAGACGAGTATCATATCAACAGCGCCCAAATCCAGCCAGAACGCATCATGCACTATACTTGCACGGGAAATCTGAGCTTTGTGATTCTTTAAGGCACATGTGCAGTGCTCCAACCTAGATCAATACGAACATGAATACGACTTCACCTATCAACAGACATTTTTCCATCGCTCCAATGATGGACTGGTCGGACCACAATTGTCGTTTTTTCTGGCGCCTGCTGACACGGCAAGCTTTGTTATACACAGAAATGGTCACAACAGGGGCCCTCATACACGGCGACAGGAAAAGATTTCTACATTTCAACGCAGAGGAGCATCCGATCGCTCTACAACTGGGGGGGAGCTCATACGCCGACCTTGCGCGCTGTGCACGGTGGGCACAGGAATGGGGCTACGACGAGGTGAACCTTAACTGCGGCTGCCCTTCAGACCGCGTACAGTCTGGCATGTTCGGTGCCTGTCTGATGGCGCAGCCAACGCTGGTAGCCGACTGCGTGAAGGCGATGCTCGATGCCTGTGACATTCCCGTGACCGTGAAACATCGCATCGGCATTGACCACATGGAATCCTACGATGAGCTACTTGAATTCATCTATCCAATTGCTGAAGCCGGCTGCTCGGTGTTCATCGTGCATGCTCGCAAGGCATGGCTTGCGGGCCTGTCGCCAAAGGAGAATCGAGAAATCCCCCCTCTGAACTACCCATGGGTTTATCAATTGAAACAGGATTTTCCAGAACTCACTATCGTGCTAAACGGCGGGATCGAAACACTTGACGATTGCGAGACGCATTTGCGCCATGTAGACGGTGTAATGCTTGGGCGCGAGGCATATCAGAACCCCTGGATGCTGGCCGAGGTGGATCAGCGGCTGTTCGCGATGGACAAGCCCGCCGTTTCCCGCGATGATGTTATCGAAGCACTGTTGCCCTATGCACGTCGCCAACTCGAGCGAGGAGCGAAGCTGAATCACATCACCCGTCACATACTTGGACTCTACCAGGGCGTTCCGGGGGCCAAAAAATTCAGGCGCTACTTAAGCGAGAATGCCTACAAGGAAAACGCTGGGGTCGAAGTTCTTACCACTGCCCATGCGCAGGTAGCCAAACGCTATGAACAACAAGCTTGAACAACTGAAATCGATGTCGGTCATTGTTGCCGATACCGGCGATATCGAGGCCATCCGGCGTTTCCAGCCGTTGGACGCTACGACCAATCCCTCCTTACTGTTGAAGGCGGCGGCGCTGCCGCAATATCAAAAACTGCTCGCGAATGCCAGAGCCTGGGCACGCAGCCGGGGGGGCTCAGATTCAGAGCAACTGGCAAACTGTTGTGATCGGTTTGCGGTGGACGTAGGCAGTGAAATCCTGGGACTTATCCCCGGCCGCATATCCACAGAAGTAGACGCGCGCCTCTCTTTTAGCATTGCCGATGCAATGGAGCGCGCCAAAAAGCTCATTGGCATGTATGAGGAATCTGGCTTTGGCCGCGAACGCATACTGATCAAGCTGGCAGCCACCTGGGAGGGAATTTGTGCCGCCAGGCAACTGGAGCAGGAAGGCATTAACTGCAACCTCACTCTGCTGTTCGGCTTTGGGCAGGCAGTCGCCTGTGCAGATGCCGGCGTATTTCTCATCTCGCCATTTGTCGGGCGCATCCTGGACTGGCACAAAGCCAACACCGACCTTGTGATTGACTCTGCCGAGGATGACCCTGGCGTCCAGTCAGTGACAAAAATCTACAACTATTACAAGCAGTACGGCTTTGAGACGGTCGTCATGGGGGCAAGTTTCCGCAATACGCAGGAGATAGACGCGCTGGCCGGCTGCGACCGGCTTACAATTAGTCCGGCATTGTTGCAGGAACTCTCTGAAGACGTCGGCTCTCTGGAGCCCAAGCTCCGCGCCGAGGCCGCGATCAGTGCCGAGGAAAAAACCAGTCCCACCCAGAGCGCGTTCCGTTACCAACTCAATAACGATGCAATGGCGACTGAAAAGTTAGCAGAAGGTATTCGCACTTTTGTCGCCGACCAAATAAAACTTGAAAAATTGATCGAGGCAGCATGATTAAGTCACTCAAAGTTCTGTTCCAGACTCCTCCGGGCGATGACGAAGAAACACAGCGGCGCTCTATACGCCTTGCTGCAGCGGTGCTGTTAGTAGAGACCGCCCGCGCAGATTTTACCGAAGACATCACCGAAATGAACAAACTGAAAGATCTACTAACAAGCTCTCTACAGTTGAGCGACGACGAGGTGCACGACCTGGTTACTGCGGCTAAGGAGCGCGTGGAAGAATCCACATCGTTGTTCGATTTTACCCGCATCATCAACGATCACTATAATACGGAGCAAAAACTAGAGCTTATCCGCGCCATGTGGGCTGTGGCCTATGCGGACGGCAATCTAAGCAAATACGAAGAACATCTGATTCGACAGGTAGCTGATTTAACCTACGTGACTCATTCGGATTATATACATTGCAAAATCACGGCCCAACCCTGAATTAGCTTTGTTCCAGCGCATTAATCAAATCTTTAAAACGAATACGATTTTCTTCTGAAATGTTCATTAAGGTGCGATGAGCCTCGATCACTTTTTGTTTCACCGCCTCCTCGCTACCTTTTACAACAGGAATTTCGGCAATGTCATCGACGTTACTGCAGGTCGCCTCATGCAATTCAAACAGACGATGAAAGGCGACACTCTTTAGCAGGCGATTAATTCCCGGCTCGCAGGAATATATCGCGGGCTTGAAACCAAACCTCTCTTTGACTGACAGCGCCAGCCTCGCCAGCAAGCCTAGTGTTGTACTATCGATACCCTCAGCATCGCAGAGATCTACCCAAACACTTGCGAAACTCGGATCATCAAACATACTGTGAAAATAATCATCAAGTGCGGTGCACAATGTAAGGCGCACATCGCCGACCAATCGTATGACGTATACTCCATCCTGACTCGCTGCAAGCACCCGACCCTCTTGCATATCAGCCTCGCTTGTTCACAAACAGGACGGCGATGTCATCTGGCGCGGTTTCCACCCGGTCCAGGCCAAGACTAGTCACTAGTTCATCGGGAGAATCGACGGTTTCCTCAAAGACCCTGAGAGAGTATTTTTCCTTCTCAATAAGATCTTTCGGCGGGAGAATTTCAAGTATACCGTCGGAAAAGAGTGCCAGCATGAAGCTATCGGGGAGCTCCAGCGCATGTTCCTCGTATTCTGCTTCCTCCGTGATCCCAACGGTTGAACCCTCGCCCTCCAGATAACGGACACCTTCGGCGGAGACCAGCACCGGCAAAGGCAGGTGTCCCGCTATACTGTAACGAAGTGTATTGCTCTGCATATCCAACAACCCAACGACCATAGTGGCAAATTTCCCCACCCCCAAATCGAGCAACTCCTTATTGGCATGCTGCAACATGGACACC
Organism: Halioglobus sp.; assembly: GCA_028825045.1. GTDB lineage: Bacteria > Pseudomonadota > Gammaproteobacteria > Pseudomonadales > Halieaceae > Marimicrobium. The sequence goes on from JAPKAY010000049.1 coordinate 18,910, forward strand.
GGATTCATTATAGTAGGGTCATCGCGTCGTAACAGGTCAGACCTCTTTCGTGCAAACAGATTTTTAATCAAAACGGTAGCAAATGCCGATGAACTGCCATGACCTGACACGTCCGCCATAAAAAAGATGACGTGATCCTCACCCAAAGTGAAGTAATCGGTGAAATCACCGCTCAGATACAGTGAGGGAATCACCGTATGACTAAAGACATAATCACCTAACACCAACGGTGTCACCGGCAACATACGCAACTGCACTTGTCTACCTGCCTGCAGGTCCTGCTCCAGCACCTTAACAGTGCCGCGCAGCTCGTTATTGGCGGCTTGCAATCGCTTGCTCGAATCCTGAAGTTCTCGGCGCATGCGTCGCTGCTTTACACAGCGTTCTATCGATCTTACAAGCGCTTCCTTATCTGCTACCGGGCGCAGAAAAAAATCACTGGCCCCTAATCTCAACGCGGTCATTATCCGATCTGCATCGGCAACATCGCAGAGCATTATTGCCGGAACCTGAACATCCATATCCCGCAGCGCATGACGCGCATCGACCCAGGAGAAATTCTCAAGATCTAGCTCACAAAGAATCACATCCAGATCGCTGTCAGGCCCTATGGAATATGTAGAATTACTGACGTCGGTGACCAACTGAACCTGAAATCCCTGAGACGACAACAAATCGCCCAAAGCGGTGGCGCGATCGGCGTGATCGTCAACAATAAGGACGTTGCCGTGGGAAGAAATCATAAAGGGCTGTGACCGTGCATTTGGCGTGACACTACGCCCATCATGGAGTTCGGGCAAGCTGCAGCACCCCTCTTTCCGCAGCATTTACACATTTTTACCGTCTTTTGGTTAGTATTTTGACGTGGCGCACAGACCACAGCGAAGACCTAGAACTCCTCGTAGTCGGCCTCGTCCCCGTAGTCCGAAAAAGTATCCTCAACAATGCCACCATTGAGAAAGGCGGCTCGCCGCTGCAGGTAGGCGTTGCGTATGAAAATATAACGATCTCCAAACACTAATTCATCCGCCTCAAGCAGGTTCGCGCGGATATCAATGGCCTCAACTGTCCAAAATGAGTAGGCTATTTCAGGATCATCGATCAGCGATGGTATGGAGGCATAGGTATCGACCACATAGCCGACGCCACTACGAACGGTCCGCGGACCAATAATGGGAAGCATTAGATAGGGTCCCTGCTCGAACCCCCAGACGGACAGGGTCTGCCCAAAATCTGCCGGACTGTGCTCAATGCCCATAGGCGTGGCCACATCGAAGAGACCAAACAAACCAAAACTACTATTGATGAGAAACCGCCCCCCGCTTACAAGCGCATTTTCGCCGCGGCCCTGCAGTAAGGAGTTAAAAAAAGAGTTAAATTCGTAAATATTGGTAATGAAATTCGACACCCCCCGCTCAGCCGGATCGGGCATAACAAACCGGTAGCCTTTGGCAACGGGCCGCAGGGCGTACTTATCCAGAGTCTCGTTGAGAGCGAATATGTTTCGATTCATCGGCTCCCAGGGATCGATATCTGGCGTCACTCCCTCCCCTCTGGCCGAAGCGAGGGGCAGCGCTATGAGAAGCAGCAAATAACGGGATAATCTCATTTCGTCGACAGTTAGGGTTTTGGTGGAGGAATGGTACGCTCACGTCGTGGCATGTTCAACCGCAGTTTAGCGGGCATAGTCGTTGCCTCAGGCCACCACAACAGATTGGTCTATCAGCTGCGTAAGCTGCTCAGCCCCAAAGGCCAGCACGGCATCCTCCGCCATATCCAGCTCACCCGCCAACCTCGCCAGCAAGTCGCGGGCTGTCGCGCCATCGTTGACTCTTATCATCTCCAAAAGGCGTGCTGTGGTGACATTCAACTCCATAAACCGGACGTCATCTTCGCTCGTCCTGTAGACCAGCAGATAAACCGGCTCCGCCGCTTCCGTGGGCTTGAATCCGGGACCGATACGGTGCACGGGAAACTGGTAACTGAGTGGCCAGGCCAGCGGTGAAAGCCGCGGGACAATACCCAGAACATCAGTAACAACGGCGGCACTGGGGACCTCCTCTTCGGAGACGTCCAGCGCCAGCTCTACCCATTCGTAATGCGCCAGCTCAGCAATGAACGGTGGATCGCAGGGCCGTGCCTCAAAGTTATTCAAGAGAAACTCAAGAAACTCCTCACTGATTTGAAGGAAATAGGGGGTTTGGCACCGATGCTGGTCGATGAATGCCCGCACCAAACCCTGCCATTCAGCCTCATTGTACAAACTGCGCAGGACCGGGAAGCCCCCACTGATAAATCCCTCAATATTGTTGTAGATGAGTTCTTCATAGATCTTAAGGCGGCGCGCTTCCACACCCGACGGGGGTGGCTGGTGGCCCGGGTCTCTCAAATAGCGCGCCATCGTCAATTGGCTTTCCTGGAATGAAGCTTCAGCCATTACTCCACCTACCCTCAGATGCCTGGTGGCGGGAGTCTCTTTGGAGGGTACGAATACAGGCAACTTCCTGCAACAACACAGTCAATGGGGGAAAGTTAAAATCGCGCTCCAGCAGTGTTGGAATTGGCCCAAGCCGTCGGTAGGTCTGCGCCAGTAAAACCCAAACCGGGTCGATGACCGCCGCGCCGTGGGTATCGACCTTAAGGTCATCAGCTTCATCGTAGTGCCCTGCCACGTGAATATAGCGCACGCGTTGCAACGGGAGTGCATCGAGAAACTCAATGGGGTCATAGCAATGATTGATCGAATTGACGTAGATATTGTTGACGTCGAGCAACATATCGCAGCCGCTCTCTTGAAGGACGGCACTGACAAACTGCGCCTCGCTCATGTCTGCGTGTGGTTGCGCATAGTACGATGCATTTTCCAGGGCGATGGGGCGGCCCAAAATATCCTGTACCTGGCGCACACGCGCAGCAACGTAGTGCACGGCTTCTTCGGTAAAAGGTATTGGCAGAAGATCGTAAAGATGACCCTGGGCAGCACAGTAAGTCAGGTGTTCGCTGTACAGCGGCACATTGGTCTCGTCCATCAACGCTCGCACAGACTGTACGAGCTCGGTATCAATGGGGTCTGGCCCGCCGATATCAAGCGACAGCCCATGCAGTACCAATGGGTATCGCTCCACCATGGCACGCAATTTTTTGCCTAAACGGCCTCCGACACCGATCCAGTTTTCGGGCGCCGCCTCAATAAAATCGATCTCTCCCTGATCCATAGTGAGAAGCGGGCCCAAAATAGCCCGCCGCAAACCGAGTCCCGCTCCCTGGAGTACCCGGTGAGGTTCAGGCATTACTTACCGCCGCATTTTCCTTCGCCGCATTTGCCTTCGCCATCAGCTTTAGCTTCGCCGTCGGCTTTCTTGTCGCCGCAGGAACCTTCGCCGTCAGCTTTCTTGTCGCCGCAGGAACCTTCGCCGTCAGCTTTTGTGTCGCTGCCCGAAGCTTCGCCGTCAGCTTTCTCGTCGCCGCATTTGCCTTCGCCACATTTGCCTTCAACATGGTGCGCGAAATTGGCCAGATCATAGCCACCGCTAAGCTGCTGAGCGGAGAATGGGTTCACTTCCGCAGAGGCCAGAGGTGAAAGTGAAGTTGCCAAAAATGCTGCGCCGAGGGCGGCCGCCAGCGGTTTTCTTGATATAGCCATAGTTATTTTCCTATCAGTAGTCAGTGTTTGATTAGTATTACCCGAAGTGCCCTGAAGGCAAGGCCTACGTGAACAACCTTCGAGGTACCTTCGACAGAGTACCAAACGAGAAGTTTCGTTGCACGGATACCCGACTGAAAGAAAAACGAGTGCATTCCCACACACTAGTGAGGGTTTCTATCAACCCACTCACTGACCCGGTGCCACTGCTCCTGCAACCGTTTCTGAGATACGGCCTGGCGGGTACCCAGGTTTTGCGCAAATAGAGAAACGCGGAACTCTTCCACCATCCAGCGGTACGTTCTGGCCTCCTCGCTCAATAACAGTAACCCCGGACGAACAGCCCGCAATGCCTGCAGAGGCTGAAGCAACGCCTGTAGACTCCGCGTATTCGTTTGATCCTTTGCATATTGCCCTGCTAACCGCTCTATCCGCTGTAGCAGGGCTTTCATATAGCGGGGATACTGGGCCAACCAATCAGCAGGCGTATCCCTTTGAAAGTCATTTTCCAGCAACCCCTGCAGTTGCTCCATGATATCTGCCCGTGTATCAGACCATTTGCCTGGCTCAAGCGCGGCGAGTTTGCGGCGAATCTCTGCCAGCAGACGCACTGCATTCAGTAGCGTTGCTTCAATATCGTTCGCCAGCCCTACCACCCTCCCCTTACCCTGCTCTATCAACGCGTAATACGCGTCTTCGGTGTAAGGTAACTCGACGCCTAACGCCATCGCTTGCGAAAAGGCTGCATGGATCAGGTCGTCCACCAGTGAACTGCGTTCCAATTGTGCTCCCGCCAACACCAGATTAAATTCATTGCCACGAAGAAGCTGCCTGCTGAGATACTTGACCTGCTGCGCGGCACCCAGACGCATCAGACGCAATACGCCCAGCCGGTGTCGCAGCCAGGCCTCACTGGGATAGTCACAGAGCTCAATCGCCACTGAATCGCGCTTATCGACCAGCGCGGGATAGGCCACGATTTCCATATCCGCCTGACGAAACCGCCACTCCCGAGCCAAATCTCCCAGGTCCCAGCGCGTGAGCCCTGCACGTGCCGGGGACGACTCCCGGTTGGCACTGATACTCTGCCGCGTGTCTGTTCGAAAACGCTCAACCAGCACACCCAGATCACGACCCTGCGCCAACAATTCACCCCGCGCATCCACAACCCTGATATTCATGCGGTAATAATCGTCAAGCTTTTGCGGCGACCAGTCATCGGACCTTAAGGTGATACCACCCAGAGTCCCCAAACGCTCCGCAAGGCCTACCAGCAAATCACTATTATCAGCGGGCAATAACTCCAGCGCACGGTCGACGTAATCAGGCACCGGCACCAGATGCTTGCGTTTCTCCTTGGGCAGACCCTTGGTCAACTGAATACACTTTTCCCGCAGGAGGCCAGGTACCAGCCAATCGAATCGATAGCGGGGTGTGCGGTTGAGCAACGCCACGGGAATGGTCACAGAAACGCCATCGGCTTCGCTGCCCGGCTCGAAGTGATAACTGAGCTCAAACCGAAGGTCTTCGAATTTAAGCTCATCGGGAAACTGTTCACCTACCACCGCGCCTGGATCTCGGGCGAGCAGCAGCTCCCTCGTCATATTAAGGGCGCGACCTGCCTCCGGATTGCGCTTTAGCCAGTTGCGAAGACTTATAGCGGTCACGATATGCGCTGGAAGGCGCTCCTGGTAAAAATCAAACAAGGCCTGCTCTTCGACCAGGATATCGCGCCGTCGAGTGCGCGACTCCAACTCTTGCAGTTCCTGCACCAGTTTCAAGTTGTGTGTTAGAAACTGTGGTGGCTGGCGGTAATTGCCAGTGACCAAGCCCTCGCGGATCATTAACTCACGACTCTCAGCAGGCGCTAGCGGTCCGTAGTGGACAACCCGTTTGTCGATTAGCGTCAAGCCATACAGACTGATTCGTTCATAAGCCAGTACCTGTCCGCGCCGGGCCTGCCAGCGCGGTGAGTAGTAGTGGTGCTTGAGTAAGTGCGGGTTGATATCCAAAGCCCAGCCTGGATCGATGGCCCCCACTTCGCGCGCAAATACACGAGAGGTCTCGACAATTTCTGCCGCCACCAACCATTTGGGAGATTTTCGGGCCTGGAAAGATCCTGGAAATATCTGCAGTTTACGATTGCGGCTACCCAGGTAGTCTCTGCCCTCCGCATGCTGCGCTATATTACTTAACAACCCGCTGAGCAAAGCCGTATGAATTTCCCGATAGCGTTCCGGATCAGGTTCCGCGTTATCAGCGCGTGGAGCCGACCGAATACTTCCCATTTGCTTACGACAGGCGATGGTGAGCTGAGTATGCATGTCCCGCCATTCCCGCATGCGTAAAAAAGACAGGAACTCCCGACGGCACAATTTCCTGAGCTTGCTCTGGCTCAGCGCCTGACGCTGCTCTTCGTAGTATCGCCAGAGATTGAGCCATGCCATAAAATCTGATCGGGGGTGGCGGAAGCGAGCGTGCATCTGATCAGCCTGTTGTTGCTTCTCCGCTGGGCGCTCTCTCGGATCCGGCACCGTCAGAGCACTTGCGATGACCAGAATATCATCGAGGCAGCCTTCCTCGGCGGAGGCCAGGACCATTCGCGCCACCCTTGGGTCAACCGGAAGCTGGGCCATGCGCTTGCCTACATCGGTCAACTTACCGGCAGCGCTGACAGCACCCAACTCCTCCAGCAACTTGTAACCATCGCGCACCATGCGCGAATCAGGTGGGTCAATGAAGGGAAATTGTTCCACCTCGCCCAGGCCCAGTGTGAGCATTTGCAGCACCACGGCGGCCAGATTCGTGCGCTGTATCTCAGGGTCGGTAAACTCTGGTCGGCCGAGGTAATCTGCTTCACTGTAGAGCCTCAGACACACTCCCGGACCGACACGACCGCAGCGGCCCTGCCTCTGATCGGCGCTGGCACGGGAAACAGGTTCTATTGGCAGTCGCTGTAATTTGGTTCGGTGACTGTACCGGCTGATGCGAGCCTCACCGGGATCAATGACATAACGTATGCCGGGGACAGTAAGGGAGGTCTCTGCCACGTTGGTCGCCAGTATCACCCTGATACCGGAGCGCTGCCGGACACCTTCGAATACTCTGTTCTGTTCCGCCTGGCTCAGCCGGGCATACAGGGGGAGTATTTCTACCTCGGTTTGCTGACGCAGTGTTTTGGCCAGTTCCCGGATATCACGCTCGCCAGGCAAAAATACCAGCACATCCCCACGGGGACCAAACTGACCGCCATCGATTCCCTCAACCAGTGACACAATCTGCGCTTCCACTCCCGCTTCGGCCCCCTGATCCGGTTCCAGGTAATGCGTTTCAACCGGATAGCTACGCCCAGACACCTCAATAATCGGTGCATCGTTGAAGTGTTTGGAAAAACCGTCGACGTCGATGGTGGCAGAGGTGACGATAAGTTTGAGATCAGGTCGTTTGGGTAGGATGCGCTTGAGGTATCCCAACAGAAAATCGATGTTGAGGCTGCGCTCGTGCGCCTCATCTATGATCAATGTGTCGTAGCGGCGCAGCATCGGATCACGTTGCATTTCCGCTAACAAAATACCATCGGTCATCAACTTTATAGCGGTATTGGCGGAGACACGATCGGTAAAGCGCACCTGGTAACCCACCAGGTCGCCCAGCTCGGTACCCAGTTCCTGAGCTATGCGCCCCGCCACCGTCCGCGCTGCCAATCTTCGCGGTTGCGTGTGCCCAATCAGTTGCTCGCTACCGCGGCCCATTTCCAGACAAATTTTCGGTAACTGGGTGGTTTTGCCGGAACCAGTTTCCCCGGCAATTATCACCACCTGGTGATCCCTGATAGTGCGAGCAATTTCACTGCGGCTCTGGGATATCGGTAGTTCTTCAGGATAAACGATATTCTGGACACGCCGGTCTGAACCGGTGATTTCTTGCATACAGCTGGCCTGCCAGTGAGGTTGTTCGCCCAGCGGGGCGTGAAAATCGGTTATGCTGCGCAGGATTTTTATTTCACGAGGCTCAGCATATGCCAGCGATTAGTAACTATACCTACAACGAGATAACCATAGGGCAAACTGCCACGTATTCCAAGCTGATCGAAGAACGTGATGTACAGTTATTTGCCGCAGTCTCTGGCGACGTGAACCCGGTGCACCTTGATAAAGAGTTTGCCGCGGCCACGCAATTTAAGACTCGCATCGCACACGGCATGTTAAGCGGCGCCGTAATTTCGGCGGCCATCGCCATGGAGCTTCCCGGGCCAGGAACTATTTACCTCGGTCAAACCCTGCGTTTTCGAGCACCCGTTGAACTGGGCGACACCATCACAGTCAAGCTGGAGGTAGTCGACAAAAAAAACAAACGCAACTCCGTGACGCTTGAGTGTAAGGTGTACAACCAGCACGATAAACTCGTGGTCTCGGGCAGTGCGGAGGTCATGGCTCCGAAGGAGAAACTTTCACTTCAGGCACCAGTCCTCCCGACGGTCCATATTGGAGATTAATTTTCCATTGAACCTAGGTTGGAGTTTGCTGCGAGGAAAACTGTGTCGGATCCAGATACATTAGCTGCAGCGTAGTAGCACCCGCCTGTTGGCCCATGTCGGCTGCCAACACCATAACGTTGGCGCTCTCACCCTCCTTCGTAACCGCAGTGACGCCAAATATCATAGCGCTGCCCTCATTCTGGGCATTAAAGACCCTTAACTCCCTCTCTTCTCGCAGTGCCTGCGAGATATTGGCTATCAGGGTAACCAGACTGGACCGAAACGCGCTGTAATTGAGTTTGCCCTGAAATTCGCTGTGTGCCAGTGAGACATTGAAACGCGCGGTGGACTCATCCTCTAACACCACCGTGGTCAGGTGCACGATGTCGCCAGCTGAAATCTGCTGGTACACCTTTTTGGCTTCTGTGCGCGAGGCATCAACGAAGGTCTTACGGAGCAGATTTACTGCCACCAACAGGAATTTCTCCTGGGGTAGCGATTCGGTTTGAAAACGTGCCATAGAAAACCTCACACCTCGCAAAGCTGTCAGTCTAATAGGCACACCTGAGGCAAGCAACGTATAAGGAGCCAACAAAAGGTCGCGATTGTGCATCTACAGACGCTTGCGTGTGACCTACTTCTCTAACAGGAGCGACTATCTGGATAGTTCAGCCCGCGATCTGGTATTATTCTCGTTCAAATCATTGGGAACTATTGCTGACACTTCAGCGGCTATATACATGCGACCTGCACCGAACACTCTACCTACTGCGCCCGGACGCTATGCCCGCTGTTTAACGTGTGCGCTCATCCTGCTTTTTTCTGTTCAGGCCGGTGGGCAATCGGCCGATAAGACAAGAATACTGCAGCAGCTGACCGAAGAGCGTCTGATGTTGATGGCAGAGTTGGATCAATTTCAGAATACTCTAAGAATCCTTCAGACCGACGACACGCCGCCAGAGGAAAGCACCAACCCGGCCATTCGGTCGCTCGCCGTGCAAGTGGTTGAGCTCAAAGAACAACTGATTGCCGTTACCGAGCAGGAAGTGACCCTACTACAGCAACAGATTGTTGCTGCCAAGGTAAAGCCGGCTACAAACCCGGTGCAGAATATCGACACTACTGTAGCACTGGCGAAGATAGAGACCAGACCGGATGACAGCATTGAAGGTAAGCCACTGCGGACTTATAACGTTGACTACGCCCGTGAGCGCGAGGCAAAGAACGTTGAACGCCTACACGCACTTCTTGAGAACTATTACACGGAGCTGCAGGAGTCCGCGCGCGTACTGCCCACCGCAGGTGAACTTGCTAACCGTGAGATAGCGCAGCGAGCCGCGGAATCACTCACCAGAATTCCATTTAACATCGATAAGATACGACTCAATGGCGCCGAGGGCAGCACCTCTTTGCTGCTCATCACCCAACGTCTAACTGACTCTAGAATTCCCGAGAGCCGACGAGACATTGCGCCTATTATCACCATTAAAACGCGCCTGATCGGCACCC
>JAPKAY010000093.1 GCA_028825045.1 Halioglobus sp.
CATTGGTGCCCAAAACCCTGACGACGGACAGTCAGATGACCGCTATCGAGCCCTTCTACGGCATTGGTAGAGATCGCAGCATTCGACAATAAGGGCGGAAAGCGGAGTTTCGCTGCGCTGGCACGAAGCTACGGGTCACCTAAAGAAGAAGCGGACCTTCAACATAAAGATCCTTTGCACGCGCAGCGAAAGCCCACTTCGAGCACGCCATTGATAAAGCTGTTTAGGTTGAGCCTATCTGGTCCTAGAATAAGACCTGACCACATGCGGGCAGCTTCTGAAAGGTGTGGCATCGCTGCAACTCGGGGTCAGAAAAACCAGCATCAACATGGCTAGTGTATACTATCGCAAGGTTTACGTGTGGTAACTTACTATAAATATATTACTTTATTAGGGAAGATCATGAAGTTAACATTGATTTCAGCCACAAGCATTCTCTCATTAGCCGCGGCAGGTGCATTTGCACAGGATGCAACGGTCGATTGGAATGGGTGGTACGCAGGCGCTGTCTTGGGCGCAACTCAGCATAAGTCGACATACGAAGATCGCGACTACGACTGGTTTGGTCACACGATGGATTTGCGGTCACTTGGCGCATCTGTCGGGATCTCGGGCGGTTACAATGTAGTTAACCAAAATGGCCTGCTCGGGGTTGTTGCTGATTTGAGCTATACGACCAACGAAGAAGAAGACATCTATTCTTCCCGTGTGCAGATCCAGAATGATTCAGATTTGCTTGCTACGCTCCGTGGGCGGGCCGGTATTGCAGTCGACAACACGCTGCTATTTGTAACGGGAGGCTTGGCCTATGCTAACTTTGAGCGGTCGTGGACTGAATTTGACGATGTAACTGACTCATGGCCCGACCTTGGTGATGGCAAAGTTGGTGCCGTCGTTGGCTTTGGATTAGAGCGGGCCATTGACGAGCGCTGGTCGGTTGCAGGTACCTTTACCACTAGCATTTTTGATGAAAATTCCTCTACTAACGCTGAAGATTATGAAATGCTAATCAACGACCGCGTTCATCGCCTCGGGCTCTCGGTTAATTACAAGCTGGGTGATGTGGCCGGTCAAGCTCCCGCTGCAAGCAGTTCTGGTACGCCTGCTGATTTCTCTGGCGTTTATGCCGGTGCAAGATTGGGTGCAGCGGCTGCCGATATTGCAACAAGCGATGTTGATTACAATAACTATGGTGGGACCTATGACGTCACCAACAGTGGTGCGCTTGCTGTGGTTTCCGCTGGTTACAACTGGCAATTAGGCGCCACTGTTGTGGGTCTAGAGGCGAATGTTGGCTTCGGTGATCTGCAGGCTGGCTATGAAGCCCATAACGGAGATTTGGAAACGCAGATGGACCAGATTATCGGCCTTCGTGGTCGTGCAGGTATGGCCGCGGGCAACACCCTTCTCTATGTCTTGGGTGGTATCAGCACAGCTAATGTGACGAACCTATCCGAAGACGGCGCAATAGATCTAGGCGATACCTATACTGGCATCACTGTAGGTGCCGGTGTCGAACAGTTTATCAGCAATAACCTGTCATGGGTAGCTGAAGGAACTTATACGCTGTTTGACGGATCTGACGATGCTGACAGCAGTGACTCAGGCTACTATGGCACAGCAGATTTGCTAACATTGACCGGTGGCGTGAACTATTATATCGGCGGTGAAGGTCGCCGCCGTGGGACTGGTGCACTTGCACCATCACATGATTGGTCCGGTCCATATGCCGGTTTCGACGTTGGGTTGCTTGCCAATGAAGGTGAAGTCACTGACATTGACTATGAAGATTACGGCGGGACCTTTAATGTCGTATCACTCGGCGCTGGTGCTGGCGTGCACGCAGGGTACAACTGGCAAAATGGCAGCTTTGTTTACGGCGTAGTCGCCGATGTGGCGGCATTCAGCAACGACGAAGAACAGGTAGCAGATGATTATCGTGAAGTGACGTCGCGCATCAGTGCAATGGGCACTTTGCGCGGTCGTGCCGGGATCGCATCCGGCAATAGCCTGTTTTATGCGACAGGTGGTCTGGGTCTTATTCAGTCCGAACTTGAGCACAATTATTTGCCTGCACCGGACGCTAACAGCTTTGACCTAAGTGATACCCGCCTTGGTGCTGTCGTTGGTCTTGGTATTGAACATGCCTTGTCTGACAGCATGAGCTTTAAGATCGAAACCTTGTATTTCGCATCATCTGATGATGACTATTCCCAAGATCCTACTGAGGATTGCAACGGGCCTACCGGCTTCGACGGTGGCGATTGCGGGATGATTGGAGTTGATACTAACGTCATGATCAAGGCTAGTGTATCGTACAAGTTCTAGTTCGACGACACGCTAAAAAAGCAAAGAGGGGCTTCTCAAACGGACAGCCCTTCTTTTATGGAAGTCAACTTCAGCGCTGGGCATACTTGGCCCACCCAAGGCAAAAGGCCCCCAGAAATGCCCCACTTTAGGGACCTCCTAGGGTAAGCCTATGAAAGGGATCACTTGGCATCGGTTCCTACCACCCCAGCCAGCACTAATCTCTCTTTCAGACCGTTCGCACTTGCCCGGGTTTAGTGTCGCAAGTTCAAAGACTTGTACCGGATGCATATTAACGCAGACCGGTTAAGGCGCTCATTGCAGCCCCCAAAAGGCCCAAAGTCTGGGCTCCCCAATTCCACGGTAGCAGTTTGACCGAAGGCGATGGCGATCGCTTGCTGATGGACTTGACTTCTAACAGTTCCCAAGTCCGATATTCGCCTAAAAATGCCAACATCGAAGCCAAATCTGGAAGCCTAATTATCGTGCAATATCAACGGTCTGGCCTAATTTTTACGCTCAATTAATGCCGTGTTTTCAATGGGTTAGAAATGAAGTCGTACCGTAGGTTCGAATCCTACCACCCCAGCCAGCACTCCTAACCCACTGATAACAATGTATAATATCCGAAAGTAATGCCGCTATTCGGGGCCCTTTCGAGGTGTCATAATACCGCAGACTGAAGGTTAGCGCACATACAGGCAGATTCTGCCAAAAGTCTGGGAACCGCTTTTCGGCGGTAGCAGTTTGGTAGTTCTTGTTGGTAAGGTTATTTGATTTTCCACAATGGCTTAGAGAGGTCGTCGCCTGTGCTCAGAGTGAACTGAACTGGTCTCGCTGTGCAGTCCACATTGGTGGGATTACGTGAGATTTCAGCCAATGCGATGTCAGGCCAATTGGCTGTCCGCCTTCCCAAACGCCTCGGACGATGTCCGGGGCCAGAAACACCAGTTCAACGAGGTGCTGGACACGCCGCTTTGAGGCGCCTTCAGCTTCTGCAATTTCCGTATAGGTTTTGCCGGATCGGATCATATCGAAGTAACGATGCGCCAGCGCAATGTTTTTGAACAACGTTTCGTCGCGCGAACCTGTTGCATCAGCGAGAATGAGTTTGGTTTCGACACCACGTTTGCGGTGACGGAAGTCAGACTGGAGATCAAGGTGTTCATCTGAGATCCGTGTTGGTTCCACCGCCAGGTGTTCGGCGATCGCTTTCGCGGTGATTGAGATTTGGATATTTCCCGGAGTGATCTGCACGCGTTCAATCAAGCTGAGAAGGGTTTTGGTTGTCTCATCATCGCTACAGCTTTCACCTTTGGCTAACGCCGTCATCTGCTTTGCGATCAGTGCGACCTCTTCAGTTGTGGCAGGGCTGACTATATTGGTTTGCACAGCCGGAACACTCAGATGCTTTCTGACCAGGTCGACAACCAGGGTTTCAAGTTCAGGCGCTGGCAATCGCCAGCCACCTGGGTCTTTTGGACCAGAACCGCGGATCAGACGATGGGATACATAGTAACGCAGTCTGCGACCCTTCTTTGTTTTGGTATGGCTTGGCGTCAACCGATCACCAGTTTCGTCAAACACCCTTCCGACCAGCGGCGACACTTGTTTTTTCGGACCATCAGGGTTGCGCCCGGTTCCCGAGCGCGATCTGACAGCACCTGCCTTTAACAGCTCCTGCAATGCATCCCAATCAACTGGATCAATGAGTGCCGGGTGTTGGCCAGGCCAGACCTTTGTTTTGTGTCTGATGCGGCCTGCGTAGATCGGGTTGCTCAGGATGTGATAGATATGGCCGAAGCTGAACGCAGTTCCCCCTTTCAAACGACCTGATGACAATGTGCGGATGGCTGTCTTCAGTCCCTGCTTGTCAGCTTCGGTTTTGACGATCCGAACGGTGCGGTGCTTATTGTAGAGTCCGTAGATAGTTCTGATTATTGGGGCATCCGCCACACTGATCTTGAGCGTTCTCCCGTCAGGTTCATATCCCAAGGGAACATTGCCGCCCATCCACAGCCCCTTCCTTTTTGAGGCTGCGATCTTGTCCCTGATGCGCTCCGCCGTCACCTCGCGTTCAAACTGCGCAAAGCTCAGCAACATGTTCAGTGTGAGGCGCCCCATGCTGGTGGCTGTATTGAATGACTGGGTGACCGAGACAAAGGATGCCCCTGCTGCATCCAGTACATCCACGATCTTGGAGAAGTCCGCCAATGAGCGCGTCAGGCGATCAATCTTGTAGACCACCACCTGATCAACGTGGCCGTCGCGCATATCAGCAAGCAGGCGCTGGAGGGCTGGGCGTTCTAATGAACCTCCCGACAAGCCACCGTCATCATAAGCTGCAGGCAGCAGCACCCATCCTTCATGCTTCTGACTGAGGATGTAGGCCTCGCAGGCTTCGCGCTGTGCATCCAGAGAGTTGAACTCTTGCTCGAGCCCTTCCTCCGAGCTCTTACGGGTGTAGATGGCGCAGCGGATCTTCTTCATGCGGCTACACTCTGCACTTTGGTCAATCCAAAGAAGCGCGGGCCCGACCAGGTTGTTCCCGTGATGTGTTTGGCGATCGCGGACAGCGAAGGCCACATCCGACCATCCATCTCGAACCCGCCATGCACCACTGCAACCTGATAGGTCCTGCCGTTTCACTCGCGCGCATAGTGCGTGCCAGGTTTGGCCGCGTTCAGCGGCACTGCTGCAACTGGTCGGCCCCTTGCAATCTGCGCAAGCACGCGACGCGTTGGTGCAGACAGGCCCCCTGCCCGTTTGCACTGGGCCTCATAGTCCAGTGCCTGCTGCATGAACGATACGGACAAGAACGGCGGTGGTAGCGCGCCAAAGGCAACCGCCCATTGCCGCAGTACGGCTGGCCGCGCAGGGTTCGGCTTATGCCCCATTCTGCGCGCCCTCTGCAGCTGCATCGTCCGCCACCACAGACGCGACAAGGATGCGGTACTTCGCAGGACCACCATTGGCGGACGTCGCGCGGGTCACTTCATAGCCCGCCTTGCGCAGGCCCGACAACGCCGCCCGTGTCGTATGCTGCTGCCATCCCAGCTTATCGCTGAGTGCCACAATATCGGCACCCGACTTACGCCCCAACAGTTTGATCAACTGCGCCTTCTTCGTCACTTGGCGTCCATTGCCAGATGTTGGTCTGGCATCAGGCTTCTTTGCTACACTCTTCATTTGCGTCTCCTCAGATAATCAGCGGAAACTCTCCGCTGCTACTGAGCAAAGCCCGGGTCCTCCAGGCGACACACCCGCATTGGCTCGGGCGTGCGCACACTACCGCTCTGCAAGACGCGCAAGTCCAGTCAGAAAAGGGGATGACGTCGACACTAAAGGCGTATTCTGTTGAAAAACTCCGATTGTGGGCATTCGGGTCAAATTTGATAGAATAGCATTCTGGTTCTTTCAAATTTTATCGGTGCTTCTTGGTGTATTTTGACCCACGGAGAACAGTTTTCTGATTTTTGAAAATTTGCAGATGCAGCATAGAGTTTTTCAACAGAATGGGCGGGAACCGGACATTCGCTGCGTGCGCAAAGCCTCAGTTCAACTAAATAGGAAGTGGACCTTCAACATGAAGATTTTGTGCGGTATACTCCGAGTCCTTCGGAAGCCGAATTTGACGTCTTGACGCTTGGGCGTGGAA
>JAPKAY010000094.1 GCA_028825045.1 Halioglobus sp.
ACCGTGATGATCGGGGTGATGTGCAATTGGTTACTGGTACCGCTGGCCGGTACGCGTTGAAGGAAATCTGCACAGCCAGACAGCAAACAAGGAACATTAAAAGGTATGACTAGGTCGGTATTGATAACAGGCTCCAGTAGAGGAATTGGCAAGGCAATTGCTCTGGATCTGGCAAAACAGGGATTTACCACCGTCCTGCATTGTCGCCGGGATGTTCAGGGTTTGGGCGAGGTGCAGGCTGACATCGAAAAAGCCGGGGGCCAGGTCCGCTCACTTCAGTGTGATATCGCCGACCGCGAGGCGACTCGAGTGGCTATCGATGCCGATATCGAGTCTCACGGGGCTTACTACGGTGTCGTGTGCAACGCGGGCCTGACAGCCGATAACGCATTCCCTTCTCTCAGCGCGGAGCAGTGGGATACGGTGATTGATACCAATCTCGGGGGTTTCTATAACGTCGTTCAACCGCTGACAATGCCAATGGTTCGCGCGCGGAACGGCGGACGAATTATCACACTATCCTCTGTGTCTGGCATCATGGGTAATCGAGGCCAGGTCAATTACAGTGCGGCCAAAGCAGGCATTATCGGTGCAACCAAGGCATTGGCGGTGGAATTAGCCAAGCGCAAAATCACCGTGAATTGCGTCGCACCGGGATTAATTGATACAGACATGGTGGACGAATCCGTAGCCCAGGAGGCCATGCAGATGATTCCAATGCGCCGAATGGGCAGGCCAGAAGAAGTCGCCGCTGTCGTCAGTTTTTTAATGTCCGATGCAGCGAGTTATATCACCCGACAAGTGATCTCAATTAACGGAGGTATGTACTAGTGCACCGTGTGGTAGTGACCGGAGCCGGCATCCTCAGCTCCATCGGCAATGACTGGCCGAGCTTTAAATCCAGTCTCTCTGAAGGCGTCAGCGGCATCCAGACCATGCCGCACTGGGATCGCTTCAAGGGCCTCAACACGCGGCTGGGTGGGCCCCTTCGGGCGCTAAACACACCCGCCAACTTCACCAGAAAAAAGACACGCTCCATGGGCCGCGTAGCATTACTGGCCACCATTGCCGCACAAACGGCCCTTGAAGACGCCGGCTTGCTGGACGACCCTATTCTCCAGAGTGGAGAGACTGGTGTCGCCTATGGCTCCTCCGCCGGCAGCACCGACGCTGCAGCGGATATGTCCAACTTTTTATTGAACAGTGATATGGGGAAGCTAACCGCGACAACCTATATCAGAATGATGGCGCACACTGCCGCCGTGAATATTGGCGTATTTTTTGGCCTGAAGGGCCGGGTTTATACAACCTCCAGCGCTTGTACATCTGGGAGTCAGGGCATTGGCTACGCCTACGATACGATACGCTTTGGCCAGCAGACGCTTATGTTGGCCGGTGGCGCGGAGGAACTCTGTCCATCGCAGGCGGCCGTATTCGACTCTCTATATGCCACCAGCACCCGCAATGACAATCCAGCCAGCACACCGCGTCCATTCGACCGTGATCGGGACGGCCTGGTAATTGGTGAGGGGGCTGGAACTCTGGTGCTTGAGGAGCGCGAGCATGCCATTGCCCGTGGCGCCAAAATCTATGCAGAGATAGTCGGCTTTGGCACCAATTCCGACGGGGGCCATGTTACCCAGCCGGACACCCAGACCATGCAGATTGCCATGGAACTCGCCCTGAAGAATGCTGCTCTGGCGCCACAAGATATTGGTCACGTCAATGCACACGGGACGGCTACTGATCGCGGCGATGTAGCCGAATCACAGGCGACATCACGAGTGTTTGGTGCCGCCATGCCATTCAGCGGACTGAAAGGGCATCTGGGGCACACGCTGGGTGCCTGCGGAGCTATAGAATCCTGGGCCAGTATCCAGATGATGAATGACGATTTTTTCTCGCCCACACTGAACCTCGAACATGTGGACGATCGCTGTGGCGAGTTAGACTACATCGTCACAGCACCGCGCAAACTGCACACCGAATACGTCATGAATAACAACTTCGCCTTCGGAGGCATTAACACTTCTTTGATTTTCCGGCGCGGACATTGAAATCTGCGCAAGTTCTTTCGAATTATTTGAGCGTCACCACATAACCAGGCACTAAAATTAGCGAATGTCCCTTATGCATTCCGGTTCCTCCGTTCGTGCAATAGTCACTTCCAACAGGACTAAGGCTTGTTTACACTACAGACCGAGCCATCATAAAAGCGCAGCTCATGGACCTCAGTAGTATTACATTTTCCTTTTTCCTGATTTTTACGGGGGCGGCCATATTCGCGTCACTGGCTCTCTACACCCGCCAACCCCTCATCATCGCCTACATTGCTCTGGGCGCCTGCATTGGCCCCTACAGCCTGGCACTAGTAACCGATTTAAACCTGTTATCGGATATCGGTCATGTTGGAATTATTTTCTTGTTGTTTTTGTTAGGCCTGGATATGCAGCCCCAGGCGCTTTGGGCCACCCTACGCAAGTCAACAGTGGTCGCTTTATTTAGTTCCACCATCTTTCTCGCCATGGGTTATGGCGTGGCGCAATTGTTTGGTTTTTCCTACCTGGACAGCGTGGTAGTTGGCGCGGCAATGATGTTTTCCTCAACCATCATTGGAATCAAACTCTTGCCAACAACGGTATTGCACCATCGCCATACCGGCGAATTAATGATTGGCTTACTGCTGCTTCAGGACCTGCTGGCTATCATCGTGCTCATGGTGTTGCTGAGTTTGTCTTCAGGGGACGGCGACAATGTGGGGTTTAATCTTGCGGTGTCATTACTCAGTTTACCGTTGCTGGCGGGAGCCGCGCTGCTAACTGTACGTTTTATTCTGCTGCCATTGATTGCGCGGTTTGATCATTTTCACGAATATATATTCCTACTGGCAATTGGCTGGTGTCTGGGTATGGCTGAAGCGGCACATGCACTGGGTCTGTCAGCTGAAATTGGCGCCTTTATCGCTGGCATCACCATCGCTACCAGCCCAATATCACAGTACATCGCCGAAAACCTCAAGCCTCTACGTGACTTTTTCCTGATCCTGTTTTTCTTCTCAGTCGGGGCGCGGTTTGATCTGACACTGCTGCAACAGGTGTTGGCGCCTGCCCTACTGTTATCTGTTCTGGTGTTGACCCTGAAACCCCTGGTCTATCGCTACTTGCTAAAAGGCGTTAGCGAAAAGCGCAGCCTGGGGTGGGATCTGGGGTTCCGCCTTGGACAAGCCAGTGAATTCTCGCTGCTGATAGCTTATGTGGCCATCAGCGGCGCTCTTATTTCTGAGCAGGCATCACTATTGATTCAGGCAACAACGATTGTTACCCTGCTCGTGTCTTCCTATATCGTAGTACTCAATTACCCTACTCCTATTGCCATCTCTGACCGCCTGAGAAGGAATTAGCAGACAAAAAAAACCGGCCAATAAGGCCGGTTTAGTAGACCGCTAATCACGATGTCTAGAGCTTCGCCTCCAACTCGGGCAAAGCCTCAAACAAGTCCGCCACCAGACCGTAGTCCGCTACCTGGAAGATGGGTGCATCCTCGTCCTTGTTAATGGCAACAATAACCTTAGAGTCTTTCATTCCCGCCAAGTGCTGAATCGCTCCGGAAATTCCAACTGCGATGTAGAGGTCAGGGGCGACGATCTTGCCTGTCTGACCAACTTGCATATCGTTGGGCACGAAACCGGCATCAACGGCAGCCCGCGAGGCGCCTATAGCCGCTCCGAGCTTGTCCGCTATGCCATCAAGCAGTTTAAAGTTCTCTCCGTTTTGCATACCACGGCCACCGGAAATGACCACCGAGGCAGACGTCAGCTCGGGGCGATCAGAGACAGCAACCTCTTCACGAACAAAAGAGGACAATCCCGCATCATGAACCGCATCCAGCGACTCGATTGTCGCTGATCCGCCTTCACCAGGCGCGGCGTCATACGCGGTTGTTCGCACTGTAATAACTTTTTTAGCATCGGCGCTCTGGACCGTCGCAATGACATTACCGGCATAGATTGGACGCTGGAAAGTATCTGCGGACTCCACGGAAGTAATATCAGATATTTGCGCCACATCCAATAAAGCGGCTACCCGAGGGAGAAAATTCTTACAGTTTGGTGTCGCTGGAGCGAGAATATTGTCATAGCCAGCACCAACTTCCGCCACTAACAGACTAATATTCTCGGCCAACTGGTGTTCATAAGCGGCGTTATCAGCTACTAACACTTTTCCTACACCCAGAACTGCAGCCGCAGCTGTCGCTACCGCGCCACAATTGGCACCCGCAACAAGGATATCGATATCGGCGCCCATGGCCTGCGCTGCCGCCACAGTATTTAGCGTCGAAACTTTCAGGGTACTGTTGTCGTGTTCTGCAATTACCAGAGTACTCATGAGATCACCTTCGCCTCGTTCTTCAATTTATCGACCAGTTCATCTACATCCGCTACTTTAATTCCCGCCTTGCGTTCCGCTGGAGGCTCCACTTTGACCTGCGTCAAATGAGAAGTCACTGCGACACCCAGATCATCGGGTGTATAGACGTCAAGCTGCTTCTTTTTAGCTTTCATTATATTGGGAAGTGAAGCATATCGCGGCTCGTTGAGACGCAAATCTGTCGTCACAATAGCAGGCAATGTAAGCCGAACAGTCTGCAGACCGCCGTCAATTTCGCGCGTCACATTAACGTGACCGTCTTCGACAACAACCTCAGAAGCGAATGTGCCCTGACCCATATTTGCCAAAGCGCCCAGCATCTGCCCGGTCTGGTTGTTATCGCCATCGATCGACTGCTTACCCAGAATAACCAGTTGGGGCTGTTCTTTATCGATAACGCCCTTGAGCAATTTTGCGACCACCAACGGCTCTACACTGCCACCCGTTTCAACCTGTATGCCTCGATCGGCTCCCAGAGCTAAAGACGTCCGAATTTGCTCCTGACAACTTTTATCTCCGACGGAAACGGCAATCACTTCCGTTGCAATGCCAGCTTCTTTGAGACGGACCGCTTCTTCGACAGCAATTTCGCAAAAGGGGTTGATGGCCATTTTGACGTTATTTAGATCAACGTCGCTACCATCGGCTTTAGCGCGAACTTTGACGTTGTAGTCAACAACACGCTTAACGGCAACAAGAACCTTCATGGATTCTCCATAGACTTTTCAAGTGGATTTAACTGGCTGCAGCAGCGGGTTGCCGCCACATGCCGATGAACTAGGCGGGGTATGTTGCCCACAATTGAGCGCCGGGTCAATAGTCAGTGGAGCCATAGCGTCTGGCCACCTTGGCCCCTCCGGCAATTTTCGTCATTCATCGTATTTATAGTTTTTATTCGTTGAAAATTATATACTTGCGTCCTTTCCAGTGACTTGGGCGAAGACATCGCCCACTAACCAAAGCAAGAGGTAATCGCAGTGGAACGTGAATCGATGGAGTTCGATGTTGTGATTGTCGGCGCGGGCCCTGCCGGTCTGTCTGCGGCCTGCCGTATCATGCAACTGGCGCAGGAAAAAGAACAGGAAGTCACTGTCTGCGTTGTCGAAAAGGGCTCAGAGGTTGGCGCGCACATCCTGTCGGGTGCAGTCCTTGAGCCACGCACTATGCACGAGCTCTTCCCCAACTGGAAGGAAATGGGGGCACCGCTAAATACCGAAGTCACAGGGGATACATTTTTCTTCTACACGGGCAAAGAATCCGCAATCAAGGTGCCCAGCTTTTTCATACCCAAGCCAATGCATAACGAAGGTAACTTCATCGTCTCCATGGGGAATGTGTGCCGTTGGTTGGCAGAACAGGCAGAAGGGCTTGGTGTGGAAGTATACCCAGGTTTCGCTGCCGCTGAGGTGCTCTATCACGACGATGGACGTGTTAAAGGCATTGCCACCGGGGACATGGGTATCAGTGAGGCAGGCGAACACAAAGACGGCTATATGCCCGGCATGGAACTGCACGCCAAATACACGCTATTTGC
>JAPKAY010000095.1 GCA_028825045.1 Halioglobus sp.
GTGCCTCATAACCGGCTACAGTCTGGGCTTGCGCACTGAAGCCCCATGAAAAAAGGGCGGCGACTAGCGCGGTTGATACAATTCGGGTCCGGTTGGTCAATAAAGTCTGCATACTTGGCACCTCATAATATTCATTCAGGGACGCCGCTACCGTGTGGACTAATGAGGACATTATACCCTTTCCCGTTCTAATGCGTTAACGACCTTTGGGTGGGTGAACTGCTCACTGTCTGCTGGCAGCAGGTAACTGACAATCATGAAATCGGGTACCAGCAGCGGATTCTCTGGTAGATACTGCCGCACATTATCCAGCCACTGTTTCAAAGCCGGTACCTCGGTAAGTTTCAAGTCCTGCTCGATGCCCACCATGTAGTTGAAAACCAGTTGTGGGTACATGGCGAAGTCGACCAATGAGGGCTGGTTCAGGCCGCCAAAAAAGGGACCCTCGCCCAGGTGTTCCAGCAACTCTATTCCTACCCGCAGTTGCATGTCGCGCAGTGATTCAGTCTGGTTGATATCACACAGCATGTGCTTGATGAATGGCGCCATCTTTAGCAGCTCTGGCCAGACGTTGCGAACCTCATCTGACAGTGGTGTCTGGCTGCTGACTATCGCTGACAAGCGCCAGGCAGTTTGCCGAAACCTGGCGGTTATTTCACCCTCGTGTGCGAACCTGAACGAACTGAGGATAAAGCTGTCTGTCACCCATTTATCCATGTTCAGAATCAGGTCCCGCTCCTGCGCGTTGCGGCCAAACAGCGGTCGGTCAGGAAATAACTCCTCCAACCACAGTGCGATAGGCGTGGAATCGTTACGCCACTCGTCATCGATCTGCAGGACCGGCACCTGTGTCTGGTGGGTAAACGCTATCTGCTCGGGATTGGTCGGGTCGACAGGCACAAACTCGAAGGGAAGTTGCTTGAAATACAGGCAGCCGCCCAGCTTGCGCACAAAGGGGCTGGTTGAATAACCGTAGAGCCTGATTTTGGCCATTAGTCGTCCTCTGAATAGCGCCATAGCCGGCAGAGACTCGTTCTCTGAAGACTAAGGCACCTTTTACACATTTCTAGGAATAGTATCCCTCAATTAGGTGAGACGCATTATGTCGTAGTGACCTAGAGTCTTGTCATTTCTTTCAGAATGAGAACCCTGGGAATATTTCATGACAGAAAGGTGATATATAATTCAATCTATGGATGCCTTGTCAGATATTTTGAAGGTCACTCGTTGGAGCGCCAGTACCTATCTCAGCAGCGCTGGCGAGGGCCCCTGGTGTATGCAGGTTCTCTATCGGCCCCAGGGCATCTTCCATGCGGTACTGAAAGGGCGCTGCTACCTGCGCCAGAGCGGTGCCCCGGAGGCAATTGTCCTTGAAGAGGGGGACGTCATTGCCTTTCCTACAGGTGGTGACCACAGGATTAGTGGCACAAAGGAAGGATTGAGACTTTCCGCCAAGAACGTGATCAGGCTGAAGGGTGACGATGAAGTGATGGTCTTCAAGCATGGCACCGTCAGCTTCTCGCAGGGAGAGCTTGACGAGCACTCGAGCGGAACTACCCAGTGGCTCAGCGGGACAATGTCCTACGATACCTCGATCCAACACCCACTTTTGAAAGAGTTGCCCTGCTCAATTCACGTGAGTGAAGAGGACAAAGATGCGCGTCAGGTTGTCCAGAGTGTGATCAGCGTGCTGGTCAATGAGAGCAGGGCAGATACGCCAGGGTCGACATTGGCCATAGACCGTATGACGGAGGTACTCTTTCTGCAATTGCTGCGCTGCCATATGCAGAAATCGATCCAGCCAACGGGCTACTTTGCGGCGCTTTCCCATCCACGTATTGGTGCGGCTTTAAACCTCGTCCACACCGAGACTGACGGGTCTTTGACGGTGGAGTCGCTGCGTAGTGCAGCGGCAATGAGTCGTACCCGCTTTAATGCGTACTTTACAGAACTGGTGGGCGAGACACCCAAGGCTTATCTTTCAAATACTCGTATGTTGCGCGCGAAAACGAAATTGCAACACGGCAAGGAATCTATACCAAGCATAGCCGAGGCAGCTGGTTATTCGTCGGACTCGTCGTTCAGTAAAGCGGTAAAGAGGCACTTTGGCATGACGCCGGGGGAACTTCGTAAGGCTCATCAGTAACCATATCAGAGCCGAACATGGTGCAGTTCAAGTAAAAGGGCAAAAGGGGACAGACCACGGTTATGATTGAGCAATTAAACGTGGTCTGTCCCCGATTTTTCGGTGCATGGTTTTATAGGGTGAAAGAGCCACCACGTGCAGTACCAGCACCTAGCACCTTGGTTCTACTCGGTCTAGGAGTGGCAGGTATTGGTATGGGTCGCCGCAGCCGCAGTTTCCAAATATGTCGACAGTGCACGCAGCCAGTGACACTCGTGCAAGCGATGGCATCCATCGACATGCAAAGGATGCCGACATCCTAATTCACGAAGCAATCAACACTGAGATTTTCGAGTTCGTTGGAGGGCAAATGGAAATTCAGGGTGGCCCTATGCCCAAACGTCGAATGGCCCTCATAACCAACGTTCACACACCCACACTGGAACTTGCGAATCTTACTCATGAAACAGGTGTTTGTGGTCTGATTATCACACGCCTGATCCCCGTATTACCCGCCCTATGAATAGCCGACAAGGTTTTTATTGATGGCATGGAACAACTCTACAAGGGCAACATTATCGTAGCCAGGGATGGCCAGTGGATGCCGGTTTTAGAGCTATGATTATTCCCCCTCAGCAAATCCTGACTCAGGAAGTGCGAGACTGATACGTCTGCACCTTCTTCGCTGAGCTCTACCGGCAAGACGCCCTACCTCGACGGCACAACCCCAGGAGGCTTTCGATCCTGTGGATTTCATTGCGAGAAACCAGGATGTCAGGTCTCCCATTTCCCACTGGGCGAAAAGGGTGTTCTCTATTTCCTCTTCATATTCATTCTCCATCTGGAGGTTTCTGTAGACACAGGTGTCAAGGCCACTTCGTATCGACTCTGCCGGCGCGCTCTATTACAGTATTTCCAGGGGCGCTTCAAATCCATATTGGTAGGGGCTATATCGGCTCAGAGCAATTTGTAGCGGATGCCCTCAATGAGCTTGATCCAGACCTGCCGCTGAACGACATCCCCAGGGTTCAGGTATTCGCCGCCCGACAACCGCTGGAGTATTTTCAGGCCAAGCACAGCCAAAAAGGACCGCGCGATAGCCATGGCCTACAGGAGCGGTCATTACACACTGGAGCAGGTGGGCGCCCATTTTGGCCGGGGACGCAGCACCGTATCCAGAAAAGTGAAGGCCTATGCCTCCAATGGGAGATGGGAGACCTGACAACGTCCCCCTCCGCAAAGACGCAGTTCGCATAAACCTTGGAAAATCGGGTCGACACACCCCGTTTCTATTTCCTATACTGAGCTTTGACTGTTACTCAATAGCAGTGCAACACCCAACCAATTAAGGGAATAACCATGCGCAAGTTTCCATTCATACATTTTCGTCGCTATATCGTTAGCATCTGCCTACTCTCATTCAGCTATAGCTCTTTCGCTTGCACGGCAATTAATTTGACCGCCAAAGATGGAACCGTGATTGCCGGCAGAACCATGGAATGGGATTTTGACATGCAATGGGAGTTAATGGCCTTACCAAAAGGCACTCCGATCGATTTAAGGGCTCCTGCCGCATTAAACCTACCCGAGACAAAACTTTCCAGTAACTATGCTTTTGTGGCCGTGGCGCCCGCCATCTTACAAGGAGCGCCAGCATTTCTGGAGGGTCAAAATGAGGCGGGACTTGGCATGAGCGGCAACTTCCTGCCCGAATTTACTGAATATCAAACGGTAACCCCACAAGATAAACACTATGTCTCAATCATAGATTTTGGACGATTCGTCTTAGGCATGTTCGGCTCCGTTGAAGAGTTACGGGCTGAAGTATCAAAGTACAAAGTTTGGTTTGATCCCAATGAGGTAAAGGGCATACCAACGCCCCCTTGGCTTCACTTTGTATTCACCGACCGCACTGGCGAAAGCATCGTGATTGAATTTGTAAAAGGCCAGATGATGATTCACGAGAATGCGGCCAGTGTTCTTACCAATGCACCAACGTACGAGTGGCATTTGTTGAATGCTAGAAACTATCTTTCACTATCGGACCAGGTCACATCATCCGTCATGTATAACGGCGCAAGTGTCACTGAGATTGGCCAAGGCGGGGGACTATTAGGTTTGCCAGCAGATTACACGCCCCCTTCGCGCTTTATCAGGGCAGCCTATTTGACGCACTTTGCCACCCAACCCAATGGACGTTCGGATGCTACGCAGCTGATGGCACACCTTTTAAATAACGTGGATATCCCGCTTGGCGTCTCGCAAAGTAAAGAGGGCAAGGAAACGATCGTTGATTACACCCAATGGGTGGCTATTAAGGATCTTTCACATAATCAATTGATAATTGCTGATTATGCGCACCGTACCAATTACATTCAAATCGATTTAAATCGGGTATTTCAATCTAACAAGGCCATGACTTGGCCCATAACCGAATTACCGTACCCCACCAACGACGTGACATCGCGCCTCATTGAATAAACAGGTGCGATTGGCCAATAAAAAAACGCCAGCGATACTGGCAAATTAACTCCAGCGGGCGACTGGAATCAGCATCCGGTTATACAGCAATCGCCCTGCCCCATTTTGTTGTAAACGCACTCGTACTGAGAGTTCGGTAGTGTTCAGCGCTGACCACGAACCGGGGTGCTGTGATCTACCCCGTTGGGTTACAGTCAGTGAGAAACTGTGCCCACGACAGGCCGTTTATATAATCTATACTTTAAGAACCGTTTATTTGCATAATAAAGCACCACAAAAAGAGACATTCTCGTGATCGATGAATCCCTAAAATCACAACACAACAGGCCCATTTCCCGCTTCGTGCTTCTGGCCCGCCTGGCACTGACCGTACCTGGCTGCAACTGGATTGAAAGGATCAGTGTAAACACCAGCGGCGACCAGGGCGATGACAACAGCTTCGCGCCCGTCCTGTCATACAATGCGCGCTATATAGCCTTTTCGTCCGGAGCGTCAAACCTCGTGCCTGGTGATTCCGACGAACACCGTGATGTGTTTCTGCACGACACTGTTAACGCCACCACAATACGCGTTAGTATTGATAGCGCCGGGAACGAAGGCGACGCACGAAGCCAGTACCCGGCGATTTCAGCAGATGGCCGGTATGTGGCATTGGAAGACTTTCCGCCGACGAGCGCTACGTCTCATTTGCCGGTGGTGCGTCCAACCTTACTAGTGATGACACCAACGGCAAATGGGATGTGTTTCTGCGGGCCATACCGGTAGTGCCGGTGACGTCGGTGATACCAGGCCACCTTCTCATCGGGGCCACTACTGCGGTGACGATCTCTGGAACGAACTTCCTGCCAGGAGCCATTCCCGACCTGGGTGACGTGCAAACAAGCAATGTAGTGATGGTGGATGAAAACACGATTACCCTGGATGTCACCCTACCGAGCGACACTCCCGCTGGTGCGCAAGACGTTCATGATTTGTACCATCCGGCCACTTGATAAACCGGACCCCGGGCTGGAACGTGTCGCCAAGACTAGTGGATTCTCACTCCATGCCGGGGGAGCTGCGAAGGTCACCAAAAAGATAAGCGGGAGCGGCTATGCCGATACATTTTTTCAGGTTTATGACATCCATCCGTAATTTTTTTCGTAATCTTAAAGTTATCGCCATTATGGTCTACGGCGCCATTTTGGGGCGTGCCTACCTCAGCAAATTTAAACCAGAGACGCTATGTTATTGTCACAGTGAAGGTGAAGAGCGTCTGCTGGATATTT
>JAPKAY010000050.1 GCA_028825045.1 Halioglobus sp.
CATTGGCTGGAACTTCCTGTTTGTATCGGGCACCGCACTGTTACCGATGGCCTACAAGGATGGCGAACAGTTCAGGGCCCAGGCACTGAATGATACGGTGATTTTCTCAAGTCAGGCCATCGCCTCTCTTTCTGCAGGCCTGGCTATCAGCACGGTGAGTTGGCACGCGCTGCTTTTGTTTTGCTTACTGCCGATGGGAATGCTGCTTGCTCTGCTCGCGTGGCAGCGTGCCGTACCGAACAGAGTCTCAGGTCGAATTTAAGGGAATCTGTGATTACTAACCTTACTAGATCGGCGCCCTAATTCCGCTTTTGTATCGGCAAAAAAAACTACAGGGAGCTTCCTGAACTAAAAGTATCACAGGCATTGATATTGCCCGATTCAAAACCTCGCTTAAACCACTTCACCCGCTGCGCAGAGGTACCGTGAGTGAAGCTATCGGGCACTACTCGCCTTCCCGACTCTTGCTGCAGACGGTCATCACCAATGGCGGATGCCGCTTGCAAGGCTTCTTCCATGTCACCGGGATCCAACAACTGGCGCTCACTATTCGCAGCATGGCCCCACAACCCCGCAAAGCAATCTGCTTGCAGCTCTTGCCGCACCGAAAGGGCGTTCACCTGTGCTTTACTGGCGCCCTTCCCTGCTGCGCGGACTTGTTCGCTGACCCCCAACAGCGTTTGTACGTGGTGCCCCACTTCATGGGCGATCACATACGCTTGGGCAAAATCTCCAGGCGCACCGTGGCGCACGTCCAGATCGTGGAAAAAAGAGAGGTCTATGTACAGTTTCTGATCACCCGGGCAGTAAAAAGGTCCGGCGGCCGCGGTGGCGTGCCCACAGGCTGAGCCGACGCTACCGCTGAATAACACCAGTGTTGGCTCCTGATATTGTCGCCGAAGTTGTTTAAAGAGCGCGTGCCAGGTTTCCTCGGTATCGGCGAGCACAACCGAGGCAAACGCCCCCATTCGCTGATCGGCTTCACTCGATTGCGCTGCCGGTTGACTGGACACACCGCCTCCGGCCAACATGGACAGCACATCAATTCCCAGCATTTTTCCGCCGAATACAGCAACAACGCCGACGACAAGAATAATCCGTCCAACTTTTGTCCTAATTAACGCCGGCAACAGCCTCAGAACCATCGGAGCCGCGCCTGCGCTGCTGTAAGCCGGGCCTTGCCCACGGCGATCGTCTATGTTGTCGCTACGTCTTCCACCTTTCCAGCGCATGCTATATTCCTGTCGATACCCCGTCAGAGCTTGATTATACTGCGCACTATCGCGCAGCGCAGTTCCCACAACAAGGATAAGACAATAATGACCGATGGCATCCTCATAGGCGGCTCCCCAGCGGGCCAGATCTTTCTCAATCCTCGCTACGCCAACCGCCACGGGTTGGTCGCAGGCGCCACAGGAACCGGAAAAACGGTCACCCTGCAATGCCTCGCCGAGGGCTTTTCGGATCTGGGGGTGCCGGTATTCCTCGCGGATGTGAAAGGCGACATCTCCGGCATCAGCCAGCCCGGCTCACCGCATCCTAAAATCGACGAGCGCGTGCAGGAAATCGGCATAGAGAATTACAGCCAGCGGGGTTATCCGGTCGCATTCTGGGACCTGTTCGGCAAAAAGGGAACGCCGGTTCGCTCCACAATATCGGAGATGGGGCCGCAGTTGATTTCTCGGTTGCTCGATCTGAATGAAACACAGGAAAGCGTGATCACACTGGTGTTCGAGTTTGCCGACAATGAAGGCATGTTGCTAGTGGACCTGAAGGACCTGCGCACCTCTCTGGAATACCTGGCCAATAACAGAAAGGAATTGGGTACGGGCCTAAGCGTTTCAAAAGCGTCCGTTAACGCCATATTGCGTCGCCTGCTCATGTTGGAGCGCGAAGGTGGCGACCAGTTCTTCGGGGAACCGGCTCTTCAACTTCAAGACTTTATGGCTACCAGTCGCGACGGTCGCGGCATGATCAATATATTGGCCGCCGACACTCTTATTATGAATCCTCGGGTCTATTCCACCTTCCTGTTGTGGCTACTATCGGAAATGTTTGAGGAACTGCCCGAGCTCGGTGACCCGGAGCAGCCCGTATTAGTATTTTTCTTCGACGAGGCACATCTTCTTTTTCGAGATGCACCAAAAGCACTGCTGGAGAAAATTGAACAGGTAGTGCGCCTGATCCGATCCAAGGGCGTCGGCATTTACTTCATCTCTCAGAGTCCTAGTGACATTCCCGATAGCGTGCTGGGTCAGCTGGGTAATCGCGTGCAACACGCGCTGCGCGCTTATACCCCCCGCGAGCAAAAAGCCGTCAGAGTAGCCGCACAATCCTTCCGCGCCAATCCCGAACTGGATACAGTAACCGCTATTACAGAGCTGGGTGTCGGCGAAGCGCTTGTTTCCATGTTGCAGGACAAGGGTATTCCGGCCCCGGTTCAGCGCGTACTGGTTCGTCCGCCCCATTCTCGCATGGGTGAAGCAACTGCAGCGGAGCGCCAGGCAATACTGGATAAGGATATAAACCAGAAACGCTATGGTATACCTATCGATCCCCGATCAGCACATGAAGTATTACTAGAGCGCACTGCCGCAAGGCAAAAACAGGAGCAGGAGGCCGAACTGGATGAACGCGCCGCGAAGGCCGACGGCAAGACAAAAAGTCGGTCCCGAGGTCGAGAAAGTGCCGGCGAGGCATTTTTGAAGAGTGTTGCTCGTGCGGCAGGAAGTTCACTAGGGCGAAAACTGTTCAGGGGGATACTGGGTTCTCTGCTCAAATGAACATGGAAATGCAGTAGGTCAGTTTCCCCGTAATCGCTGCCACAACATTACCAGAGCTAATACGGCAGCCCCGGCGACCATTCCTATCACTATTCCCCCCAGAGTCGGTGTCAGGGCTGCTAACACCGGGCCCACTGCGGCAATCTCACCCAGCTGCTCAGTCAGGAATTTTATTCCCTCATCCAGCACATGAAATCCATGCACCAGAATGCCCCCGCCCACCATAAACATAGCCACAGTCCCCACCACCGCCAGCGCCTTCATCAACCAGGGGGCGAAGACCAGCAGGCGAGCACCCCACCATCGCTGGAATCGCGGCCAAATGCCCTTGCCGCTTTTTTCGATGAGGTACAGGCCCGCATCGTCCAGTTTAACAATACCCGCCACAATGCCGTACACACCGACAGTCATGAAGAAAGCAATGCCGGACAGCACCAGAAACTGAGTAATAAATTCCTTTTCCGCAACGATGCCCAGTGTAAGCACGATAATCTCGGCAGAGAGAATTAAATCTGTACGAATAGCGCCCTTTATCTTTTGTTGCTCGAAATTAGCCAAGTCAGCTGGAGACTCTGCCAGCTGCTTTACACGGTCATTACGCTGGGCTATGTCTTCCGCTTTAGAGTGAAAAAAGCGATGTGCGACTTTTTCAAACCCCTCATAGCACAGGAATAATCCTCCCAGGATCAGTACCGGGGTGATCAGCCAGGGCGCCACCAATGACACCACCATGGCGGCGGGCACCAAAATGCACTTGTTACGCAGGGAACCCTTAGCCACTGCCCACACCACGGGCAGCTCTCGATCCGCACTCACACCACTCACTTTTTCGGCGTTAACGGCTAAATCGTCACCCAGCACTCCAGCGGTTTTCTTCGCTGCAATCTTGGTCATTAGCGCCACGTCGTCCAACACGGCGGCGATATCGTCCAACAGCAGTAGTAGGCTACCACCGGCCACTAGATTGCTCTCTCAGTTGGTTGGCGCGTTAACACTCTACCGCTCAGGTAATTCAAGGGATTGTCCCACTGGCAGAAAAAATTGATCATCGGCAACTGACTACGTGAACCAAACTCCGCTCTATCCAAAGTGACAAAAGCAAACCTTGTTGCCATCAGCATCGCGAAAATAGGCGCCGTAAAAACCATCCATGCGGTCCCCGGGAGCGCCATCATCGGTAGCTCCCAGTTCCAACGCTTTGGCGTGGAGCTTGTCTACCAATTCCTTTGAGCCGGGCGCAATAGACACCATATTGCCATTGCCGGGACTGGGCCCCTCTTCATTGTACGGAATACAAACTGCGAGCATTGCCCCGCCGCCGGGCGTACCCAGGGCCGCAAGTCGCCCTATGTCCATCACCACGCTGACATCCATATCCTCCAGCACTGCCAGATAAAATGCCTTGGCTTTCTCAATATCGGCGGTCCCAATAGTGGTATATGCGAGCATGACTATTCTCCATGTAAAGATGAGTACCGTGGCAAGACATTTAAGGGGCTGCCAACCGAAACTTTGGACACGAAGTGTACACGTCCCAGATCGGGGCGCAACAGCAGGTCAAGGTTTCAGTTTCCGCCGTCGGCGTGCAGGTTGATGCATTCGCGATTTTGGATAACGAGGCAATTTGCCTGTAGAGAGATAACGATGAATGCTATCCTGCGAGCGGATTCGGGTCGCACGCTTTTTCGTCTTAACATAGCTATTGGTCTGGTTTTGATCCAATACTCTCGCCCGGGTATTGTCGTACCACTGTTGATCCAGGGTATCCTGGATTATACGCTGCGCATCCACATCATAAATCGGGCACAGCACCTCCACACGGTAGTCGAGATTTCGGGTCATCAAGTCTGCTGAGCCAATCAGGTACCGCGGCTTGCCGCGATTGAAAAACACATACACTCTGGGATGCTCCAAATATCGATCAACGATACTGATAGCCTGAATGTTTTCTGAAATCTCTTTTACACCTGGCAACAGTGAACACATTCCACGAACAATTAGACGTATTTCCACACCGGCACTACTTGCTTCGTACAGTTTCATGACCAGCTGTTTATCCACCAGATTGTTGCACTTCAGCGTCATGGAGGCACGGTAGCCTGCTTGAGCGTTTGCGATCTCCTTATCAATCAATTCCAGCAAACCGCTGCGAGCCGTATGGGGCGATACCAGCAGCAATCGATACTTAGGCTGCTTGTAGTTGTATTTTAAGAAATCAAAAACGTTAAAAACGTCCTTGCCCACATTCTGGTCGTAGGTGATAAGGCTGTAGTCTGTGTAGAGTCGGGCGGTCTTTTCATTGAAGTTTCCGGTGCCGATATGCGTGTAATACCGCGAGGCGTTACCCTCCTTACGCTCTATCAACAAAAGCTTACTGTGTACTTTTAGACCGGGTATACCAAAAATAACTTCAATGCCGTTCTCGGTGAGCCGCTGCGCCCAGTTGATATTCGCTGCTTCGTCAAAGCGTGCCGCCAGCTCCACCACAGCTAATACCTGTTTGCCATTTTGTACAGCATTAACCAACGCATCAATGATGCGAGAGTTTCTGGCTACGCGATACAGACAGATCTTGAGCTTGCTGACCTGAGGGTCCAGCGCAGCCGTCTTGAGTAAGTCGACCACGTAGTCAAATGGGTGATAAGGGTAGTAAAGAAAAACATCTTTCTGGCGGATGCTGTCGAACAAGCTGGCTTGTTCGTCCAGACGTTCGATGCGCAGCGCTGCACGCGGCTTAAACCGCAGGGAACGGGGGCCGATATCAGGAAACTCCATAAAGTCTTTGGAATTATGATAGCGCCCGCCAGCGGTCAAACTATCGTATTTTCCAAAGCCAAAACGACTACATAGGTTATCCAGGAGTCGCGTGGGCATTTTCTGGTCATAGACCATACGCACGGTATCTGCCTTGCGGCGACGCTTCAGGCTCAGCTCCATCTTGTCGATGAGGCTTTGAGTGATACCGGCATCGATCGCCAGTTCGGCATCTCGCGAAAATTTAAAACAATAAGCTCGAGCCGAGTCAATTTGAATCGCACCGCGAAACATCTGTAGTAAATGCGCACGAATGATATTGTCCAGCACGATAAAAACGTTGCCACGTTGAGCTTTTGGGGGCGGAATCTGTAGGAAGCGTTCCAGGCGATCCGTAGGGACTTCCACCACAGCACTTTGGTGTTCGCCGCCTGTCTTGATATCAACTGCAAGGTAGAGCGATTCATCGTTCAGAGGAGGAATGTTGACGCCGTCTCTTAGCAGTATGGGTTCCAGCTCGGGTAATACCGTATTGGTAAAATATGCCTGCACAAAATTCGCCTGCCCTTCATCCAGCTGCTTTTCATTGATGAGGTAGATGCGATGTACCGCAAGCTCACGGACAATATCGACATAGATGCGGTCGAATTCTTTTTGTAGCTCCACCACCCGTTTCTGGATCGCGACCAGCAAGTCTTTTGATTGTTGTTTGTTGTCACCCGACGATACAGCGATCAAGCGCCTGACTTCCGCCACCCTGACACGAAAAAACTCGTCTGAGTTATTGGAGAAAATGCCCAGAAAGCGCAAGCGCTCAATCAGTGGTACCGACGCATCCGCCGCCTCCTGCAAGACGCGAGCATTAAATGAAAGCCAGCTGAGCTCCCGCGGCATAAACAGGTCGCTATCAAGCAAGTCCGCCAGGCGTTTTTTGATCGGGTTGGCCATATTTACTCCGGGCACGGACAGAGGATGAATCTTTGCTCACGAACCGCCTCAAGCCAGTGCGTCAGTCTATGTATACGATTGCGAATGCGGAATCTGTAGCACTCAACGGCACAAGATAACGACGACAGTAATCGACCTTCTTCCAGTCGCTATATGGCTACCGGACCTGATACCAGCGCGAGGGCTACTCACCACGCAGCTCGCTACCGAAGACTAAAGCATGACTTCTTTTCTCTTTACAATCTACATTAAGTTTAATTCTTTATTGCTTGATAAAAAAATAAAAAAGCCCGCATTTCAGGAACTGAAAGCGGGCCAACAGCCGTATACTTCGGGGCAGAAGTATCGGCCAGGGGACGTATCAGCACGCGCAGGGAATGCGCGTACTGTAGTGAAAAGTAGTCGGTATTTTCGAGATAGCAAGAAAGGTACAGAAGTATTTTAGGGCTTTATCGCTAAAACATCTGTCTTTAAGCGCTGCAGGACTCTCTCCGCAGTATTGCCCAGTAGGCGCGCCCTAACGCCTTTGCGACCCACCGTGCCCATTACCACAATTTGGGCACGCACTTTGGCCGCATAGCTGGTGATCACTTTCTCGACGGGGCCACGTTTGTAGTGAAATGTCGACTCGGGAATACCGTACTGCTTTGCCAGTTTCCTGATTTGGGGTTTCATTGCTTCCTTCGCATCGCGCGCATAAGCCAGCGGATCCACCAGGTCCAGCTCTGCCAACAGCGCAGGCACCTCGAACGCAGCGATTATGTTCAATTCCACCCCAAGCGTTTGAGCAAGAGCTTGTGCTTCGCCCAATACCTTGCGGTTGAGAGCCTGCTTTGTGGGCGCTTTACTCGACAAGTCCAGAGTCGCCAGCACCGGCTTGACACTGTGCCACTTCTGCCTCGCCACCAGCAACAATGGCGCAGGGCACTCACGAAGGAGCTGCCAGTCGGTGGAGGTATAAAACAGAGACGCTGAGCGACTCCCGGTCTTCACCACCATCGTATAGCCATCGCGCTGGCATTGATCAATGAGCCAGCGGGCAAGATCTTTCTCCCAAACCACCGTAAGCCCAACCTTCTGACCCCGCTTGCGATATTCATTGATTCGCGCCAGCACTACTTTCTTTCGTTCAGACAGCAGGTGCTTGCGCAGACTATCTCTCTTTGCCTGAGTTACCTTCAGGCTTTTCAGAGACGCATAAGTAAAGGCGACCACGTCGACCTCGTGGCCCAACTTTGCAGCTAGCTCGAGACCCCTTCGGGTCGCTGAACCGTTAAACTCATCATCGGCCACGATCAGAAGTCTGCCCATACTCAATCCCCCTGTTGCTTGAACGTAGTCGTCAATTATAGGGCACGTCGCGAGTGCGGGTAACACATTAGCTCAATACACTTCACTTTTTTGTAGTCACAGATGAGCCGCTCGCGAGACTGTATTGCAAACCGGAAAGGTGGACTTGTTCAAGTAATGGGAATGGACCAATACGTGCTAAAAGAGCGCTTTATTGTTAGTCGACGGCGGGGTAAACCAGTGTGCTCCAATTGCCGCGTTCAAATGCCTGCCACTGCCCTGGTGCTATCGCCAGGCACTCTGCGATCAGCAACCAGATAGACGGATTCAGCGTCATACCACAATGACTGCCCCGCACCTCGATGTTCTGCGTTTGCTCGTGGCCTTCGTGTTGAAATGTCGTCTGCCAATTTACAATTCCGTCCCCCTTAGAATAGATCGCAGTAGTGGGTACAGGTGGCGCCAGGGCCAACAAGTCCTCGTCGATGGGCAGATCCTGAGGCGGGTTGAGTGCGGCGAACAGCCGAGCGGGAATGGAAGCGGTCATACGCCCCTCGCCAAAAGGACTGCCCAGGGAAATAACCTGCCGGATCTTGTCAGGAAATGCGCGCGCAATTTCTCGGGCGAAGATGCCGCCCAGGCTGTGCCCGACAAGTGATATCGGCCCTTCATAACGCTCGACCAAATCCTCGATACGTTGTTCCAGTCCTTCCAGCACACCCTCGCGGGGACCGAGGTTGCGCCCCATTCCCCAGCCGTGAACAGAGTAATTTAGTCCGCTCAAAAAACGGCGAAGAGCGCTGTTGTAGCCATCGCCCCCCAGAAAACCCGGCAAAACCATCACAGGATGGCCATCTCCCAAGGGCGCCATTTTTTTAAGCGCGTGCCGCGTAACACCCAAAGACACAACCTCCAATGCCGCCCTATGTGCTTCGGTCAATGCCAGTAGCAAACTGGGGGGGGGCACATAGGGTTCCTGATCCTGCATGGTAATAACCTGTGGCGAACTTTGAGGGTATGCACAGAGCGTAGCGAAGATTGACGGCTGGAGATAGGCGTCCGCCGAAGCAATCGCCAATTCCTACCGCATACTGAGACCCTGATCACACTACAGAGCCTCTCAAC
Organism: Halioglobus sp.; assembly: GCA_028825045.1. Taxonomy (GTDB): domain Bacteria; phylum Pseudomonadota; class Gammaproteobacteria; order Pseudomonadales; family Halieaceae; genus Marimicrobium. Next base: position 8,901 of record JAPKAY010000050.1, read on the forward strand.
TGGCAGAGCATGTGCTGACGTTTCCCCCGTTGCACATTATTGGTGAAACCCTGAAACGTGAAGGTTACGCGTGAGAGTGCAGTCATCAACTGCTACTGTGAAATTTGCGGCGCAAAGGAACTTGAAGAGCAACAACTAAGCAAGGCATTGACAAAGAAAGGATACAAAAAACGCCGCTGAGCTACAGCCAGATGCGTGGTGTGGCAGTTAAATATGGGCATTCCAAAGAAAAATACCGCACCACTACTTAACCTGCCTGGCGCTCGCGTTTAGGAACATAATCGGTGAAATTCATAACCGGAGTATGGTCAAAATACTTCGCCATTAACGAAGGGGTTTCCCGATATTTTGGATCGTCTTTAATCTCGCGAATTTTTTCCACCGGCAGCGTAGAACGCGACAAAAGATACAGATGGTGATAAAAGTCATACTCTTCTTCGGATGGCTTGTTAAGCGTTCCGGCACTCTCTGCAGCAATCACATCCTCACTGTACTTATAGGTGGGATAGCTGGTCATGTTCGGTAACATAAATGTATTCATTTCAATCGGGAACTTAAGTAGAAACTCAAACGTTTCCTCCAGGTCGTCCAGCGTTTCGAAGTCAACGCGGGTAATTAAATCGTAAAACCCTGTAATACCAGAGCCCACTATTTCCTCTGCCGCTGCGATTACTCGATCCGATTTCGTCGGTCGGTTGAAGTTCTCTTTAAGCACTCGCTCGCTACCTGACTGAACGCCCATGGTGATGGCAGTGCAGCCCGCATCCTTAAGCTTATCCAGTAGTGCGCGGTCGTGTGTGGTCGGATAGGAGTAACACCAGAACGGCAGGCCAATCTCATCCCTGTAACGAGGTAAAAAGTCTTCCAGCCAGCGCGGGTGCACGGTAAATACATCGTCGTAAAACATCACACGTTTAATGTGCAAATTCTTAACCGCCCAACGCAGTTCATCCATAATCATGTCGATAGATTTTCGGCGTAATGAGTCTTTGCGCCCAAACATGTCCTGATATTTGCTCTCTATACAAAAATGGCAGGAAAATGGGCAGCCGCGCTGCGTCATTATTGAATAGGTTTTGGAATTATTTTCAGGGTAGTAGTTTCGTTCAACCGAGTCGCCATTGACAAATACATAACCTTCTCTGGCCCAGTCCGGTTGAGCAAGATCATCCAGCTTCATGAGCGGTCGATTCTCGTTCTTAACAACTTCCTCACCGCGCTTGCACCAGGTTCCCTGAATAGTGGAATAGTCTGTTCCCGCATCCAGACACCCTGCCAACTCCACCATTACTTGCTCACCCTCATTGATACAGAGGATGTCGCTGTACTCAATACATTTGTGCGGCTCCAGCGTTGGGCCAGGGCCACCCCATATAAAGGGACAATCGAAATGCTCGCGCAGCCTATTGCTCGTTTCGCCACAGATTTTGATCAAGCCGGAAAATACCGTAAAGCCGATGCAGTCAGGATTAAAGTCTTTAAGTTCTTCTATCAGGAGCTGCATTTCGCTGTCGCAGATCGGCTTGTAGAGGTCTACCGAGTACTCCTTGCCGTTGGCTACAAATCCGGTACCGGGGTAATCGAGCTCAAGATGATCGCCGACCTCGTCGGTGGGAAGCGCGACTGTTTCCTTGAAGTAAATCACTTTCGCCTCGTGACCCGCCTCACGCAACTGACCTGCCAGCTGTGCCGGCGCCAGATTCAGGCCATTGAACAGTTTCACTATCGCTATTTTTGCCATGATCGCACTCTCGGTCGCGGGCGTATCTTACCCGCATTTGTATCAACACACCCTTCTGAGTCTAATCATCCTAATATGAATTGTCTACCGGCACTAAACCATTAATTTTATAGGGGTTTTTTTTGTGAACCAGCGCTCATTCCTGGACGTTTTGGGCCGTCCTATGCCCGTTTCCATGCGCCTATATTGGAAGCTTTGCCAAGATTCCAGCCGGCAAGCCGCTGAGCACCCCCATAATGAGACGGCAGAACCCGGGAATATAGCAATCCTTTCAACCTTTGGAGAGTGCACCGTGCAATGGGAGGCACTATCTAATCGCTCCTGCTGACCAGGCAAAGGTGGATTTCCTCAGATCAATGAGCCTGGACCTTGATTTTGCCACAACGGGGGCAGTGATAAACCGTCACCAGCTTGCCCAGCTTCACGTCAAACTTTTTTGCCTTGTCCACCTGCCATTTGTGATGCCCGCGGCGACACAGCGTATTGCCCTTGTGCTTTTCTTTGAGGGACGGCTTATGAAAGGGTATGACTTCCGCCATGAGAAACCAGCCACTCCTAAAGCAGCGTGCGCTGCAGTGCGGTGTTCCATGAGGCCATGCGTTTGCGTCTCGCGCCGGGACGCATGGCCACCGAAAATTCACGCTCTGCACGCCAGATATTCTTCACTGCCGCCGGGCTTTGCCACAACCCGACACCCAGCCCTGCCAGGTAGCAGGCGCCTGCAACGGTCGTCTCAATAACTTGCGGCCGGATCAATCGACGTCCCAGTACATCTGCCTGAATCTGCATCAACAAATTGTTCGCGGCCGCGCCACCGTCAACTCGCAGTGGCTTCATACGTTTTCCGAGGTCACTTTCCATAGCACGCAGAATGTCAGCATTTTGTAGTGCCATCGCCTCAAGTGTAGCCCGTGCGATATGGCCTCGCTCGGTACCTCGCGTGAGTCCCGTGAAAGTCCCGCGTGCATCTGGAGCCCAATGGGGAGCACCGAGGCCAGTCAGGGCCGGGACAAACTCCACGCCGCCGTGATCGGGAACCTGCAGAGCCAGTTCTTCAATTTCTGGCGCGGTCTTGATCATCTTGAGCCCGTCGCGCAACCACTGCACTGCCGCTCCGCACACGAAAGCACCGCCTTCCAGCGCATAGACAGGCTTACTATTCTCGCCCAACTGCCAGGCAACGGTAGTCAACAGCCCCGCATTTGAATGCAGCAACTCTGACCCTGTGTTCATCAAAATAAAAGAGCCCGTGCCGAAGGTGCACTTGGCATCGCCGACACCAAAGCAGGCCTGGCCAAACAGGGCCGACTGCTGATCACCGGCCACACCGGAAATCGGAATGCCATCGGGCAAACCAGGAACGCCTCGGGTGTGTCCAAGAATGGCGCTGGACGGAACAATGGACGGAAGGATATCGCGCGGCACCTCGAACAGATCGAGCAAGTACTGATCCCAGCGACCCGTTTTCAGGTTCATAAGGGATGTGCGGGAGGCATTAGACACATCAGTGACATGCGCCTCACCCGCTGTGAGCTGCCAGATAAGAAAACTGTCTATGGTGCCCGCTGCAACGCGCTGGCTCTTTAGCGCCCGCGCTATACCCGGCGTGTTTTTGAGCAGCCAACGGTATTTACTGGCCGAAAAATACGGATCCAATACCAGGCCTGATCTACGCCTCACACGCTTTTCATGTCCCGCAGAGCGCAGAGACTCACAGAACTCCGTGGTACGACGGCACTGCCAGACAATAGCGTTGTTAAGCGCCTCACCGCTGCGGGTATCCCACAGCACAGAGGTCTCCCGCTGATTGGTAATACCGATACAGGCAATGTCCTGTGCCCGGCAAATTTTCTTGCGCAGAATGGCACGAATGCCCTTGCACACCGATGCCCAGATATCTGCCGGGCGATGCTCCACCCAGCCAGGCCGCGGGTAGATTTGTGGAAATTCGTAATTGACGCTCGTCCGCAACTTGCCCCGGGCATCCATCAGGGCGACGGTACTACCCGTCGTACCCTGATCGATGGCGAGTACAAACTGGCCCATGCTTACGCGCCGTAGCCTTCTACTGCCTTAATCTCAAGGAAATCGGTAAAACCGTGGCTGCCCCACTCGCGGCCATTACCCGATTGCTTAAATCCGCCGAACGGCACATCGAAGCCACCGGAGGCCCCATTGATATGGACATTTCCGGCCCGAATCTTGGAGGCCACCTCACGGGCGTGCTCGATATTGCCACTTTGAACATAGCCCGCCAGCCCGTAGGGCGTGTCATTGGCGATGCGAATCGCCTCTTCTTCAGTGTCGTAGGGAATCATAGTGAGCACCGGACCAAAAATCTCTTCCCGCGCGATCGTCATGTCATTGTTCGCCTCGGAAAAGATAGTGGGACGAATGAAATAACCTTTTTCCAAACCCTCCGGACGACCCGGCCCTCCGGCGACTACCTTTGCGCCTTCAGCGACACCTTTTTCAATGAGGCCCTGTATCTTGGTGAACTGTACTTCAGACACTACGGGACCCATCGTGGTCTCCTTAGATGCGGGGTCTCCTACCACCACAGACTCCGTTGCTCTTGCCGCGATGGCCTCGGCTTCTGCCAGTTTGGCTTTGGGCACCAGCATGCGCGACGGTGCATTACAGGATTGCCCTGTATTGGTGTACATGTGCATAACACCACCGGTCACAGCGGCCTCCAGGTCGGCGTCATCGAGCACGATATTCGGTGATTTACCGCCGAGTTCCTGAGTGACGCGCTTAACCGTGGGCGCGGCATTCTGTGCAACCAGAGAGCCTGCGCGAGTGGAACCAGTGAAAGACATCATGTTGACGTCCGGGTGCTTCGAAAGCGCCGTACCGACGACCAGCCCATCGCCGTTGACCATATTGAAAACGCCTGCCGGAACACCCGCCTCATGCATTACCTGTGCATACAAATACGCAGACAAAGGCGCCACCTCACTCGGCTTGAGCACCATGGTGCAGCCTACGGCCAACGCTGGAGCGACCTTGCAGGAAATTTGATTCACCGGCCAGTTCCAGGGCGTAATCAGACCGCATACGCCGATGGGCTCCTTGAAAATACGGTGCTCACCCAGATCCTCCTCAAATTCGAAAGTCTTGAGCACCTTGAGTGCCTCTTCCAGGTGCCCTTTACCACAATAAGCCTGCGGGCCCGTTGCCAGTCCCAGTGGTGCGCCCATTTCCTCGCGAATCGCATCGGCGATATCGACGTAGTACTTTTGATACGTGGCTATGCAGGACTCCAGCAATTCAATGCGTTCCTGCCGAGTAGTGCGACTGAAGGATTCAAATGCGCCTTTGGCTGCAGCGACCGCCTTATCCACATCGGCCTCTGAACCCATGGATATCAGGGCACACGCTTCCTCTGTAGCCGGGTTGATTACCTCAAGCTCATTCGCAGTTACGGGGTCAACCCATTCGCCGTTAATGTAAAACTGTTTGTATTCGCGCATCACTGAACTCCAGTTTGTCTGAGAAAAAAGGAGATTAAGTTTAGCACTCTCAGCGGCGCTGAACAGTACCCCTTGGCGACCGCAAGATGAATTCGCAATTTCAGTCACAGTGGCGTTGTTTCCGACCCATTTATCGCGCAGAATTGGCGCCCCTTGCACATTAGAGCTTTCTAACCATGGATAACGAAGAACTGACCCTATTCCGCGATATGGCGCATCGCGCCCTGGAGCAGGAGATATCGCCCCATATCGAAGAGTGGGAGGCGCAACATATGGTTCCCCGAGAACTGTGGCACACGCTGGGCCAGGCGGGACTGCTGTGTCCTGACATACCGGAGCAATATGGTGCGGCTGGCGCTTCGCCGCTGGTGACCTTCGCCATTATTGAGGAACTGTCCCGCATGGGATTCGGCGGCATCGCCTCCGGCTACGGCATCCACTCCAATATCGTTGCGCCTTACATCGATCACTTTGGCACTGAAGAACAAAAAGATCACTGGCTCCCGAAAATGGTCAGTGGCGAAGCCCTTGGCGCCCTGGCAATGACGGAACCGGGTGCAGGCTCGGACGTGCAAAGCATTCGCACCAATGCGGTAAAAGATGGCGACGAGTGGATTCTCAACGGCTCCAAGATTTTTATCACCAATGGCATGTTGGCTGACCTAGTCATCGTCGCGGCGATCACCGACCCTGGCAAAGGCGCTAAGGGCACTTCGCTATTTTTAGTTGATGCAACACTGCCGGGTTTTGCCCGGGGTAAGAAAATCGAAAAAATGGGTCAGCACACCTCTGATACCGCCGAGCTGTTCTTTCAAGATGTGCGGTTACCGGCCAACGCACTACTGGGAGACCTGAACAAGGGCTTCATCATTATGATGACTGAGCTGCCTCGAGAACGTTTGGGTATCGCATCGCAAGCCATCGCCTCTGCTGAGGGCGCCTTGGACATCACAGTTGACTATGTTTTGGAACGCAAAGCCTTTGGCCAGACAATAGCAAGTTTCCAGAATACTCGCTTCACGCTCGCCGAAGTAAAAACCGAAATTGCCATCAATCGCGCCTTTTACGAAAAATGCGCGGATGCCTACGGCACTGGAAGTCTCTCTTCGGAAGAAGCAGCCATGCTGAAATACGCCAGCACTGAAATGCAGTGCAAAACCATCGACCAATGTCTGCAACTCTTTGGCGGTTATGGCTACACCACGGAATACGAAATTTCTCGGTTCTACACGGATGCTCGGATTCAGCGCATCTATGGCGGCACCTCTGAAATCATGCGCGAAATGGTGGCGCGATCTATGCTGGGGCGTTAACTCGCGTCGTCCTAAACCAAACCCATCATTTCCACAACGCCATGGCTGTGACCGGCGGTGTAGCCACCGTCAACCACCAGCGCATGGCCCGTCACATAGGCAGAATCCTCTGAGGCAAGAAAGTAAGCGGCTCCGGCGATCTCATCGGGCTTGCCGAGTCGCCCCATTTTCACCTCCCGCTGAATGTCCGCCTTAAACTCAGGCATCGGATCGAGCAGCTCTTGCAACATGGGTGTTTCGATAAAGCCTGGACAAATCGCATTGCAGCGAATCCCCATCCGACCGTAATCGATGGCCACGTTTTTGCTGAGCAGAATCACCCCACCCTTGGACGCGTTGTAAGCACTGCCACCCTCGGTACCATTAATACCCTCTACACTGGCAATAGTGATAATGCTGCCACTGCGTTGAGCGGTCATGGTCTCCAGCACTGACTTAATGGATAAAAAAGTGCCCTTGAGGTTGATATCCACAACCCGGTCCCACGCCTCTTCCTCCAGCATTCCTACCGGCCCACCCGCTCCGACTCCAGCTGCAGTAAGCAGAATATCGATGCGGCCAAATTCTTGCGTCACTTCCTGAGCCAATGCCTTTTGCGCTGCACCGTCGGTGACATCAAGTTTATGCAGACGACTTTTGGGTGACAGCGCCTCAACAGCTTGCCATCCATCGGTGGATTGACGATCGACACCAACGATCGTCGCACCCTCGGCCGCGTAACGACGCGCACACGCCAGGCCAATTCCGGATGCTGCCCCCGTTATAATAGCCACTTTGCTTTCAAGACTGGACATACTGCTTTCCTCTCATAAATGTTGGATTGCTTGTTCGATTAGTTACCCAATTGATAATCATCGCTATTCACTTCCTTGGTCCAGCGCCACATATCCAGAATTTTCCAGGGCCATAGCAGGGTAACTTTGCCCTCTGCATTCTGGTAGAAACTGTGCTTGATCGAGTCGTGCTCCCAGATCAACTTCGCGTGTAACTCTCGAAAGCGCTGCTGGTAGTCTGCGTGCACGTCATGCTTACACTCTATACTGTCCTGGCCCGACTGCATCAACGCCTTCAAACACTCCATGATGTAGCGGATCTGGCACTCGCCATTGAAGATAAGGCTGCCGCCAAAAGCGAGGTTGGTGCCTGGCCCGTACATACAATAGAAGTTGGGGAAATTCGGGATAGTGATGCCAAGATAGGCCGAGGGTTCGATTCCCCATTGCTTCGACAGCAACTGCCCTCCCCGGCCCTTAATTTCCATCGGCCACAGGAAACGATCGGTTTCAAATCCGGTGGCATAGACAATTATGTCAGCCGGGTAAAATGTTCCGTCACTGGCGGTAACGCCAGAGTCACTTACGCTCACCACACCCTGAGTTTGAAGATCGACATTCTCCTGCTTTAGAGCCCCCAGCCAACTACCGTTGTCCTGCAGAGTACGCTTTCCCATGGGAGCATAATCGGGAATCACTTTTTTTAGTAGTTCCTCATCATCACCTACCTGACTTTTTATATAGTCGGAAAACATGGTGTATACAAACTCGTTCATTTCGTTGATGGATCGCTCCTGGTGCGGCCACTCGGAGTCAACGAACACCGTATCGTGCGCCCCGTCGCACGCCGGCCAAAAAATGAGGAAACGAAACCACCGGGTGTAAAAGGGAAGGTTCTGCAGACACCATTTTTTTCCTGCAGGCACATCATCGTGATAGATCGGATTCTCGAACATCCACGGTGCCGAACGTTGAAAGACCGTAAGGTGCTCGACCTGCCCGGCGATGGTGGGTACCAACTGAAATGCACTCGCTCCAGAGCCCACCACGACCACCCGCTTACCGGAGCAATCGATACTCTCATCCCAGGCAGCCGAGTGACACCACTTTCCCTTGAACGATTCGATCCCGGGAATATCGGGAAGTATTGGTCGATTAAGCTGACCCACGGCGCTGATGACAGAATTCACCTCGTATTGCTCGGTTACGCCATCTTTGTCGACAGTATCTATCATCCACAAGCTTGTCTCTTCGTCGAACACAGCACCGGTCACTTCGGTCTGAAACCGAAAGTGCTGCTGCAACTGATGCGTGTACACCACGCCCTGAAAATACTCGTGCAACTCTTTCTGTTGCGAAAAATACTGACTCCAATGATGCGCAGGCTGAAAGGAATAGGAGTACAGATGGTTACCTACGTCGACGCGCGCGCCGGGGTAACGGTTCTCGTACCAGGTACCACCCACAGAGGCATTTTTTTCAATCACTACGAATGGAATCCGCGCCTCCTGTAAACGGTAGGCCGCCAGCACACCGGACATGCCTCCACCAATTACCAGGACTTTGTGTTGTGCTCGTTTATCCACCGACACTTCATCGCCCCAGGCATCACTGCGCTGGTCGGTGCCATCCAGCTCCATCTCTTCCAACATCATGGGCACGTAATCTTCGGGCACCTCGCCGGCCACAATGAAATTCATCATGCGATGAATCGTCTCGTTCGAAGGCGGTGATGGCAGCTGACAACCACCATCGCGAAAGGTTTTTATCACCTCCAGAGCCTGGGCCCGCACCACAGCCTTATTCTCTTCAGACATATAGCCCTGGTACTCGTTGATGAAGACGCCAGTGGGCCTTATCACACCATCGAGTAGGCTCGTATCCCCGCTCATGTGAATCATGCTCATCATCAGCGTCGGGATACTGGCATCCTCCAACGCTCTTGCTATCAGAGCATCATCATCGGGAATAGAAAAACTGGGCTGGGCAGAACCTGACATAGCGATAACTCCGAAATTGTTAGCGGTAGCGGCGGACTTACAGGTTCACCGGTGGCGCGAATGTGGGATTGCGGCCCTGACGAATATCATCAAGGCGAGTATGGGCAGCGTCACGCCAGGCGTCTTCTGACAGAATATAAAAGCGCTCTTGAACAATCGCATCGAACACGCGCTGCGCCATGACATCCGGCCCGATGCCGACAGCGACGCTGTCGGTAAGCGCCTGACTGACAAGCGCCCGCGCATCCGACTCGACGATATCGCCCTCACCACTATAGGCACTGGGACGGTTGCGTTCCGACGCCGCAATACCGGTGTTAATCGCCTCCGGGCACAATACAGACACCTTTACATTGGGTACGTGAAAAGCAAGCTCATGATAGAGCGACTCGCTCATGCCCAGCACCGCGTGCTTGGTCATGTGGTAGATGCCGGAATATGGCATCGCAGTCAACGCAGCCATAGAGGACGTGTTGACAATATGACACTCACTGTCCTGGGCAGCCATAATGGGAACAAAGGTACGAATGCCGTGCACGACGCCCCATACATTGACATCAAGTTGCCACTTAAAGTCCGCGAGACTTTCTTCCCACAACAGACCGCCCGCAAAAACGCCTGCGTTGTTGCAGGCTATGTGAATCGCACCAAACTCAGTCATCGCCATATCCGCGAGGCGCTGCACGTCGGCTGCCCTGGAGACATCGGTGACCACGCCAATACAACGCCCACCACTTACGCTAAGAGCGACAACGGTCGCATCCAGCGCATTCTGCTCGATATCCGCCAACACTACATTCATACCCTTGGCGAGAAATAGCTCACCCATGGCGCGGCCGATACCGCTGGCGCCGCCGGTTATCACCGCTGTCTTACCCTTAAACTCTTTCATTACATTTATCCTGCTCAAAAGTGAATTGTACTGATTACTGCGGAATAACCGCTGGTATTAACTTAAGCCCTGAACTTTGCCGTTAGTGCTGCATTGGAAAACCCGCAAACTGTGAATCGACAAGTACCACTAAAGCGCAGGGCGAAGGTGCCCGCAGCCAGATGCGCCCACTGCACAACGCACGAATGGCTTCGGTCGTGTCGGTGGCTGACAGCGTTGGGGCCTGGCGCGTTAAAACGTGATTATGTCAGCTTACCTCAGGCCAACTCTACCAAGGTCTCCCCCAGTGCCGAAAGGAGACTATCGATTTGGGAGGTTTCTATAACAAAGGGCAAACCCAGTTGAATGCAGTCGCCGCCATAGCGTACGTAAAAACCCTTCTCCCACATGCGCTGCGCTATCTCAAATGGTCTCCTGGCAGGCTCACCTGGATACGGCGCTAACTGCAAGGCACCAGCAAACCCATAGTTGCGAATATCACAAACATGGGGCGAACCTTTTAGTGAGTGAAGGCAGTCCTCAAAGTAGGGGGCCATCGTCGCCACGCGCTGGGGTAGCTCCTCTTCCTGTAAAAAGTCCAACGCTGCAAGAGCGGCAGCGCAAGCTACCGGGTGTCCCGAATACGTATACCCGTGGGGAAATTCGAGCATGTACTCCGGCCCGCCCTGCGCCATAAAAATCTCGTAGATATCAGGCTTTGCAACGACTGCGCCCATGGGAATCACGCCATTGGTCAATTGCTTTGCGAGGGTCATGATATCCGGGACCACGCCAAACACTTCTGCAGCTGTTAGCCCACCGCAACGCCCCAACCCGGTTATAACTTCATCGAAGATAAGCAGTATCTCATTGGCCGTACAGATATCGCGCAGGCGCTGCAAGTAGCCTGCCGGAGGGGGAATCACCCCGGTGGACCCCGCCACTGGCTCAACGATCACGGCGGCGATATTAGAGGCATCCTGTAAGGCGATGAGCTCAATCAGTTCATCTGCTAACGCGACTCCTCTGGCCGGCATTCCCCGACTAAAGGCATTCTCAGGCAACAACGTATGTGACAGATGATCGGCATCGACCGCTTGCCCGAACAACTTGCGATTTGCCACAATGCCACCGACGGAAATACCGCCGAAGTTAACGCCGTGATAACCCCTGGCACGACCAATGAGCTTTGTCTTTGCCGGCTGCCCCTTCTGGCGCCAGTATGCTCGCGCCATTTTCAGTGCTGTGTCCACACACTCTGACCCGGAGTTGGTGAAAAAAACGTAGTCCAGACCATTGGGAGTAAGCGACTTAATCTTGTTGGCCAACACAAATGCACCGGGGTGGCCGTATTGAAAGGCCGGGGAATAGTCCAGCGTCTTCAATTGAGCATGCACGGCGTCGGTAATTTCTGGCCGGTTGTGCCCAGCACCTGAGCACCACAGTCCCGAAAGACCGTCGAGCACTCTGCGTCCTTGGTCGTCAGTAAGGTATACCCCCTCAGCCGCGACTATCATGCGGGGGTCGCGCTTGAACTGCCGGTTGCCGGTGGAAGGCATCCAGTGAGCTTCTAGTTGCGCGCGGGTGAGTGGCGTGGTGGTCATGCGTGTGCCCCTGACTATCAGCCGTCATTCTAAAGCCATAACCAAACCGTATAAATCATTTTCTTATGGTGCGGTATTTCTGATGCCAAACCCTTACTTGGAGCCTCCACGCGTTAGCCTCACGATCGCTCCTTGAGGGGCAGGCGCAGGTGCCGCCGCACATAGCAAGTTGCGTAAGTTCAATACGAGAAAACTGAGAAGGTGGTCCGTGTCGCTGGATTGGTTAGCCACGTTTGGCAGGCCATAGAGGGTTTTATGCGTAAAGCGTCACTAATAGACAGACTGGTGATTCCACTGTGGCCCCCATCAGGTAGGTTCTAGCGGATCGCTATCACCCGCAGGCAGAATGAGCCGGACAGCGGGGTTGCAGAAGATCAACGGCTAGCGGCGCGCTTCCTGCGCTGCAGGCCAAGACCCACCAGCCCCACTCCCAATAGAACGAGTGTCCCCGGTGCCGGGACGCTCACGTCCGTGCGCGACCAGGTCTGCTCGAGGATAATGCCCTCCGACATTGACTCTTCACTACTCTCGAAAGTAACAAAATTATCGGAGTCAGCGCCGTTAAATGACATAGTGGCGACTGGGTAATCGCCTTCACTTGACAGGAAATCAATGCCTTCCAAACCCCCGTCGAACAGCCACACCTCGGGATATTCACCGAAGTCCTCATCATCTGTCATAGAAAACGCAACGCCACCGAACGTGAAATCAAACGCTAGGAGGGTGCCGCCGCCAAGGTCCCCATCGGGATTAAACTCCTCGTAGCCTGTGCCGATGCCGTCGGCGAGTGTCACCGCAACCGTCGCCTGTGTTGCGGCCAAAGGCCCCTGGGTGAATTGGACATCAAAGGTGTAATTCATTGGTATCGCAACCGCCACCTGAGACATCAACGTGACTATGCAGCCCGCTACTAAATTTCTGACTAATCTCATACCTACGCTCCCCTCTAAACGCTGTTGTGCCCTGTCGGCATCTATTCATAACGCGTATAGGTTAAACAAAGCAAAAATCGAGCCAGATTTTTTAATGCCAATTAATACAGCAACTTAAAATTTTTAAAAAGTGGTTCAGACGGCCCATTATAAAATAACCTGACACCCAAGGGCCGGCTAATCACACGGTTTGACTGTGCCCCGGGGGGAATAAAGGCACACTTATGGCGGGCATCGCGGTTATCGCCGCCACACCAACCCTTCACGGCAAAGCACTCAATCCGAAAACCCGGTAATCGACTTGGCCGCCTGATAAGCAAACGTCATCGCCGGCCCCAAAGTAGAACCGGGCCCCGGATAGCATGGCAAAGTCGGCGCACTGCAGTTGCCTATCGCGTAAAGTCCCTCGATCGCATGTCCATCTTCATGCAACACCTGCGCATCAGCATTGGTGACCATCCCACCTTGCGTGCCGAAATCACCCGGATCAACCTTCATTGCATAGTACGGCGCTTTGTCGAGCGGCCCAAGGCAGGGATTGGGCGTAACACGCGGATCACCATAGTAGCGATCGTAAGCCGATTCACCGCGACGACAATCAGGGTCTTCACCCTTGCGTGCATAGTCATTCATCTTGCGCACTGTGTCCTCCAGGCCAGCCACATCGACACTAATTTTGCGGGCCAGCTCGGAAATCGTCTCCGCCTTGGCAAAAAAGCCCTCCTCCTCATACCGCTTTGGCACCGCCCAGTCCGGTAAAAACTTACTGTTATACAACGGTCCGACAAAATAAGTAGCGCGGAAGTTGGCATCGAATATTTGCCAACTCGGGTTACAGGGGTTTTCTTCAGTGTGTTTCTCAAACGTTTCCTGCTGGAAGGCCATGTAGTTCTGGGACTCGTTGCTAAATCGCTCTCCCGCCGGGTTGACAACAATAGAGCCAGGGTACGATTTTTCCATGATGGAAAGGCGCGGAATGTCTTCTCCAGGCACAGATATCGTATTGCACCACCACGCCTCATTCATGCGGTGCATTTTCGCACCGAGGCGGATACCTTCGCGAATAGCGTCGCCTGTATTATCTTTTGTACCTGCACTCCAGCTGTGATCCGTTGGCTGCGGCAGATACTGCTCACGCATTTCCTGGTTGTGTTCGAACCCACCCGCGGCAAGAATGACCGCTTTGCGCGCCTGAATTCGTATTGGCCTGCCATTGCGAATCACCTCAATGCCAAGTACTTTACCGCGACTATCGACTACCTTTGTCATCGCGGTATTCAGCCACAGCGGAATATCCCGATCCTGCATCGACGCGCGTAAACGCGCGACGCCGGCACATCCCGTTGCGAGTCGGCGATGAAATTTATCCTTCAGGCGCCAGGGAATATCCGTTACATAATCCAGCACAAGTTTGACTGCCGTTTTCCACCAGCCCGGTTGCTGCCCGATCAGCAGAGCTGCCTCCACCTGGGTAAACCCAATGACACCGGCCAAATGCATCATCGGGTGCGTGCGCCGCAGACGTCGCCACTCATCACCCAGTTCATCGGCGTTGAATGTTTCCGGCTCCATGGAGCGATGGCCGTGCATAGCGCCCTCCAGGTCGGTGTAATAGTCCGGATAGTGTTCCAGCGTTACATAGCGGCTGCGAGTCCGCTCGTGCAGGAAATCCACCATCTTCGGACCGTTCTCCAGATAGGCATCCAACTGATCCTCGGGTACCTCTTCCTCGGTGATAAGCTGCCTCAGGTAGGTCTTGGCATTGTCGACTGAATCCTCTGCGCCAGCCTCGTCGGCATAACGGTTGCAGGGTATCCACACGCCACCACCGGAAATGGAGCTGGTACCACCGTATAAATCGGATTTTTCGATAACCAAAACGTCTTTTACACCCATCTCATAACTACACAGGGCTGCGGTCATACCGCCGTTGCCAGACCCCACGACAACCACATCAAAACTGTAATCCCACTGCTGCTTTGCCGCCATTGCGCCAACTCCTTAAATGATGCGGTCATGGTAGCGCAATCATGGGCTAAAGCCGCCTCACAGCACTCGTAATAAGCGACAGGTTTAAAAAGTTGGTCGTAACCGTCATGCCGGGGCAGCCAGAACAGGCGAAATTTCTCTTGTCAGCGCCTTAAGACCGTTATTACACTGGGGCGGCGTTACCTCCTCACACGCGATAACAAACCAATAAGGAATCAGGTATGCCGAACTCTTCCCGAAAAATCAGGCTGGTCATAATCACGCTTACAGGGCTCCTACTTTCACCCCTGGCCATCTCTCACTTCGATGACAAGCAGATTCCCCAGTCTTACCGGCAGTCGTGGTTCGCCATGCTGGCGACCAACTTTGGGCCCATGGTCGCCATGGTAAAGGGTGATATCCCCTGGCAGGAGAATGAAATGGCAGCCTACGCCGATGAACTTGCCGCTGTCACGACGTTGGATGTGATGCGCGGTTTCTCCGACGGCTCGCAAAAGGGCACTACCCGAGCGAAGCCCGAAATCTGGCAGAACAAAGCGGATTTTCAGGCCAAAATGGATGATCTGGACACGGCGGTCGCCGCGCTGCAGATAGTCGCCAACCAGGGCACAGACCGCAAAGCGATCGCCGCCGGGGTAGCCGCTACCGGGAAAGCCTGCAAGGCCTGTCACGATGAATACAAGGAAAAAGACTACCTGTATTGATCACAGCCATTGCCTGCGGAGTGAAATCACCGTTGCTCCATCAGGTCGTGCATAGCGAGCTAAAAGGATCTTCTAGCGCATTGCATCCCATTGAATACTCGCCTGATGCAAAGCGGGCAGCGGTAGCAATGCCAAACGGAGAGCGCCTCCTGCCCTTAAGCAAGTGGGGGGCTAATGCTGCGCGCCGGTTCGGCCCTCTTGCGCGCTAGGAACCAAACCCCTCCCCATGCTGCACAGTCTCAGCATCCAGAATCTCCCATTCGGCTTTGGAATCAACGTGTATATGCTGTTTCAAACTGAGGCCCGGGTCTGAATCCAACAGACCAACTGGTATCCAGTGCATTTTGTAGTCCGGCAGATACTGCGGCAGGATGGAGCCACAATCAGGGCAAAAACGGCGCTTGAATCCACTGTCGCATTGAAATTCCTGTATACCATCATTCCCCTTGAGCCAGGAGAACCCATCCTCTGGTGTGAGCGCGGCAGCACTGGAGGCGCCGCCAAACGCCTTGCGGCATTTTGAACAATGGCACTTGAAAACATTCGACTTGAATTCGCTGACTTCAAACTGCACCGCGCCGCACAAACACCCACCATTGATCATCGGTCTACCCCCTTTTTACAATTCTTAATGCCACCTGCAAGAAGCGGGTATCATTTGCCATCAGTGTTAGGGGCAGTCTATCTTAGTTCTGAAGTGGCTAGAGAGTTGCAAATGACAAATACAGAGCTGGATCAATTATTAGCACAGCAACAGATTCGCGAGGTGATATATAGATACTGTCGCGGGCTCGACCGCATGGACCGGGCACTGGCCCGCTCGGTATGGCACTCCGATGGCACGGCCCACTACCACGACATGTACGAGGGCAGCGGCTATGGATTCATCGACTGGGTATGGGAAGCCCATGCGGCAATGGAACGTCACTCCCACCAAATCGCCAATTCAATAATCCAGGTGCAGGGCGATAACGCCCACAGCGAAACTTATGTCACGGTCGTACTGTGGACCTTACCGGATGCAAACGGACAGCAGCAGGAAATCATCGGTCGGGGTCGCTATCTGGATCGCTGGTCGAAGCGCGAAGGCGTTTGGGCGATAACGCACCGGGAACACATCCTGGATTTGCAGACACTCAATCGCCTAAACCCCGGATACGTTAACGCTGCCTCTGTCCGCGACCGGACTGATCCCTCGTTTAACTATTTGGAACTGAGTTAATTAGCGCAGCGGAGACTGTCACTTAGACACGATGACTGCATAGACGACGCATCGCATATAGAGAATATTTATATTATAAATATCATATAGTTATAGAACTATTATAATCTATTTTATTGAAGTATTAAAATACCCGGCATGCTCAGCACGCCCCTATCCCCACCCCAGTACAGCAGGCCTGGGAGCCTGTTGCAGGCCCCACCAAAGCGCCAGTGCAATCACCACAACAAGTGCCAGCGCGAGCCACCAGGGTGCGGGTGCAGCCTCTCCGACACGACCCTTAGCACGGCCGCGAACCATGGCCTGCAGTAATTTTTCTTTCAGTTTGAACTGGTGATACAACACCGCCACAATGTGCACAGCCACTAGAGCCAACAAGCCGTTGAATACCACGTCGTGCAACGTACCCATAACTGCACGAACATCTGCGTCGGCCCAATAGTACAGGGGTCCCGAAAACAGAATCTCATCGCTGTTGAACAGACCACTAACCGCCTGAATCAGTAACAGCGAGAGCAGTAGCAGAACAGACCACCCACCCAAAGGATTGTGACCTGCACTTGCAGCACCCTGACCTTGCATATAAGCGCGCACCGCAGCCGGCCCCACAATAAAGTCATCGAAACGGGAATGCCGGCTACCCACAAAACCCCAGACAACTCGACTCACTACCAGCACGATGACGGTATAACCGGACCACTGGTGAACCTCATAATTCCCTGTCTCTGCACTCCACCAGGACAGCGGAAGACAGCACACGATAAGCCAGTGAAACAGGCGTGTCGGTATATCCCACAGCGTTTGAGCGCCGACTGACATCGCATTTAATCCAGGGTATTTGCAATCAGTGGCGGATAGGCTGGGTCCACCTCGTGATGCTGATACTGCCAACGCTTACCGTGCAAAACTGCACGATGTCGCGCACCGGACGCGGATGCATCACGGCTCTCATACCCGGCATCACCGCGAAACATGACCATCAGTTCCCCACCGTCGTTGGCAAATACCGGAAAAACTTTCGGTACCGGTGACTCCCGCTCCACCGCCACCATCTGCGCAACGCTGCCGTACCGGGCGAGCCCAAGCAACGTAAAATAGGTGGGCGGCAACATACCCAGCTCGCCTGCTTCGTGCTGCTTTGCCGCCTCGCGAACTCCCAGCCACTGTGAATCATGAATTTCGCTGCCGTCGATGACCACATCGCCGTCCGACGCCAGAGGCGCAGCGTAAATCCAGGTGGAAAATCGCTTGGGCTCGCCGACCGGAGTGGTCCAGTGACTCAGTAAAACCATATCCTCTATCCGAGGGGATAAACCCGCCTCCTCCTGCGCTTCGCGTGCGGCGGCTATCCGCGAGGCACGTCCAATATCGCCTTCGGCGGCGGCAAGATCCTCAGGATCCAGGGCGCCACCGGGAAACACCCAGGCGCCTCCCGCGAAGATCAACGCCTTATTACGCTTTAGCATGAGTGTTTCCAGACCATTTGTGGTGTCGCGGAGCAGTACCACTGTGCTGGCCGGTCGGGCTTCGGGAACTTCAGGCATAGTGTCTTCCGGGGTGTATTAATGTAAAAAGTGGCAACTCATTTACGCGATGCACCGCTGGCGAGATAATTAGTAGCCATACCAAGGTCGTAACCATGCTGACCTGCCAGCTGCATCGACTGGTCGCGAACCCCCTCATCGCAGCTTGCCACCCATAAATTGGCGCAGCGTGTTCCAGAGCGGCAAAAGGCCAATGCCGGACGATCGGGGTCATCCAACAAGTCACTCATGGCGTCGAAACCTGGACCGGGGAAATTCATTGCTGTCACCGGCAGGTGATAATATTCCAGTCCGGCCTCGTGCGCGGCAGCAGCAATGGCAGCACCCGAGGGCTGCGTGTCCTCCTCTCCATCCGGGCGATTATTGATTAATACCTGGTAGCCCGCTGCTGCGATAGCTGCGACGTCTTGCGGGTTAATCTGTGCGGACACGGCGAGACTGTCTGTCAACTTAATAATGTTCATGTTCACTCCCTCGTTGA
>JAPKAY010000096.1 GCA_028825045.1 Halioglobus sp.
GCGCACTCGTCTGTAATGCTTTAAAGATCTCAAGCGCTTCGAAGAGACGCCCGATACGCACCGCCGGTGTATCAAACGCAATCCCCGGTGCCGTAAAGTCGGGCGGATACCATCCTGCACCAATACCCAAAGAAAAACGGCCGCCGGACAGGACATCAAGTGTTGCAGCTTGCTTGTATAATAGTGCCGGGTGACGAAGGCCGTTCGCCAGAACCAGGGGCTGCACCTCGAGCATTGTGGTCGACGCCGCAACAGTCGCCAGCGTCACCATAGGCTCCAACTCTGCGGCAGGATAGTTGAGATGATCGCTGCAATTGAAAACTGAATAACCCAGTTCTTCGGCCATGCACGCCAAAGTGACAAGTTCGGCCGCATGCTCAGTACCACCGGCGTTAATACCGAAACGAAAAGGGCGTGTAGTGACCATAGCGACCGGCTAATCCATCAGCCAGGAAACAATCGACGACTTAATGCGCTCATAAGCCTCGCCGCTGGCTCTGCCCCCTTGCCATTCGGGGTGCTGCCGCAGCTGAGCAATGATTTTTGTCCAGTCCTTGGGAATGGATTGGCCTGCACTGTCATCAATAGACACATTACCCTGCGCAGCATGTCCGCGGCGCGCTAGTCTGTGAAACAATTCGCTCTGCCTGAGGTAGAGCAGTGTAATGGTAGTGTCGTCCACACACAGCCATTTACTGCGGTTCCAGACGGCCTTTAGCTCCTGTTTATAGCGTCGCGCTGTCGCCACTCCAGCGCCAATGACTGCACCTGCTACCGTCGCGGTGCCGAGGCTCAGGCCGCCGACCATCAAATCGACCCCGGCACCCGCCGCAGCACCAGTGAGCGCACTGGAACCAGCATTCAAACCGAACGCTTTGAGTGTAGCGGGTGAGAATATATCCAGCTCCCAGTGTCCGTCCTGTACCGGCAACTGCTGTAGTTGAACATCTACCTGACTAAAGGAGAAAATCGCCAACAGGTCCTTCAGTGTAGACTGCTCGGCTTTGCGCACAAAATGTTGCATTTCTTGGGCGCTGTTTCCGGACTCCGCATCCACTACCCGGCGATAACAGGCTACCTCCTTCAGTAATTCAAAAATTCGCTGCGCCGCTGCACGGGACAGGCTTTCCCAGATTTCCTGCCGATAATCTATAAGCGACTGCAAGGCTTCATAGTGTGGCTCCAGTACGCTTTGCAGTTTCTGATAGAGCCTTTTTTCGGACTCAAAATCAAAAGCCACCGTATCGAACTCAAGAGCAGCAAACAAATTGAACTCTGCCATTTGACCACGCCAACGGGCCAGCGCTTCTTCGTTATTAGCGATAAAGTTGAACACGGGAATAATCGGTTTCGCGCACTTGCTAAGAACACTGACTTCGTCACGGTACTTACCCAGCAACGGTTCACGCACATCGATGATGTATAAAAGTACGTCGCTATTGAGTGCCTGCAACAATATCTTACATTCCTGGTCGAATTCACAATGCGCGTCTACTTGTGTTGCAAATTCATGCAATATCTCACTGGGGGCGACATCAGAAAGAGTCTCGCCTAATTCCTCCAGGGCCAGGAGCAACGCGCTGGAATCTTCAAAGCCAGGCGTATCGTACAAAGCCAACACCTCCTGGCCAGCGGCGTAGACACCTACTTTTTCGACGCTGCGGGTGGTACCTGACTCGTCCTCTATTTCGCCAAAACCTTCGTCTCGCAAGAGCGTACGAATCAGTGATGTTTTGCCGGTATTGGTATGACCGACAATGGCAACCCGAAGACTCTTACCTGCAGAGGCCCCGGCGATGTTACCAATTTGTGGTCGTGGAGCAGTCACGGCTAGCTCCCCGCTCTACGAATAACATGGTCCGCTGGCACCTTGCACTCCCGAGCAAGGTGATACCATGCGGCCAACCGCAGATCGGAAACGGGCGGCTCACCTGCGGTGTGAATCAATACCAGCCAAGTGTGCTCTGCCGCTGTACTCAAGGATAAAATCGTGCGCTTCAGCCCACGGTCTGGCGGCCTGGAGGCCATTACCACCACAGCAACCTCTGCCCCTTTACTAGCCTGTATTTTCTGACCAATGGCATCCAGTGAAGCGCGGTCGACGACTTGACCGAGGTTATGTTCAGGGCCGGCATACGGCAACGGCCACGTTACCGCATTACCGAGCTCAACCGCCACCCACAGCGCAGTGGCGGGCACCTGCCCTGCCCCGGCACGCTCTTGAACTATCGTTGCCACGCTCGGTGTCGCTTCGGAGGATTTCGTATCAGCATCTACAATCTCACTGCGTCCGTGTGTCGGCATGAGCGCCTGGCGTAGATGAATGTAATACGGGAGGTAGTTGTCGAGCACAAACTGACTTTTCGCAACGCCCAGGAGCGCCCTGGATATAAGCCACAGTATTAGTCGCGGAATGATACCAAACACCAATAAAGCACCGATCAAAAACTGCGCCCAATTGTAGCGATGCTCTGCGCCAAGCTGATAGCCTGCGCCTATGCGGGTCTCCATCACTTGCTGTGCACTAGGAGCGGCAAATCCCAGCGATTGCAAAGGCTGTCCCAGTATTGAAGTCAATTGCACGAAGGCCTCGTCGGACAACAGCGTAGTACCCCACACAAAATCAAACTGTCGCGTGATCAAGACCGCCACCAGAACCCCCAAGCCCGCACTGAGATATGCCAGCCAGAGCTGTTGCGTCATCTGACTAAA
Organism: Halioglobus sp.; assembly: GCA_028825045.1. GTDB lineage: Bacteria > Pseudomonadota > Gammaproteobacteria > Pseudomonadales > Halieaceae > Marimicrobium. The sequence goes on from JAPKAY010000096.1 coordinate 2,713, forward strand.
GCGCCATTTACCCACAGCGCCGGTAAAATAACACTCCACCCAGGCACGGTCGGCTTTTCCTTTGGAAGTGTCTGTTTTACCAAGCAGAGCCGGCACCCAGGCAGTCGCTTTGGAAAACACACCGCTGGTTAGACCTTCTGCACCTATGCACACGCCCACTAGCCAAAGGCCCATTGAAAGCAGGTTGAATCCCACCAGCACCAGTAGTATCCAGTAGATATTGAGTGTGCTGACTCCAGAGACAGCCGACAGGGATGCCAGCGCACCGATTATTGCGGCCAGTAGCGTAGTGAGGATATTAGAATAACCCCAAATTCGCGCTGCATGTGACAGTGTGTCCTGAAGGCTGTGCTGCCTGATCAGATACTGCGCGCGACGGAGGAGTCTCCCGTCAAAGTCGCCGCCGGAACCGGTATCGATAGAGTCGGTAGTGAGCGCCTGCGGCGACTCGATGCCGCGAATCTGTTCAACGAGCACCTTGTTGTCGAAACTAAAACTTGTCACGGGCGGCGCAACTATCTCAACTGACGATTTAGCGCTTGATGTTATCACAATCGTAGGCCACATCGGTGAAGCAGAAAGCGCGACCGAATCTAGCGATCGCCAACACACCAGAAATCAACAGAGCGGCGGTGGCGTCTTTATATCAGCCTATGGAACACAGGAAAGAGGCCTATTCGGGTCTCGGGGAAATCTTCGCAAAAGCCACCGCTATAGCGCTCGATAGGCCTCATGCCCCGATCCGAGTATCTTCAAAATATTCAGATTCAAATCCCCACTGGCAAGCGCCTCCAGACCATTGGGGAACTGGTGTATCCAATCGGCTATATAGCGTCGTCTGGAAATTTTCCATTGCTCATCGCGCTTTTCCAACTCATCGAGATAGCGTCCTCCAAACATTGTGTCCTGTAACTCGCCCTGTTCGTTCTCACTGGACGCCACAGAAATACCGTAGCATTCACTTTTGGCGTGATCACCCTTGACCTGCACCATCACCCCGGTGCTGACATGCCAGCGATTCGGCGTGGCCGCTTCTACCTCCATAACTACAGGCACCCAATCTGTTCCGGAACCCTTGAAAAAGCCATAATCAATTTCTGCATCGGGCCAGAAACAGCCGGCCTGACCCTCTTCATCCAACCAGTCCAGGGTGCGTCCATAGCGCATCAGCACATCTTCGCACGCTTTTCTGTCCAGAAGGTCCTGCAGTTGCTGTTCCATATCGGTTGCGCCTCATAGTATCCGGTACCGCCAAACCTACGCTGGTTCGCCGCTGTTAGTGTGATCTATCCGCCACATTAGCTAGCCACCGAAACCGGTGACCAACTGATTGTCGATCATTCCCGCCGCGCGTTCCTGCATTACGTTCTTCCACTCGGGATGAGTCAAAATCCAGAAATCATTTTCTCTAATCGCAGTGATGATCATCGCTGCAACATCGATCGGCGCAATACCCGCTTCAACAATGGGTCCCGCGATGTTTTTAAACGCCTGGTCCGTTTCCGATGCGTTCCCCGCAGCCAAACCAGTTGCCTGCCGATTTCGATCGCTCTCGCATATCCGCGTTTGTACCGCTCCGGGACAAAGCACTGAAGCTCCAATGGGTAGGTCTCCCTCATCCAGCTCCAAGCGCAAGGTTTCTGTAAGACCTACCACACCGAACTTCGCCACGTTGTAGGGCGCGATATTGGCAGAGGCCTGCAAGCCCGCACTGGAAGAAGTATTCACTATATGGCCTTGGCCTGCCTGTTTGATCAGCGGCAAAAATATCTTTACGCCGTAGATCACACTCCACAGATCGACCCCCAGCACCCACTGCCAGTCCTCCAGGGTTAGCTCCCCCAGGGTTCCCGCTCGTACCACGCCGGCATTATTGTGTACCACATTCACTTTGCCATAGGCCGCTATCGCCTGATCTGCCAGATTCTGTACCTGCTCTACCCGACTAACGTCTGTAGTCACACCGATCACATCGTGCCCGGCACTCTGCAGCGATGAGACCGCAGTATCCAATGCGTCCTGCTGTATGTCGCCAAGCACCACTTTCATACCCTCTCGGGCAAAGCGGGTGGCGGTGGCCAACCCGATACCGCTGGCCGCACCCGTTACTACTGCAACGCCGTCTTTAAAATCCTGCATACCATTTTCCTTTTTTCGGATTCATACCTGATTCAAATATTGTTGCTGCCGGATATTTAAACTGGTAATTTTTTAGGTGGCTGTGAGACCTCCGTCTACTGTCAATACACTGCCGTTGCAGTAGCTACTATCATCGGATGCGAGAAACAAAGCTGCTCGCGCCATCTCTTCTGGTCTGGCAAACCGCGCGGTGGGAATACGCGCGAGAAAGGGGTTCGCTTCAGTGGCCTCGCCGTCTTCGGATTCATCTGAGGCATGCTGACTATAATTTTCCAGCATCGGAGATTCGACACCACCGACAGCAATTGAATTGACACGAATTCCTCGAGGCCCGCATTCGATTGCGGCGGTGCGCCCCAGTCCGATGATGGCATGCTTGCTCGTTACATAGGGGGAACACTCACCCACACCAATAAGCCCCGCTCCCGCGCTGCACAAAATAATACTCCCTCCAGCGCTCATCACTGGGATAACTGCCTTAAGCCCCAACCACATACCGCGAATATTAATACCGTGCACTTCATCCCACTCTTGCTCTGTCACCTCAGTAAGCGGCTTCATGGGGCCGGGAACTCCGGCCAGGGCATAGAAAATATCAACCGCCCCATACCGATCCAGTGCGGTTTCTGCTATCAACTGATTTCCAGTTGCAGTAGCCACATCGGCAGCCAAAAAGCTGACTTGGCTGGTCTTCATATTATCTACCGTTGCGGCAAGCCTACCCTCGTCGCGAGCAACTAACAGGACATTGGCGCCCTCCTTTGCAAATACGCTGGCGGTCGCTGCTCCGATAGTGCCAGATGCTCCAGTTATGATTGCAGTCTTGCCCTTGAGTCGACCCATGATATTGCCTCGCTGAATTG
>JAPKAY010000051.1 GCA_028825045.1 Halioglobus sp.
TTATAGAACACATATGTATTTGAGTAGCGAAACGGTTGATGCGCACCCACATCAATATAGAAGCCCTCCCTACGCTGGCCGAAAATCCGCTGGAGGATCATATCTTCTCCTTCTTGCGAATAGGTGCGGCGAGCATATCGTGTGCGCGGATTCTTCATCCACTTGGAAACCATTTTAAGCATTAAACTCATAACCAATTATCTCAGCAGGTAAACCTTGGCCACATCCAGCGGCTCGCAAGTGCCGTATCGCTTTGGCATGGAACACATGCAATTACAGAAGATAATCCATGCAGACATCCAGCTCGGAGCTACAAAAAGTAAGTGTGCTCGACTCGCTTTCGCGTATGATAAGCATCCCACACACGCATTAAATGATCGAGAATCACTAAACCTTTAATCCATGGAAACAGCCGCCATCTTACAACGAAATCGCTGCTCACTCGCAATTTGTATTTGTACGTTCAAGCGGCATGAAGGTCTCGTACAACTGCTCGAAGGACTCAACAATCAGTTTTTTTCCGCCGCACCACCTCAGATTTTGCTTATCATTGTTGATAACTCACCGGACGGCGATGCCGCCCATATCTGTGAATCTGACGATTGGGCCTGGCCTCTGCTTTACCTGCACGAACCCCAGCCAGGTATTTCATACGCCCGTAACAAGGCACTGGCGGCAGTGCCGATAGACTCAGATTTTATCGCCATGATTGATGACGACGAAATTCCCGACCCCGACTGGCTCGACCAGTTACTTGCTGCTCAAGGCAGGAGTGGAGCGGATATAGTAGTGGGACGCACAACGCCGAAATTCCCTACTGCAACACCGGGGTGGATTTCCGCCACCGGCTTTTTTTGCAAGCCGCAAGACCCGGAAACCTATCAAGACCTGGATCCGGACCCGCCAGCTGCAACCTGCAATGTTTTACTAAGAGCTCAGGCGATACGTGAATCAGGACTCTCCTTTGACCCTGCATTTGCGCTCAGTGGCGGCGAAGACAAACTACTTTTCCAGTCGCTCAAAATAGTAGGCTATAGGCTCGCTTGGTGTTCCAACGCTCACGCCACAGAATTCATACCGGCCGAACGTGCCAATTTCGCTTACATGTGGCGCGAAGCTTACCGTCGGGGCTGCGTGAAGTTTCCAGTAAAGCGACGTCTGAAATCCGGCTCACTACTTCGTTCTGTAAAAATTGCTCTACGCCTGTGCATACGTTCACTAGGACGCATTGTGGCCGATTTACTGGGTATAGTGATTCACCTCCGACGGGGCCGCCCGATCTGGGTGCCGCACGCATTGAATATTGCGGACCACCTGGGCACTATCGCCGGCGTACTGCAGGTTCCCAATCGCCATTATCGCCCCAGGGGAGCTTAGTGGCGACACTCCCCCGCCCCGACCTGAACCGCCGCTGGAGTCTTCCCAACGTCGTCTTCCTCACCTATACCCTGTTCCTAGCGGGATTCTACTTCGTCCCTAACGCCGTGGATCTTTATAAATTCTATGTCATCATGGTCTTCTTACCGGGCCTTTTTCTTCTGCCGGTCCCACTAAAGTTATGCTGGCGCAGCCCTCTTTGGTGCAGCCTGATCGCGTATCTTTGTTACATGCTTCTAAGCTCATTCTGGAGCCATCAGTTCTCTCTGGCCATATTCTGGCGCGATGTGCTTTACGCGGTCTATATCTTGTCATTCATACTGTTAACGCTCTATTTTTTCGATCGCAACGAGCAGTTGCCAAACACGGTCATGTATTCAATCGCATTGGTGGTCATGGTGGCGGCAATATTTTCCATTATTAGCTTCGAACCCTTGACCCAGCTCCCCCGCTTGACCGACGCTCGCCTCAGCGGCACGGGCGCTCTTGGTACCGTGAATGAAAGTGCCTTTGTTTACGGCATTTTTGGCGTAATCGCACTTGATTACGTGCGGCGTAATTGGGGGCAAGGCCTTGCCTACCTCTATGCCGCTGGTTTCGCCATCATTGTGCTATTTGTCATCCTGACCCAAAGTAATACAGGCCTGCTGGCACTGAGCGTTGCCTGCGCTTTACTATTTCTCTTTCATGCAAAGCGCAATTCACGCGCTCTGTATATTGGCCTACCCTTGGGCCTCGCTGCTTTTCTCTATTTGGCTTGGTCGTTAGGGCTGCTGACCGGGACAATGGATATGGGTTTTACTATGCGCTGGCCGATATGGGATCATGCTATAGAATTGTGGCAATCCGCTCCGGTATTTGGTCTCGGTTACCAAAAAGCACTGGCGGTAGCAGAAATTAAACGGGGCGTTAACATCAATTACGCGCACAGCCTCTTTCTCTCAACATTACGCGATGGGGGGCTGGTGGGCTTTTTCTTGCTGTTGCCGGTATATGTGCTGGCACTTCGTGCGGGGCTGAAAATGGCCCTCAAAAAATCTGATCCCCTTTACCTGTGCCTGTTCATCTTCGGTTTCATCGTCGTGCTGGTCAGCATGGACCAAATATTGACAAGGCCGCGGGAGCTTTGGCTGGTGCTATGGCTGCCGCTGGCGTGCCTGATTGCCCACGAACTGGGACTAATCAAGGTTCAATCACCAGACGCACCGCCAGGCTAGGCAATAGCCTAGTTATCAAAGAAGAGTCGGTGATAACCTTCTACCGCTCGTTCCAGTGAGAATTCCAGCCCGCGCTCGAGTAACTTTTGCCGCTCCGGAATAGTATCCAGTGTGGCAACAATGGCCGCAGCAAGTTGCTCGACATCGTTAACCGGGGTCAGCAAACCATACCGGCCATTATCAAGAATTTCCGCGGGGCCACTCGGGCAGTCGCTACTCACTACCGGACAACCCGCCAATAGCGCCTCCACAATTACATTACCAAAGCCTTCATAGTCCGAAGAAAGAACAAACATTCGCGCAGCTCGCAAATAGCGATGTGGATTGGGCTGATATCCCGGTAAATCCACATCGCTACCAACGCCAAGCCCAGCTGCAAGCTCTTGCAGCTCCTTGCGGTGCGCCATTTGTTCTGCCGATGATTCATCTCCGCCAAGAATAATGAGCCGAATATCGGCGTGTTGCCTCACTCGTGCAAAGGCCTCTACCAGCAGCCGAAAGTTCTTCTGTGCAACCAGCCTACCAATGCCCAGGACGACCGGCGCAGCACTGGGAACAAACCAGCGATGGCTGGGTGGTTTATTTTTTTCCTCAACAGGCTCCCTGACGGTTACCGGGTTATAAACGACATGTACTCGATGAGGATCGATCTGCAGAAAACTGACCGCATCCTCAGCCACCCCCTCCGATACGGCAATAACACCAGCGGCGCGCGAGTAGCAATGACGCAGCAGCGGTATCATATGATGGAACTGCCCCCTGCCGGTCTCAAGGCCCTGTTGGCTGCGAACAAGCATGGATATGTGTGCGCCCACGAAAACCCGGGTGTTCACGCCAGCCCGAGCCTGTGCCAATACAGCTGCAATATTAGACTTTGGCAAGGCCGATAGAAGAACACTAGGGCGCACCCTTTGCAGGTACTCACCAATAGCGGGAATAAAGCGAAAGCTACGCGGTATTTTCCTGATGGAGGCAATGCATGACAAGATGGCGCTGAGCCCACTCCCAGACGCGCCCAGCGCAGCCCATAGCCCCGACAATTGGTTAGTAGGATTGAGAACAACCAGATTGATGCTGGTGGGAATACTGTCCAGTAAAACACCGCGCGCCTCGCACACCAATAAATCGACGTCATAGCCTAGGGCAGAAAATCCCTCAGCGATGTCCAGTATGACGCGTTCGGCGCCTCCTCCATTGAGGTTGTCCAGCAGAAAAGCGACCCGTTCTGGCAGTCCTTTGTCGTGCTCGAGCGATGCTTCGGAAACGTCCATCCTACCCTTCATTCGCCAGTTCATTACCACGCCGAGTGTAATTCAATCAAAACCCGTGTCCAAGCGGCTCCCTGAAACTCGTTTGTGCCGATGTGCCGCCAATGCGTCGCTTTTGTGTCTATAAACATTCCTATAGAATGCCCACATCCGTACTCCAGCCACCACTCTTTTCTTCCCACATTGAGAGGCTCTCATTTCTTCTTCGAAGCAAAATACACCTCGAACGAGGCTGTGGCTGACCTCGCCCCACTTCTACCCCACCTACGGCGGCGCACAAAATCGCTATCGCAGCTACATCAAGGGCCTTCTAGCCCGAGATCTGGATGTCCGCATCATGACGGGAACGCCGCAGATACAGGAGCGCAGTGAATCAGATACTGAAGTTGGCTGGTATGGACCTACGCCGGGCTCCTGGCTACCCGAGACAGTGCTCGACGGCGCTCCACTGGAACGCATACGCCTTCCGGACAACAAGGGTCGAGCTCGGACCCAAATTTATTACGATGCCCTGGTTGAAGTTTGCCGGCGGCAGGCACAAGACCCCACGGTCGCCCAACTACTCACCAATATGCGACCGCAGGCTCTGCCATGGTTGCGTCAACTGAAAAGCAGCGGCATCGCTACCGTCTACTCTGTTTCCCAGTTTCCGACCTGGCAACAAAAACCCCTCAAGCGAATTTTTCGCCGCCGAGGCTATCGAGCCGTGTTTAACGCGCTCGACGCCCTGGTCACAAATAGTGAAGCGATAGAGGAATTTTTGCGTGAACTTGGCGTCACTAGCCGAATTGAATACATACCTAACGGCGTCAATCTACAGCGCTTCCACCCGGCACTCTCGAAGCAGGAACTGACCGCAAGGGAATCTCTGCGCGATCGGCTTGGTATACCCGCTGACCACAAGGTGATTGCCGTAGTGGGTGCGATCATGCCGCGGAAAGGGCCGGACAAGGTACTCCAGGCGTGGCGCCAAATCCTTCCACGCTTTCCCAACACGCATGTGTTGTTCGTCGGACCAAGGGCAGACACACACAATCTGAAGCTGAAAGCCTTCGGTGAAGACATAGCGCAGCTGGTGACCAGCTCCGCCGCTCCGGAACAGGTCCATTTCACCGGTATCGTTGACGATGTCGACAACTATTTGCGCGCTGCCGACCTATTCATCCTGGCATCAAGTCGCGAGGGCACGCCCAATTCTGTTTTGGAGGCCATGGCCACAGGCCTGCCCTGTCTGGTGACACCCTACCTGGGGATTTCTGCTGGTATTGGACGGGCGGGTGAGCACTACCACTTGGTTGACCGTAATCAGGACGCCATCGCCACGGCGCTTGCAGAATTATTAGCCAATGACGAATTGAGGCGCCTGCTGGGTAAGCGCGGGCAAGACTATGTGGTTGCGAACATTGATCAGCAACGCAGCCTGGATCACTACGCTGAATTCTATGCTGAGCTTGCCGCTACTGCGGTGCCTCGGCGCTAAACTGGCTTATCAGTACATCAAACGCTCTTTCTCAGTTACCAGCTTCGCACCAGTAAACAGCCGCCGGGTTTTCTTCCAGACCATTTTCAAGGGGCGATACTCCTCAAATACCACAATGAAAACTTTGCGGTAATAATTTTCCGGGCAATCGATCCTTCGCACGCCATGCCAGGAGTTGCCCCGACGACCAAACAGAATACTGCGATTGTCTTTAGTCTGTGCAGGGTATGCCTCAGCAAAATCCTCGAATGCGGGTGCGCTGTCTGACGCGATTTGGCCATTATCGTCGAGAATGACCGTCTCACCCCCCCAGCTCCAATCCCAATCGTCTTCAGTATTGAGGTAAAAAATTTGCGATCCAAGTTTCCCCTTTGAATCACAATGGGGTGATACCTCTCCACCATTGGGCGTGAAGTGCCAGTGGAAACGAAACCGGACATGGGACACATTCAACAATCGGCAGACAAATTGTCGGTAGTCATCCCCACACAATTCCTCAACAAATTCGGTCCAGGGATGAGGCAGCTCCATGCCCCGTTCGTAGTCCAATATATAGCGATCGTGACTGCGCTGACCGTGTTTGCGCTGTTTGCCAAAAAACGCATTAAAGCGTGACAGATCCGGCAGGTTGCCCACCAGTTCGCGATAGCATGCCGGCCGAATAAAGTACTGGGGATTAGTCCAGGGAAAGGGCGCCCGCGTCTGAAACTTCGCGGGATCAATCGCGTCCAGTACGCTCGTGTTAAGATAGGAAATACTTGTCATCGTGTCACTGCTGGTAAAAAAAGTCAGTATACGATCACCTCAATGTCCGGAACAGTTGCATTTTTATGCAGAAATGAGTCCGCCGGCGACTCTCTGCGCCACAGTGTGCATTAACCCGCCGCCAGCACCCGGGGTTCCTTCAGCAAACCCGCTGGTTTGGAGCGGGCATTGGCGCAGGCCAGGGCGGCACCACCGATACGCGCCGTGCGCAGGTCGCCAAAAGGGGAACCCAGGCCACTGTTGACGATAAGAGCAACTGACAGGCCTCGCTCCGGATCCGCCCAGGCACCGGAGCCGCCGAAACCGAAGTGGCCGAAGCCCCGACGTGGAAAACCCCGCGTCGTTGCCACCCCGTGGTAGCCCAGTCGCCAGCGCATATCAAAGGGAATCACAGACAGCTTGCCAGTCGGTTGTTGCAGGGTCGTCGCCTCCTCCAAGGTTTCTTCCGACAGCAGGCGCACGCCTTCAAATTCGCCACCATTGGCTAAAAGTGCATACATTTTAGCCAGCGAACGGGCAGTAAATAAGCCGTTGGCAGCAGGAATGGCGACGCGCAGAGATTCCGGCGAACCAAAATCGAAGTCGCTGATCCCCCGCGGTGCGAGGGCATCAAAAATACTGCTCAAGTCAGAATCCAGACCCAGACGCTGCAACATCCAGCTGAGTCGGTTGGCACCTACTTCCAGTTTGCTGCCCAGTGAGCTCCGACTCAAACGCCTTGTTGAATCTGGGAAAATCAATTTTGCCGCGCGCGTGATATCACGCTTTGGCGCTCCAATAAAAAGACCATCTAACTTCAGGGGTTTAGCAATTTCCTTTTGCACCAGATCGGAGAACTTTCTGCCCGTCACCCGTTGTATGATCTCCCCGATCAGGAATCCGAAGGTCAAACCGTGATACCCCGTGCGTATTCCAGGCGGGTGGGCTGGAGTCGCCCGCTCGATCGCCCGAATCATGTACTTCCAGTCAAGCAGGCGATCCACATGATCAACCATCTGGCGGATATGGTAGAGCCCGGATTGATGAGACAGTACCTGTCTGACGGTAATATCGGCTTTGCCGGCCTGCCCGAACTCAGGCCAGTACTGGGCCACCGGAGCATCGTAGTCAATTAGCCCTCGATCCGCATAGATATGCAAAAGAGTGGAGGCCACACCCTTGGTGGTGGAAAAGCTCGGCGCCATCGTGTCAGACGTCCAGAGGGTACCCTCTTCGTCCCTGTAACCGCCCCACAAATCCACCACGCAATCACCGCGATGATAAACACAGACCGCTGCGCCGCCCGGGTAGTTGCGCAACTGATCGCGCAAAGTAGCTTCCACGCCCTGAAAGTCCGGGTGAATACGGCCATCCAGATGCAGTGTTTCACGTCGCCTTATACGTAACGTCATTGCGGGTCTCCACGCTCATTGTTGGCGTTTTTTATCAACAATATGGCACTGTATGGGTCAAAACATATCACAGATTGGGCTTACTACGAACTCTGGCCCCGCTGCGATACCACCAGCATTTGGGAACGATGCTAGTCCCAATTCTAGGCGCTGAATTAAATGAGCAACACACGGCGTTACTAACCTATCATTGATGCGAGGAACCCACTTTGGCAAACCGGCACAATGAGGAATATTCATGCCCCGTATACTGCTGACGACACTCGTCCTGTTACTACTCTTGATCGTGACGGCCGCCTTGCTTGTGCCACTCGTAGTGGACGAAGACAAGCTGCTTGAAATAGCGGCGACGGCCCTAAAAGACCAAACCGGCGCCACACTGACTGTGGATGGTGACATCCAGTTTTCTTTGTTGCCCACGCTGGAGATATCCCTTGCAGACGCGGCGATCACACTGCCGCAGAAACAGCAGCCCAACCTGCGGGCGGGCTTGCTGCAAATTGGCGTTCGGTTACTGCCGCTGATTGGCGGCGACATTGAAATCGATTCCATTGTGCTGAACCAAATCAGAGCACGCATAGAGTCCGGCGCTGACGAGAACAAGGTCGATACCACCGCGCTTAGCAATGAGGAACTGGACGCATTTTATGCGAAGCGCCGCAGCAGTCTGACTACATCCGGGGAAACTATCGGCGCGGCGCTGATGGTCCCTGCGGCCTTGCGCGTGAATCGCCTGACTATAAACGATGCTCAACTGGATTTTATCGACCCCACAGCTGACGCTCCCAACCGCGTAGAAATTGTGCGTCTTCACGCTCGGAGCCTGAATTTGGACGGCGGCGCTATACCGGTAGAAGCAACGGTGCTCCTGGTGGGAGACCAACCCATAGAGCTGAGCCTAAACGGGGACATTCGTCTCGACCAGGCACAACATAAAGTGACCCTGGAAGAATTCAAGCTAGCGCTAATCGGCGCGACGGCTGACCCGTTCGAACTGCTCACCAGTGGCGTGATCGACATTGAACGCCAAACCGCAGACCTTCAGCTGGCGCTAAGTTCCGGCGACATGCACGGAAAAGGGACTGTGCGCTACGCCGGCCTTAAGAGCCCATCGATCGACAGTGTCATGCACCTGAATCTGTTGGATCCGGCCCTACTGTTATTGGCTGGACCACAAGCGATCAGTAATAAGGAAAAGGACGCAGCAGGTACCGAGGAGGCACTGCCACTGGGTAAACTGCGCACCATTGATGCACGCACTAAACTGAGTATTGAACAGGCCCGCTTCGACACGCACACGGTGAAGGACCTGCAGGCAAACCTGCGCGTAGTCGACGGCGTAGTTCAGATAACGGATGTCACCGGGGTCTTGCACAAGGGTAAGCTCCAGGCGGCTGCCACCTTCAACGGCAAACATAACACCGCAACGCTCACCACCCAGGGCAGCCTCACCCAACTTGATCTCGCCACCGCGCTCGCCGCCACGGACTCAAAACCGGTGCTGGGCGGCACCGCCACGTTGAGTTGGCAACTGAACAGCCGGGGTCGTACCACGGACGAACTTACAACCGCATTGCAAGGCCCCATAAAACTGACAACGGAAGATATAGTGCTACAGGGAACAAGTGTCGAAAAATTACTGTGTCAAATAGTGGCGCTCACTAATAAGGAACAGCTTGAGGCCACCTTTGGTCAGAACACGCATTTCGACACTTTCACTGCTGATATTCAGCTCGCGGACGGCAAGGTAACCCTCAACCCCCTGCACGCCAAGCTCACTGGCATCGCGTTAACGGGGATGGGAGATTTCGACTTGCTTGATCAGGAGTTCGAGGCGACGTTCAAGGCGCGCCTATCGCCGGAACTGGAGCAGGTGGATCACGCCTGTCGCGTGAGCAAACGACTTACCGCGATTGAATGGCCAATAAATTGTAACGGCCGTATCGACACTGAACCCGGCAAGTGGTGCAAGGTGGACGCCAGATCAATCCTGCACGACCTAACCATTAACGAGGGCCGAGAAAAGCTCGAAAAAAAAGCGGGCAAACTGTTCAATAAGTGGTTCAACAAGGGAGACTAGGCAGTGGACCTGACAACCACGGTACGAGTCAGTCTAACCTGGACGACCGCTTCTAGGGGAAAGTGGCGCTGGATAACCCGGTCTGCCCGCTAAATAAATATCTAATTCAAGACTCGATAGCCGCGCCCACTAAGACAGCGCTTGACCACCTGCACTTCACTGCGCTGACCTTCATTCGCACCGCGAGCTCCGCCACCCACCGCACCAACACCCGCTCCCTGAGCAGCGCCACTAGCACCGCCGGTAATCGCACCAATCAATCCACCCACAACAGCGCCTGAACCGGCCCCTTTGGCCGTTTTCTCGCCCGTCTTTACGCCACTGGCGTAGCTCTGACACTCGGTAAGATCCTGCTGGTAGGCGTTCATATTCACGCCCTTCTGATCAATGATTATTTCGTTGGTGGTAGTGCAACCAGACAGCACCATCAGAAACGCAATAATGCCAATACAGTGTCTCATGATCATTCCCCTGTAAAACTTGCTCAATTGCGGATTTGTTACGCAAAGGCTAGCACGAGCCAGCGCTAAAATCGCTGACCAACTGAGTGGAATTGAAGAAAATTTTTGGCGTCATAGTAATGCACTTAATCAGTGAAGCAGCGCTATTGACGCAATTCACGGCGCAATATTTTACCTACATTGGACTTGGGTAACTCCTCGCGGAACTCCACATAACGCGGCACTTTATACGCAGTGAGTTGCTCACGACAAAAGCTGCGCAGGGTATCCTGATCCAGTGCGGGGTTGCTGGAAACCACATAGAGTTTGACGGCTTCGCCGCTTTTTCCATCGGGAACCCCTACGGCGGCACACTCAACCACATCGGAATGTGTATACACCACGGATTCAACCTCGTTGGGATACACGTTGAATCCCGACACTAAAATCATGTCTTTTATTCGATCGCAGATGCGGATAAAGCCATCGCTTTGTATGCTGGCAATGTCGCCCGTTCGGAACCAGCCGTCCTGATCAAGGGCTTCATCGGTGGCCTCTGCGCGTTGCCAGTATCCGTGCATGACCTGCGGACCGCGCACTAGCACCTCGCCCTCTTCACCTGCTGCCAGTGTCTCTCCCTCCGGTGAAACAATCTTCACCTCCATCCAAGGCAGGGCCCTACCCACGGTACCCAGCTTGCGAGCGCCCTCACTGTTACAGCTCAGGGAAGAGGCAGTTTCCGACAAACCGTAACCCTCAAAAATTTCACTACCGGTTCGACGTTGCCACTCGCTGGCAATTTCCTCCACCAACGCAGCGCCGCCGGCGATCACACCCTTAAGGTGACTAAAATCGATCGCGTCGAAATCCGGATGTTGCATCAGTCCGACAAACAACGTGTTAACCCCAGCCAACGCGGTAAAAGGGTACGCTTTCATGGTTTCTATCATGTCACTAATATCCCGCGGGTCTGGGACCAACACTGAGTGGCCCCCAAGACAGAAGGTGCCCACGATGCTCATGGTAAATCCGTAAATGTGGTACAGCGGCATTGGCGCAATCACGATATCCGGCTGGTCGGGGTCAACCTCCACCAGCGTGCCTGACTGGCAGCTGCTGGCCAGCAGATTGCCGTGCGTCAACACGGCGCCCTTGGCGGCACCGGTAGTGCCTCCGGTGTACTGCAACAGGGCGATGTCATTTAATCCCGTGCTTGGATCGGGCAAGTAGTACCGGCCCCCTTCTGTCAGCACATCGGGTAGCGTTATCACGTTGGCCAAAGTGGTTTCGGGCGCAGGTTGCGCCTCGATCAAGTCAAAGACATTGGTGACGATGATCTGTTCGATCTCAGTTTGGGGCACCACCTCTTCCAGCGTGGGCACCAGATCAGCCAGGCACACGAGCACTGATACACCGGCGTCGTTGAACTGATGCAACAACTCGCGGGGTGTGTAAAGTGGATTGGTATTGACCAGAACGAGGCCCGCTCGCAGCGCGCCCCAGGCCACGATCGGGTACTGGCACAAATTGGGTAATTGGATAGCGATTCGCTGGCCTGGAGCCAAACCTGCAGGACCCAGCAGGTAGGCTGCAAAGTCCCGGCTATGTCGGTCTATGTCGGTAAACGCCAGGGTTTGGCCAAGTGCGGTAAAGGCCGGCCGTTCGGCAAATTGCTTACAGGCCGCCTCATACATCTCAACCAGACTGGAATAACCCTCGGCATTCAACTCCCGGAGCAAGGCCTGCTCATAGGGAAATATCCTCACCGCCTGCTGACTACCCGACATGCCAAATCACCCTAATACTACGCATTGAAAACAGGAGGGTGACCCTAGCAGTTCCGCGAATCAATTCGCTGTCACCTGCGTGACAGGTCAACGGGGGATTTCCCTATATATTGTCACTCACTTTACTATCGGCGCGGATTGTCCAATCGAGTTGGCCTACCTACCGTCCACACAGATTTATCACTAACCGAAGAGGTTCGCCATGACCACTCTGATGACCCGCAAAACCACACTGGCTGCAGCCGTTCTGGCTGCCACAATTGGAATGCCTGTCACCGCACAACAGGCGCTGGAAGAAGTGGTTGTTACTGCCCAGAAACGCGCAGAAGACTTGCAGGATACCGCTATCGCTATTACGGCAATCAGCGCTTCCACCCTGGATGATCTGAACATCAGCAGTGCCGAGGACTACGAGATTCTGGTGCCTTCACTGTCAGTTCGAACCTCACCAAACCGCTTGTTCCTGCGCGGCATAGGCCGGGTCACCAACTCGCTGGGGACGGAACCAGGTGTGGCGGTATACCTCGACCAGATTTACACGTCGGAGATCGGCGTACTGGGGCGGGCCAGCTCGCTCACCACCCAACAGCTTGATGTGTTGCGTGGCCCCCAGGGCACATTATTTGGCCGCAATGCTACCGGCGGCGCGATAAGCGTAACTTCAAAACGTCCTACTGAGGACTTTGAACATGAAGTTCGCGCCACTGTCGGGAACTATGGTGAATTCAACTGGGGCGGCGCTTCCTCCGGCCCCATTACGGATACTCTGGGCTATCGCGTTTACGCCTACGGTAATAAGCACGACGGCTATGTGGAAAACCTCGGCGGCAAAGACATCTTTAACCAGGATCAAACAGGGCTCGGCGCCCAGCTCAGCTGGGATGTGACCGACACGCTGAATGTCTGGGTCAGCTGGGCCTCGGACGAAGACGACAATTTACGCAGTGGCGTCAACTTTGGCGGCTACCTGATTACCCCCTACCTGCCGTCAGAGTTAAGTCAGGACGGCTTTCTGGTCGCCGAACAGTTTAAATGGGACAGAACCAACCCCACCGTTCAGGATCGCTACAAGGTTGACCAAAATGACGAACTGCGATCCAAGAACCCCCGGAACAACAAATACTTCACCAATGTCACCTGGGACCTGGACGCTGTGACGGTGAAATACATTGGCGGCTATTTCGATGGCAAATTCGTCGCCACCGATGGTGACCTTGGCGGCACCTCCAACCCGGATGTACGTCTTGTAGAAGGCGCAGAACAAGAGTCCACCAGTTACAGCCATGAGTTGCAGTTCATTTCAGCGAGCGATGGCCCGCTGCAGTGGGTAACAGGCCTTTATTATTACCACGCCAAAACCGAGCAGCCCTACACCATATCGAGCCTGGAAGCCGATTACCTGGAAAATACCGTTCCGCTGGGTGATCCAACAAACCCGGCCGCGGTGCGGCCCAACCTGGGCGATAACATACAATACAAGCAAAACGCTGACCTTGAGGTCAACTCCTACGCCATCTACGCCGACGGGAACTACGCCTTCAATGAATCGTGGAAGCTAACGGCCGGTGTGCGTTACTCCTACGACGAGAAGAAGGGCAAGGAAGATCAGTATGTAGTCGCCGACCCCTTCGCAATCGGCCTGGCCCCCATTTTTGGTCCTGCTTGGGCAGCTGGTGACTTTCCCGCCAACTGCTGCGGCCTGCTGGTCACTGACCCGGCAGAAGCCAACCGCGAGTTGGACGACGACTGGAGCAATGTCTCTGGACGTCTGGTACTCGACTACATGATCAACGACGAGCAGATGCTATACGGCAGCATCTCCACTGGCTACAAGGCCGGCGGATTCAGGCTTGGCTCAATACAGGGTAACCCCAGCTTTGATCCTGAAGAGGTCATCTCCTACGAGGTCGGCTACAAGGGTACCTACGCCGATGTATTGCGGGTGAATGCCGCTCTCTACTTCTATGACTACACCGATATGCAGGTGCTAGTGCCTATCCTCAATGACATCAATCTTCCAGTGGAAGAAATTGTTAATGCGGACGAGTCCGAAGTAAAAGGCCTTGAGGTGGAAGCCACCTGGCTGGCCACCGAAGCACTCACCTTTATGGCAAATTATAGTTACATCGATGGCGAATACACCAGTTTCTGCTGCGCCATCGATACGATCACCGACCCCGATGGCGACCTGCAGGATTTGTCTGGCAACCCGCTGACCCAGGCACCCAAGAACAAAGTATTCACCCACGCGGCTTATTCCTGGAATACGAGCACGATGGGGGAGTTTGTACTATCTGGCAGTTACGCCTGGATCGACAAGCGCCAATACGATGTCTTCGACACGCAGGCCACTAGGGCAGACTCCTATTACCGGGTAGACGCCGCCCTGAACTGGTACAGCCCCAACCAGGATATCCGTGTAATTTTCAGCGGTAAGAACTTGACCAAGGAGGAGACTTGGGTCAGCCTTAACCGCGCTAATGAATTTGGCGCCGTCACTGGCCTTGCCAACGATCCGCTCACCTACAGCCTGGAAGTGCAGTATTTCTTCTAGGCTTATGCCGGGAATACACACAAATGAAGCAACTCACCGGGCTTGACGCCTCCTTCTTGTACATGGAAACCACCAACGCCCCGATGCACATATCGGGGCTCTCCATTTACGACCAGTCCACCGCGCCCGGTGGACTGGTCCGCTTTAAGGATATCGTCGAAAACACCAACAATCGTCTAATGGGCCTGCCTGTCATGACGCAAAAGCTGGTGAACGTGCCGATGAACCTGGATCATCCCTACTGGGTTACTGATGGCGCTTACGACCCCGAGTTTCACATCCGCCACATCGCCCTGCCAAAACCGGGAGACTGGCGCCAGCTGTGTATATTAATTTCACGCTTGCATGCGCGGCCTCTAGACCGGGCGCATCCTTTGTGGGAGCTGTATATCATCGAGGGCCTGAACAATGTGGAGGGTGTGCCCAAGGGTAGCTTCGCCATGTTTTCAAAAACACACCACGCAGCAATTGATGGCACTTCGGGGATGGAGTTAACGGCGGCAACCCACGACCTGACACCGGACTATAAACGCGCGCACAATCCAGCCACGATTAGTGTCGACAGTGAACCTTCTTCAATCGAGCTTTTACTAAGGTCCCAGTTAAACAACATTCGTAAGCCATTTAATATGGTAAGTGTCGCAAGAAACACTGTACCTGGCATCGCCAGGGCCGTCGCCGGGTTATCAAACGGCAAGCTGAGCCGGGTGACTAATATTCCACGCACTCGGTTTAATAACAGTGTCTCGCCGCACCGGGTATTTGACGCAATCACGGTGCGCCTGGATGACGTGAAGAAAATCAAGAACTCAGTGCCCGGCGCGACCGTCAACGACGCGGCTATTACGATCGTTGGCGGCGCTTTGCGTAAGTACCTCCAAGCGCACGACGAATTACCCGTACAGTCGCTGGCCGCAATGGCGCCGGTGAACGTGCGCTCAGATAAAGACAAGGCCGGAGGCAATATTGTCGCGACTATGACTGTGCAGGTGCGCAGCGACATCGAAGATCCATTGAAGCGCCTGGCCGCGGTACATGACAGTACTAGCAAAGCGAAGGAACTCACTAACGCCATTGGCGCAAAAACGATGACCGACTACACACAGTTCATTCCTGCCACACTGACAGCACAGGCGGCGCGCCTTTCCAGCCGCTGGGGTCTGATGAACCGCATGAGCCCCCAATTCAACTGCGTGATCACCAACGTACCGGGGCCTCCCATCCCCTTGTACAATACAGGCGCAAAAATGGTCGCCAATTTTGGCACCGGCCCGGTACAAGACGGCCTTGGCCTGTTTCACGTTATCGGCAGCTACTGCGGTCAGTTTGTTGTTAGTGCAACTTGCTGCCGGGCAATAATGCCCGACCCTGACTTCTACCGGCAGTGCCTGCAAGACAGTTTTGACGAACTACTGGCGGCTACGGCCAAGCCCAAGGCGGTTAAAAAATCCAAACCCAAAAAAGCTAGCCGCCCTCGGGTAAAGAGTGCTGCATGAACATGGAGCCTCCCGGGCTGCTCCTGGCACTAAGCGATGCACCCAGGGCATTAACGGATGCGGCCTTCCTGACAATTGCATCTCCCCTACTGCGCAGACTACCCCCCGCACCGCGCCCGAAGAGCGTTATGGTCATTCCGGGTTTTCTTGGAGACGATCGGGGCAACGGGCCTCTAATCAGATTTCTTGGCCACCTGGGTTACACCGCTTCTGGCTGGGGTCAGGGTCGCAACCTTGGTACCCAGAGTTTTTCCGAAGACAGCTTGCGTGAGGCGATCGAGCCATTACTGTCTGCTGGCAATGGCAAGGTTTCCTTGATCGGCCATTCACTGGGTGGGATTTACGCGCGTGAAATCGCCCGCGTTGATCCGCAGTGGATTGACCAGGTGATTACCCTGGGCAGTCCTTTTGGCAAAGGTCGACACAATGCCTCCCATGCCAATCGACTTTACCAACGCCTCAACCCGCAGCCCGATGAACGCGACAATGAGGATATCCTCGACACTCCCCCGCCGGTACCCACTACTGCGATATACACTAAAGCGGATGGTGTGGTGAATTGGCGCACCTCACGACAAGCCGGTGATGACCATCACGTACACAACATTGAGGTACTGGGCAGCCATATTGGTCTGAACCTCAATGCGGCAGTGTGGTATTGGGTGGCGAAAAAACTGGCTGCGTAACGGACAGTAGATGTTTCTGACGTTGCCGGTCTCTCTGCAAATCTTGCCTGCAGATATTCCATAGCCGACGCACTACCTCGCCTGGCGCGCGGCAAGAATGAATAAAAGCACTGCCGGGGAACCCAACAGCGCCACCGTAAATATGACATAACGCAATCTATTCTTTCCGAAATGCAGCATCTAAGCATCGCTGAGCAGACCCATCGAAACAGTTCATTCGCCGCGCATCACACTCCCACTCAATAGCACTCTGCCCACCCAATTCACTTTATATGATTCGCACGCACTTAAGGTGCCGGAAACTACTCAAACCCTTGCCAAGTATGCTATACAGGCGTCTGCGCAACGCACATGCATCGGGAGAATTACCCTGAAAGACACACAATGGAAGTACCTAAGCCTGCATCGGGCTGGCCGGATACTAGAGGTCAGTTTCAACTCCCCCAACAAGGTCAACAGCCTCAACAACGCCCTGATGCGAGAGCTGACGAAACTGGCGCAGGAACTGCAGTTCGATACTGAACTGAGTGCAATCATTCTGACCGGCAGCGAAAACATCTTCAGCGCCGGCATGGACCTTAAGGATCCGGAAGCAGCCAGAGCCAGCCAGATGACCGTGGCAGAACGGCGACAGCTGGTAAAAGTGGGGCCCGCCATGTGCGCAGCCTGGGAAGCACTGGAACCGGTAACCATCGTCGCTATCGAAGGCTGGTGCATCGGCGGCGGAACAGCGCTGGCGGTTGCCTGCGACTGGCGTGTCGCGGCCGACAACGCTTCTTTTTATGTACCAGAGCTAAAACTTGGAATGAACATGAGCTGGCAAAGCGTACCGCGTTTCACTAATCTAATCGGACCTGCAAAAACCAAGCAACTGTTGATTCTCGCGGAACCACTCGATGCAGCAACGGCGGAGCGTTGGGGTTTGTTTGACTACCTCAGCGCACCGGGTGGTTCTCTAGAAAAGGCGCGAGAACTGGCGGCCCAGGTTGCCGCAAAGCCGCCGATTCCAGTGCGCATGGCAAAACGTGCCATCAATAACAGCGCCGGCGCTTTGAACAACGCTGTGAGTTTTATGGACGCCGACCAATTCCTGCTGACTCAGGGCACCGAGGATGCACTGGAGGGCGCCAAGGCGTTCTTCGAGAAACGCGAGCCTCATTTCAAGGGTAATTAATTGATTCATCGACACAAGGAAACCGCTATGTCTTACAGCACCATCCGCTACGAAGTAGCCGAAAATATTCTGACACTCACATTGAACCGACCAGATCATCTCAACGCGTTCACCCCGGAAATGGCAGAGGAACTGATTGCGGCATTCAACCGCGCCAGTGATGACGACGACGTCCGTGCGATAGTAGTTACTGGCGAAGGTCGGGCATTTTGTGCAGGCATGGACCTGTCAGGTAGCGGTAACGTATTTGGTTTAAACGAAGATCTGTCACCCACAATGGAGGACATGGAGCATCGCCTTGGCGATCCAGAAATTTCCGCAGGAGTGCGCGATACCGGCGGTCAGGTGACACTGGCAATCTACGACTGCAACAAGCCGGTGATAGCAGCCATCAACGGTGCGGCCGTCGGTATCGGCGCAACCATGACCTGCGCCATGGATATTCGACTGGCTTCCGAGCACGCCCGTATCGGTTTTGTCTTCAACAAAATCGGTATCACACCGGAAGCTTGCTCCAGCTGGTTCCTGCCGCGCATCGTCGGTATGTCACAGGCACTGGAGTGGGTATACACCGGTGAAATCCTGACACCAGAGCAAGCGCTCGCGGGGCGATATGTCAAGGCGGTGGTTCCTGCAGGCCAGCTGCTGGAAGAAGCTTACAAGATTGCCCGGCGCATCGCCCAGCACAGCCCGGTGGCCATCGCACTAACGCGACAGATGATGTATCGCAACGCAGCACAAGATCACCCCGTCGAAGCCCACAAAGTGGATTCATTAGCCATCTTTTATACTAGCCTTAATAGCGGTAAAGAAGGTGTGCAGTCGTTTCTGGAAAAACGTCAGCCGACGTTTACTGAGCGCACGTCTACTGATATGCCTGAGTTTTATCCATGGTGGAAATAAAGAGGGGCAGACTCTCCCTGTAGGCTCGCTTCGGCCATGCCCATGAACAGGGGCCTACCCTCCATGACCTCAGCCGACCCCATCAAACTGCACTTGATTTGACATCTTTTCACCACCGGTATTCCAATGGCACATTGTTCTTCGGCATCGCATAGCATGAGTTTGAATCCGCTCGGAACCGCGTGCTAGGCTACATGCATTTCTTGGGGAAACCATGCGTCCGCAGCTAGCCTTTGCGTTTATTTTTGTCACCGTGCTGCTGGATTCCGTCGGATTCGGCATCATCATGCCAGTGGTGCCGCAGCTGATCATGGATGTCTCCAAGTCCTCATTGACAGACGCCGCGCGCATCAGCGGCGCGCTGATGTTCACCTTTGCCGGCATGCAGTTCGTCGCCTCACCCATTATGGGCAACCTGTCGGATCGCTTTGGACGGCGTCCGGTACTACTCTGCTCTCTACTGGCAATGGGATGTAATTATTTGTTGATGGGCTGGGCGCCGACTCTGCTCTGGCTATTTGTCGGAAGGCTCATCGGCGGGATATCCGCATCTACCTACGGAACCGCCAATGCATACGTTGCCGATACTTTCCCTGCGGAAAAACGCGCCCAATATTTCGCACTATTGGGAGCCGGGTTTGGCACTGGATTTATTATTGGCCCTGCAGTAGGAGGGTATCTGGGGGAGTTCGGTCCACGTACGCCTTTTTACGCGGCGGCAGGCTTGACCTTTGTAAATGTGATCTACGGTTTTTTCGTATTGCCGGAGTCACTTAAAGCTGAAAATCGCCGCAAATTTGACCTGGCGCGAGCCAATCCAGTGGGCGCGTTCAGTCAGTTGTGGCAATACCCTGAAGTGATCGCGCTGGTGGTCGTCTATTTCTTTTATATGCTTGGACACTTCGCGCTTCCCAGCATTTGGGCCTTTTTTACCATCGAAAAATTCGGCTGGTCGCCACGCGATATTGGTCTGTCTCTGAGTGTTGTAGGCATCGCCATGATTTTTGTGCAGGGGTTTCTTATACGCCAGGTATTACCCTTGTGGGGTCCGAACAAAACGGCCATCGTCGGACTCATCGCCACAGCGCTGAGTTTTTTCGGTTATGCCTTCGTCCCCTATGCCTGGATGATTTACCCTGTAATTGTAATTGGCGCATTACAAGGTTTCGTGGTGCCGTCACTGCAGAGCATTATGTCAGCACGTATTCCCGGCAATGCGCAGGGGGAGCTGCAGGGCGCGCTGGGCAGCATGAGCGGGCTAGTGGCCATTCTCAGCCCACCGTTTATGACGCAATTATTTGCGTACTTCAGCTCCGATGGGGCGGTGATTCACTTTCCGGGTGCTCCATTTTTTGCTGCCGCGCTATTGACGTTGTTCGCGCTAGCCCTATTGCTGCGAAGTGTAGGGACCCATCGTACTGCCCAGGCGAACGAATGACACCTGTCGACAACGTTGCAAATCGGCATTGTTGTCTTGTACTTCACCACCCTTGCGTCCCCCCTGCCCCTGAACAACACCTAAATACTGGCACAATCTCTCATGCAGATGGCGCCATATCCCATGTGCCGTAACACCTGATCCAGTACTATACTGCGACCCACGCCTCCAAACAGGAAACAGACCATGACAGACAAGGTATTGCGCATTGGCGGCGCCAGCGGGTTCTGGGGCGACGCCGCCCGGGCGACGCCCCAATTACTGGCCGTTGAAGGACTCGATTACATTGTTTATGACTACCTGGCCGAAATCACCATGTCCATCATGGCCAGAGCCAGGGCCAAGGACGAAAACAAGGGCTATGCCTCTGACTTCGTCAGCTCGGCTATGAAGCCGAATCTCACGTTAATCGCCCAACGTGGTATCAAAGTTGTTTCCAACGCCGGCGGCGTCAACCCCCAAGCCTGTGTAGCGGCGCTGCGTGCTGTTATCGCAGAGCAGGGTTTAGATTTAAAAGTCGCCTACGTAATGGGCGATGATCTGATCGACAGCAAAGAATCTCTAGAGGCCTCCGGCATTACCGAGATGTTTTCCGGCTCGGCCTTTCCACCTGTTGATAAAGTGTTAAGTATCAATGCCTATCTCGGCGCCTTCCCCATTGCCCGTGCGCTGACGCTCGGCGCAGACATCGTGGTGACTGGACGCAGTGTCGACAGCGCGGTCACGTTAGGTGCCTGTATCCACGCCTTCGGCTGGGGTCGCGATGACCTGGACCAACTGGCCATGGGCTCATTGGCCGGACACATTCTGGAGTGTGGGCCACAAGCCACCGGCGGCAACTTCACCGACTGGGATCAGGTTCCCGGCTTGGCCAATATGGGCTACCCTATTGCAGAAATTAGTGCTGATGGCAGTTTTGTGTGCAGCAAACCTGACAATACCGGTGGCCTCGTTAGCGTCGGTACGGTGAGCGAGCAGATGCTCTACGAAATCGGCGACCCGCAGGCATACATGCTGCCTGATGTAGTCTGCGACTTCTCCACCGCTTCGATTGAGGAAATTGGCGACAACCGAGTACGAGTCTCCGGCGCCACAGGCAGGCCTGCTCCCGATACCTACAAAGTCAGTGCCACCTACGCCGATGAATTTCGCGGCGGTACCTATATGAGTTTTTACGGCGTCGACGCCGACAAGAAGGCGAGCGCTTTGGGCGAGGCGGTCTTTGAAGCGGCCCGCAATACCTTCAAGGCCTTTGGGCTGCCAGACTTCAGCGAAACCAGTATTGAACTGATGGGCACCGAGAGTCAGTACGGTGATTTCAGTGAAGTGAAGAACGCTCGCGAAGTGGTGATGAAAATTGCCGTCAAGCACCCGGAGATGACCGGTATCGGCATCTTGCTTAAAGAAGCTGTCGGCCTCGGCCTTGCCACGCCACCTGGACTGTCAGGTTTTGCAGGCAGCCGCCCCAGCCCCTCTCCCGTGGTGCGATTGTTTTCCTGCACAGTGCCCAAGGCTCAGGTGAAGGTACAAATTCTGCTTGGCGATGATACAACTGACTGTGATGAAGTTCACGGCGAAGTGCTCGATAGCGCCAGCATTGCCCGCCCGATCGAACCGCCGGCCGCACCCGCCGGCGCTATGGTAGAGGTCCCGCTGATCGCACTGGCCTGGGGTCGCAGCGGCGACAAGGGCAACAAAGCCAACATCGGCATTATTGCGCGCAGACAAGAATATCTTCCCTACATTTACCATGCACTCACCGAAGCTGTCGTAAGCGAGCGCTTTTCACATTTTCTTGAAGACACAGCCAAGGGCAACGTCGAACGCTTTCTTTTGCCAGGTTCCAATGCCCTAAACTTTTTATTACATGACGTACTCGGCGGCGGTGGCGTCGCCAGCATACGCAACGACCCACAGGGCAAAGGGTATGCGCAACTACTGCTCTCCTGCCCTATTTCGGTACCGATAGCCATTGCGGAGTCTGTGTCATGACGGTGTTCAATTCCAAAGTAAACGTCAACTCCGAAACATATGCGAAAAACCGTAAGGAGATGCTAAATCACATCCAGACACTCGGTGAACTGAACAGCCGGGGAGCGATGATTTCCGAAAAGCGCAAGCCACGCTTTGAAGCCAGAGGTCAGTTAACGCCACGCGAACGACTGGCGCGCCTTCTCGACCCAGGCATGCCATTTTTGGCCGTGGGAAATATTGCCGGCTACCTGCTCGACACAGACGATCCAGAAAAATCCATCCCCGGCTCCACCATCATTTCAGGTATCGGCTTTATCAGCGGTGTGCGCTGCGTGGTTGTGGTCGATGACAGCGGCATCCAGGCCGGATCACTAACTACCGCCGGCGGTTATCGTGTCAGGCGTAGTGAGGAAATAGCCTTACAGCAGAAGCTCCCCTTCGTGCATCTTGTGGAAAGTGCCGGCGGCGACTTACTCAACTATACGGTGGAAGGATTTTCCCAAGGTGGCGAATTGTTCGGCAACTTGGCTAAGCTGAGCAAAGAAGGCGTTCCGGTTATCTCCATTTTGCATGGTTCCTCCACCGCGGGAGGCGCGTATATGCCAGGGCTTAGTGATTATGTGATCGCCGTAAAAAATAACGGCCGAGCTTTTCTCGCCGGCCCGCCATTACTCAAGGCAGCCACTGGCGAAATTGCCACAGAGGACGAACTTGGCGGCGCGGAAATGCACGCCTCTGTATCCGGACTGGCAGAATACCTGGCGGAGAACGATGGCCAGGCAGTACAGATGTGCCGTGAGTTAATGCAACGATTACAGTGGAACGATGGATGTGAGACGCCAAACCGGCGCAGCTATCGCGAGCCTATCTACGATGCGGATGAACTGGCCGGAATCATTCCCTGCGATTACCGTAATCCGTATGACATGCGTGAACTGGTCGCACGAATAGTTGACGGTTCTGATTTCATGGACTTCAAATCACGTTACGGTGCAGCAACGGTTTGCATTCAGGCAGATATTTTTGGACTGCCCTGCGGCATTCTCGGCAACAACGGACCAATCGATCCGGAAGGTGCAACCAAGGCCACCCAGTTTCTGCAGCTGTGTGATCAATCCAACATTCCTGTGTTATTTATGCAAAACACTACGGGCTATATGGTGGGCACCAAGTCTGAGCGTGCCGGCATGATCAAGCACGGCTCAAAGATGATCCAGGCAGTGCGCAACCTGGAAGTCCCTCGCATCACCCTGATGACCGGCGCCAGCTTCGGTGCCGGCAACTACGGCATGTGTGGCCGCCACTTTGATCCAGATTTTCTCTACACCTTCCCCAACGCACGCACCGGCGTTATGGGAGGTGAGCAAGCTGCCAAAACCATGTCTGAGGTCGCCCGCGGTAAAGCCGCGGCCATGGGCACAGAACCAGACGAGGCTGCTCTGGCTAATCAGGAGGTCTATTTGGCCAATATTTTCGACAGCCAGTCCAGCGCCTATTACACCTCCGGCCGCATGATGGACGACGGTATGGTCGATCCGCGCGATACGCGTAATACGCTCGGCTTTTTATTGGAAACCGTTTGGGAGACACGTCATCGAACCGTGCGACCTAATAGCTTCGGCATTGCGCGAATGTAGGTTTGCGGCACGTTATGCGTAGATATGGGCGCACAGAAAGATAGAATTACTGGAGAGGACACCATGACAGCACTACCTAAAACCAAAGATCTCATTTTAGAAAAAGAAGGGAGCGTACTGACCATCTGGTTCAACCGCCCCGAGGCAAAGAATTCCCTATCGGCTGAAATGGTCGACGAAATTCACGCCGTGCTGGACGCCGCTGCGCATGACAAATCTCTACGCACATTGATCGTACGAGGCAAGGGCGACATATTCTGCGCGGGTGGTGACATCAAAGGGTTCAAGTCTGGCTTACAGGGCGGCGAACCAACAGAAGAAGACGTTGCAGCTGGCAATCGCTCTTTCGGCGACCTGATGATCAAACTCAATGAACAACCGCAAGCTGTGATTATATTGGTTGAAGGCGCGGCCATTGGCGGTGGACTGGGCTTGTGCTGCGTTGGCGATGTCACCATCGTTACGCGGAGTGCCAAATTTCGACTCTCGGAAACTAGTCTCGGCATTCCGCCGGCCCAGATCGCGCCCTTTGTCACCGAGCGCGTGGGCCTCACCCAGGCCCGCCGTTTAATGTTGACCGGTGCCCGTTTCAAAGGCGAGGAGGCCGTTCAGTATGGTATCGGACACATCCTGGCAGAGGACGCCGCCGACATGGAAACCAAATGCGCCGAAGTACTCGAACAAATAGCACTGTGCGCGCCCGGAGCCAACGCGGTCACCAAAAGCATTGTGTTTGAAGCCACGCGCCGGCCACGTCCGGACGCATTGGATTTTGCCTCCCGTGGATTTGCCGCATGCATGCTCAGTGACGAGGGTCGCGAGGGCGTGGCGGCCTTTGTCGAAAAGCGCAAACCCAAATGGGCCAACGAATAATTCCGCGGAGAACACAATGACACGATTTACCAGCATCCTAGTCGCGAATCGCGGTGAGATTGCCTGCCGCATAATCCGCTCCGCCAAGGCTCAAGGGTACCGCACAGTGGCGGTGTACTCCGACGCAGACGCCAAAGCGCCCCATGTACAGATGGCAGATGAAGCGGTAAACATCGGTCCCAGTCCAGTGAACGAGTCATACCTGGTCGTAGACAACATTCTCAATGCCGCAAAGTCCAGCCGCGCCGAAGCCATACATCCAGGCTATGGTTTTCTCAGTGAAAATGCCGATTTCGCCAGGGCCTGTAAGGATGCGGGGCTGATTTTTATCGGCCCCAGCGCCGATGCGATTCACCTCATGGGTAATAAGGCAGAGGCCAAGCGCCGTATGATTGCCGCTGATGTGCCCTGCGTGCCCGGCTATGAAGGCCAGCACCAGGACGACAAGACGCTGCTCAGCGAAGGTGCAAACATCGAGCTACCGTTAATGGTCAAGGCCTCCGCCGGCGGCGGCGGCCGCGGCATGCGCCTCGTACACAAAGCTGATGAACTGGCCAATGCTATTAAACTGGCGCGGGCCGAGGCAACTGCTGCATTCGGCAACGATGAGTTGATCCTGGAAAAAGCTATCATTCGTCCACGCCACGTGGAAGTGCAAGTGTTCGGGGACAGCCACGGTAATATTGTGCACCTCGGTGAACGGGACTGCTCTATCCAACGCCGCCACCAGAAGGTAGTGGAAGAAGCACCTTGTCCGATTATGACTGAAGCACTGCGCAACGAAATGGGGTCCGCCGCCGTAGCGGCCGCTCGCAGTATCGACTACTGCGGCGCGGGTACCGTGGAATTTTTGCTGGATGAAAGTGGCAAGTTTTATTTTCTGGAAATGAACACGCGCTTGCAGGTCGAGCACCCGGTAACCGAACTGATAACCAACCGCGATCTGGTTGCCCTGCAGTTGCAGGTTGCCCAGGGCGAGCCCCTGGGTTTCTCACAAAACGACGTCACCTTGAACGGGCACGCCATTGAGGTGCGGCTGTACACCGAGGACCCAAGTCAGGATTTCCTGCCCACATCTGGACCGGTCGATCTATGGTCCCCGCCATCGGGCGCAGGCATTCGGGTAGATAGCGGTATTTGCACCGGACAGGCAATTTCACCCTTCTACGATCCGATGGTTGCCAAAATAATCGCCAGCGGCCCCACCCGGGATATCGCTCGACTGCGTTTGATTGAGGCCCTCAAGGAAACTGTATTGTTTGGCACACGGCACAATCGAGACTTTCTGGTTAGCTGTCTTGAGAAAAATTGTTTCGCCGAAGGAAAAGCAACTACTGCATTCATTGCCGAAGAGTTCGCAGAAGGAGAAATTGCCGACCAGCAACCCACCTTTGCCGACAATGCCGTTGCCGCCGTTTTGGACATGAGACTGCAGCACCTCGATTTGTATGACAGGAGTGTCCTGGTCGCACCCGGGTTGCGAGACTGGGCCAGTGCGAGTCCGCTCGTTTCGCGTAAACAATATAGCCACGGTGAGGAGGTCCACGACCTATCGGTCACGCCGCTGGGTGATTCCCGCTATAGCGTATTTGATGAAAACAATACTGTTGTTATCCAGCTGCTCTCTATGGGAGACAGTATTGCCCATGTCGGCATTGACGAAGCGCAACATATTGTGCGCTACCACCTGCCGGAAGAGGGAAAACTGTACCTCTCCATTGACGGTCGCGCCGCCCAGTACAACGATATGATCCGCGTGGATGGTGCTCAGGACCAAGCAGCTGGCAGCGGTAGCATAGTGGCGCCAATGCACGGTCT
>JAPKAY010000097.1 GCA_028825045.1 Halioglobus sp.
CCGGCAGACCCGCTTCGTTCACTTCGGCATTGCCAGGTTCCACACCTAACACTCCCGGTGTTGGTGTTGGTATGGGTATGGGTATGGGTATGGGTGTCGGTGTTGGGGGTTCAACAGGGCCGTTCTCTATGGTCACCACACCTGTCTCATCGTCGATAGTGGCATTAGTCGGTGAGCTCAAGTTCACATCGAAGGTTTCAGTCTCCTCCTCAGCATTATCGACGTTAGTACTCACTGAAATATCCTTGCTGGTCTCTCCCGGGGCAAAGGTAACCGTTACCAGTCCGGTAACAGGATCGTAGTCTTCCGGCGCAACGGCAGACCCGTCTGAACTGCTGTATTGCACAGACACAGTCTCTGTCCAGGGCTTGGACAAGGATATTGTCAGCGTCGCTGTTTCGCCTTCCACCACCACGTCATCAGTAATACTAATAGTTGGCGGTACAGGAGGTGTGGGAGGTGTGGGAGGTGGGAGCGGCTCACTGTTTACCACCACGGTCACAACGGCAGTATCCTGGCCGATTCCATCAATAGATGTGGCGGTATATGTGAACGTATCGGTACCAAGGAACCCTGCTTCGGGTGAATAGGTCACCGTATTGTCCGCATTAATTACCACCGATCCATTGCTACCGTTGGTCACTGCGGTGAGATAAGAGCCTTCTTGAAAATCATCATTATCCTGTACATCGATCACAACGGGCTGGCTTTCCCCAGTGGTGGAGGAATCATCAACGGCGTCTACCGATCCCACCAGTTCGTCATCCACGACCACTGCAGCCTCTTGACTGGCACTTCCGGCAATACCGGCAAATTCACTGGTCTGCTCCACAATTCGCCCAAGACGAATAAAACTGAGGCCCTCTTGGCCAGTCTGGTCAGCCTGTGCAGCTGCATCAGGGCCTGCTGCAGGCGCCTCCAGGACATCACCAATATCTTGACCAGACTCCAATGCAGCCAATACTTGCTGCACGGTCTCATCTTCGACCGCGCTTTCATCGGGCCCCGAAGCCGTACCCGTCATCAGGTCGCCAGTAATGGCGATCTCCGGCACATCGCTCACCAATAGAGAGCTGCCGTCGACAAAGGAAAGTTCTGCGCTCCCGCCGTCCGGGGTAACCAGTGTCTCGCCTTCAAACAGCACATCACCTGGGCGCAGCTCCCGGCGTTCGCCTTCGGCATTGCGGGCATAGGCCTGACCATTGATCGAAGTTACTGTTGCGAATATCTCGTTTGCCATGTCGGTAACCCTTTTCGCCAGCACGCTGGCTATAAAAATTGTTTATCTCGCTTCTACAGCCTAATAATATGCGGGCTCGAGTGCACATACATTGTACTTTTGTACAGGTAGGGCATCGAAATATTCAGAATGTGATGGAGGTCATATTGAATATCCGTCCAGGGACAATCGAAGGAGACCCCAAACAGCAACTAATTGAGGGTGTTGTAGGTGGGTATATTGTTTACTTTCAGTGCCAATTGCACTCGATCGCGCACACCGAGCTTGTCAAAAATGGCCGATATATGCGCCTTAACAGTGCGCTCCGTAATCTCAAGTGCCAGCGCGATTTCCCGATTGCTTGCCCCGTGGGCCACTTGCTCAGCCACCATTAATTCGCGGGATGTCAGCTGATTAAGTTCCGGAACCTCAGGCATGGAGGAAGGAATCACCCGGGTGGATACAGCCAGAAAGCGTTGTACCAGATTTGGCGGCATCCACAAACCTCCGTGCTCTACCACTGTAGCAATTTCGCGCAACTGCTCGGGGGCTGCCTTGACATGACAATACCCCTGCGCGCCGGCTTGAAGCAAAGCAAAAGCTTCGGCCTCATCCGGCACCCCCATCATCGCTACTACAGGGCTTCCCCTTGAAGAAGCTGCAGCAACCGATTCCAGACGCAGATCACGGTGCATTGAACTGAGATCGAGCCACAAGCTAAGGGCCCCACCTGAATGCTGCTCACCGACTTCGGTAAGATCCGACACCACATGCGCATCGGGGAAAGCCAAAATCCAGCGCTCTCGCAGGCGCCCGAGCGAACAGATAAAGATCCGCACCATCAGCGTTCCGACAGTGCATACTGCTTGGCGCGCAGTATGGGCTTCATCATATACGCCAGCACACTCTTCTTGCCTGTGAGAATATCCACTTCCACGACCATGCCGGGAATAATGGGTTTATCCTTCGCCAAACGCGACTCAATAGTGCGAACAGTGACCTCATAGAACGGGTTGCCCTCTTCGTCGACAACGGTGTCCGCACCTATGTGTTCCACCACCCCCTTGAGCCCACCGTAGACCACAAAGTCATAGGCCGTAAACTTCACCAGTGACTCCTGCCCCGGCACCAAAAATGCAATATCTTTGGGTCGAATTCGAACCTCCAAAAATAGAGTGTCATCGGCGGGAACGATCTCGATGATCTCCTTGCCCGGCAGGACCACGCCACCAATAGTGTAGAAATAAAGCTGCTTGACGGTGCCGTTTACCGGTGAACGAACCTCGGTTCCCCTGACGACATCAGAGAGTCCCTCGCCAGTCTCTCGCAAAGAATTCACTCTGGAAATTGTATCGGCCAATTCTTCCCGAACTTCGTTATTAAACTCATTTTCAACGCTGTGTAAATTACGCTCCGCCTCCACAATGGAGGATTCGATGCGCTTAACCTGCGCGGCCGCCTGCTGGCGCTCTCCGCTCAACTGATTTACTTCTTTCTCTAGCCGAAGAATCTCTACTTCAGAAACCGCCCCCGAAGCGACCATGGGCCGGGTCATACGCAGTTCTTGTTCGGTCAGCTCCAGTGAGCGGGCCGCCTGCCGCTCACGGGCCGTAATTTCAACCAGCTCCTCGTTACGCTGCACTAACTGCTGCTGTGCAATTTCTTGCGCAAGGCTCAGCTCAGCACGACGCGTCTCAAAAAGAGCCGCCTCTTCGGCGACAATCTTGGGCACGGCCTGAGCAAGTTCAGCGTCGGGCTTAAATTCTGTCTTTTCGACCAGCGCCCGCAAGCGTGCTGCCTTTATCGATAGCGCCTGGAACTCTGCACGATTTTCACGAAATGTGGACTGAGAACGCGTTTGGTCGAGGCGCACAAGTAACTCGCCCTCCTCCACGAAATCACCTTCGCGCACTAAAATCTCCGTAACCACTCCCCCATCCTGGGACTGAATCACCTGTATCTGGCGAGAGGGTATAACTTTGCCCTGGCCCCGGGTTACCTCATCTATCTTTGCCAACGCCGACCAGACGACCAGGCACACCACAGTCACGGCCACCACATAGAGAAGAATCCGTGCCCGCAATGGCTGCTGTTCAATATAGGCGCGGTGCGCATCCAGTTGCCAATTGTATTGCCCCGGTGATTCCTCTTTCATCCAGGGCGCAAACAACCAGTCCACCACTCTCCTGTGCAGAGGCGGCGCCTCAATATCAGAGGCGGCATCCGAAATCGGCACAGTATCGATGACCGGTTTCTCGTTCATTGCGCCTTACCAATTTTGCCCTGCTGGAGAGCCTGTATCACCGTATCGCGAGGGCCGTCAGCTATGAGTTTTCCATTATCGATTACGATGATTCGATCCACCATTTCCAACAGGGAATTTCGGTGTGTAACCACTAGCCAGGTTCGCCCCTTGATTAATTCTGTAAGGTTTTTACGCACGGAAACTTCAGTCGAGTGATCCATCGAACCTGTCGGCTCGTCCATGAGGAGCAACGGGGATTCCTGTATGACGCCCCGGGCCAGCGCTACCGATTTACGTTGTCCGCCGGAGAGAGACTCCCCGCGCTCGCCAATCATCATGTCGAACCCCTGGGGATGGCGATTTACAAATTCCGTGAGATTGGCAATCTCAACAGCGCGCACGATGGCGCTGTCGGACAACTGCGGATTCGACAGCGTTAGGTTGTCGCGCAGACTGCCGTAAAAAAGCGTAACGTCCTGCGGAACATACCCAACTCTGGACCGAAACTCCGAGGGGTCCAATTGGCGCAGATCGATGCCGTCAATAAGAATGGCACCGTCAGTAGGCTGATATAATCCGATAGCAAGCTTTTGCAAAGTTGACTTGCCTGAACCCACCCGCCCGAGTATCGCGACGTGTTCGCCCGGCTTGATTTTGAACGACACATTGCTGAGCGATTCCATCTCTGCGCCGGGGTAGGAAAAAGAAACGTTCTTGAATTCAATTTCGCCCTCAAACAGTTCGCGAGAAAGAAATTGCGCTCCCTCCGGCCGCTCTACCGGTTTGGCCATAACTTCGTCGAGGCTTGTTAGCGCAATCTGGGCGTTGTGATACTGGGTGATCAACCCCGCCAGCTGTCCAAACGGAGCCATTATACGACCCGCCAACATAGTGCAGGCGATAAGCCCACCCATAGAGAGGTTACCTGCGCTTATCAGATAAACACCGGTCACAATGACAAAAACGGAGACTGTCTGCTGGCCCCACTGGGTCACATTGATGGCGGAATTCGATATCAGGCGCAACTTGACCCCAACGTGGGCCAGAAAGGAGGTCGTTTCCTCCCAGCGTCGCTGCATGCGCGATTCTGCGCCCATCGCTTTGATAGTATCCAGTCCGACCAAACTTTCGATAAGCGTGGAATTTCGCATTGCCCCGGCACGGTAAGTGGTCTCTGCCAACTCCTTCAGCTTTCCTCGCACCGACAGGGCAAAACCCACAACCACCAGCAGACCGACGATAACCGGCACAAGCACGGGCCAGGCGATCCAGGCGATGACGGCAATAAAAATAAGGGCAAAGGGAATATCAATGATGGTGGTGATCGATGCAGATGTTATGAAATCTCTAACCGTTTCAAAGGATCGCAGGCTAACTGCGTAGGAGCCTACCGAAGCCGGTCGATGCTCCAGA
This sequence comes from Halioglobus sp., assembly GCA_028825045.1. Lineage (GTDB taxonomy): Bacteria > Pseudomonadota > Gammaproteobacteria > Pseudomonadales > Halieaceae > Marimicrobium. The sequence continues at coordinate 4,878 of JAPKAY010000097.1, forward strand.
CGAATACCCAACACCCGCTCCATAATCAGGGACGACAATTGAATATCGACTCGCCGGCTTGCCAGGTCGAGAAAATAGCCGCGCATGGTGCGCAAGGTGATGTCGGCCAGCATGACAATAATCACACCGACGGCCAGCATCCATAAGGTTTCTGTCGCCTGGTTTGGGACCACACGATCATATACATTCATGGTAAACAGAGGTAATGCCAGAGCAAACATATTGATGAAGAATGCGGCCAGCAGAACGTCCCGGTAAATCGGTGCATTGGCGCGGATGGCGTCCCAGAACCAGTGGCCTCGAGTACTTATGCCAACGCGAGGCGCGCGCGCATCAAAACGAAAACGGGGTCTACAAAAAATGACTTCGCCCGTAGTATCCGCTACCAATTTTTCCCGAGGGACGTTGACGACCGCTTCATTGAGTTCGGGGTAAACGACATCGGCGATATCACCAGCCTCATTCCAACCCGTTAACAGACAAGCTCGCTCACCTTTGAGTATTACCACCGCAGGTAGCAGTGCTGGCTCAATACTGACAATATCCTGGTAGGCAATTTTACTAGCGAGGCCAACTTTGGCAGCGGCCCGTTCGAAAAGATCGGGTGTAAGCTGTCCATCTTTTAATGGCAGTCC
>JAPKAY010000098.1 GCA_028825045.1 Halioglobus sp.
TTGAGGACACGTCCAATGGAAACTCCAGCCGCCTCATCGATTTACCGAACTGCGGGTTGAGCTTCATTATCGGCAACGATCTGCATCAAGCACTAACGACACAAAATGTGGATGCCATTGGCTACGGCGCCGAAAATTGCGAGCAGCGCAGCGAACAACAGAAACATTTATACGCGGTAAACAATACGTTTATCAATGAAGCTTGGAGCGGCACGCTGATCAAGAACCATGTAGGCGGAGACGTTCTGGTCGCGAATAATCTGATTATGGGACGGGGCTATTTTTTACTCGGCAAGGGCACCAAAATCAACAACGGTCGCACAGGTCTGTCAGTACGTGGACCGCGCACCTGGTTACCACTGAAGGGCTCGGTAGCCATCGACGGGGCAGCAGAACTGGATCTGTGGACGACAGGAGCAGCATCGCTGCAACCCGCCAGGGTGTTTACGCCTCCGACGGGGACTTCTGAACGCATACTGACAGGGCGCCTGGATTTGGGGTCGAGAGAATTGCAGTACGATATCGCAGAATCTGTGGGCCGGCATTAACCCACGGAAAAGCACTAGCGCAGGCTCCCATGGCATTCAAGTTCTCCATCTATGGCCAGCCAGGGTAGGCCCAATTCGTTTAACCACTGCAGCGCCTCGTCCAGTGGCTTGAGCATGGCGATAGTAGCCGAGCTACCGGCGACCAAGCACTGTTGAGCCATTACTGTAACAGCGACGAGGCCCTGTGTGGTGGGCCAACCCGTAAGCGGATGCAGGATATGGCTATAGCGCTGATTGTCAATTTCCAGACAGCGCTCATAATCACCGCTGCTGGCAAGGCCGCCCTCGGGCAACCATACCTGGGCAATGGCTGCGTCCTTTTTTTCAGGATGGCGAATGCCCACAGGCCATCCTTCTAAACCTGCCGGCGTACCAACAGCAGCCATATCTCCTGCTAAATCTACCAAAGCCGAGCTTACACCATGTCGCCTAAGTTGCACCGCAGCACTATCTGCTGCGTATTCTTTCACACAGCCGCCGAAATCCAGTTCCATACGCGGACGTGGCAAATACACACTGTTTATATCCCACTGCACCAACTCCCAACCAACCAACGGAAGAAGAGCTGCCACCTCTGATTGCTCAGGACAACGGCCAGATTTGAAATCCCAGGCACGGCGCAATACGCCGGAAGTTAGGTCAAATAATCCATCGCTCTCGCGCCATGCGGTATTGGCGTAATTGAGCAACCCTGCAGTTTCATCATCAATGGATACGGGCGTGCCAGTACCGGCAGCGCGGTTGATTTTGCTAGTCAGTGAGCTATCGAGGTAACGGCTATACTTATGCTCTAGACGCTGAATTTCTTCGGTAGCTGCGGCTATGGCAACCGTCGCATCAACACCCTCGTTTGTCTCCAAGCGAAGTCGACAGGGCCCACCCATCGCTTTGAAGCTGTGCTCGATGCGCTGCACCGACGAATGAGGGCTATCGGAAGACGTAGTTAAGTCCAACTCCGTAGCGCCAGAAGTCGACCAGCCCGGGCGACACTTCTCCATTGTAGACGCCCCAGCTCCCATCCGTTCTATAGCGCTCCGCGTCGAGATTTACCGACCAGTTACCGAGGTCGTGACTCAACCGCACACCGTAGGAGAATGCACCAAATGCTGATAAACGATAATCGTCGGCGAAATAGCGTGCTTCTTCGTCTGCTAGATTTGAGAAGAACTCTGCCTCGCTTTGCGTGTAGTAACGAATAAATGGAGTCACTACAGTGTCCTGTCCAAAGTTTTGGTACCAGGCAACATCAACAGTGTGCGACTCTATATCCCAGTCATCACTAAAATAACGATAATCGATGTGCAGCGCCGCATTTTGCTCCTCGAAAAAATGACGATAGCCCGTGCCAAGCGTCCATTCCTTGCGCTCATCGGGGCGCCTGTCTTTAAACTTATAGGGGTCAGTCAGAAACCCTTCGCGGTAAGTATAGCTGACCCCGAAGCGCACGAGAGCTCGCTGACTCACAATACGCGTCACGCCCACCCAGGCAGAGCTCACATCTTTAGTAGCACTCAGTGTGTTGGTCGGCACTGAACCCTGTGTCGGATCAATATGATCATCCGCTGTACTAATCGCAGCGCTGTAGGTAGTCATCCCATCTTCACTATTTAGCGAACCATCCAGAGCAATAGCCTTTGACTCATAGTCATCCTCATCAGAGTAGGTAAGATTGAGCCCCGCATTGCCGCGGTCATAATAGTAACGCGTAGTGCCACTTACCTCCGTGCGAGTATCTTCAATACTCGCGCCACTCATGATGACCTTGGGGCTCTGCCCGGCAACTTCTCCTACAAACCAGGGTGAAGCGCCACTCATGTCCTCCCAGGCGACATCCAGCGCAAATGACCAATCGTCTGCAACTGGCGCTAGCATACGAAATTGTGCGACATCTATTTTATAGCGCTCACTGCCTCCGCCAAAAGCGTTGCGGCCAAGAATATCGTCCTCTTTGTACCTACTGTAGCGCACACCAACTTCGGTGAACTCCGGTGGTGCATCGGCCGATGCACCTTGATAGATGGGCAGCAATAGCGCACTGGAAGTTAGCGCCAGTAGCGTTGGATTGCGATCATCTCTGGCCATCAGTTACACCCACAGCCGCCGCCAGCGGCACCAGTACCGCCGGAGGAAGCTTCCTTACTTGCATAAACTTGATAGCGAAATTGCGCTTCCATCACATTGGGTTGCCACTGCATTTCTTCCTTGGCTAGAATTCCACGCTCCCAAGGCTGCACCGTTTCACAGCCGCAAAGAACGACTACGAACAATAGTCCTGTCAGATATTTCAATGTAATCATTCTCCCAACAACTCAACAATTGTGGTTCGCAATTGAGCGCCATCACTCTTGCGAAAACCCTGATGAATTTCACGAACAACACCCTGTCTGTCAATAAGATACCCTGTGGGCATTCCTAAAATCCCGTAAGCTTGTGGCGTAGCTGCTTCATCATCGCGCACCACCAGATAGCTCACGGACATGTCGGACAGGAATTTTAGTGCATCGGACTCATTTTCGTCCACATTGATCGCCAGCACCTCAAACCCGTCAGGCCCGAGTTCATCTCGCAATTGTTCCAATATGGGGAAGGAGACTCGACAAGGGCCACACCATGAAGCCCAGAAATCCAAATAGACAACCTTGCCACGCAGAGACGCTAGACTGACCTGTTCCGCGCCGACCAGTTCAGGCAAATAAACTTCCGGTGCCTCCTGGCCTACGGTCACACTGCCCGCATGCACCATCAGAGACAGAGACAGAGACAGGGACAGCAGAATCTGCTTGCAGTAAATACTCAGCATTCTATATCCAACGGTAGGAGTGTCGGTGTGTTGTAACCGCGCTTGTGCATATGTAACTTCAACCTTGGTGCCCGCAGGTGCATCGAAATCGGCAGGTATGTGGCGTTTATAAATATCTGCTTCCGTGGGGATACTAACGTTTTTAGCTCATGTCACATTACAAATATTCCTACGGCAGAAGCTACCATTTTCAGAGGGCTTAGTCAGCCCTCAAACCAAAGTTTAACTCCCCAGTTTGACATTTTTAACCCCGCTATTAGCACCTTGAGACAGGAGGTCATCGATACGCTTTAGCGCAGTAATCAATTCACTACCAGCCGCATCCGAACCACGGAAGTATTCCTGGGCCATGGGAGCAATGCCGCATTGCCCCGGCAAACCCTTATCCCCCTGTAACAACTGATATAACGTGGGTAAAAAGACAAATTGCAGCCACTGCGGAAAGGTGAGTGTGTCGACAGAAAAGGGTTGATCGGAGATAAAGGCCTCGGCGGAGGGTGGCTCTTTGTCCCAATGCCCCAACTGACGCAGTTGCGCCTCAATATCAATCAATGCTGCAGCCACTTCGCTATTCATGCACACAACCTACTTCTAACCTGGTTACGCCGTGGGCAATCTGACCCTGAAGGCTGGAAACAACAATCGAAGCTTTTAGACAGAACCATGATGTTATCCGCAAATATAAAGGGGCTGAGTCGCTTATTTTGACCCGTTCATGTGCGCACAGTACTCCCGCATCGCCCCAATTAGGCAATTCGCCTTGCGGATATTTGATAAAAGGGGCCTATGAATAACAGTATCGGGCGCAATACCCGCCACTGACAGATACGATTATAAAGATTGGCCAAAGCAGCTCGTCGAGGAGGGAAATTCTCGATCTCTTCTTTGGGTACAAGCGGAACAATGAGTTCGAACGAGAAGCCATCTTGCCTTTTAAACTCGCGCGACAGCTCCCAAGTGCTCATAAGACGCGTATGGTCATATGCTTGAGCAATGCGCCAGCGCACATAGCGCGCCTGAAATCGTCGCGGAAGCCAGCCAACACCCCAAATGAGCACATGCGGCTCTCGTGTTAGGCTAAATCGGTTAGGCGTTGAAATTGCCAGGCGTCCTTCTATTTTGAGCACCCGGTAGGCTTCAGCAATTGTAGTTCGCACACTCGTCACATGCTCAATAGAATCATTCATAGTGACAGCTGAAATTTTGCCGCTTTCTATGGGTAGACTCTCCGCATAGGCACATGCGAGCCGAGCGGTTCCCCCGTGCACTTCAATCATACGCTTCGCCGCAATCAAGTTCGTCATGGAAGCATCAATACCTACCGCCCCCACACCAATGGACTCCGTAGCAACTAAAAACCCACCACTACCACAGCCAACATCGAGAAGTAGCCCATCACCCGACACGCATGGCTTAAGCCAGCCATCGAACTGACGTAGAAATTTAGACGGTGCTCCCAGGATTTGCTTCACTCGCATCACTTGTGTTTCTTGGGTATTCTCTGGCCGGTCAGAAAGCTGCTCCATGACGGTTTCCAAACTCTCTTTTTGTACTTCAGCAGAGTATCTCTGAGCCAGTTGCAGATCTTGCTTTTCCCAAAGCGCATCACCCTTGCCCATACGAAGATCGGGAATTCCTTCAACCGCAGGGTATTTCTCATGGCACAGCTGGCATTTTATTGACTCGTTGGAAATGACGTCCAGTTCGCCCCAACATTTCGGGCATCGCCACAAACCGTCACTGTTTTCCCTTCCATTCAGAACGCTGCCTTGTTCTTTGTGTTCATGCATTACAGTTACATCTCATTTGAATCAGTTCTATGCGCTTTTCACGCGACGATAGAGTGGCAGCCATCACCGAGGCAAGCCGTGTCGACTGCCTGAGCAAACAATGGCGCATATGTCGGGGATGTGTGAACTGGAAACATGGTGGCAGTCTACGATATCCGCTTACACCCCGCCACTACATGGACCGTGGCGTAAGAGCGTGCTCACTGTATCGGGCGCCCCGAGCCCACGCCCGCCCACCGCATGCATAACCCATAAAAAAACCCCGTAGCACAGCGTG
>JAPKAY010000099.1 GCA_028825045.1 Halioglobus sp.
TGTTTTTCTCAGAAAAATACTGGGAAAAATACTTTTCCTGCGCACCACCAGGTCTCATCGGCACCGGCACCGGAGTACAGGTAGGTATGTTCTATTCCGACCCTTCTTTGCGCATGCACCCGCTACAAATTCAAGGTCCAAATAGTATTTCCTATTCTGTCAAAGGCACAAGGGCCATCTGGGAATTCTACCCTGACGAAGAAAAAACCATGCAGTAAAATCACCCTCCTATTTATAGTTGATAGGGACACAATGTTACCTCACTGAAGCTAAGCTAAGGCTGCACCATAATCTCCGAACACATTAAATGGCACTGACAAGCGAACCTATTTTGACGCGAAAAGTGGAAGATCAGAGCGGGTAAATAACGTAAATGGTACTCAAAGTGGAGCCAGGTGAAGTATTGCCAGTCAGCCGATGGTAATTTTTGTCACGCCAGTCCAGGACCTAAAGTTAACTTATCACTATCACTTAGTCCTCTAACACCAGCGATTTTAACCGGTCAGCGCAACACAGGCATTCAATCTGCCGATTGTAGTTTGGTAGCCCGTGTTCCGTTTGGAATACTTGATCGTCAAGTTTCCGATTGAGTTTTATGTCGCTTTAAAGTTTGAATAAAAGGGGCTCATAAGTTATAAGGTCTAAATGATGAAATCAATCCAAACGCTATGCGCCACCTTCCTCTGTTTGGCGCTATCCGCCTACAATGTAGAGGCCGAAGTGCCCAACCCGGGTTTCAACTCACTGCATATCGGGCATAGTTTTTTCAGGCCCTTTGCCCAGGGTATGCCCGACTACAGCGGAGCGGCGGGAATTGGGGGTCACTCCCAGTCAATTGTGTTCTCCGGTGGCGCTACAGGGGCACCGCAGGCATTGTGGGAAAATGCCAGCAAGCGCGCCGAGATCCAAGCCATCCTTGACGGCGGTGACGTGGAGTTGTTCGGCATGACATTCCATGGGAACTACGCCAGCACTGAAGGCTATGAGAACTGGATAAATTACGCCCTGGCGCAGAATCCCAATACCCGTTTTTTCCTCGCGTTGCCCTGGCTGCCCTCTCCCCAAAGCACAGCTGCCGCAGCATACGCCAGTAGCTGGGAAACCGCCCACACTGGATTCTGGCACGTTTTTGTGGATATTATTCGTGGACTTTTCCCTGGCGTGGAGATCTACTGCCTACCCTATGGCCAAAGCGCGGGCGAACTCCGTTTGCTATTCGCAGCGGACAATCTTCCGGCTGTGCAGAATCTGGTCGGCGACGTCGCGGACTCTATCTACACCGACACGTTGGGACACCCGGGCAACATCCTACGGGATTTGGGCCGGCTGGTGTGGCTGAACGCGATCTATGACGTGGATCTTTCCACTTATACTTTTGGGCCGAGCTACGAAGGTGCGGACTTGAAAGCGATTGCCCAAGCGGTCATGGATGGTCACGATCCGGATTACGACGCTGCCTATCACAACGATATCGATGGGGATCGTGTGGGCGATTCTTTGGATAACTGTATTTCTACACCTAACCCCGATCAGGAACTGGCTATCGGCTACACCGATTGTGGTGCAGCCTGTGTGGTTGCCGCGTGCGGTCCGGCTGTTTGCTCAAATCAATGATCGGCTGTAGCCGATGAAACAGGCTCGGTTATTACCAAGCCCGCCCAGTGCGGGCTTTTTGTTGTTTGAGGTTGTCAGCGTCCGCTATTAGTCGACAGTAACCGGCAGTGCTCTGTAGTTTTGCGTGTTAGTGACGCAGCATCGCATCCAGGTGGTCTACTACTTCTGCCCAGTCGGCATCCAGTGCTATGGACTCGCGGATGAATTGAGCCTGTCCTGCATTCCAGAAAGCTGCATTCTCCAGGGGTATTTCGAGGGGCAGGTGGTTATTGTGGATGAAGTTCTCGATCGCGGTGTCGTTGTTGGATAAACCTAACTGCGAGAAAAGTGCCTGCATAGTGTGGTTTGAAGTATCCATATTGGGCTTCTCTTTCATGTGGTTAGATTAACTATAGTCCAGCTTGGCCGAGGTCGTTAGGTGGGAGGGAAAAAGACGCTACATCCGCGCCAGTCTGTTGCATGCCCAACACTTTCTCTGCAATTCGCTCCGCTTCAAAAGGGACTGTTAAATCGTGTCCTGTTCCAATCAAGGCTGGCGTAGCTCAGCAGGTAGAGCGGCTGATTTGTAATAAATCGGAGACACGTCGAGAGGCTCGCCAAGCGCCTGAAAAGTAAGAAACTTGCTCCACTAGTAAATCATTGAAACCCCTGACTGAACCTATACCGAGCCTGGTTGTGGGTAGTTTGTGCGTGGGTGGTCAGTAAGTTAAAAATGGGTAAGGATTTTTGGCTGTCGATTACCGAACGCATTCTGAGCAGCTATTCGCCCTATGTAGCCGCAGCACTTACTGTTGTTTTCCCGTGACTATCTGGTAGGGTTCGCGGCGAAATCACAAGAATTTCAAAAGGACGTCAAATTGAACATCATACGAATTCTAGGTTTGTTTATCGCATCATCATTCTTTGCTGCTCATGCTACGGCCGCAATAATTCTCTCGCAGGCGCCGCCTGACACGGATGACAGCCGCCAGTCGGATAGTGCTGCGAGTTTTGTCAACCAGCAGGCGCAAGTCATCACGTTGAGCGCCGGCACCAACATTGCCGCTGTTGTCGTCTGGGGACATTACAGTTCGGGCCCTATTGCGCCTCCGGCTGATGATTTCGCAATTTGGTTTTATGATGACAACTCTGGATCTCCTCTGGGGTCTCCTATAATGCCGTTACCTGTAATAGCCTCGACCTTGCGTGAAGCGACCTCGCTAACGACCAATAGTGGAGCAGCTATCTACAAATATACCTTTAATTTTTCGCCGTCCGTGACACTTGCGGCAGCACCCACCTACATATCAGTGTTCAATAACACCAGTGATGCCACCGCTTGGTCTTGGCAAAACATTGTCCCCAAAGGAGGCCCTCGTTGGAATAAAGTAGCATCAGGAACCTCCTGGAGTACGCAAGCTGATCAACTTGCTTTTGAGCTTTCTGATACCCCGATACTTCCTTTTACGGTGGGCGGTGACGTAACCGGACTCGCAAGTGGTGCCAGTGTTGTCTTGCAGAACAATGGGGCAGACGACCAGACACTGTCAGTAGACGGCAGCTTCACTTTCACGCAGCAGTCTGACGGCTCGAGTTATGCTGTCACCGTGGCCACTCAGCCTACGGGTCAGACCTGCATTGTCGCTGACGGTAGCGGAACGCTGTCAGGGGCTGATGTCTCCAGCGTATCGGTTAGGTGTTTGGATACGCCAACGCCAACGCCAACGCCAACAGCAACCCCAGTCCCAACAATGTCGGCCTATGGGCTGGGGATAACGGGAATAGGCTTGTTCCTGCTATCGGCTGCTGGGATTCGCCGGAAGCGTGCCCAGAGTTAAGCCGGGGAATCACTAGATAAGGGGCTCGCAAGGGCCTCTTTTCGATTCCAGTGGATTAGCAATGGTTATTTTGTCAATCTAGCGGCAGCGTCCTATTGCACTCACCCAACATTTCCCCTTCAATCGCCGCCCTTCGCGGGGGTCGATTGCTGATATTCAGCCAGATTCTTCCGCGTTGTTGAAGTTTTGGTCAAGGCTGGCGTAGCTCAGTCGGTAGAGCGGCTGATTTGTAAGCCTTCGGAGAACTGTCGAGGGTCTCGCCAAGTCGAAGAAAAGTAACGACTTAATTCTTCTTTAAAGCAACAAACATCCCGGACTTAACGAATGCCGAACAGGGTTTGGCAGTGGGTTGCTGCTGATTGCCTGGAGTGGCTGGGCTGGGCGGTGATGGAGGCTGAAAGTATTCTTAGCGGAGCGGTCCCTTTTTCCGAAAGCGGACCGTCAGGCCTGGAGCGGGGTAGGGCCGCTGTCACCTTATTTGCGACGTTCGTCTAGCATCAGTATTCTTTAAAAGTTCCAACAGAAATCCAAAAAATATTGCCACGGCCCCTTAGTGCATTGACCTGGCCTGAGTCTTGCACATGCTATGGTATTCGTTGCTCTTTTTAGGAAATAAGGGCGCCCAAGCTAATGAGTAGGTTATCGGTAGCGCTGTTTTTTTTGTTGGCCTGGCTCGCGTAACAACAGGAAAGAAATCGCATGAAGTGGAAAGTGGTACTGATGGGCTGTGTATTGGGCCTGTCAGCTGGCTGCAAGATAGTCGTCATGGTGCCTTCTGGCGGCGATGTAGTTTCCTCCAACGCTGCGCATAATTGCTCGGCAGGAAGCCTCTGTGAATTTGACATCACTGCAGCTCAGTTACCCTTCAGCGAATCGCTTACCGCCACTCCTAAGGCGGGGTATGTGTTTGAAAAATGGTCTGATGGAGGCGGTTTCAGGTGCGCCAAATCTACCAACCCAACGTGTACGATTAGTATTGCTGATGATGCTTTAGGCTCGAGTATGGTCGCATTGTTTGAGTCGGGGTATGTCATGCCTGTTTTTAAAGATGTGGGCATTGATACAGATGCTGATGGTGTCAGGAATGAGTTGGATGGGGATGATGATAATGATGGGTTTCTCGACATGGATGATACCTGTCCGCTAGACCCCATTTCGAGTTGTGGTCTGGGCATTACGCTTACCGGCACAGTCATCATCAATGCAAGAGAGTGGGCGCAGATAGACCTGTTTGATTACCTGTCTTGGAGTGACATAAACGCTAGATGCCCGGGCCGGTCCATGCAGCGGAAAGCTTAATGGCTACAACATGGAGGGTTGGAAGTGGGCATCGCGCGCAGATGTGACGGCTTTGTTCGACTACTATATCCGTGGAAGTGAAAACAGGGGTTGCTACGGGGGGCATGTTAATAGGATTGGCTCGACTTGGGCGCCTGCGTTATTCATCGACGGCATGCGGCCGGGTTATACCACTGACCATGAAGCCCGTTTATTTTTCATGGTGGCTGATGTGGACGAGTTGTACTCAGCGTATACTAAAAAAATTATTCTGAGCGACTACGGTTACGGCGGCAGCTAAGACTATATTTACACTATTTACCGGTTCACAAGTGTCGAGATCGCGACGTTCGGCGGGACGTTTTACCGGGATCTGTGAGCGTTCGGGATCGGTGCCCATGGGCACGCGTGATATGCGAAGCTGATTCATCCACAAACCCACTCCGAGAACCCCGAAAGCCCTTCCCAAGTCCCCACCCAACTCTAGGGATTGAACTTCCCCAAACTTCTGACAACTGTGCGAGGTGGCTGCCTCAACAAACCCAGTTGCATCCTGAAACCCCTTTCTCTACAATCCCCCCCGCTTCAAAAGGGACTGTTATATCGTGCCCTGATCCAAGTAAGGCTGGCGTAGCTCAGTAGGTAGAGCAGCTGATTTGTAATCAGCCGGTCGGG